>NZ_FOGH01000006.1 GCF_900111165.1 Nitrosomonas sp. Nm51
AGCAGGTCGCTGGCCAGCCTTGGTGCGTTATATCATCAGTAAAATTATTGCCAGCAAACCCCAGAAATCACAATTTCTTGATTCATTTCCCGCTACGTTGGCATTTGATTCCAGCTAACTGAGGAATTTAGGATTAAATATTTGATTTCAACTTTAAAGGAGTACTAGTCATGGATATTATCTCCGTGATTGTATTACTGGTTGTCGTAATTGCTTTTGCATATATGGCATATGATGCTACCCGGTCTTAACATCAAGTAAGCCTTGATCTTAAGACATCGATATGGAACGGACGATTCCGTTTGGTAGCGCGTACCGCTGCACGTAATTCGTCAATATGACGTACCAGCAAATCCAGCCGTCTTCTCGAGAAGATTCACGGTAAAAAAATACGTCCCGCCTGACACCCGATACCTTCGATAATTCGGCATATCACTCTATCAGTTTCAGTTTTCGTAAGGCGGATGCGCGAAGGATGATCCGCCGTGACAATGTTGTCATTCAGCCGTTGTCTGTAACTTTCACTCCATTTGGCGGAACGCCTCGGCAATTACCTTTTGAGTTCCCGTTGTACAATGCTGAATAAGTATATCATTGGGAGTGGTTATCAAATGTAAGTTTCAAAATGGGGCAACAGTCTGGCCGTCAGAATACCTGCTTCGGTTGTTGAAGTGCTTATTAATCTGAAGGAAGGTGACGAGATTGAAATTCATGTCGCAGGTTCCCGCGATATTGAAATCATGAAAACGCCGGAAGTTCGTGAAATTCTTGCGCGTTTAAGGAAGTACCGGGGGCGATTGCCGAAAGACTTTAAATTCGATCGCATTGAACTGCATGAACGGTCATAACGTTTTTCTGGATACAGATGTAGTGCTGTATCTCTTATCTGAAGATGAAACAAAATCGGCTCAGGCAGAAAATATAATTGCAAATGATGGAACTATAAGTGTTTAGGTGCTCAATGAATTCGCAAGCGTAGCCAGCAGAAAACTGGAAATGTCTTTTGCAGAAATCCGGGAATTTCTTTCACAAATATGTATGCTATGTCCTGTGGTGCCGGTGACTGTCGATGTACAATTTTCACGGGCTTCGGATAGCGCAGCTGCGTTGTCTGTTGACTGTACAGCGCTATATTCTGAAGATATGCAGGATGGCCAAATGATAGACAACCGACTTGTTATCCGGAATCCGTTTGTATGATTTATGTAATGATGGCGTTTACGATGTTGAAGAACTGCGTGTAGATTTAGGCGTTGTGGTTCCGGCCACAAACACAAAATTGCGCAATGCAAAAGGGGTGATCTTTGACCCCTTTGTGATCTTGTCAATCTGCTTCTTAGAAAGGTAAACATATTTCAACGCCTACTCCACCTATTGGATAATATATTGACCGTAGACCCATAGCCCAACAGTGGGATTTTTTAATTTCTACGAATGAAAATGCTTGCGGTGGCGAATATGCCCGGGCTGGGCGACGTTCATCCGGGGTAAAGATTTCGGCGGATTTTGCTTGACTTGATGCGATTGCCAATGGGTTGCCGTTTCTGTCTACAGCAACGATGAATCCAATATTTTCCATGTTTGTGAGTCTTAGCAATTCTTGTTCAAGTTCTGGCGATAGCTGTGGAACTTTATGATGCTGATAATCTTTTGAATGTTCTCCTGCTGTATTATGATCTGTTCTCTGTTCGTGCTGCATAGTGACGCAACCTGCCAAAAATATCGATCCTGTCAGTAAAAAAACAACTGCTTTCATTTTTTAATTCTCCTTCTAAAAATTTAAAGTCACTCGTGCAAAAAAAGTGCGTGTCGGAATAAACCGGGGATTAATCGCTTCGGATACATAAAAATTCACATTTCTGAAAAAGAAATGTTCATTTAAAAGATTCCTGCCTTCAAAACTGACAAGCCCCATTCGGTTCGGAAATCGATAGCCAATAGTCGTATCGAGTAAGAAAAAATTATCTAGTGCTGTAGTGGGAGCTGCGCCTGGAAAAGCGGCTGTACGGTCAATTTCCTGCCGCACAAAAGTGCCCGTAAGTTTTGCAAAAAGGCCGTGCGGGTTAAAATAGTTAATGCTGACCGGAACACTGAGTGTTTCAATTCGGGTCGGCTGGTTAAACTGCATGATTCGTCGAGAAAACTTCTCAAGCTGCGCTTCGCTTCTTATCGCCCAGAATTTGTGCGGCAGCAGATAAAAATAGCCGCGATATAATTGCTCTTTTTGCTTCTGGGTATCTAACTCCAGTGACTGTGGCATTCCTTGTATTACTGGAACCTTCAGGTCGCGTGAAGATACTTCGATGCCGCTTAAGATATTTTTTGTAAGTTGAGCATCCAGGCCAATCCCTTTGCGCTGCGCCCTGGTGCCATTAAAATCGTCAAAAAACTGGTTAAAACCGGCAACCTGCGTCGGCTCGAGAGTCTGGTTGGCAAACAATGCCGATTTGACGGTTTCAAAAAATGCCAAACGCATGCGGAAACGATCGAGAAAGCTCCACTGTAAGCCAAACTTGGGATTGAATTTATTTTCTTTGATAACAGCGCTGTCTTTCAATGCGTCGTAGCTTAAACCCAAAGTGATGCTGACATTGTCTATCTGGTTAAAATTAGAATAAAGATAACCGTTCTGGCGTTCTCTGATAAAGTTGTCAGGTAATGAGACAAGCGGAATATTTTGTTGATTTTTTGCATCGGACCGATAAGTACCGGTGCCCATGATGATATTTAAATGTTCTTGCCGGTAATGATATTGCCCTTCTACCAGATAAGCTTTTTCCTTAGTATTATTCAGCAGGGGGGTGATAACAATGTCATTTGTAGCGGGATCGAAACCGGGTATTGCAAAATTTAGGTTTTCTTTTCGGTCAAAATACGCAGCCGAGAAAATAATATCCTGGTCAGGTGATAACGCATACCGACCACCTACGCGCGCGGTATCCTGTTCCAACCGTCTGCGTTGATTCGGGTCGAATCTGCCCGGATCGAAGTCGAGCAGTAAGTCTCCGTGCGTCGTTTCGCGTCTGCGCACCTCTGCCTGAAGATTGAATTTAGACGTGACCGCGTATTGCAAGAAGGCATTGTAGATGTTATGTTTTTGATCATTATTCGGGCGAAATCCATCGCTGCCGTAATGAAATTGCCCGATACTCATCGAAGCACGGTCGTAGAGCGCCGATGCGACAACTTCGTCACCGATGGTGCCGTTGCTGCCGACGATGCCCGAAGCAACTAACTGAGCGCGATTACGTTCGACCAACGGCGTAAATTCATTAAAGCCGGTCACGGCAGGGCCGGTATTGGTGATGATATTCAGGTCGGCAACAGCGAGACGCGGCTGTACGGGGTTGACGTTAATCGGTTGCAATAACTGCGCTTGCAACAATTCGCTGACGCGCGCGATTTCGTGGCGCGGTGTATTTGCATATGTATCCGACAAAAACCGGTGCGCGGAATGATTCGATGGGTCGTAAGCCAGCGATTTGGCGGTTTCCATCAATGCGCGCTTTTCAAACCCGAGGTTGTCGTAGATACGCGCGAGGCTGGAACCGCGTCCGGCCTGATCCTGATCCAACAACAGTCGGGAGCGGTATACGGCGCGGTTGCCGTTGAGTTCAATCGATTTCTGAATGTCCCGCAGCGCTTCAACCGGGCGGTTCTGCGTTTGCTTCTGGATGGCGCCGTAGAACCACGGGGTGGGATCATTTGGGTCGCGTTCCCTGGCGAGTTCAAACTGCGTTTCTGCGATTGAGTAACGCTTTTCCTCGAAATACGCTTTGCCAAGGTAGCTGCGAATCAGTGAATTGCCGGGATCGAGGCTGGCGGCGATTTCGAGCTCGATGCGCCCGGCTTCAAGCCGGCCTTCGCGGATGAGCGAGAGCCCCAGCCCGAGCCTTGGCATGGGATCGGCCTGATCAAGCAGTATGGCGTCATGAAAAACCGATTTTGCATCGGCGGTGTCGATTTGCAGTAAATACGCAAATCCCAATACCGTTTGCGTTTTGGCAATAGCCGGATTCAGGCCGACCGCTTCCTGTGCGGATGCAAGCGCCTGTTCGAGTTCGCCGACAGACATTTGCAGCTCGGCAAGCCTTGCCCAGATCAGCGCATTCTGCGGATCGAGAACAACCGCCTGTTTGACGCTGGCCAACGCGGCCTCGATATCGAACGATGCCTGTTGGGCATACGAAAGCGCGAGCCTGGCCGCGGCTGACAATTCGTCGTATGCAACGGCCCGCTTTGCCAGTTCGAGCGCTGTTTGCTTGTCATTCTGGACCACTGCAATAATGGATTGCAGTGCAATGGCCGCGCTGTTGTCCGGGTCTTTGGTCAGTATGCTGCCGATGATGCTGCCGGCTTCTTGCGCCCGTCCGACGGACAGCAGCTGCTCCGCTTCCTGCAACCGGCTGGTGAAGTCTGTTTCAGCTGTATCGAGACGACCCCGGTGATAGCCGATAATCGCCGGGTAATGCAGCGTCCACTGCACGGCATCGAGTGGTTCGACCACCGTTTCCTTTTGCGGCGGCAGATTGCGGTAGGCGACTGCGGCTTCATGGTCTGTCAGAGAGAGGCTGCCCAGCGTGTTTTCTGCTGATACGCGGCCTTCAAAAATGATAATCTGTGCGAAATCGCTTTGCACACGCACAAAAAACTCCGTGCCTTCCACGCCTGCGTTCAAAAAAGGCGTTCTGATTTTAAACGGTCTGGGCGTGCGCGTGATAATGTGAATGGCGCCTTCGATCAGGTCGACGAACGAGGTGATTTTATTGGCATCGGTTTGCGGAATAGTGATGGCGGACCGTTGATCCAGCCGCATCAGGCTGTCGTTACTGAGCCGTATTGAAGCGCGGCCATGCCGGCGCACTCTGAGCGAGTCGCCCGCGCAAAGCGGCGTATCCAGCCTGGCGGACTCCCATAATGTGGACTGCGCCCGGCGCAGCTCGACATCGCCCTGCACCGAGACGACCAGTGCGGCGTTCACTGCGCAGACATCTGCTGCTATTGCGTTGCGTGCCAGCATAACAGGTACAGTGGCGAGTACGGCGAAAGCCAGTAAAACCAGCCAGCTGCTGGTTCGTTTTACTGCCGTTTCCGATATGCTCATAGCTCTCTTGTTTTTCTCGTAATATCCATTACGTAGCTGAACTGCAACGCAGTCAAAAGATTAACATAATATAATTGTTGCGGTCTAAAAATCTTGTAGCCGGGCTATAATTTGCGTATAAGTGCCCTGAATAGTTTTGAGTAAAGAAATACTCCTATAAGGCATCAAACGTTAACTGTTTTTGTAGCAGATTGCGCGTGGAAGCGATGCAGTCGATAACATGCTAACGTGCAAAACGTATGTTGAAAGCGGGAATTATCGCACCATGCAGCGAAAGGTTTATGGTTATGGATTTTTTGTAAGTTTGTGGATGGTCTGCCATTGTTCGGGCGGCGATTTAAGGCAAATATTCAGATAGAATGTTGCGGGTCCGTCTTCCGGAAAAATCTCGAGGATTTTTTGCCACTGATTAATTGCATTGGACTGCTGTTGCCGGTAGGTTGCTAACGCCGCGTTGAACATAGTACATAACAGCCGCTGCTGGTCGCTGGCGGTTTGCCGATAGTCTATCAGTTCAAACAAGCTGACCGGTGTTGATCTGCCCGCAAGCTGAAAACTGCCCAGCGGGCGGGTTAGAAAGCGGTCGATGCCGTCAATCACTTCGTCGGTGACCAGCAAATGGGTGCCCAGAGACTTATTGGCGTTTTCGATACGGCTGGTAGTGTTGACCAGATCGCCGATAACACGGTAGATATAGTTGTCCATCGCGCCCAGCCTGCTGACCAGCAGATCGCCAAAATGGATACCGATGCGTGTGGGCAGTGGCGGGTGACTGCCCTCGCGATTAAAGCGGTTGAGATTGTTGATGATGGTCAGGCCTGCTTCGCAGGCTTCTTCCCGAAGCGTTTTGCTGGCGGAGGTGGCTTCCCAGATCGCCAGCATGGCATCGCCGATTTTTTCAGAGACGACGCCATTGTTTTGTCTCACCGAACGGGACAAGACTTGAAAATAATCGTCTATCAGCCGTCTTAGTGCGCGGACATCCATTTTTTCCGCAAGCGTTGTGTAACCCTGGATATCGGTGAACATACACGCGCCAAAAACGAGTTGATCCTTGCTCAGACTGGCATCGATGCGTCTGGTTAAATCGCCCACCACACGATCAGGCGTAAACTGGCCGAACAATTCCAAAAGCTGATCGCGCTCTTGCCTGGCTGTGAAGTAATTGAGCAAAACAGAACCGAAAATTGCGCCAGGGAGGAGAACGAGCAGTGGAATAATCAGCGGCAGCCAGATGCCGGCCTGTTTAAACAGCAACCAGGTGAAAACAGTATAGGCGCCCGCTGTGATGATGCCGGCTGCGATCAGCGCCTTACTGGACAGTAATGGAAAAACAAAACCCAGCGTCAAACCCGTGACAAATAACAGTCCGAGGCTGCCTGCGTAGGGGAAAGGCCTGACCGGTCTGTTTTCAAGCAGATTGGCGAATGCTGTGGCGGCAATCTCGACGCCGCTGATTTTGACGCCTTTCGAATCGGTAAAAACAGTGTCATATGCATCGCGTGTAATTTCGTACTCAGCATGTGTTAACTGAGATAATCCGACAAAAACCACTTTACCGCGGACCTGATCGAGCAATGCGCCGGATTGTTTTTGTTCTTTTGCCGCCGGCTGCAAAAATTGATAATAAGGAATGGTTTTGATCGTGCCTGGCGGTCCATAAAAATTCAAGTAATATGCCTCCTGACCGGCGTAAAGATTGACCAGTGCCTGAATCAATTGTTTCTGCCGGATATTGAATGTTGTGTTGTGACGTAATTCGGACATTATTTTGGGCTTGATTTCAGGATGATTGATAAATAATTGCCGCAAGAAAAGCGCCGCTGATTCCAGATCCTTGGTCTGGTCTTGATAGTGTTGAAAATGTGCGGTGTCGAACGGATGTACCTTGTGCAGTAACGCGGTCAAATGGTCATAAACTTCATGTGCATAGGCATGTAACACCACGGCCGGGATTGTTGGAGAGTCGCCTATACTTGGTTTAAAAGCCCAGTAGGCGTTGATGGGAACAGGGAATTTATCCGGCAGTGGAAAGGGGGTATGCGCCAATACTGCCGCCGAGATCTCTTTCAGCAGCGGGATGCTTTTTTCCTCGATCAGTTTAAATTCAGAAGGATTACCTGGGTTAGCCGCCAGATCGTGTTCTTTGGTGAATAACCGCTCTACAACAATAACATTGCCAGCATTTTCAATCGCTTGTGCCAGTTGCAGATCGTGTTCAGGTATTGCGCCGGCTTTGCGGAAAATAAGATCCAGCACAATGACGCGCGCGCCTGACCGATGAAGCCGGTCAATCAGCCGGGCATGCAGGTTGCGCGGCCATGGCCAGAAGTCTGGCGGTGTAAGCGCTAAACCCAGCTTGTTGGCCGATTGGCTGTCAATGGTAATAATCATCACATCATCGGGTGCTGGCGCCGCTCCGCGTAACTGGAACAGCAAGTCCAGACCGTATTTTTCTTCCAGATACCACCCTTGGGGCGAAAGGTAGAAAGCCATGCCAGACAGGCCGATAATAATGCCTAAAAAAGTCTGCCTGACATATTTTGTCATGATTTGGATTGATTTACTGCGTACTTGCAAAATGCCCAGGCAAGATTTTAGTATACTTACCCGGAAAATGTTACCCGATCTAGAATTTTCAGGATAAAAATGCATGATTATTGTTATTTCGCCCGCAAAAACACTGGATTTTGAAGCGCCCGCCGGTACTGAGAAATTTACCATACCGGATTTTCTTGACGATTCGGCCAGGCTGATCGATCAGTTGAAAAAGCTGGAGCCCGATCAAATTGGCCGGTTGATGTCGATCAGTCCCAAGCTGGCCGTGCTCAATTCCAACCGATATTTTGAATGGAAGCGCCCGTTTAATCCGGATAATGCCAAACAGGCGGTGTATGCATTCAAGGGCGATGTGTATACCGGTCTCGATGCAGAATCGCTGGATGCGCAGGCGGTGGATTTTGCACAGCATCATTTGAGAATTCTCTCCGGTTTATACGGAGTGCTTCGCCCGCTCGACCTGATTCAGCCGTACCGTTTGGAAATGGGCACGCAGTTAACAAATCAGCGCGGCAACAACCTCTATGCATTCTGGGGAGACAGTTTGACAGACGCCATTAATCGGCAACTGCGCGAACAAGGCTCGAATACGCTGATCAATCTTGCGTCCCAGGAATATTTCAAATCGATCAATACCAGGAAATTGAATGCCAAAGTCATTTCACCGGTTTTTAAGGATGAAAAGAATGGTGTATACAAAATAATCAGTTTCTTTGCCAAAAAAGCGCGTGGTTTGATGAGCCGGTATATTATCCAGAATAATTTGATGAAACCTGAAGATATTAAACAATTTGATGCCGCCGGATATACGTTCAATGAAGCCGCAAGTAATGATGATGAATGGATTTTTATGCGCGAAGAATCTGCAGCATCTGCTGCACGAGATGATCAGCACTAGCCATTGTTACTATTAACAGGAAATCAGTTATTTTTTTGGGAGGGCGGTAAATGAGTGTACAAAAAAATATGGAACTGGCAAAAAATTACATCGAATTATCGAATAAGCATGACCTGAGGCGCATTGAAACGCTGTTTCTGGGAGAGGCCACGTATCATTCCGCGTATTTTGGCGAGTATAAGGGCAGTGTTGCCATACATGAAATGATGCTGAGTTTTTTTGCGCGTTATCCCGACGTGCATTGGGAAGTGTCGAATTACCGCCCGATCGGAACAAACGGTGTTGCGTTTGATTTTCTCATGACGGCAACAGATGCCGCCGCAGATGAGCCTGTCAGAAGACAGGGGCGTGAATGTATTTACTTTGAGCCTGACGGTCTGATCAGCCGTATCGAGGTGTATAAAGCAGGCGAATAGCCGCCTGGTGGAATTATTATAAAAACCCGGTATTTTTTCAGACAGCATCGCCGGACTGCCTGTAAAAGCCAAAGCAATAAATATGTGTATGCAGTCTATGGCCGTGTTTGATCGGGCGTTCCTGGTGTTTTTGTGATCGATTCCGATTTTTCCGGCCTTGCTTTTTCACCAGGACTGGCATTTTCACTGCCAATGCGTTCATTTTTTTCAAATGCTTCTGTTGCACCGGTTTGAGCCGTTCCGGTCATTTCTGTCTGACCGGCTTCTTCCGCTTCCGGTATTTCAGCCAGTGAAGGCAGGCCCAGGTGCAAGGCTGCTTTAGCCAGCAGATGCGCGCTCACTGGTGCTGTGATAAACAGGAAAATCGTAATTAAAAATTCGTGAAGACTGATCTGTTCGCTATAGGTGCTGAAATAAATCGCCGAGGCGATCAACAGACTGCCGACACCCAGTGTGGTTGCCTTGGTCGGTCCGTGCAGGCGGGTGTACAAGTCTTTTAGCCTGATCAGGCCCAAGGAGCCGATGAATGCGAAACTGGCGCCGGTCAGCACCAGCAGGGAAAGAAGAAATTCCAGCATGATTTATTCGATAATATCGCCGCGTAACAGATATTTGCACAGCGCAACGGTGCCGATAAATCCCATCAGCGCGATCAGCAGCGCCGCTTCAAAAAAAAGCGCGCTGCCCAGGTGAATACCCAGCAACACGAGTATTGCAATGGTGTTGATATACAATGTGTCCAGCGCCAGTATGCGGTTGGGCGCATCGGGGCCGCGTAACAGCCGCCAGAAGCTCATCGCGACTGCGGCGGCGACCAATGCAAATGCTATCTGAATTGAAATCGCTAGCATGATTCAAAAATCTCCTTTAACGGTTTTTCATAACGCTGTTTAATGGTTGCAATAAGCCTGTCCGGGTCTGTTTCATTCAATGCATGAATCAACAGATAGCTGTGATCGTCCGAAAGCCGTGCCCATAATGTGCCTGGCGTCAAGGTAATGCTGTTAGCCAAAAGCCCGATTGCCAGGTCGGTAGTCAAGTCCAGCGGCAGTTTAATGAAAACAGGATGCAGTTGATCGGTATTTCCCAGTATCAGCCGCGCCACCGTGAAATTCGCCTTTATAATGTCATAAAATAACACCATAAGGTAGCGTATGAGTACCGCCGGTCTGCGGATGGATACCTTATCCGGCCAGAAGTGTATCGTGAGTACCGGTATCGCCCAGCCGAATATCAGACCCAGTGTGATCTGTCCGGGAGCGATACTGTTGTTGAGCAGCAGCCAGATAAAAGCCAGTACCGGTGTCAGGACAGGATGCGGTAACAGGCGCGTCATTATTGTTTAACCTCCAGATTCAGCACCGATTGAATGTACAGCTCGGGTTGCAGTAATTGACTGGCAGTGACGGTTGTATATTCAGTGATGGCGCCGGCCCAGATCAATAAGCCGATACAAAATGCAAGCAGATAAACAACCGGCGCCAGTTCGGTTGTTACGGATATGCCGCTTCGCTGCAGATTGGCGTCGGGATGGATATGACAGATATGCGGAGCCTGCGCCCGGTAAAACATCATGCTGCCGCCGCGCGCCAGCGCGATCAAAGTGAACAGACCGGTGATGAGCACAACGCCCATGATCCACGGCAGAGCTGCATGCGGCAAGGCGGCTTGCAGAATTAAAAATTTCCCGATAAAGCCGGAAAGCGGCGGCAGGCCGGCTATCAGCGCCGCCAGTATAAAAAACAGCGTGCCCAGTATCCGCTGTTGTTGAATGATGGGCCCCGGTTCGAACTGATCTTCCATGACGTCGCGCCGGTTGGCGATGCAATCTGCAAGAAGAAACAAAGCGGCTCCCGCAAAGGTTGAGTGCGGCAGGTAAAATAAACCGGCGGCAATGCCGGCTTCGTTGTTCATGCCAAAGGCCGTCAGCAGCGTGCCAATGGAAGCGATGACAAGATAAGCAACTTGCTGGCGCAGCCGTGTACTGGCCAGCGTTCCAAAGACGCCGATTATTAAAGTCATTAATGCCAGGGGTAAAAGCCATGCCTCAATCAAATTCGATACCGGGCCCGCCTGCGTACCAAAAATCAGGGTATAAACACGTAAAATACAGTATGCGCCGACTTTGGTCATAATGGCAAATAACGCGGCGACGGCTGCCGTGGTATGGGCGTACGCGGCGGGCAGCCATAAATAAAGCGGCAGTAGCGCGGCCTTCAGCGCAAACACAGCAAACAGCAGCAGGCCGGCTATCTGAATGAGCGCGACATCTTCAGTCTGCGCGCCGGCGACTTTGACAGCCAGATCGGCCATGTTCAGCGTACCGAGCAAACCATACAGTGTGCCTACAGCGAACAGAAAAAGCGTTGAACCGACCAGATTAATGACAACAAAATGCAGACCGGCTTTGGTTTTCAGACGGCCGCCGCCATGAAGCAGCAGGCTGTAGGAGGCCAGCAGCAGAATCTCAAAAAAAACAAACAGATTAAACAGATCTCCCGTCAGGAATGCGCCGTTTAAGCCAAGCAACTGTAAGTGAAACAGTGCGTGGAAATGCGCGCCGTCTTTATCTGTACCGCGCACAGCGTATAACAGAGCGCAAGTGGCAACCAGTGCCGTTACAACAAGCATCCAGGCAGCCAGACGGTCCGCTACCAGTACGATGCCAAAAGGCGGCGACCAGTTTCCCAGCGCATAGACAAAAATAGCGCCGCTGTTGACAGCGTTCAGGAGAAGGCCGGCTGCGGCAAGTTGCAGCGCTATCGCCGCAAGACTGGCGGCGCGCCTGAACAGTAGATGCCGCTGGGGCATCAGCAGAAGCAGTATGCCCGCCAGCAGCGGCAGTATAACCGGGAAAATAACGATATGATTTATCATGGCCTGTGCTTCCCGTCGACCTGATCGTTACCCATTTCCAGAAAAGCTTTCAGCGACAGGATGATCACGAAGGCAGTCATGCCAAAACTGATGACAATGGCGGTTAATACCAGCGCCTGCGGCAGTGGATCGGCATAATTCGCGGCGTTATCGTTGATAATCGGCGGATTGCCTATTGTCAGCCGCCCCATGACCAACAGAAACAGATTGACTGCATACGATAAAAAAGTTAGTCCCAGCACGACGGGAAACGTGCGGCCGCGCAGTGAAAGATAAACGCCGCAGGCTGTCAGTACACCGATGATGATCGAAACGAGTAATTCCATTTAACGTATCCGCTTTCTGGGTTTCATTTGATGGCTTTGATGATGCACCAGGCCCAGATAGACCAAAATAAGCAATGTGGCGCCGACGACAACCAGATAAACGCCGAGATCAAACGCCATGGCCGAAGCCAGCTCAAATTCGCCGATAACCGGCCAGTGAATATGGCTGTGTGTCGAGGTTAGGAAAGGGTGGCCGAAAATCCAGCTCGCCAGTCCGGTGCAGGTGGCAATCATCAGGCCGTAACCGGTGACTTTGTGCATATTGATCGGTAACCGTTGCTGCGTCCAGATTACACCGTTGGCCAGATACTGCATTACCAGTGCTACTGCGGTAACCAGGCCGGCAATAAAACCGCCGCCGGGCAAGTTGTGCCCGCGCAGCAGTATAAACATGGAAACCAGCAACGCAAGCGGTAATAGCAGGCGCGCAAACGATGCCATAATGGTTGGATGCAAATCTTCATCCCAGGCGCGCCCTTCGCTGTCATGGCTGGCGCCGGCAATTTTCAGGTGCTCCAGCAAGGCGTAAATGCCCAGCCCGGCCAGCGCCAGCACAGTGATTTCCCCAAGCGTATCATAGCCCCGGAAATCAACCAGGATCACATTGACCACATTGGTACCGCCACCTTCTGGCAGGCTGTTTTCGAGAAAATAGCCGGCAATACTTTCGTAAGGCCGGGTTAATACCGCCCATGCCAGCAGCGCAGCGCCGCCGCCCGCCGTTGTTGCGATTAAAGCATCGCGGCTGCGCAGCCATTTTCCCGACTCGTCAGGCGATTGCTGCGGCAGAAAATACAGTGCAAGCAGCATGAGAACAATGGTGACGACTTCAACGGAAAGCTGTGTCAAGGCCAGATCCGGTGCGGAGAATTTAACAAAAATCAGCGATACGACCAAACCGACGGCTCCCAGCAGCACCAGTGAAATCAGTCGTTGCCGGTGCATGACAACGGTTGCAATTGCGGCAGCGACGAGTACTGCGGCAACCAACAGGCTGACACCGTCAACCGGCAGTATGCCGCGCTCACCGGTCAGATCATAATCATGATCCGTTGCTGTTGCGCCGAATATTCCCAACGCTATGACAAACAGCATAAAAATGAACAGCATGCGCTGCAGCGAATGCGTATTCAGAAAATGCGTGACGGCGCTGGCAAAAGCAAGCAGCTTTTCCAGCAGGAATTCGTACAATGCCTTGAAATCGAACAGGCGCTCCAGGCGTTCCTGTAGTGTAAACAATGGCTTGCGTATCAGATAAAGTATCACCCCGCCAGCCAGCGCGGTAATGCTCATAAACAGCGCTGTGTTAAAGCCATGCCAGATAGCCAGGTCATGTTCGGGGACCGGGCCTTGTAATACGCTGGAAGCAGCAACAGCCAGGATGGGCTCAACGGTGAACGCCGGAAAGATACCGACCAGCAGGCACAAACCGACCAGGATTTCGACCGGTACTTTCATAAAGCGGGGAGGTTCATGCGGTTGCTTGGGCAGCTCAGTGGGTTCACCGTCAAAAAATACGTTGTGAATAAAGCGTAACGAATAAGCGACGGCAAAAATACCTGCCAGTGTTGCGGCTGCCGGTAACAGCCAGCCCCACGGCAGGTTGATGACAAAAAGTGTTTCGGCAAAAAACATTTCTTTTGACAGAAAGCCGTTAAATAGAGGCACGCCGGCCATCGATGCAGCTGCGACCATCGCAAGCAGTGCGGTATGCGGCATGTACTTCCATAGGCCCTTGAGTATGCGCATGTCGCGGGTACCGGTTTCATGGTGGATAATTCCCGCGGCCATGAATAGCGAAGCTTTGAAAATCGCATGATTGATGATATGAAAGACACCCGCCAGCGCAGCCATGGGCGTGCCGATGCCAAATAATAATGTAATCAGGCCCAGATGACTGATCGTCGAATAGGCAAGCAGTCCCTTTAAATCATGTTTGAACATGGCAATATAGGCGGCCACAACCAGTGTTACAAGCCCTGTGAAGCAGACAAGCCAGAACCATGCAGATGTACCCGATAACGCCGGAAACAGGCGCGCCAGCAGGAAAACGCCTGCTTTGACCATGGTAGCCGAATGCAGATAGGCTGAAACGGGCGTGGGCGCAGCCATGGCATTGGGCAGCCAGAAATGAAAAGGAAATTGTGCGGACTTGGTAAATGCGCCAAGCAAGACCAGAATCAGCATCGGCAGATATAAGTCGTGGGAGCGGATCAGGTCGCCGGAGGCCAGAATATCCGTTAAATTGTAGCTGCCGACAATTTGGCCCAGCAATAAAAAGCCGCCCAGCAGTGCCAATCCGCCGCCGCCGGTAACGGCTAAAGCCATACGCGCGCCGCTGCGCGATTCATGACGTGTCTGCCAGTAACTGATCAACAAAAAAGAAGACAGGCTGGTCAGTTCCCAGAAAATCAGCAGTTGAATAATGTTTTCTGAAGTGGCGATACCCAGCATGGAACCCATAAACATGAGCAGATAGGCGTAAAAACGCCCCATGTCATCGCGATCGGACAGGTAATATCTGGCATAAAGAATAATCAGCAGACCGATACACAGTATCAGGAGGGTGAATAACAGCCCCAGGCCATCCAGACGGAAAGCAAAATCCATACCCAGCATGGGCATCCAGGGAATACTGTGCACCAGCACCTTGCCTGAAAAAGCATCGGCTGTGTGAGGCAGTAGAAAAAGCAGCGCTATTAAAGCGACCAGACCGGCACCCCAGGCGGCATGCAAACGCCCCAGTTGTGCAATGACTGCAACAAAACCGGCGCCTAGAAACGGCGTTAACGCAATAAGCGATAGACTCATACAATGTAGAAACACTGAACACAAAAATGCATCATTGTAGTCGATGTCTTCAATATAAAAAAATTTTCCGGCAGAAAAAAACAGAAACCCGGCTGGGCTGGCGGTAATTCAGGCGATGATAATGTTCAGTGATAATAGTAACCGCCGAAGATTATCTACTCTTGTTTGATTTTGGGATAAACTTTAACCTGCTGGAGGTATCCATTCAGATACATTAGAAGGACGACAATCAGGAAATTATTTTTGTTGTCTTCGAAATAGCGTCAGGCAAGGCATGAGAAGCGCGGCTTGCTTATTGTTCCGAATGCGCAACGAATAACGCGGTATGGCGCCATTTTAATGACAACCCATTTTGACCCCCCGCGGCGTTATCATTCTAATACAATTATAAAAAATCCGAGAAAATCGGAGATGCACAGAATACAATTTATAAAGGAGCTTTACCATGAAAACTGTCGAGCAATTATTGCAGGCCAAGGGACACAAAGTCATCAGCATCGCCCCTGAAAAATCGGTTTTTGACGCCATGCAGTCAATGGCCGAATACAATACCGGTGCACTGCTGGTCATGCGGGACGACGAGCTGGTCGGGATTCTGACCGAACGGGATTTTTCCCGCAAATCTTATTTGCTGAATAAACCGGTCAAGGATATTCAGGTCAAAGAAATCATGACGCGCCATGTCGCTTATGTTGGTCTGAACGATACCAATGAAAATTGCATGGCGCTGATCACCGAATTGCGTATACGTCATCTGCCTGTTATCGATAAAGATAAAGTCATCGGTATTCTGTCGATTGGCGATCTGGTGAAGGACGTGATATCCGAGCATCAATTCGTTATCGAGCAACTCGAACGCTACATATACGATACTCCCGAAATATAAATCCGCCCAACTTTCGCGCCGGACGTTACTTTCAGGAATACGGGTTATGCTGATAAGGATTAAGAAAGGGCTCGATCTGCCCATTAGCGGTCAGGTCAACCAGGCGATAGTGGAACAGGCGGCTCCTGTTCATCATGTGGCTGTACTGGGCCCGGATTATATCGACCTCAATCCTGCCATGCAGGTCAATGAAGGCGATGACGTCAAGTGCGGTCAGGTGCTGTTTACGCACAAAAAGCTGCCAGACGTTCGATTCACGGCACCGGGGGCGGGCAGGATTATTGCGATTTGTCGCGGCGCGCGGCGAAAGCTTTTATCCGTCGTTATTCAACTTGGCGCGACAGACAATCACGCAACTGAAGGCCATGAAACTTTTTCTGCTTACGCGCCTGACCGGTTGCCCGGTCTGACAACCGGTCAGGCCAGGGAAAATCTTCTCGCCTCAGGTCTGTGGACGGCACTGCGCACGCGGCCTTACAACAAAATACCCGATCCGGGAACGCAACCCGCTGCGATTTTTGTCACTGCTATCGATACCAATCCGCTCGCTGCCAGTCCCGCGCCGATTATTCGTGAGCAGGCCGGATCCTTTCATCATGGTCTTAGCGTGCTGGCGCATTTAACGTCCGGATCGTTGTGGGTGTGTAAAGCGTCTGATGCGGATTTTCCGTTACCCGGTAATCTGCCGCAATTACATGTGGCCGATTTTGCCGGACCGCATCCGGCCGGTCTGGCTGGTACGCATATCCATTTTCTGGAGCCTGTCGATGCGCGCAAAACCGTCTGGTATCTTAATTATCAGGAAGTTATTGCGATTGGTAAACTGTTTACCACTGGGCGGCTGTGGACTGAGCGCATCATTGCGCTTGGTGGGCCGCAAGTCAGGCGGCCGCGTCTGTTGCGCACACGGCTGGGCGCGAGTCTTGAGGACCTTCTTGAGAATGAGCTCAGCGCATCCGCGGAGACAGATAACCGCATTATCTCCGGTTCGGTCTGGTCCGGACGGCAGGCTTCCGGGTGGTCGACCTACCTGGGCAGGCATCATTTGCAGATCAGCGTCATCCGGGAAAAACCGGAACGGGAATTTTTTGGCTGGCTGATACCCGGACGAAGAAAGTTTTCGCAAATGAACGTAATGCTGCCGGATTTTTTTCGTAAACGTCATGAGGCCTTCGATTTTACCGCCGGCCAGAATGGCAGCCTACGCGCCATGATACCCACCGGCAGCTTTGAAGAAGTCATGCCGCTCGACATTTTGCCCACGCAGTTGCTGCGCTCGCTGCTGGTTGGCGATACCGAGATGGCACAGAAACTCGGATGTCTCGAACTGGATGAAGAGGATCTCGCGCTGTGCTCCTTTGTTTGTGTCGGTAAGCATGACTACGGTACGCTATTGCGCGAGAATTTAAGACAGATCGAGAAGGAGGGCTGAAGAACGATGCGGCGCTGGCTGGAATCCATGAAGCCGGTGTTCTCCAAAGGGGGACGGTTTGAGAAATATTATGCGCTGTATGAAATGGTGGATACCTTCCTGTATACGCCTGCCGATACCGCGCGCGCCGCGCCGCATGTCCGGGACGGCGTCGACCTGAAGCGTCTGATGAGTTATGTCGTGGTTGCGCTGATTCCGTGCATACTCTGGAGCTGGTTCAATACCGGTTACCAGACCAATCTCGCCCTGCAGGAGCTTGCCATTGTCAAGAATGACTGGCGCGGCCTGCTGCTGCAAGCCCTCGGTATTGGCTTCGATCCGGGCAGTATTCTGGCCAATATGGCGCATGGTTTTTTATATTTTTTACCGATTTATCTGACCACGTTAATCGTCGGCGGCTTCTGGGAAGTACTTTTTGCGGTTGTACGCAAGCATGAGGTTAACGAAGGCTTTCTGGTGACTTCCATGCTGTTTGCATTGACGCTGCCGCCGGATATGCCGCTGTGGATGGTCGCACTGGGCATCAGCTTCGGCGTGGTGATCGGCAAGGAGGTTTTCGGCGGCACAGGCAAAAATTTCCTCAATCCCGCGCTGGTCGGCCGCGCTTTTCTCTATTTTGCCTATCCTGCGGAAATTACCGGCGACCAGGTGTGGGTGGCGGTCGATGGTTATTCGAGCGCGACTCCCCTGGGAATGGGCGCGCTGGGCGGAATCGACGCCATCACCGTTGCCGGGTATACCTGGTGGCAGGCGTTTATCGGCCTGATACCGGGCTCACTCGGCGAAACCTCGACGCTGGCCTGTCTGATCGGCGCGGTTTTCCTGATTTATACCAAAGTCGCATCCTGGCGGATTATCGCCGGTGTTTTTCTGGGCATGGTAGGGACAGTGCTGCTGTTCAATGTGCTGGGCAGCGGTGACAATCCGATGATGGCGATGCCGTGGCACTGGCATCTGGTACTGGGCGGTTTCGCTTTCGGTATGGTATTCATGGCGACAGATCCGGTTTCTGCTGCGATGACTACCGCAGGGCGTTGGGTTTTCGGTCTGCTGATCGGGTTTATGACGGTATTGATACGCGTAGTGAACCCGGCCTTTCCGGAAGGCATCATGCTGGCCATTCTGTTTGCCAATATTTTCGCACCGCTGATTGATTACGTGGTAATCCAGATCAATATCCGCCGGAGGCTGCGCCGCCATGGCTGAGTCCGGTTCGTCCCGCAAGCCGCGTTCTTCGCACAGCAACGCAAAAACGTTGCTGGTGGCGTTTGCGGTCTGTCTCGTCTGCTCACTGCTGGTCGCCAGTGCCGCCGTACTGCTTAGGCCGATTCAGCAGGCTAACCAGCATATCGAACGTCAGCGCATCATCGTCGGGATTGCCGGTTTGATGAAGCCGGATCTGAATGTCGCGCGGACCTATCGGCAGATCGATGTTGCCATGATAGAACTCAGTAGCGGCCGTGTGGTCGATACACTGGATCCGGAAAATTTCGATATCGCAAAAGCGGCCAAAGACGAGCATCTATCGGAACCACTACCGCGCAGCGCAGATCCGGCGCAGATCCGGCGTAAACCCCGATATCTGCCAGCCTATCGGGTCAACGATGACAGTGGGCGACTGAAAACGCTGATTCTGCCGGTTTACGGCTACGGATTATGGTCTACACTGTACGGCTATATTGCATTACGGGAAGATTTGCGGACGATACAGGGTGTCCGGTTTTACCAGCACGCTGAAACGCCGGGACTTGGCGGAGAAGTCGACGATCCCCGGTGGCTCGATTTGTGGGAAGGCAAAATTGCCTTTGACGATAACGGAGATCCGCGTATTGAGCTGGTCAAGGGTACAGTGACCAGCGCCACGCCGGATAATCAGCATAAAGTGGATGGGTTGTCAGGTGCAACGTTGACTTCCCGCGGTGTGACGCAGTTATTGAATTTCTGGCTGGGAAGGGAGGGTTTTGGCCCTTACCTGACCCGCCTGCGCGAAGAAAGAGAAAGGGGTTGATAGTATGACTGATTCTGTTCGCAAGATTTTGTTTTCTCCGGTCGTTGACAATAATCCGATCATTCTGCAGGTTCTGGGCATCTGTTCGGCGCTCGCGGTGACCACGCAGCTGTCGACGGCGATTACCATGAGTATTGCGCTAACGCTGGTCGTTGCCTGTTCGAGTTCGGTGATCAGCCTGATTCGTCATCATATACCGGCCAATATTCGAATTATAGTGCAGATGACTGTTATTGCCTCGCTGGTGATCGTGGTTGATCAGTTTCTGCGTGCCTTTGCCTATGAAATCAGCAAGGAGCTGTCGGTTTTTGTCGGATTGATTATCACCAACTGCATTGTAATGGGCCGTGCGGAGGCGTTCGCCATGAAAAATCCGCCCTGGCCGAGTTTTCTCGACGGCCTGGGCAATGGACTCGGTTTCAGCGCAATTTTACTGACCGTCGGAACAATCCGTGAACTGTTCGGATCAGGCACTTTGCTGGACTATACAATTTTTCCGCTGGCCAGGGACGGCGGCTGGTATGTTCCCAACGGCCTGTTGTTGTTGCCGCCGAGTGCGTTTTTTCTGATCGGATTGATCATCTGGGTGGTGCGTTCATGGAAAAAAGCACAGGTGGAACAGGCTGAATTCCGCATCAAGGAAATGCGTCGACCGACTGAGACCACCTGATGGATACGCTTGTCAACCTGTTTATAACCGCGGTTTTTGTCGAAAATCTGGCGTTGTCTTTTTTTCTGGGCATGTGCACTTTTCTGGCGATTTCAAAAAAAATTGAAACGGCGCTGGGTCTCGGTATTGCGGTGATCGTCGTTCAGGCACTGACCGTGCCCATCAACAATCTGATCTATCGCTATCTGCTGCGCGACGGCGCGCTTGACTGGGCCGGACTGTCCAGTGTCGATCTCAGCTTTCTGGGTTTTGTCAGCTACATCGGCGTCATCGCTGCGATGGTGCAGATTCTTGAAATGTTTCTGGATCGCTTCGTGCCCGCGCTGTATAACGCGCTGGGTATTTATCTGCCGCTGATTACCGTCAATTGCGCGATTCTCGGCGGCACGCTGTTCATGGTGGAGCGCGACTATACTTTTGCGGAAAGCGTTACTTACGGATTCGGCTCCGGTTTCGGCTGGGCGCTGGCGATTACCGCCATGGCCGGCGTGCGCGAGAAGCTCAAATATTCGGATGTTCCCGACGGTCTGCAGGGGCTGGGCATCACGTTCATCAGCGCCGGATTAATGGCGCTGGGTTTCATGGCATTTTCCGGCATCCGGCTGTAATGGAGAAATAAAGCACGCTTATGAGCATCCCAAAAAATCCGGATTTTGTCGCAACATTCTGTTTTTCGAAAAAAATGCTTCCTTGCATAGCAGGCATATACTGCATCGACTTTGTTTATTCGCGCTTTGTTTTTCTTAAGGCGTTGAATTTTTAGGACACCCGTATGCTGGAAATTGCCCTGGGTGTATTTTTTTTCACGTCAATCGTCATTGCGCTGGTCTTTCTGATCCTGGGCGCGCGCGCTGTGCTGCTGACAGAGGGCAGTGCTCAGATAGTCGTCAACGACAAGCGCACCGTTGAAGCGCCGACTGGCGGAAAACTCCTTGGCGCGCTGGCCGGCGCGGGAATATTCGTGAGCTCACCCTGTGGCGGCGGTGGTTCCTGTGGTCAGTGCCGGGTAAAGGTTTTCGAAGGCGGCGGCGCTATTCTGCCGACCGAAACCGCGCATATCAATAAGCGCGATGCGCGCGCCGGTTATCGCCTGTCCTGTCAGCTGTCGGTCAAGCAGAACATGAAGATTGCCGTGCCTGACGAGGTTTTTGGTGTCAAAAAATGGGAATGCACGGTGCGTTCCAACGATAACGTCGCCACCTTCATCAAAGAGTTGATTCTCGAGCTTCCCGCCGGAGAAAATGTCGAATTCCGCGCGGGCGGCTATATTCAGATTGAGTGTCCGCCGCATCGCTGCGCGTTCAAGGATTTCGACATCGAGGAACGGTTTCGCAAAGACTGGGACCGCTTCAATCTCTGGCAATATGTTTCGCAAACCCGGGAAGCCGTGACACGGGCGTATTCGATGGCAAATTATCCGGAGGAACGCGGTATTATCGTGCTGAATGTGCGTATCGCCACACCGCCGCCGAAAACTGGCGGTATACCGCCCGGCCAGGGTTCATCATATATCTTCGCGCTCAAACCCGGCGACAGGGTTGATATCATGGGACCGTTCGGCGATTTCTTCGCGCGCGAAACCGATAACGAAATGATTTTCATCGGCGGCGGCGCGGGCATGGCGCCGATGCGTTCGCATATCTTTGATCAGCTGTGCCGTCTCGACAGCAAGCGCAAGATTACGTTCTGGTATGGCGCGCGTTCCAAAAATGAAATGTTCTATGTTGACGATTTCGACAGACTGGCGCACGAGCATAAAAACTTCGAATGGCATGTGGCACTGTCGGAGCCTTTGCCGGAAGACAATTGGGAAGGTTACACCGGCTTTATTCATCAGGTGCTGTACGATGTGTATTTGAAGCACCATCCCGCGCCGGAAGATTGCGAGTATTATTTATGCGGCCCGCCGATGATGAGTAAGGCGGTTACTGAAATGCTGCTGGATCAAGGTGTTGAACAGGAAAATATCCTGTATGATGATTTTGGCGACTGATTGTTATTTTTTATGACCAGGCTATGCGAATCCGATTATTGACACCTCTGCACACCGCCAGCATTTCCATCGCCGCTGTTCTGCTTATTATTGCCGTTGCGGCCGGTTTTGTCCGCTTTTCTGCGCCGCTGCTGGAATCGCATTTGACCGGCGGCACGATGGGCACCGGTTACACTGTCAAATACCGTCACGCGTCCGATGCTCTATCTGTGCAAGCGATCCGGATGGAAATCGAACAGCAGCTTGCAAAAATCAATCAAAGCATGTCCACTTACGGTGCCGGTTCTGAGCTGTCGCGATTCAACCGCTCCGGCTCGACCGAATGGATACCTGTATCTACTTCGCTTTACACCGTTCTCGCGGCTGCGCTTGAAATTGGCCGGCAAAGCGAAGGCGCGTTCGATATCACTATCGGTCCGCTGGTCAATCTCTGGGGGTTTGGGCCGGAAAAGCGGGTGCCGGGTATTCCCAATGCGGGCGAAATCGCCGCAACACTGGAACGCGCCGGGCATGACAAGCTTATGCTGGATGAAAGCGCGCGTGCTGTGCGTAAAACGCGTGTGGATGTCTATGTCGATCTTTCCGCAATCGCCAAGGGATATGCGGTCGATCAAATCGCTGCAACGCTTGAGCGCCATGGCATCGAACACTACATGGTCGAAATCGGCGGAGAAATCCGCGCGCGCGGAACCAATGCGCAGCAATTGCCCTGGCAGATCGGTATCGACAAGCCGCAGGTCTCAGGCCGTACGGTGCAGAAGGTGCTGCCTCTCGATAATGCCGCGCTCGCCACTTCAGGAAACTACCGCAACTACTTCATGATCGGTGACCGGCGTTACATGCATGTCATCGATCCTGCCACGGGCTGGCCGGCGGAAAGCCGCCTGGCTTCGGTTACCGTGCTGGCGGAGACCTGCATGCTTGCCGATGCCTGGGCAACCGCGTTGCTGGTGCTGGGTCTTGAGCGGGGGCTGGCGATGGCTGAGCAGCTTGGATTGCAGGTACTGTTCATCGCTGACCGCGGCGGCGTTTTTACCGAGCACGCTACCAGCCATTTCGAATCCAGCAATGCACAAAATTTCGCCGCCACTTTTCTGGCGGCTTTTCTGGTCATGGCAATCGCCATAGCTGCCATGGCGATTGGCGTGATGATGGGCCGTAAGCCGATTGCCGGCAGCTGCGGCGGACTCGGGCGGCTGGGGCTGGGGTGTGACGGCGGCTGCGGCAAACCCTGTTCCGCGGACACGGATTGCAAACCTTCCACGGATAAACCGGAGCCGTGAACGCATTGCCGTGCTAATTGTTAACACCCGCAATGAACCCTATCCCCACTGCCATGATGATTGCAAACAGCATGGCCATTTCCCAGCGCGCCAGATAATTTTCGATGCCTTGAAGTTTCTCTTTTGCAATCAATTTCAGTTCTGCCAGATATGCTAACACTACTGTTTGCGCTTTATTCCAGTTGGTTGTGAGACGGATCAGGCCATTTTCTAAATAATGTAACAAAGGTAAAATGCGTGTCATTAGCACCAGTATATCCCCGGCAGGCGGGGCTTGAATTGCCCGGAACATACCCAGGCGCAATACAAGCCAGGTCATAGCTGCAGTCACCAGAACCGGCCAGAGGCTATCCGTTACAGGCAGCATTTTTATTTCCGGCACGCTCATGGCAGCTGCAAGCCACCAAGGCATCAGCAGAACCGCCAGCAGTAATATCGACCAGGGCCA
Source organism: Nitrosomonas sp. Nm51 (assembly GCF_900111165.1). Classification (GTDB taxonomy): domain Bacteria; phylum Pseudomonadota; class Gammaproteobacteria; order Burkholderiales; family Nitrosomonadaceae; genus Nitrosomonas. Next base: position 23,712 of record NZ_FOGH01000006.1, read on the forward strand.
AACCAGGCCTGCAGCGGGCAGCGAAACCGAAAGCGCAGCGGCAGGCCGGCACAGATAAAGCAAACGCGCCATGAGTAATGCGGTGGCCAGTGCGCTGACTGACAGCAGAAGTGGCAGCAGCGAATCCCATGGCGCTGCAGCATATACGGCATTTACTTTGACGAATTGCTTGGCAAGCATGCCGCTGGTCCAGGGCGCGCCTGCCAGCGCCAGCGCGGGAAGCCACATGACAAGCCAGATACGGCGCGGCAGCCTGCGGCCATCGCCAGTCGCAAGACCCGTACCCAAAAACAGGGCGCCTTTGCTCAAACCATGGTGCAGCGCATAAAAAGCAATCGTCGGTAAAATGAGCGGCCAGGCGGACGGAATCAACATGCCCAGCCCCACCACCATGGTCATGACGCCCATCTGGCTTATGCTGGAATACGCAAGCAGCGTCTTCGGCTCGTGCTGCATCAGCCCGATTACCACACCATAAAGGGCGGCCGCCAGTCCCAGCATGATCATGATTGCTCCCCAGCCGGGCAAGGCCATCTCGCCCAAGGGCAGCAGTTGCAGCCAGCCCAGCAGGCCGGCTTTAATCATTGCGCCTGATAAAACCGCGCTGGCCGGCGCGGGAGCGACGGGATGCGCCAGCGGCAGCCATATATGCAATCCAAGCATGCCCGCCTTGATGCCGAATCCGGTGACACCGAGCAGAATCACCCAGTACCGGTCCGCCGGATCCATCAGCGCAACGCCGGCGCGCATGGCGTCGAAGGCGGTGGCGCCGGTCATACCCGCCGCCATCAGCAGCGCAACGAATACCATCAGTTCACCCGCCACGGTCAAGATAATGTAAATTCGCCCGGCCCGTAAAGCTGCGGCGCTGCGATCAAAGACAATAAGGCCGTAAGCCGCAAAGCTCATCAAAGAAAAACCGAAATAAAATCCGAATACATCCTGCGCCGCAATCAGACCGAAATTGCCGGCCATCGACAGCAGAAAGTAAATATAAAATTCCGCGTGCCGGGTTGATCGCGACAGATAGGTACGGGCATAGACACCGGATACACTCCATAACACTGCTGTTAACAGCATAAATACCTGCTCCGTTGTATCCAGCCCCATTTCGCTGCCAAGCAGCATGCCGGGAAGCTGCCAGTACACCTCGCCAGATGCTGGCAGCAGGCTTGCCGCCAGCATCGGCAGTGCGGCCCATGGCGCCAGCAGCAGCGCCGGAATGCGCGTCGTCTTGAATCCCAGCAGGCAAACCAGCAGGAACGGCCAGGACACACCCAACAGTAGCCCGTAAAAACTCAGTGCGGTGTTCATGGGCGATAAAATTCCCGCTGTGCGATGAGTTTCACCCACTCCAGAGGACTGAACCACGCGGATGCCATCACACCCGCAAGAAGCGCTAGTGTTGCGGTGATAACCGGTGGCAGCAATAATGCCCAGGCGGTTTCTTTATTGCCGAAATTACGCACTTTAGGCCAGTTGTCCGGCGGATCCCGGAACCAGGCGCGGTGCAGAACCGGCAGGAAGTAAACCGCATTGAGAAGGCCGCTTCCGACCAGCACAGGAATCATCCAGTACTCGCCGGTTTCCAGTGCACCGAGTCCCAGATACCACTTGCTGACAAATCCGGCGATCGGCGGCGCGCCGATCATGCCAAAAGCGCCAATGGTGAATGCCGTCATGGTCCATGGCATACGCCGCCCGACGCCATTCATTTCGCGCACCTTGTGAATCCCCAGCGTTTCCGCGAGATTGCCCGCACAGAAGAACAACGTGATTTTCATCAGGCCCTGATGCACCAGATGCACGACACCGCCGATACTGGCCAGTGGTCCGGCGATCGCAACACCCAGCGTAATGTAAGACACTTGACTGACCGTGGAAAAGGCCAGTCTGCGCTTCAGATTATCCTGAGTCAGCGCGCGCAATGAACCGTAAAGAATCGTTATCGCCGCCAGACACGCCAGCGGTTCGGTAACGCCAAGTCCTGCGGCAAAATCGATGCCGAACACATCGTATACAACACGTACAATACCAAAAGCGCCGGCTTTCACGACTGCTACCGCATGCAGCAGAGCACTGACAGGCGCAGGCGCAATCATTGCCTGGGGCAGCCAGCCATGTAACGGAACGAGCGCCGCTTTTACACCCAGGCCGGCAATCAGTAATGCAAATATAATAATCAGAGCCGGATGATTTTCTTCATCAAGTGTGTGCAAAATGCCCAGCGGTTTGAATTCCAGCGTTCCCGTTAAAGTATAAAGCCACGCTGTGCCCAGCAACAACAGGGCGCCGCCGGACATTGTGTAAATAAGATAGGCTTGTCCTGCCTGCCGTGCCGCTTCAGTGCCCCGATGGACAACCAATGGATAGGTTACCAGTGTCAGCAGTTCATAAAACAACAGAAAAGTAATCAGATTGCCGGAAAGGGCCACGCCGCTCGTGCTGGTTACGCACAGACTGAAGAAACCAAAAAAGCGGCTGCGGTGCGGGGAACCTTCCAGATAGCCAATCGCATAAATTGTGGTCAATAGCCAGAGCAGGCTGGATAGCGCGATGAACAATAGCGAGAGGGAATCGGCGCGCAATACCAGATCAAGATTCGGCAGAAACACGATGCGCGCTTCATATTGATAGCCATGATAAACGCCCCATAACATCCATCCCGTCAGCAGCAGTTTGGAAAAGGCGCCGGCCAGATTGAGAACCGTGCGCCAATATACTTTTTCCTCAGGCAAACAGAAGATAATCAGACCCGGCAGCAGCGCGCTTGCCACTACCATCAACGGAAGCCAGACACTCCAGTTCATACCGCTTTCCCATCAATATTAACGGCAATGTCCAGGCGAATCAGCGTTAGAATTTCAGGCGCCATGAATCCCAGCAGAATGGCGCCGGCGGCCAGCAAAAAGGCCGTCCATTCCATGCTTGCGGATACGGTTTTGGCGTCATGCGGTTTTTCAGCTTGCGTAAACGCATATCCCAATACTTTAAAAACATAACCGGCGGCTAGCACCCCGCCGGCAATTATGACGAGGGCGAGATCCCACCGCTCCTGCGTCACGGCTGTCTCGAGCAGCAACCATTTTCCGGTAAAACCGCTGCTGGGCGGTAAACCCATGATGCTGACACCTGCCAGTGCAAAGGCGGCAACTGTTAGCGGCAATCGCTGCACGGCGCGATCCAGGTCTGTAATACGGTCATGACCGCCAAACTGTATCAGATTTCCGGTAGCCAGAAACATGGCGGATTTCGCCAGCGCATGCGAGAAAGCAAGATATACTGCAACACTCCAGATCATGTCATTGCTGCCTGAAGCCAGGGGATAAGCCAGGAATAGATAGCCGATCTGAGCAACGGTGGAATAGGCGACCAGCAATTTTATCCTGGTCTGGCACAAAGCCTGCAAGGAACCCCAGAGAATCGCTGTTGCGCCCAACAGGCCCAGTAACAACGCAGCGTTGTCGGCAAACGATCCGAAGATTTCCAGCCACAGGCGCAGCAGAATATAAAACGAAGCTTTTACGACCAACGCAGATAACAGCGCGCTAACCGGTGCCGGTGCGCTCGCGTGCGCCGGCGGCAGCCAGAAATTTAACGGAAAAAGTGCGGTCTTGAGCGCCAGACCGGCACTCATCAGTCCCAGAGCCGTCCAGACGGTGGCATTGGGCTCGATGCGTTGCGCCAGTGTCGCAATATCCACGCTGCCGGCATCATGATAAAGCAGCGCGACACCGAGCAGGTAAGTCAGCGATCCCAGCAGCATTGCCAACAGGTAACGCATGGCGCCGTTCAGGGCATCGATTCGGCCTGTCAAGGCTGTCAATGCAACGGCGGCCAGGCCGGTCAGTTCCAGCGTTACATAGAGATTAAAAATATCTGCAGAGAGAAACAAAGCATTCAGCGCAGCCAGTAAAAACAGCCAGATCGGCCAGAACCAGACGGCACGGCGTGACTCGAAATAACTGCTTGCATAAAAACTGATGCCCAAGCCTACCGTGGTAATCATGATCAACATACACAGACTCAGGCCATCGGCAAACAGATCGATACCCAATGGCGCCCCCCAGCCGCCCACGGCATGACGATACGCACCGTGCTCCATGATTCGCCAGCCCAGTCCCGCGACCGACAACGCAATACCCGTTACGGTGATGAGTCCCAGCTGTTTAGACATTACCGGCCAGAGAAAGCAGGCTATGCCGCCTGCCAGCGGCAGCATGATGACCACTACAGCCCAGTCGACAGCCGTGAGCATGGTTTCGATCTGCATTATTTTTTATGCCTGTCGGACAATGCAGCCTGACCGGTTTTTGCGAATATTTTTAACAGCAGAACAAGCATCAGCGCAGTCGCAGAGACGGCGATCACGATTCCGGTAATCACCATGGCGTGCGGAACAGGATCAGGATACGCGTCATGCGTTCGCTTTGCCAGTGCCACGAGCACAAGAAAAACGCCGCTGCCCATGATATTGAGCGCCAGGATTTTACGCAGCAGATGCGCATGTATGATCAGCGCGTAAAAGCCCAGCAAAAACAATCCCACGCCAACCAGGGCGTACAAGAGCGCATGATTCATTGATTTTCCGTATGATCAGGAGCTTCCGCCAGAAACAGCGCGGCCAAAGTCGCGGCGATTGATACTGTCGCCAGGCTTTCGAGCAACAGAATCAGCGTGCCGGCTTGCGCAGGAGGGTACGCCAACAATTGTCCTTGGTGCAGCATTGTCAGCAAGCCCAGGATGATAAAAGCACTTGCGCCGGCTGTCAGTGCAAACCGTAAGTACCGCAACGTAAAGCGGTCATGTGGCCGCCAGCCGCTCAACAGCATCAATACGCCAGCCGCACCCAGTACCGACCCGGCTTGAAAGGCGCCGCCGGGCGCATCGGCGCCGACCCACAGCAAATATGCCGCCACCAGTATAAATACCGGCGCCAGAAACCGTGAAAAAATATCCAGTACAGCAGCGGCAGGCCTTCTGGGCCGTGGCGGCAATCCGCCCAGCGACCAGATTCCCAGCAACGCCATCAGCAGTACAGTCATCTCCAGCATGGTATCGTAACCGCGAAAATTGAGCAGTACGGCAGTAACCGGATTACTCACGCCGCTGGCGTCAAGGTTTGCGGCGACATCCAGACGCAATCCATTCGAATTAGACGGCAAAACCCAGACTGCATAGCCTATTCCCGCTGCTGATCCTGACAGCAGAACGATTAATAATCCACGCAGAAACAGCGACTTGAAAGCCGGCTGTGCTGATAATACGAAAGTGTTTTTGCCGGTCATGGTTTGTAGCTTTGCTAGTGTGGCAAGCAAGATCGCACCGGTTAATCCGGCGCCGATGGCTGCCTCGGCCAATGCGATGTCCGGCGCGTCCAGCCGCACCCAGGCCAATGCCATCAGCAATCCGAAAGAAACGAACAATACAATGGCTTTAAACAGGTCCGGGCTAGCCAGAGCGTGCCACGCCAGCCATAGCAATGCCGCTCCCAGCACCGCATCGAATATCGCTACCGGCATCATTACGGTCTCCACACACGGATCCCCTTATGCCGCGCACGGCGGGCAATCAAATGAGAAACGCTGGCGCCAGCAAACAGCACCAGCAGCCAGATCAACAATAATTTGCATGCAACGAGCCATGATTCAGCCTGCAGGATCAATCCTGACACAATGAGACCCAATCCTACATTATCGGCCTTGGTGAGAGCATGAAGACGTGTGTAGACATCCGGCAAGCGTAACAGGCCGGCCGTGCCTGCGAAAAAGAAAATGCCGCCCAGAACGAGCAGGCATGCAGCTATATAATCAGTCGCGGTCATGTTCTGACTCCTTTATTCCCGGCCAGATGCGCCGCACGAATGTTACTGCTGTAACCGCTGCCAACAAAGCGAAAACCAGGGCAACGTCACGCAAAGCCGGATTGCCAGATGCTTGCGCCAGTAACAACAGTATCGCCACTACGGCCGTGCCAAATAGCTGGGCAGCCAGCATACGGTCGGCTGTAGTCGGACCGTGTAATACGCGCCACATTCCCACGCATAAATTGAGCAGCAGAAAAAGAGCCAGTACCTGATAAAGCGCTTGCATTCGTATTACACCTCCAACGTAACAGGTGTTGTAAATTCAGGCGGTTTGATCGCGCGCGCTTCTTGCGCGCAGCGCCTTTCAATAAATGTATCCGCGGCTTGAGATAATCCATCGCATCCTGCTCAAGAAAACCTGGTATTTTATGTATCAATGCATCCAGGTGTTTCCGGTGCCACGGCACGTTCCAGCGCGGGTTTGTAATTCCTGCCGGTCGCGGTTATGCACAAAATGTTCTTAATTCTTTCCACTTTACTGTTTCCTGCCTTCATGCTGTAAAGATACGCCAAACATTCGCGCCACGCGCCGTTCTACCGATTCGAGCTCGGTCATAAAATTCTTTTCTTTATCCAGTATATGTACTTTCAAAATATTTTGATTCAGATCGGCGCTTAATGTGCCCGGCATCAGACTGACTGTATTCGCCATAAAAACCTGCGGGAGCCCGGGCGGTATGCGCAGTGGATACGTTACCAGATCGGGCGCTATGGGCATAAGCGGGTGCAGTACGCGATAAGCGACATCCGCGCCGGCCGCAAGCGAACGTATCAGAAAGAAGGCAATGAAACCGGGCACTTCGGACCATATTAGAGGAACTGGTGAAACAAGCCTGGTACTTGCAATGACTGCGAACAGAATTGCTGGCGCACCGATCAGCCAGGATGACGGATCGCCGTTAGTGAGAATCAACCAAAGAATCGAAAATAATAATATCCGCAACACGATATCCAGCAAACGGTACTTTATTTTTTCAATTTTCACTATCATTTTTGGTGTGTTACTAAATTTTTTTCAGTTTAATTTGTGCGTGATTTAAACAGGCATCGAGTTCGATGATGGCAAATTGCCAGAATGACATAAGGTTTCGACGTCAACATATTAACATGGATAGAGTTCATTCCACCGGGCTAGGAATGAATGAAACCGGGACAAGTTATTACAAGAAATTTTTGCTTTTTTATAACCTGTTAAAGAACTTAGGAGCCGCGAATAAATAAGTGTGACAATTGGGCGCGTCTGGCGGGATGCAATGCAAGGCGGGAGGATGAGTCATAGCACAAGCTATGGCGACGACGAACAACGCCGAAGTGTGCCCGCCAGATGCGATCCAATGTTACAGTTATTTACGAACGAACTCCTTACTGTAGATCGCGGCGCGACGCTAAAATCAAAACGCAAATGCTCACAGATACTTCATGCATATCGGAACTCTGAGTGACCTTTGACGCCTGTATAACAGTAGCTTCATCACGTGACTGTTTGTGTCAGAGGTGGACTGAAGTATCGCCGCTGTCACATTCTCTAACGGGTATGCGTGAAAGACAAAACGCTAAGATGCAAGCAATGGTTGCGAGCATAATTTTTTGCCATATTTCGGGGACTATAAGAATAGAAACACTGAATGACAGTGCTGTCATGATATAAGCTAACCGTTTGGCTTTGCGGGGGATGCTGCGGTGTAAACGCCATTGAAGAATAATCGGTCCGGTATAACGATTGGTCATCAATCGAGTGTGGAAACGCTCAGAGCCCCGGGCAAAACAGGCGGCTGCCAGCAAAACAAATGGTGTCGTCGGCAATACCGGCAGTATGACACCAAGCCCACCCAGCATGAGCGCTACACAACCCGCGCCCAGGTACAGACTACGGATTATCGGTGAATGATGCAGACGCAACAGCCCGGCCGTTTCCGCGCCGAGCAACGCCTGTCTGTCTGTGTTAAGTTGATTTTTTTCGAAAAGCTGCATAGCGTCAATCAAAAGCATCCAAAAAGGATTCGTCAAAACGAATGAATTCATGCTAGGGTTATGATACATGAGAGTATACAATTTAATCAATGTTTTACAAATTTTTGAGGGACTTCATGGTTAAAAGAAAAAAATTATTGTATTCAGTGGCTTCTGTTATGTCTGTGTTGGTGTTTCTGTTATCGCAGACCCTGCTTGCATATCAGGAACAGGCTGAAGAGTCGGGGCCGAAGTTTGAAAAAATTGACCGGAACGTGGGAGAAGGTGAGGAGGCCGAAGTTGGAAGCGCTGTAAGTGTGCATTATACGGGGTGGCTTTACGACGAAAATGCAGCGGATAACAAGGGTAAAAAATTCGACAGTTCGCATGACCGAAAGACCCCTTTCTCTTTTATGTTAGGCGCCGGTAGAGTAATTAAAGGGTGGGATCAGGGTGTAAGAGGCATGAAAGTTGGCGGACAACGCACGCTTATCATTCCGCCGTCCATGGCTTATGGCGCACACGGTGCTGGTCGAGTGATTCCGCCCAATGCGACGTTGATTTTTGACGTTGAGCTGGTTGGAATACAGGCAGAATCGCATTATTGATTTGCTGCCGGGCGCTTGCTCAAACACAATCCGGGTATGCGTAATCGATCCCTGGTCTTTTTAATTTACAATTTTTACACTGCATATATGCGATCTATACAGTCCTGTAATACCCAAAACATTGCATAATCCATCAGCAAAAGGATATTTTCATGACGCAGACGCAAGACAAGGCGCAAATACAGATTCGTCCACCAGGTACCCGCTTTATTGTTTGGAAGCGCCTTGGCATTGTCCTGGCCGTCTTTGTGGCAATGATTGCGCTGTTTGGCGTGCTGGGTTATTACTGGTTGCCCGGATATGCAAAATCCCAGCTTGAATTGCGCTTATCGGTGCTTCTGGATCGTCCGGTCAGTGTTCAAGCGATTGAAGTCAAACCGTATACGCTGGAATTGTTTGTGCATGGTTTTCATATTGGTGAACGACAGGATAGCGTCGATGCAACGGAAACTTTTGTTTCATTCAATAGGCTGCATATTGACATCAGCTCGGAGTCGGTCACCAAGCGCGCGCCTGTAATCAGTACAATTACACTGGATGACTTGCACATCCGATTGGCAAGAGAGGGTGAAAATCGGTTTAATTTTTCAGATTTAATCGAAAAATTCTCACAACTTCCGGAAGATGAAGAAGATACAAGCGCATTGTTCTCGGTCAGCAATCTGGTATTGAGGAACGGGCATATTGAATGGGTGGACCGTTTCGAACAGAATTACCAGGAAATAACCGAAATCAATTTTGCCGTTCCATTTATCGCCAACCTGGACAAAGTCAAAGATAATTGGATTGAGCCGCATTTCAGCGCCAGCGTTAATGGCGCGCCAGTGAGATTGGATGGCAAGCTGCGTCCTTTTACGGACAAACGCGAAGCAACGCTGGCATTCAAAGTCGATGATATCGATATAACGCGTATCGATGAGTATGTACCGTTCCCTGACGGATTCAGCTTAGGGTCCGGTTATTTCGATAGTGATCTGACTGTCACGTTTGCGCAATCCGGCGACGGCGCGCCTGAGGTTACATTATCGGGACAGGCGGAATTAAGAAAGGTCACCGTCAAAAATGCAGCAGCACAGGCGCCTTACCGGCTGACCCTGGATGTGTTTCATCTCGCGCTGGACCGGTTCGACATCACCGGCAGAAAGCCTTCTCCTGTGGTTATGGCTTTGAGTGATATTGCTGTGTTGCCCGTGTCGCCAAAGACAGATAATCCGGAAGCTGCGGTTTCATTAGCAAAAGTGGCTGTGAGCAGCATGGTTGAATTGGCTGGTCAAACAATAGCGCTGAAAAACGTGACAGTTGATGGCCTGAACACGCGTATCCATCGTGAAGCCGGTGGTGCTATTGATCTGGTGCGTTTTTTTAAACCTTCAGATTCAGGCGCAGCCAAAAATGCGGTAGTGGAAGAACCGGCGTCTGAGCACGAAACCGCCATTGTAAAGCCCCGCAGAAAGCCATCCGATGAAGACTATCAGGCATGGCTGTTGGCCGGCCAGGAAGCAATGCAACCTGCCGAAACGAAGCAGACTGTGGCATCTATGCCGTTACCGGATAGAAAGCCGGCATATGAGGTGCAGCCTGAACAGATTAAACAGACAGAGACAGCAAAAGAAAGCGATAGCGCGCAGAAGGAGGAAGGAAAAGCAGGACCATGGGTTGTGCGAATTGATCAGTTTCGATTGCGCAATGCAGCCATACACTATATTGATTTAACATTGAATAATGCTATACCAATGGTGGTGAAGCCTTTGAATCTGATCGTTACGAATATCGATATCAGTGGTGTAAAACCGTCTGAACTGAAATTGAAAGCCCAGGTAAATGAAGATGGTGTGATCGAAACCGAAGGCCGGCTGGCTTGGTCGCCGCCCGCCGTGGATCTGAATCTGAATTTGCAGGCAGTTGATCTGGTTTCTTTACAGGGATGGGCGGGCGATGCGTTAAATGTTTTGTTGACCAGTGGCAATTTTTCCTTCCAGGGTACGGTCAAGGCTGAGGGTGAACCACTTGAGGTGGTTGTCAATGGTCAAAGCCGGTTGGATAATTTCAATGTTATTGATCAAGACAGCGCTAGAGACCTGTTTCGCTGGAAGTATCTTGATATCGAGAAACTGGATTTTGTCAGTGATCCGTTGAATATCAATGTCGATTCCGTAACACTGGGTGACTTTTTTGCACGTGTGACGTTATTGCCCGACGGGGAATTGAATCTCAAGCATATCGTGCGGCAGGAAGAGGAACAAACAGCAGAAGATGTACAGATTCAAGCGGAGACTGAAAAAAAGAGTGAAAGCGCACCACTGCCACTGCGTATCGGAAAAATTCTGCTGCAACACGGTGATGTTGATTTTCATGATCGTTTTGTAGAACCCAACTACCGTGCCAATCTAACAGGTTTGACCGGCCAGATTGGCCCGATTCATGCTGAGTGGCCTGGAGCCATTGATATAAAAGGCAAAATTGATGGCACCGCTCCATTGCAGATTCGTGGCGATATTAAGCCGCTCGGTTCGGAGTTATTGCTCGATATTGTTGCCAAGGCAAAAGAAATCGATTTGCCGCAGTTTAGTCCCTATTCAGGTAAATATGTAGGGTATGCCATCGAAAAGGGAAAACTGTCTGTGGATGTGCATTATCATGTTGAGAAGGGAACGCTAACCGCTGAAAATAATGTTTTTTTAGATCAGTTTACGCTTGGAAAGCGCGTTGACAGCGAAGAAGCGGTGTCGGTACCGCTTGAGTTGGCTATTGCGTTGCTCAAAAATCGGCGCGGCGAAATTGATATTCATTTACCTGTTAAAGGCTCCATTGACGATCCGCAGTTCAGCCTCGGCGGCATCATTCTGGATGCGTTTGTGAACCTCATCACCCGGGCGGTAACAGCGCCGTTTGCGTTGTTAGGCTCATTGCTCGAAGACGGTGAAGAACTGTCTGAAATCAGTTTCTCTCCAGGTTTTGCTGAGATTGATACTGAAGCGGAAAGCCGGTTGCAGGCCTTGTCTGATGCGCTCAAAGACCGGCCAGCCTTGCGTCTTGAAATTGCCGGCCATGTTGATCCGGAAGAAGACCGCGAAGGTTTGAAGCACGCTATTCTGAAACGGCAGATCAAGGCAAAGAAGCTTGCGGCAGAAGCCAAGCAGGGAAAGGCTGGCGGTTCACTTGCAGGCGTGACACTGACGCCGGAAGAATACAGCCAATTTCTGGAGGTAGTTTACACGGAAGCGGATTTTGAGAAACCGACTAATTTTCTGGGTTTTACGAAAAGCCTGCCTGATGCGGAAATGGAACAATTGTTGCTGACGCATATTGAGGTGGGAGAGGATGATATGCAAGAACTGGCGCGAGACAGGGCGCTGGCTGCGCAAAACTGGCTGCTTGAAAAAGGCGGGATTTCCGGTGACCGTTTGTTTGTGATGAGTGAGCAGGAAACTGAAGCAGTGGAAGACGGAAAGGGGCACCGCGTGGAATTCATGCTGAAATAAAACGTTGTTATGCTGCTTAATGAGAAAACAGAAACATTCTGTTTTCTCATTTGATTATGGGTTTTGTAAAATGTCAGAGGGTAAATTTTATGGTGCGCTTAATGCGGAACGCAACAGGTTCGCTGTAACTTGGCCGCTGGTATTCTGTACATAGTTTGTCACGATGGGGATAAACTGACCCACCATGTCCGGCGACAGATTTAGTTGCTGAAACGAAGCAGCAAGTGACGCAGCACTGTTTAAGGTCTTGCCGGTGCTGCCGAGCATGGAAGATACTCCGCTGCCCATTCCGCCGAGTGGCCCTGAAACAGCAGGTGCGGCATTGAGCATTTCATTGATACCGGGGACCGATTGAGATAATGAGGAAAAAGCCTGGGGATCCATACCTGCCTGTGCTGTCTGGAAAATAGCACCGGCGCCGCCCAGTGCCTGTTGCTGCGAGATGCCGAGCTGTTGCGTAAGGATATTGACCAGACCAGCCTGTCCGGCAGCAGTTCCTGCCATGCCAGTCATTCCGGAAGCCGCTGCAGCACCGGATGCAATCGCTGCGTTGGCTTGATTTGTCATATCCGCTGCGGCTGTGGTACCGGTCTCGATTGCCCGGCGTCCTGCCTGTGCAGACTGCTCCACCGATGCTAAACCGCTATCGACCGTACTAAGAGTATCGGCATTGTTTCCGCCGCCACTTGAGGCGCAGCCTGTTACCGTTAACATTGCGCCCGCAATACTTGCTATTGTCAGTGATGTGTAAATCCGGTTTCTCATAAAATTTCCCCTGAGTGCTATGATTTGTTTGAAAAAGATATTAAATCAGTGGCTTCTGCTGTTTATAGCGTATTAGCTGTTGACTATGACATAAAATGACTGATCAATCAACTTACAGGGTCGGCAGCAGGTGTATTGGCCAATCAGTTTTGGATGCGCAGTTCCGGTTGGATGGAGCTGGTCAAGGGCGTTGTTGTATTTCCTTGCTAATTTCTCGCTCAACCAGTTTTACCAGACTGGATAATTCTTGAGACAACAATTGCAACAGATCATCGAGGGTGACGATGCCAACTAATTGTTCATCGTCGTTGATTACAGGTACACGCCTGACCGCTTTGCGGCGCATATACCGGATAACTTCGAATACATCGGTGTTTTCTTTAATTGTGGCGAGTTCGGGTTTCATAATGTCACCTGCGGTGATAACGGCAGGGTCCAGCTCTGTTGCCATGATTTCAACCACAAGATCCCTGTCGGTTACAATGCCAATGGGTTTGCGGATACCTTTTTCCTCTGCAATGATAATTACATCGCCAACATGGTGCTTGCGCATCAGTCTGGCGGCTTCCAGAGCACTTTCATCTTTCTGCATGGTAATGACTTCGCGATGACATAGTTCGCTGACTGGCATAATTTCTCCTTTTCTTTTTTTGATCCTATGGTTATTGCATGGTGTATAACATAAGGTCAAATTCAGCGTTGGCAAGTAGAATGGCGAATCAAATCCGGCATCAGGCCCGTTTCTGAATACAAAAAACCCCGGTGAACCGGGGTTTTCGATTTGTTACGTACGTGTTTTACGTACTGGCACTATTCAGGCCGAATATTAGATGCTTGCTTTCCCTTCGGACCGGTCGTTACCTCGAAGACGACGCGTTGCGCTTCTCTAAGTGATTTAAAACCTTCACTTTGGATTGCTGAGAAATGTGCAAATAAGTCTTCTCCACCGTCATCCGGGGTAATAAAACCAAACCCTTTCGAATCATTAAACCATTTTACAATACCTGTTGCCATGCTATTTTTTTCCTTAATAAAGAATTAAATAATAAATGAAGTTACACTTGCATAAGATAAGTTGAATATGCAAGCAGTCATCGAATATCAAGGAAAAAGTCCGCACAAAGGTACTGTTCCACAACTTGAATCCATACGACTTTTAAGAGTATACGCGTTATTTTCATTAAAAAAAAGCATAAAAACATCAGCACAATCACTCCCGAAAGTAAGTGTCCGGTGCTGCGCGGGCGATTCCATACAAGAATTTTAGTAATGAAGGAAACTTCCAGCTAAAAGCTGCAAATCCAGACATGAGACAATCATTCAGTGAAAAAACTTTGCCGTTTCCGTGACCTTCCACGCTTTCAAAACAAGTATGGACCGCTTTGAGTAGGCCGGAGGCGCTTAATGCTGGCGAAAGGTATTCTTCGGCACATAGGGTTCACCCTATTACGTTAATTGATGCTCCCATGATACTGTAATTCTTTAAAAATTTATTTTTAAAGACCGCTTGGTGATTTTATTTTCCTTGTGTTGGGGTTGTTGGCGGGAATTGCTGAACAGACGAACGACATGTTTTAAAATTATCCAAAACCTGCTTTTCTCTGCTCAGCTTTATTTTCAAACATTCTTTCAAATGTTTGCTTTTGTCTCTACTTGTTATATCCGAGCGACAAGCAAAGCGTTATTCTTGTAATAGATATTCAATCTCAAGCGCGGGCCGCAAAGTAGCATCTTCAGCATAGTCGCTGCTGACAAAAGTCTTTGTATTACCATTACCACTCACAGGCACCAATTTCCATCCAAAATTTGATCTGCCATTTTGAATCGCCTGCACACCCTGGGTTACATCTATAATAAGCCAGCTAGGTTCCCATGAAGCTGAAGCTTCACCATCATATTGGCTATCAATGTCTGTTCCAAAACCTGTGGCTCCAGGCTGGTCCCAGAAAACTGCCAGCTGGCTTTCTTGCCAGGTAACCTGGTCTTCCAGCCATGGTAAAAGCAATGGGTGTGCACGGTAAACATGATCATAATAAGATGATTTATATAGCTTTAATTTCGCTGAAGTAATTATTGCCTGGTCAGGAACCAAACCACCTTCTGATTCAAAAATTGCAAACTGAATCAGTGACGTAAAATGCGAATTTCGTGACTTGTCCAGCAGTTTATTTTGGCTGCCAAAATTTACAAAATCATGGTATTCATATAAATAACTATCCCACACATTGACAAACCCATTGAGTCCCTTTTGCAGCGTAACGCGAAGACCATTATTTGCCGATTGCGTCACATCAATACCTACTGAAGCGGAATTCACCGTTAAGGCGCCGTCATCAGTTGCCACCACATGCAGTGTATGCATGCCTTCAGTTGCATCCAGCCAGGAATATTCATAGGGTGACTGAGTTACTTCGCCGAGCAAAGCACCATTGGCGTAAAATGCCACTTTTGTAATGTTGCCGTCACTGTCGTTGGCATCAGCTGTTATCAGTATGGGGTCTCCGGTTTCGAATATCGCGCCGGCGCCAGGAGCAGTCAATGTCACGGTTGGTGGTTGATTGATCAAATTTGAGACAGAAATCGACGCGCTTAAGGAAGTTGCCTGTTTTCCATCATCATCTGTGGCTACTGCAAGTAGCGTATGCGCACCAGCTGTTGCACTATTCCAGGAAAACTCGTAGGGGCTGCCGGTATCTTCACCCAGTAAAACACCATCCGCATAAAATTCGACTTTAGTAATGATACCGTCAGGGTCGCTCGCATTGGCGGTTAATAAAATGGGATCTCCCTGAATAAATTCAGTACCTGATGATGGAGCAGTCAAATCCACATCAGGCGGTAAATTTACCGTACCGGTATCAGGTATATATTCAATCTCGAGTATGGGGCGAAGCGCGGGATCGGTTTCATATTCGCTGCTGGCGAATTTTTTAGTATTAGAATTGCCGCTTACTGGCAACAATCTCCAGCCATGGTTTTGTCCGGTTACGCTCATGGCCTGAACACCGCTGGTCACATCCAGATCTAGCCAGCCAGGACTCCAGCCTACAGCACTTTCGCCATCAGGAATATCTGCGATATCCTGACCAAAACCAAGTCCGCCGGAGACATTCCATACGGCTCCGGATTCTCTCTGTTCCCAGGTTACGTCATTTTCGGACCAGTTAAGCAAAATCCGGTGTGCGCGGTAAACATGGTCGTAGAATGACGTTTTAAATAAAGATAGCTTGGCGGACGTAATAGTAGCGCCGTCAGGTACTGGACCGCCTTCATTGTCAAAGATTGCAAAACGGATAACTGAAGCAAAGCGGCTGCCGTTTATTTTATCCTGTAATAAAATATTTTCTCCGTAATTGACAGAATCAAAATATTCATACATGTAGGAATCTACAGTGCCCATATAGTCATCCAGCCCTTGCTGCAGGGATATGATTATATTATTGCCTGAACCGGATTGGGTAACGGTTACCTGGCTGATTTGAGAAGCTGCCGTAGCGCCGTTATCATCTGTCGCAATCGCGTTCAGATTATGCGTGCCAGTCGTTGGATTCGTCCAGGCAAACTCAAATGGCGCGCTGGAAACCTCGCCCAGTAAATTTCCATTAGCATAGAACGCCACTTTGGTTACAATGCCGTCGGAATCATCCGCCGTTGCACTTAAAGAAATGGAGGCTCCGGTTTGAAAACTGGTTCCGGTAACCGGTGAAACCAGATTGATTGTTGGAGGCAGATTTACGACAGTTGTAGAATTAACCGTAATCGATATGTTTGAAGAAGTTGTTTTTTTATTCTTATCGTCTATGGCAACAGCTTTCAGGGTATGCGTGCCGACTGTTGCGCTGCTCCAGGAAAATTCAAAGGGGCTGCCGGTATCTTCGCCCAGCAAAACGTCATCCGCATAAAATTCGACCTTGGCAATGTTGCCATCGGCATCGTTCGCATTGGCGGTTAATAAAATGGGATCTCCCTGAATAAATTCAGTACCTGATGATGGAGCAGTCAAATCCACATCAGGCGGTAAATTTACCGTACCGGTATCAGGTATATATTCAATCTCGAGTATGGGGCGAAGCGCGGGATCGGTTTCATATTCGCTGCTGGCGAATTTTTTAGTATTAGAATTGCCGCTTACTGGCAACAATCTCCAGCCATGGTTTTGTCCGGTTACGCTCATGGCCTGAACACCGCTGGTCACATCCAGATCTAGCCAGCCAGGACTCCAGCCTACAGCACTTTCGCCATCAGGAATATCTGCGATATCCTGACCAAAACCAAGTCCGCCGGAGACATTCCATACGGCTCCGGATTCTCTCTGTTCCCAGGTTACGTCATTTTCGGACCAGTTAAGCAAAATCCGGTGTGCGCGGTAAACATGGTCGTAGAATGACGTTTTAAATAAAGATATCTTGGCGGACGTAATAGTAGCGCCGTCAGGTACTGGACCGCCTTCATTGTCAAAGATTGCAAAACGGATAACTGAAGCAAAGCGGCTGCCGTTTATTTTATCCTGTAATAAAATATTTTCTCCGTAATTGACAGAATCAAAATATTCATACATGTAGGAATCTACAGTGCCCATATAGTCATCCAGCCCTTGCTGCAGGGATATGATTATATTATTGCCTGAACCGGATTGGGTAACGGTTACCTGGCTGATTTGAGAAGCTGCCGTAGCGCCGTTATCATCTGTCGCAATCGCGTTCAGATTATGCGTGCCAGTCGTTGGATTCGTCCAGGCAAACTCAAATGGCGCGCTGGAAACCTCGCCCAGTAAATTTCCATTAGCATAGAACGCCACTTTGGTTACAATGCCGTCGGAATCATCCGCCGTTGCACTTAAAGAAATGGAGGCTCCGGTTTGAAAACTGGTTCCGGTAACCGGTGAAACCAGATTGATTGTTGGAGGCAGATTTACGACAGTTGTAGAATTAACCGTAATCGATATGTTTGAAGAAGTTGTTTTTTTATTCTTATCGTCTATGGCAACAGCTTTCAGGGTATGCGTGCCGACTGTTGCGCTGCTCCAGGAAAATTCAAAGGGGCTGCCGGTATCTTCGCCCAGCAAAACGTCATCCGCATAAAATTCGACCTTGGCAATGTTGCCATCGGTATCGTTGGCATTGGCGGTCAGTGAAATGAGGTCGCCTTCGGTAAATACAGCGCCTTCTGAAGGTGTAGTTAAACTGATGGATGGTGGAAAGTTAGCCGGACCGGAACTTGAAACATATTCTATTTCTAAGGAAGGCCGTAATAATGGGTCGTTAGAAAACTCGCTACTGTGAAATTTTATAATATTATTATTCCCGCCTTTGGAGACCATTTTCCAGCCGAAATTTTGACCGTTTGCGCTCATATCTTGAACACCTGATGACACATCGATTATAAGCCATTCCGGATCCCATTCTACGCTGCCCTCGCCATCCGAATTAGCGGCAAAATCTACATCGGGTGTATTAGCCCCTGGCGTGTTCCAGCTTGATCCAGACGCTTTCTCAAACCAAGTTACAGTATTTCCATCCCAATCGGATAATATACGGTTTGCGCCATAGACATGATCATAGGCAGAATATTTGTATACAGATAGATCCGCCTTGCGGATTATTGCGCCATCGGGAATCGGTCCACCTTCACTTTCAAAAATTGCAAAACGAACTAAAGGCATGATGGAGCCATTACCCCGGCTGAGTAAACTGGCATTTTCCGACATGTTACTCGTACTCAGAAATAGATCAAGATATGTATCCGTTGTGCCAGTATATTCATTTAAACCATGCTGTAGTTTTATGGTTTCAATTGTGTCGGATGATACAACAATGTTTACAGGATTCGATACAGCCGACGAACCGTCGGTAAATAAAGCGCTGGCTGTCAAAGCGTAAGTGCCAGGCGTTCTGTCAATCCACTCAAAAGTATAAGGAGCGGCATTTGAAGTGCCAATTACATTACCGTCAAGAAGATATTGCACACTTGAAATTGTTTTTCCTAACGTATAGATCGACAGATCGACAGACTGATTTGCATAAATGATTTCATTTTCTTTCAAATGTGCAATCGATACGCCTTCACTAGCCACTTCAGGTTGCCAGTTTGTCGGCTTATACACCCAGATGTCACCGGTTAATTCATCGAATAACCCTACAAAAGCATCAAGCGCCTTCGAATATTTCCATTTTCCAAGAATTGGATTCGCGGTGCCGCTCTGCTGCGGCGTAGTGACACCTTGCGGTGTAACTCGGCTCAGCACCCAGTTTCCAGAAGCCAAATCCTGGGGAGGTATCAAGTGCCAAACGTCCTGGTTGCCGTCCCACAGAACAAAAAACTGACGAATGTGATCAAAATCAAGTCCATAATCATCTAACCTGGAGAAATTGAAAGCTCCTCCAATTACGTCGGGTGAAAATATTACATTCTGTGCAATTGTTCCTGCCGGCTGATTCAGGTCCCAAAAAATAAATGTGCTGCCAGCGGTCCGTACAAAAATTTTACGCTGCGGATCAAATGCCCCGGCGCCCTGACCTGCAAAGGTAGACCCGGATTGAACATTACCGACTATTTCATATGTGTCCTGGGATGGGTCTGTAGGTGAAAAAGCAGAATAGCGAAACAGTCGATTGTTTGTTTGCAAATATAATACATCAACTCCGTTTTCTTCAGAATAAGCGGTCGCGGTATTAATGAAATTTGTGGGCAGAATTGTTCCCGGAGTGCCGGGAGTCAGGTTGTCCCGGTTGCTCCACATATTCTTGCCAATTACATTTGGAAATAACTGGGGGTTTACCTGCGACCCTGTTGTTCCGCCAACAGCATTCTGATCTGCCAGAGCAGGATTGAAAAAATACGGCCCCGTAGGAGAGCCGTCTGTATGAATATAACGCGAGCCAGTGTTAAAAGCTGCGCCACCAAACGTGACAAATCTATCCAGAAGTGGAAAAAATTCAGAATTGTCATAGGTATGCGCAGCCACCGGCGCGTTTAATACGCCATCAATACTTTCGAACTGCCCGTCAATGATATGCTTGACTTCTGACGGCAATGATGCGCGCGTCCACTTCAGGGTTGACGATTCCCAGACATAGACTTCGTTTCCTGGATAATTTGCATGACCGCCGCCATAGATCATGATATTGCCGCGATTAGGATCCCAGACCATCGAACTCCATGCCCCTATAATGCTATGCGGTGCACCAACCGCGGGTGCCTCAGGAGGGGCTGGCCGCTGTTCCAGTGGCGTCCAAACATCATCATAGCGGTTTGTATTAAGTTTTATCCAGCTATTTTCAGGTGCGAGAGCTAGCGTGCTCGCGATTTCAGTGTCCAGACTTAACTTCCAATTGGCTTCGCTTTTGTTGGACAAAGCCATTAAAACTATACAGATGATAATAAAACCAATATGGCCTGCCATTCTGGCGGGCAACGTATTTCGCGCTTCTTTCATGCTTTATGCTACCTGTAATATCCTGGAAAACGTTGATTAGGGGTGTTAGTAATTTTCCTAATATGCCCCGACAAACATCCGCAGACTGGTTTTTTTGCTTCTCAATATAATTTGGACTCCAAAACAAGTATGATCTCAGATTTGTCTTGTTGTATGGAGGCCAAATTGATACTGTTACGGTTTCTGCGCATCCTTTGTCTGCTTTTCGTATGCCACACTGTATAGAAAACTGCTGACAGTTAGTTTGTGGCGCGAATTGCTGTCAGCGAACTATCTCTTTACCCGAATCGAAAAAGTATTTGAGAGCATTGCAAGCCGTGCGCTTAAGTTAAGGTAAACGATGGCGCCTAAAACAGATCGCCTTCTTGTTGGTTTGATAATGTACATCAATGCGTCAATGTGAATAATAAGCGCATCTAACTTGAACCCGGAAATAGACAACAGTAGAATTGCCGCCTCGCTGTTGCGTGTTGTCATAGTTGATGTTCGGGCTAATTCAATGCTTGAAAAGAAAACAAGTAAAGATATTTCTTTCCATATGTAGACAAGCAAAATTTGTGCCATTTTTATATAAATAAATATATTCAATTGATTATTATGAATTCTACTCTTTAGTTTTTCAGGTTTGTGCGCTTGTGTAAGATTTTTCGACAGCTTTGGGATGCGTAAAAAAACCCGGGAAGATCTTAGTCAGTCGAATGCGCCATCAATTGACCCGTTCCGGGTTGCAAGAATTTTTAACAGATTGCTGACGAAGCCTTTAAGCCGTACTTGAGACGGCGGCTGTTCGCATAAAAGTCGAAAACGATTTGCGCCTTGGCGCTGTGGTCGGTGTCTGAACAGCTGTTAGCCGGTACTCCCTGGAAAGGGTGATTGACCGGAAGCCATCGCTCAGTGCTTGAAGTGTTTAGGAGCCGGAATAAATAAGTGTGACAATTGGGTGTGTCTGGCGGGATGCAATGCAAGGCGGGAGGATGAGTCATAGCACAAGCTATGGCGACGACGAACAACGCCGCAGTGTGCCCGCCAGAAGCGATCCAAATGTTACAGTTATTTATGAACGACTCCTATTAATGCATATTTAATATTACACGAGGATATCGAAGAACGCATTATCCAATCATCCAATTCGGCTAGCGTTTGTTTCCCGGCTTGGAAAGCGAATACAATTTGCAGGTTGCTGTAAACCACTTTGCGTGGCATTGATTCCATGGTACAGCGATGCCTGTGGGTAGAAATGGGCAACTGCCTGAATGCCTTTGATAGTTACAGGCCGTCCGCATAATAACGATCGGCAAACAAGCAAAATTCCAGTCGCTTTTCGTGCGATGTGGATGCCGGTGTTCTGTTGCAGCGCTTAAACACGAAATATTATGTATCGTTAGATTCTGCTCAAACGGTGCGAGTCTTGTCCATTCAATTCGATACAGTGTAAGTTAAAAGCCAGCAACTATGAGCAGCGAAGCCAATAAAAAGAGGGGAGATGTTATCAAGCCGCCATTTAAAATTATTCAGATTGAATTAGCCGAATCCGGGTTCTATAAAGGGTTTAACAAATTCATGACAATTGCCAGCAAGCTGTTGATTACCGCATTGGCTCTGTGGGCCGCGGTTTTTCCAGATAAGGCATTATCTGTTTTAGATGCAGCGAGCAGTACGCTGCTGAATCATTTCAATGTTTACTATGTTTATGTGGTTACGTTGTTTCTGTTTTTCTGCATTGTCATGACAATGATACCCGCAATAGCGAAACGAAAACTCGGCGATGCCGATTCGCAGCCCGAGTTTTCAAATTTTTCCTGGTTTTCCATGATGTTCGGTGCCGGCATGGGCATCGGGTTGATGGTTTTTTCAACGGCGGAACCGCTGTGGCATTTTGGAGAAAATCCTGAAATTATTGGCGGCGATGTCGAACCACATACGGATGAAGCGGTTCGACTCGCATTTCGTTATGCATTTTTGCACTACGGCCTGCATCCATGGGGTATCTATGTTGTGACAGGGCTCGCGCTCGCCTACTTTGCGCATCGTTATCATTTGCCGCTGACGATACGTTCGGCGCTGGTCCCCCTGCTGGGAAAACACCTCAATGGCTACGTGGGACATTTGCTTGATATCACGGCCATCATTGCAACGTTACTGGGTATTGCAGTGACGATTGGATATGGCATCAAACAGTTGATCGCCGGCATTAGTGAAATTACCGGGGGCGAGTGGATGATGACATCAGGAATCGATTCCGTCCCTGAAGCAACACAATCTGCGTTGCTTTTGGCGTTATTGACGGTGATGGTGCTGTCAATTGTGTCTGCTGCCACGGGTATTGGGCGTGGAATCAAGTTGCTCAGCAATCTGAACCTGAGTTTGTCGTGCCTGCTGCTACTGGTTTTTTCAATATTCGGTCCGCTGCTTTTTTTATTGGAGCTTTATGGGCGTGCAAGTATCGATTATTTGCGTGTCCTGCCTGCTATATCAGTCGAGGTTTTTGAACCGGACACCGCCAGCGGTCAATGGCAGGAGCAGGGCACAATATTGTACTGGGCATGGTGGATTGCCTTTGCGCCATTTGTCGGTTTGTTTCTTGCGCGTATATCTAAAGGGCGCACAATTCGGGAATTTATATTCGGCGCAATGCTGGCACCCGCAGCAGTGTGTTTTATCTGGATAACCTTGCTTGGTGGCACGGCGATTCATCTGGAGTTATCGGGTGTGGCGGACAAACGTATTATTGAAGCGCCGATGTCTGCCCAGCTGTTTGAAACCTTAGGCGTTCTGCTTTCCGGCAGCTGGTTCATTGGGCTTGCACAGCTTGTTTCCACGCTTACAGTCGTGCTAATTCTGACATTTCTGATTACCTCTGCAGATTCAGGGATTCTGGTCTTAAATACGATCATGACGGGTGGCGGCAATCATGCGGATTTGAAACATAAGATCATCTGGGGGATGATTCTTTCCGCAGTGATTGCGGGTTTGTTAATATCCGGAGACGGCAGTCTGGAAGCGTTGCAAAAAGCCATGATTATGGGTGCATTACCCTTTTCCATCGTCATGCTGCTAATGTGCTGTGCGCTTGCTAAGGATTTCATTTGCGGTGGTCTTTCCCGGCGCGCATTAACCAAGTGATTTCCGTTTGACAAAATATCGTTGTTGTCGGTAAGGTTATTATTTGTTGTTTTGAATGAAGTAAAAAGCGGTGCGTTTTCATTATCAAAACAATGATAGACTGACAAATGAATGCTGTAGTGATTTAAATAAACAAGGTCAAGGGAGTCAATAATGAAAAAATTAAGAGTAGTGTTAACGTTTTTTGCAGCAGCTGCGTTGGTTGGCTGCGGCAGTAGTAATGACTATACGCCGCCTGCAGACGCGTCAGGTGAGCGGATTTTTAGCACCGCCTGTTCGGAATGCCATAAACCGTTAAAGGGTGATGTGGCCATGATTCTGAGCGAAAACATGGCTAACAAGGATGCGCTGAAAAACAAAGTTAAGAATGGCAGTATGAGAATGCCGGCATTTCCAAATATTCAAGGTGATGCGGCAGATCGTTTGACGGACTACCTGTTGGAAAATAGTGAAGTGAAATAACAATATTCGGTTAATGTATCATTTGTCAGAGGATTTCTGGTCCTCTGGCGGCTTAAGCAGCTGTTTAATAAACAGCTGCATAGTGATTGCAGGGCTTGAAACGGATTCGGCATGTGCGCTTTATTATAATTGTACTTTCTCCCGACGCACCGATTTTCATTCTCTCTCAGGAAAGCTTTTTCAGCGGCATGTTAACGGCCAGCCAGAACAAAAACACTTGATTCTTCTTCGGGCAGGGGTCAAAAATCCTGTAAACGCTGCCAATCTCATTGGCAAAATACTGTTTGAAATTGATTGGAAAGCAGGTTTCGGCTGATTCAGGCGCTATGGCAGATGGCGTATCTGCACTGGAGCCTGACTTAAGAATATCAACACATCATCACTATATGACAGTAGAATGATGCTTAAAGATTGAATAACGGTTTTTGATTCAGATCAATAAAATGATTTAAAAGCCTAATGCGAGCAGTTCCAGCCTGTTAAACCATGCTACGGATATAAGCGTTTGTTACCGGAAGGTTTTTTTTCGACAAATTTTGATGTTTCCCGGCTTCGTTCAAGCTGCGCGACATGTAGTCTGCGTGAATTGTGTTTGCCGGTAGGTCTTGATGACCGGGAAATCAGTGTGCTTGGAGAAGTGGTCAGTCATAAAAAGAAAATTCCGCGGGGGGGATATCTTTATCGTGCAAGCATAAAATTCCAGACGCTGTATGCTATCAAGAGTGGTTTTTTTAAAACATGTATTCTTGAGGAAGGCGGACGTCAGCAGGTAACGGGATTCCACATGACCGGCGAGCTGCTTGGTTTAGATGCTATTAGCAGTGATTTGCATACTTGTGACGCAATTGCCTTGGAAAACAGCGAAGTGTGTGAAATTCCTTTTGCCAAATTGGAAGAAATCGGCCGGACAATTCCTTCGTTAATGCGTCATTTTCATAAAATCATGAGCCGTGAGATTGTGCGCGATCATGGTGTCATGGTGTTGCTCGGCAGTATGAAAGCCGAAGAGCGCCTGGCATCGTTTCTGTTGAACATGTCCCGACGTTTTGCGATTCGTGGCTATTCGGAGACCAGCTTTAATCTGCGAATGACGCGCGAAGAAATCGGAAGTTATCTGGGATTAAAACTGGAGACAGTAAGCCGCGCTTTTTCAAAATTACAGCAAGAATCTGTTATTTCCGTAAATAACAAGCATATACAGATTCATGATCTCGAACGTTTGAAGTTAAAAATGGGTAATTCTTCCTGTGCCACATAAATTCTCCCATGAGTTTAATACTCTATCTTTATAATCTTCATTCTTTATGGTCCGCTGCTTTTGTCAGCTTGAGTGCCGGTCTGAAAATGCTATAATGCCCGGGTGGCGGATGAATAAACAATTGTATTCGATTCGATGGTAGTTTGAATGCTGTGTCTGTCCTAAAATTGTTTTTATTTCACACATTCACCTGATAGATAAAAAAGGGTGCTTCGCAGTTTTCCCTAAAAAGAAGAGGGGAGCGGCGAGGTCACTTGGTGAATGGCGGTTCAACCCTTAAAGGAGAATTCATGTCAGTAACAATGCGGCAAATGCTGGAAGCAGGCGTTCATTTTGGTCACCAAACACGCTTCTGGAACCCTGGAATGGCACCCTACATCTTTGGCCATCGGAATAAAATCCATATTATCAATCTGGAACGCACCTTGGAAAAATACGAGGAGGCGATGAATTATGTGCGCCAGCTATCAGCAAACAAAGGCGTTATCCTGCTTGTAGGGACCAAGCGCCAGGCGCGCGATATCATACGTGAAGAGGCGACGCGGTGCGGTTCTCCGTATGTTGATCAGCGCTGGCTGGGTGGCATGCTGACCAATTTCAAAACCATCAAGCAATCGATTAAGCGCTTGCATGATATGGAAACGATGGTGCAAGAAGGCATGCTGGAAAAAATGATCAAAAAAGAAGCGCTGGATATGCAGCGCGAACTCGATAAACTGAACGCCAGCTTAGGTGGTATCAAAGAAATGAAAGGCCTGCCGGATGCGTTGTTTATCGTTGATGTAGGTTACCAAAAAGGCGCGGTTACTGAAGCAAAAAAACTGGGCATACCAGTCGTGGGTGTGGTTGATACGAATCATAATCCTGAGGGGCTGCACTATATCATTCCAGGTAATGATGATTCCAGCCGGGCGATCCGTTTGTATGCGCGCGGTGTGGCGGATGCGATTCTGGAAGGACGTAACCAGGCGCTTCAGGAGATCGTCGAAATGAGTGCCGAGGATTCATACGAATAAATATGGAAAAGAACGGCTGTGCCGTTCTTTTTTATTTTTCTGGTTGTGTTTTTATAATGGATATTGCCGGTTACATTCTGCCGGTGCATTTTTTGTCAGGTTCAGCTTCTTGCATAGGCATGATGCAAAATTGAATATCCATTCAAAATGAATAATTAGACTTTGTTTAAACTGTATCTGGAGTAAAAAAAATATGTCGGCGATTTCCGCAAGCATGGTAAAGGAATTACGCGAGTCAACAGGGCTTGGCATGATGGAATGTAAAAAGGCCCTGACGGAGACCAATGGTGATATGAAAGCGGCAGAAGATCTGCTCAGGATTAAAAGCGGCGCCAAAGCAAGTAAAGCCGCCGGGCGCGTTGCGGCGGAAGGTGTTGTGGGCGCTTTTATTGCTGCCGATAATCAATCGGGCGCCCTGGTTGAGGTCAACTGCGAAACGGATTTTGTTGCCAAAAACGAGGATTTTATCAAATTCGCCAACGATCTGGCTGAACTGATTGCAGAAAAAAAAGAGAGCGACCTGCAGGCCCTCAGTGAAACCGCCTTGTCTGACGGCGAGACAATCGAGGCGGCACGCAAGGCGCTGGTAATGAAGCTTGGTGAAAATATCAGTATCCGCCGTTGTACTTATCACGCAACAAATGGCCGACTGGCTTCCTATTTGCACGGAACCAGAATTGGCGTTATGGTCGATTATCAGGGTGGCGATGAGACTCTGGGTAAGGACTTGGCGATGCACATTGCCGCCAGCAAACCGATGTGTGTTTCCAAAAATCAAGTATCCCCGGACGTGCTGGCGCATGAACGCGAAATCTTCGTGGCGCAGGCTGCCGAGAGCGGCAAGCCGGACAATATTATTGAGAAAATGGTCGATGGACGTATTGCAAAGTATCTGGCCGAGATTACTTTGCTGGGTCAGCCGTTTGTCAAGGATCCTGAGCAGACGGTAGAGAAACTGTTGGCAAAAAAATCTGCAGCAGTGAATGGATTTACTTT
This sequence comes from Nitrosomonas sp. Nm51, assembly GCF_900111165.1. GTDB lineage: Bacteria > Pseudomonadota > Gammaproteobacteria > Burkholderiales > Nitrosomonadaceae > Nitrosomonas. The sequence continues at coordinate 50,673 of NZ_FOGH01000006.1, forward strand.
GTTTGTTGTCGGCGAAGGTCTCGAAAAGAAAACAGAGAATTTTGCGGAAGAAGTTAAAGCGCAGATGGGCCAGGCTAGATAGGCATGATAACCGCTTCATTCTTTTAAACAGTACGAACATGCCTACGCAATACCAGCGCATTTTGCTCAAGCTGTCAGGAGAAGCGCTTATGGGTGATGATAGCTATGGTATTAATCAGGCCGTAATTGGCCGTATTGTTTCAGAGATTGCGGAAATCAACGACCTGGGTGTCGAAGTCGCCATAGTAGTCGGTGGCGGCAACATTTTTCGTGGCATGAAGACGGCCAACGATGGCATAGAACGCGTGACAGCGGATTACATGGGAATGCTGGCTACCGTTATGAATGCGCTTGCATTACAGGACGCAATGAAGCAGGCGGGGCTTGTTCCCAGGATACAATCGGCTTTGCGTATTGACCAGGTTGTCGAACCATATATACGTGGTAAGGCGATACGGTATTTGAAAGAAGGCTGGGTAGTTATTTTTGCCGCCGGAACGGGAAATCCTTTTTTTACAACCGACACGGCTGCAGCGTTGCGCGGCATGGAGATGAATGTCGACATTATGCTCAAAGCAACCAAAGTCGATGGTATATATTCCAGTGATCCTAAACTAGACCCGCAGGCAACACGTTTTCAGAAAATATCCTTTGATGAGGCGCTTGACAAAAATCTGCAGGTTATGGATGCAACTGCGCTGACATTGTGCAGAGATCAAAAATTACCGCTCAATGTATTCAGTATCTTCAAGCCAGGTGCGCTCGGACGTATTATCCTCGGGGAGGAAGAGGGAACTTTTGTTATGGTTTAACTTTGATGCCGGCTGTTATGTTCATTCGTTATCAATTACTGCTGGTGCGCAGCTTATGGAAAGATGATTATGATTGCAGATGTAAAGAAAACTGCTGAACAGAAAATGCAGAAGAGCCTGGAGGCGTTAAAAGTCGATTTAAGTAAGGTCAGAAGCGGGCGCGCGCATACTGGCCTGCTTGATCACGTGATGGTCGATTACTATGGCGCGCCAACGCCCGTCAATCAAGTGGCCAATGTCAATTTGATCGATGCGCGCACAATTGGCGTGATTCCATGGGAAAAAAAGATGGCCGGTGCTGTTGAAAAAGCGATCCGCGAATCTGATCTTGGGTTGAATCCCATGTCGGTTGGCGAAACCATTCGTGTTCCTATGCCGCCATTGACCGAAGAACGCCGTAAGGAATTGACGAAAGTTGTCAAACATGAGGCGGAAAACGTCCGTGTTGCCATGCGCAATATACGCCGGGACGCTAACACCCAGTTAAAAGAGTTATTGAAGTCCAAGGAAATTTCAGAGGATGAAGAGCGTCGTAGTGAAGATGAAATACAAAAAATAACAGATCGTTACATTGCTGAGATTGAAAAGATTTTGCAAGCAAAAGAAGCAGAATTGATGGCTGTTTAATATGTCTCAAGGTACAAGCTCCACGCGAGAAATACCTGAAACCGGACCAATACCGAAGCATATAGCCATTATAATGGATGGTAATGGACGTTGGGCAAGGAAACGTTACTTGCCCCGGATGGCAGGACATAAACAAGGGATTGAAACTGTCCGTAATGTCATTAAGTCCTGTTCTGATCACGGTGTCGAATATCTGACACTTTTTGCTTTCAGCAGTGAAAACTGGCGGCGTCCTGATGATGAAGTTTCATTTCTGATGCAGCTTTTTGCCGGCGCTCTGGAGCAAGAGATTTCCAAACTGCATGAAAACGGCATACGCTTTAAGGTGATTGGTGATATTTCCAGATTTGAATCCAAAATTATTCAATTTATCCAAAAAGGCGAGCAATTAACCGCAAACAATTCCAAGCTGACGCTAACGGTAGCGGCGAACTATGGCGGACGCTGGGATATTTTGCAGGCCATGCGACGGTTGATAGAAAAATCGGCTGATTTACCGGTGCATTTGAATGAAGAAAATCTTGCGCAATATCTTTCTATGTACTACGCACCCGAACCTGATCTGTTCATACGTACGGGCGGAGAATGCCGCATCAGCAATTTTTTATTATGGCAGCTTGCCTATACGGAATTATATTTTACCGATACGCTTTGGCCGGATTTCGATGAAAAAGAATTCGATCTTGCTATTCAATCATATCAGCAACGGGAGCGGCGTTTTGGCCAAACCAGCGAGCAAGTTCAGCAATAAATGGCTTGATGCAATCAGCTTGCGTGGTGCTAGCCAGCTGGCTGCTGTTAATTTTTTCTATTGTCGTTCTGACAGGTTTCAACGGTACAGCAGGGAGTTATGCTAAAAACCCGCATCCTGACTGCGTTCGTGGTGTTACCGCTGTTTTTATCCGCTTTGTTTTATCTGCAGGATATATTCTGGGCTGCCTTAATACTGGTTCTGACAGTTATCGCTGCGCGGGAATGGTGTTATCTGGCTCGATTCTCAGTCAGAAATACCGTTATTTTCATGGTGCTGACTACATTACTGGGCGGTGAACTGCTGTTTTTGTTAAGCGAAGCGGTAGAGACCGATCCCTATGCGCTGACTGCAATCTGGATTTATGTGCTGTCAGTGTTTTTCTGGGTTGGTTACGTGCCTTTGATGTTGAAAAAATCGATTGCCGTCAACCATACAATCATGTTGACGGTAATGGGCTGGCTGGTATTATTACCAACTGCGCTAGCGCTCTATCAGTTACGCGCCGTCAGTCCGCTTCTGCTGCTGGGTTTTATGGGAACCATATGGATTTCAGATACAGCAGCTTATTTTACGGGCCGGACTTTCGGCAAACATAAGCTTGCCTTTCATATCAGTCCGGGAAAAACCTGGGAGGGCGTGGCCGGTGCCATGTTAGCGGTGGCGGTTTACGGATTTGTCTGGGTGTATGTATTTGCTGAAGGCGCGTATTTGCTGTCGTTGGTGCCTTTGTTGATGGCTCTTGCCATGCTGGGCATTATTGGCGATTTGTTTGAATCATTGGTCAAGCGTCAGGCGGGCGTCAAGGATAGCGGTAAAATTCTGCCAGGACATGGCGGTATTTTGGACCGGATCGACGCGCTGACACCGTCTTTGCCTTTGGCCATTCTGGCATTACTACTTTTTAATTCTTTTCAATCATGAATAAAATTCGCCATTTGACGATTCTGGGCTCCACGGGCAGTATCGGCGAGAGTACGCTTGATGTTGTTAACCGTCATCCCGATCTGTTCAATGTCATTGCACTCACTGCAAATAACAACACCGATAAAATGCTGGCGCAATGCATACAATTCCGGCCGCGTTTTGCCGTGATGCTGGATGCCGATCAGGCCGGCCGCCTGGCACGGGCTATCGATCAAACTGAACTCGATACGATAGTTTTGTCCGGCATAGAATCACTGGAAAAAGTTGCCTCAATGTCTGACGTGGATGTGGTCATGGCGGCTATTGTCGGTGCAGCCGGCATACGCCCGGCATTTGCAGCGGCACGGGCCGGCAAACTGATATTATTAGCGAATAAAGAGACGCTGGTTATGGCAGGGCGTATATTTATGGACAAGGTCAAGCAACATGGTGCAACGTTGCTGCCTATTGACAGCGAACACAATGCAATCCATCAGTCGCTTCCACATGATTTTGATGGAAATCTGCCAGGTAAGGGTATCCGGCGTATATTGCTGACTGCTTCGGGAGGACCTTTTCGAAGTGCGTCTCTGGATTCACTGGCACATGTAACGCCGGAACAGGCATGCGCCCACCCTAACTGGGATATGGGACGTAAGATTTCTGTCGACTCGGCGACCATGATGAACAAAGGGCTTGAAGTCATCGAAGCGCATTGGCTGTTTAATGCTGCGCCCGAGAACATCCAGGTCGTCATTCATCCGCAAAGCGTTATTCATTCAATGGTCGAATATATTGATGGCTCTGTGCTGGCGCAACTCGGAAATCCGGATATGCGCACACCGGTCGCGCATGCCATGGGGTATCCGAAAAGAATTGAAAGCGGTGTATCGTCGTTAAATATGTTCGATGTTGCTCATTTGAATTTTGAAAAACCGGATTTTGAACGATTTCCCTGTCTGAGGCTGGCTTATCGGGCGCTGGAAATGGGCGATAACATGCCTGCCGTACTTAATGCGGCTAATGAGGTCGCGGTCGAGACATTCCTTGAAGAAAAAATGCCCTTTACTGCGATCCCGGCCATGATTGAGCATGTCATGAATATATCGGAACGGGAAACAATGCACTCGCTTAATGATGTTCTCAAGGTCGACAGCGCGGCCCGGGATGCGGCGCGTGACTGGCTCGGCACATTCAGGCAGACTGCTTGATTTTCACGTTGTGTTGATTTCTCTGATGATAATATAGTGCTTCTTCTGAATGGTAGTACATAAAAAAATCGTGAATAGCACACAGACAATTTGCAGGATAGCGAAAACAAAGCGCTATGGCTTTTGTCTGGTCAATCCAGCGGAATCTCAATAACGATTTTACACACTGAGCTGACATGTCAATATTTTTCACACTTACAGCATTCATTGTAGCACTTGGTATTCTGATAACCTTCCATGAATTTGGTCATTACCTTGTGGCGCGCTGGAATGGCGTCAAAGTACTGCGGTTTTCCGTCGGCTTTGGCCAGCCTGTTTTCCGGAGACGTTTAGGCAAAGATCAAACCGAATGGGTTGTGGCGGCCATTCCTTTGGGCGGTTATGTCAAAATGCTCGATGAGAATGAAGGCAAGGTTGAAAAGAAAGACTTGCCGCGCGCATTTAACCGCCAGTCGGTCGGGCGCCGCTTTGCCATTGTAGCCGCCGGGCCGTTGGCTAATTTTTTACTGGCAATCGTCATATACTGGTTCATGTTTGTGCTAGGTGTCGAGGGTATCAAGCCCATGCTTGGCCCTGCCGTGCCCGATACGCCGGTAGCCAGGGCAAATTTTGAGCAGGGTGAAACCATTGTCCGCATTCAGAATGAACCCGTCGAAAGCTGGCAGGATGCACGCTGGACGCTATTGCGCTATACAGTTGAGCGATCTGATACCGTGACCGTCGAGACGGTTGACCAAAGCGGTGCAATCAATTGGCGTCAGCTTGATTTAAGTGGTATTCACCCGGATGAACTGGATGGGAACGTGCTCGGCGTTATCGGATTCAGTATTTATCAGCCTGAAATCAAGCCGGTGATTGCAGAAGTCATGTCCGGCGGTGCAGGTGAACGCGCGGGAATGCGGGCGGGCGATGAAATTTTGGCCGTTGATAACCGGGACGTCTACAGCTGGATTGAGTTTGTGCCTGAAGTGCAAAAAAACCCGGGCCGCGCTTTGGTTCTCGATGTGTTGCGCGGCGACCGCATCATCACGTTGACTGTCACGCCGGATTCGGTTGTAGAGAATGGGCAAACGGTAGGGCGTATCGGCATAATGCCGGAAATTGATCAGTCACTGTTCGAAGCGATGCGCGTTACCGTGACCTATCCCGTTGGCGAGGCGGTCATGATCGCAATGAATAAAACCTGGGAGACCACCGTGCTGACGTTGAGCATGCTCTCTAAAATGATTACCGGCGACGTTTCCTGGAAAAACGTAAGCGGACCGATTTCCATTGCCGACTATGCCGGGCAATCGGCACAAATGGGGCTGGCTTCCTATCTCGCATTTCTGGCTTTGATCAGTGTCAGCCTCGGTGTTTTGAATCTGCTGCCGATCCCGATTCTGGATGGCGGGCACCTGATGTATTATGTCATTGAAATGATTAAAGGTTCTCCTGTCTCTGAAAAGGCCATGCTTATCGGTCAGAAAATTGGCTTGTTAATGCTTTTTACACTCATGACATTCGCGATCTATAACGATATTCACCGGCTGGCTACTGGTTAGTAATGAACTACTACAGGTATCTTGCCGCGCTTTTTGGCTTGTTATGCGCAGTGGCAGTATGGGCCGGAGAGCCGTTTGTCGTTCAGGATATTCGTGTTGAAGGCATACAGCGCACCGAGGCCGGAACGGTTTTCAGTTATCTGCCTGTCAAGGTTGGCGATATCATCGATGAAGCGAAAGCAACTGACGCGGTCAAAACACTATACGCGACAGGATTCTTTAAAGATGTGCAGTTAAAGATGGAAGGCGGCGTACTGATTGTACAGGTTGAAGAGCGGCCGGCGATTGCACAGATTAATATCAATGGTGCCAAGGCATTCGAAAAAGACAAGCTCAAGGAAGGGCTCAAACAGGCCGGGTTGTCCGAATCGCGAGTATTCAGCCGTTCTTTGCTGGATCGGGCCGAGCAGGAATTGAAGCGGCAGTACCTCAGCACCGGGAAATACGCCGTTAAAATCACCACAACCACAACGCCGCTGGATAGAAACCGCATCAGCATTAATTTCGATATAGTCGAAGGACGCACAGCCCGCATCAAGAAAATCAATTTTGTCGGTAACGCAGCGTTTGATGACAAAACGCTGCGCGGTATGTTTGTGTTGACGACGCCCAATCTGCTCACCTGGTTTACCAAGAATGATCAATATTCCAAGCAGAAACTGTCTGCGGATCTGGAGACGCTGCGTTCGTATTATCTTGATCGCGGCTATTTGGAGTTCAGTATTGATTCCACGCAGGTATCGATTACGCCGGATATGAAGGATATTTATATCACCGTCAATGTTACCGAGGGCGAACAGTATACCGTTTCTGACATCAAACTGGCGGGTGACTTGATTGTGCCCGAGGAAGAACTGCGGGAACTGATATTGCTGCAACCCGGGGATGTGTTTGCACGCGAGAAATTGACCGAATCGGTGCAGCTGATTTCCGACCGGCTTGGAGATGATGGCTATGCGTTTGCAAATGTGAATGCGGCGCCCGAGCTGGATCATGAAAACAGACAAGCGGCTTTCACGTTTTTTGTCGATCCGGGGCGGCGGGTTTATATACGCCGGATCAATATCACCGGAAATGACCGTACCAAGGATGAAGTTATCCGTCGTGAATTCCGCCAGATGGAAGGTGGATGGCACTCTACTTCGAAAATCAACCTGTCCAGGCAGCGCATCGACCGGTTATTGTTTTTTAACAGCGTCAATGTGGAAACGCCACCCGTCCCGGATGCGCCCGACCAGGTTGATGTCAATGTCCATGTTGAAGAAAGACCGACCGGCGCCATCATGTTTGGCGCAGGCTTTTCAGACCGTGAGGGATTGATCCTTAATGGTTCGGTTTCGCAAAACAATATTTTCGGCACGGGTAACCATTTCAGTTTTCAGGTGAATACCGGCCGTATTAACCGCGTGTTTGCCATATCGTTTAACAATCCATACTTCACCGTCGATGGCATCAGCCTGGGTTTCGATGTATTCAGAAGAAGCCTCAATACATCGCGCTTATCCAGAGTGAATGCTTTTAAAACAATAACTTCTGGTGCAATCCTGCGTTTCGGTCTGCCTATCGCTGAAAACGACATCGTATCGTTTGGTGCGGGCGCCGAACAAACCAAAATTGGTATATTTGAAAATAGTCTTCCGCGAACAGTAAGATTTGTCGAGCAATTCGGATCGACCGCAAACAATCTGCCGCTTACCGTAAGCTGGGCGCGTGACCGGCGTGACAGCGCGATCTACCCGACTTCGGGTACGACGCACCGGCTGTTTGGCGAAGTCAGTGCTCCGGGGGGCGATCTGAATTATTATAAGCTCAGTTACAATCAGAAAACCTATTTCCCGCTGACCAAAACGTTTACGTTATTTTTAAATACGGAATTCGGTATCGGTGACGGCTATGCCGGCAAACCGCTGCCGTTCTTTAAAAACTTTTTTGCCGGCGGTAATAATTCGGTGCGCGGTTACGATCTGAATTCTCTGGGTCCCAGAGAGCCGGTTCCGGGCTCTGACAGAACATTTGCACTGGGTGCCAGCAAGCGTGTGGTTGCGAATCTTGAATTATTGTTTCCAATGCCTTTTATGAAAGACGACCGGTCTGTCCGTCTGGGTGCCTTTATCGATGGTGGCGCGGTGTTTGATAATTTTAAAAGAAAAACCGTATTACTGGAAGGTTTTTCGGTGGAACAAGGGCTGCCCGATCTGTTACGATTCTCTGCAGGGATTTCAGTGACCTGGGTTTCGCCTATGGGTCCTTTGAAAGTCAGCCTCGCCAAGCCGCTTAACGATAAACCGGAGGATAATTTGCAAATGTTCCAGTTTCTGTTCGGACAACAATTTTAAGCCGAGTTAAAACCGTACAGGATAATCTATTGAAAATTAAGCTTCTGTGGTGGAAGCCACACTATCTTCTCGTTCTGGCGGCAGCAGTCATGCTGCCGCTGTTCAGTCCGTTGATTCATGCGGATGGTATAAAAATTGGTGTTGTGAACACTGAAAAAATTTTGCGTAAATCTATTCCAGCGCTGAATGCCCAGCAGAAAATTGACCAGGAATTCATTCCGCGCGATGCTGAAATCAAGGAAATGGCACAGCAGGCGAAAGTATTGCAGGATAAGCTGGAAAAAAAGGGCGCGGCCATGAACGAAGCCGACAGACGCGAACTGGAACGCGAACTGGCGAATCTGAGCCGTAATTACCAGCGCGCGCAGCGTCAGATGCGCGAGGATTTAACCGTGCGCCAGAATGAAGAATACGGCGTGATCCTGGAACTGACTGATAAAGCCATTCACTTTATAGCGAAAAAAGAAAATTACGATTTGATTCTGCAGTTGCAGGATTCTGTCTATCGCAGCCAGCGTATCGATATTACCGATCAGGTGATTGACGTACTGAATGCAAAAAAGGGAAAAGATGCGGATCAGCCATAATTGGGTCTGCAAAGCAGAACCCCGTCCGGTTATACTGTGCGCAGCGAATAAATCTTACGAATCAATAAGGAAAATCCGATGAATACCATGGACATCCATGAAATCCTTAAATATTTACCGCATCGCTATCCACTGTTGCTGGTGGATAAGGTGTTGTCGATTGAACCGGGAAAAAATATTGTCGCGGCTAAAAGCGTGTCGATCAACGAACCGTTTTTCCAGGGTCACTTCCCGCATCACCCGGTAATGCCAGGTGTGCTGATCGTGGAAGCCCTGGCGCAGGCGGCAGCGTTGCTCACGCTTAAAACCAGTGGTGGAACCAACAAAGAGGATACGGTGTATTATTTTGTCGGCATTGATAACGTCCGTTTCAAAAAGCCGGTGATGCCGGGAGACCGGTTGATTCTTAAAGCCGCTATCGATCGTGAGATAAAAGGCCTGTGGAAATATACCGCGCGTGCCGAAGTTGATGAGCAACTGGTGACGGAAGCCAAACTGATGTGTACAGCCAGAAGTGTATAAGCAATAAGCGGTAGCATTAACCGGAGACCGATTATTGCAGACTGTTGCAACCGTATCCCGACAAACAGCCCGGCTGATTGGTGGGGTCGACGAAGCAGGCCGTGGACCGCTGGCCGGACCCGTGGTAGCCGCCTGTGTGGTACTGGGTGCGCAGTACGATTTGCCTGGCTTGGCGGACTCCAAACAATTGAGTGAGAAAAAACGCAACAGCCTGGCGGCTGCAATCAGACAGCATGCCAGGGCCTGGGTGGTGGCATCGGCAACGGTCGCGGAAATTGACCGGCTGAATATCCTGCAGGCAACGTTGCTGGCTATGCAAAGAGCGGTTGCACAGCTGCCGATGACGCCCGGTCTGATAATGATTGACGGGACGCATAGTCCGAAACTTACAATTCCGGTGCGCACCGTGATCAAAGGTGACAGTCGGATTGCCGAAATCTCCGCCGCGTCCATTCTGGCAAAAACCACACGTGATGCCGATATGATGGCGCTGCACCAGCGTTATCCGGAATACGGGTTTGACCGGCACAAAGGTTACCCGACCAGGCGGCATATCGCCGCTTTACAAATGTATGGTATAACAGACATACACCGGAAAAGCTTCGCGCCTGTTCAAGCCATTGTAAAATCTATCGTTAATCGCTGAATTATTCATAAAGGAATCGACATGGAAACCCTGAAAGTTGTGCATATACTCGGCGTCGTTATCTGGGTGGGCGGCATGTTCTTTGCCTATATGGTATTGCGGCCGGTTGTCAATCAACTGTTACCGTCACCGCCGCAGATGCTCAAGTTCTGGCAAATGGTTTTTGCCGGCTTTTTTCACTGGGTATGGCTGTCCATTACGGTGATTCTTGCAAGCGGATTGCACATGATTTCTCAAATGGGCGGGTTTGGCAGGTTACCCTTCAATGTGTATCTGATGTTTGCCATCGGTTCCATGATGATGCTGATATTTCTCTACGTGTACTTTACCGCTTACCGGAAGCTGAAACGTTATGTGGCGGCTGAAGAATGGGAATCGGCGGGTATCGCGCTGGTGCAGATACGCGTCCTGGTTGGTTTGAGCCTGATTCTGGGTTTTGTAACCATTGCTATCGCCATTCTGGATGCCTAGTGCTCTATCAATATGATATTGCCGGGTTCAGTGAGCTTGTCAGCGACCATGGCAAGGCGTGCCTTGCAGGCAATAGTTGTTCTATTGTCGAAAGGCGCAACGCAGACCATGGACGCTGACAAGCTCACCCACAGGGCGTTACCGTGGTGTTCTGCAACTGCGTTACAGCACTTGAAAAGGGAGCAACCCTTTCCTGCGTGCTGCGCCTTGTTGCATAACACCACGGTAACGCTGTACCAGGCAATATCATATTGATAGAGCACTAGGGGGTGTTGTTTTTAATCAATTGATAAAATGGGGAGTTAAACCTATATGCGTATAGACAAAGATACTGTGGTGTCGCTTCAGTACGAACTATCCGATTCATCCGGCAACCTGATTGAAAAAACGGAAGATCCGATCAGCTATCTGCACGGCGGGTATGACGGCATTTTTCCCATGGTCGAGGAAGCCCTGCATGAAAAAGAGATCGGTTACAGTTGTACCGTTTCAATGGAACCGGAACATACTTTTGGTGACTATGACAGCGCTCTGGTCCGCCTGGAACCGCGCAGCGCTTTTCCCGAGAATGTCGAAGTCGGCATGCGTTTTGAAGGCGCTGCCGAAGGTTCGGACGATTACCAGATCTATACCGTGACCGATATCGCGGAAGATAAAGTGGTCGTGGACGGTAACCATCCGCTGGCCGGCATGAAGCTGAATTTTGCTTGTACGGTGATCGACGTGCGTGCGGCAACGACGGAAGAAATTTCGCATCAACACGTGCATGGATCCGATGGCCATATGCATTAGTACTAGCAAGCAGTTATCCATCGGGCGCTTTACTGTCAGCATTGTTCGTCCAGTATTTGCTTGATTTTATAGAGCTGTTCGAGCGCCTGCCGCGGTGTCAGTTCATCGGGTGAAATGGCGCGCAGCATGGGAATCAACGGATTTTCCTGTGGTTCGATATCGGTGTCGGCCTCGGCGTCGTCAAAAACCAGATCAAGTTGCGGCGTTTTGTCGGCGCTGTGTTTCTCGAGTTCCGTCAGATGTTTTCTGGCCATGCGGATCGCCTGACGAGGAACGCCCGCCAGCGCGGCGACCTGCAGGCCGTAACTCTGGCTCGCCGGTCCTGCGGTGACTTTATGCAGGAAAACAATGCGGTGTTTATGCTCCACGGCTTCCAGGTGGACATTGCGGATTTGTCTGAATTCTTCGGCCAGCTGCGTTAGTTCAAAATAATGCGTGGCAAACAGCGTGCAGCTTTTATTCCTGGTCAGCAGATAGCGCGCGATTGCCAGGGCGAGCGCAAGTCCGTCGAATGTCGACGTGCCGCGGCCGACTTCATCCATCAGCACCAGACTTTGCGCCGTGGCGTTGTGCAGAATATTGGCAGTCTCCGTCATTTCCACCATAAAGGTCGAATGCCCGCCTGCAAGATCGTCCGACGCGCCGATACGGGTAAAAATCTGGTCGAGCAGGCCGATTTGCACTTTTTCCGCCGGAACGAAGCTGCCGCAATGCGCCAGTAGCGCAATCAGCGCAACCTGGCGCATATAAGTTGACTTGCCGCCCATATTGGGCCCGGTGATAATCAGCATCTGATGGCCGCCGCGGTATTGCCGGCCCAGCTGCGCGTCATTGGGGATATAATTGTCCACCTGGCGCTCCACCACCGGATGGCGTCCCGCTTCGATATCGATCATCGTGTCTTCCGTGAATACCGGCGCGGTGTAGCCGAGCGCTTGCGCACGTTCCGCAAAGGCGCACAGCACATCAATACCGGCCACGCTGGCGGCGGTTTGCTGCAACACCGGAACCGATGCGGACAGCTTGTCCAGCAGTGTATCGTACAAAAATTTTTCGCGTGCTAGCGCGCGGTCCTGCGCAGCCAGCGCCTTGTCCTCAAATGTTTTGAGCTCGGGCGTGATGTAGCGTTCGGCGCTTTTGAGTGTCTGTCTGCGGCGGTAATTGTCCGGTACCTTGCCGGTATGCGCATGCGTGACTTCGATGTAGAAACCGTGCACACGGTTATATTCTACCTTGAGATTCGGAATGCCGGTACGTTCCTTTTCACGCGTTTCCAGTTGCAGCAGAAATTCGCCGCAGTTGTGTTGTAGGGCACGCAATTCGTCGAGTTCGGCATCATAACCGTCGGCAATCACGTTGCCTTCACGCAGCACAGCGCCAGGCTCCGGCCGGATTGCCTGCTCCAGCAAACTGGCCAGCGTGGGATCGGGCTGCAGATCCTGTGCTAACAGTGGAAGATTGCCTGCAGTGCATGCGGCAAGTGCTCTGGCCGCTTCGGGCAGCAGTTTCAGGCTGTCACGCAAACCCGATAAATCCCTTGGGCGCGCCGTGTGCAACGCAATGCGCGCCGTGATGCGCTCAATATCGGCGACATGCCGCAGACAATCGCGCACCGCCGAATACGCATTGTGCGCGATCAAGCCGGCCACGCTGTCCTGCCGTTGCTGAATTGCCGACAGGTCGCGCAGCGGATGATGCAGCCAGGACTGCAACAGACGGCTGCCCATGCTGGTGGCGCAGGTATCGAGCAGCGACAACAGTGTCGGCGCGCGCTCATTGCGAATGGTCTCGGAGATTTCCAGATTGCGGCGGGTGGCCGCATCCATGCGCACATATATATTATTACGCACTACCTGCAGCGATGTTACATGCAGTGCGGTGCTGCCCTGCGTCAGACGGGCGTATTCGAGCAGCGCATTGGCCGCTCCCAGCGCCGTTGTCAAATCCGCGCAGCCGAAGCCGGACAGATCGTACGCTTCGAAATGACGGGTCAGACTGCGCACGGCACTGTCGAAATCGAACTGCCACGGTGGCAGTGTTTTCAGAGTCCAGCGGCCGCGCAAATCCGGCGCCGAACGCAGCGATTCAGGCAGCAGAATTTCAGCCGGTTGCAGCCGTTCCAGCTCGCTGACCAGTTGCGCGGGCGCTGTTTCCATCACGCGCAACTGACCTGCTGCCAGATTCAGCCATGCCAGTCCAAGCGTAGTTTCATGAATCGTCAGCGCCAGTAGGATGCAGTCGCGCTTGTCCTCCATCAAAGCCGCGTCGGTTAACGTGCCCGGTGTGACAATGCGCGTCACCTCACGCGCAACCGGCCCCTTGCTCGTTGCCGGATCGCCTGTTTGTTCGCAAATCGCGACCGACTCGCCGAGTTTGACGAGCCGGGCCAGATACTGCTCGGCGGCATGATACGGCACCCCGGCCATTTTGATCGGCCCGCCCGCGGACGTGCCGCGCTGCGTCAATGTGATATCCAGCAGACCGGCGGCTTTCTCGGCATCGCCGTAAAACAACTCGTAAAAATCGCCCATGCGGTAAAACAGCAGCATATCGGGATACTGCGCCTTGATGCGCAGATACTGCTGCATCATGGGCGTGTGCTGCGGCTCTTTTTTCATACGGATATCGGGGTTATTGGGCGATGAATGGTTCGGATGGGTCGTGTCATGTGACAGGATTTTAGCATTGAATACTGTCGGACAAATCAGCTTTGCCTCAATCTCGATCGGATAACAATGATAAGATACCATTGAAATGTTATGTACAGTTTCGCGCTGACGTAGTGTCCTCCAAATAATTTTACATTATTTTGGTTTTGTTATACTTGAAGGACGGAATCATTAAGAGGAAAAAGCGATTCTTGGGCAGGACAGGCATTTCGTCACTGCTGAGCTGCTGAATGGCATATTTGCGCCCATAGCCTGTAGCAGCAACAAAACCGTCCAATATCTTCCTTTTGTCTGGCCAACTCGCGTCTCGATACTTCCCTCTGATACTTGCTTGCAATTCTCTGCGTACGATCAGACGCATTGATTTCGCTGTCATCTAAATCTCCTTTTAAGTAGTGTGATTTTAGAATCATAAATAGGGGATATGTAACCCCCTCGCCTTAGACGGAAACTAAAGAAAGCCTTCTTTCCTTTGGGGAGAAGGTTGGAAGATGGGAGCTGCGAAGTCGCTAGAGTTGATGTGGCAGGTAAAAATACCCTTGCCCACATCTCTTCTTATACCGTGATAGTCGGTCCGTATGGCCGAATAGTCCGGCTTTTAGCCGGTGGAGTACTCGTATGGGGCAACGGCTTCTAAGTAGTATGATTTTTAATCAATCAATGCGCGGTGAAAAAGATGTCAACAATTCATTTTTTCGATCTATAGGATGTTGTGGCATCGTCAAGCGTGCCGCGAGTCAATTAAAAAACCGGGTAGATTATGTTTTTGAGCCAAAAAACTTTTGCTGTCTACGTATTCGCACGTATATTTTTTTTTTATATTTTTCGATAATGTTTTATTAACGTAGCGAGTACGATAAGTGCGGACACGAAACTAATGAGGTGACAGTCATGACACAAACGATTACGATCAAACTTTTCTCTATTTTGCTCGGATTATTGTTCTGTTTGAGCATCGCCGGTATCCCGCGTATCACTCAGGCTGATAAAAAGCACTACGCTCAACATTCCAAGCAAATCAAAACAGAATATCAATACGCCGCGAAAGTCGCTTGTTCGCTGTTGTTGCCGCACCAGGATGGCACGTTGGCAAGAGGCGTCTATCGTTCGATAATCAACATACATAATCCTACTGACGAAAAAATCACGATCGCCGCCAAGGTGGCGCTGGCGACACAATTTGGGTCGGATCCAGGCCCGTTCGATGTGACGCCATTTAAAAGTGCCGTTCTCCAGCCTGACGGAGCGGTTGCAATCAACTGCTTTGATATCGCAAGTTACTTTTGTCCTATTAACGGCGTATGCGTGGATTTCGCATTTTTAGAAGGTTTTCTGGTGATCAAGAGTCCTGAGTTGCTGGACGTGGTTGGGGTGTATACCGCCCGGCACACGGACGGAGAGGTTGAATCCATCGATGTCGAAACGGTAAAACCGCGCAGAATTCGGGATATCGTTAAGCTGGAACCGACGGAACCGGCCAAGCCAGGGAAAGGCAAGCGTATGGATTATCCACCGAAAGGAAGTTCCGCTTACGGCGGCCAGGAACCCAAGCAGATGTGTGGCGGAATTGCTGGCTTTCCATGTCCTGATGGCATGAAGTGCGTGGATGATCCTTCAGATGATTGTGATCCCACGCAAGGCGGTGCAGATTGCCCCGGTATCTGTGTGAAATAACGATCGTAAGGAGCCGCGAATAAATAAGTGTGACAATTGGGCGCGTCTGGCGGGATGCAAGGCGAGAGGATGAGTCATAGCCAAGCTATGGCGACGACGAACACTGCCGCAGTGTGCCCGCCAGATGCGATCCAGGTGTTACAGTTATTTATGAACGACTCCTAAGTTAAAAAGAACAAAAGAATTGTCTTGGAAGTTGGAAATTATATCCGCCTTTCTATATCCACCTTTCAAAACAATAGAATAGTTTGTGATACGCAAATTGTTCTTATTTGTAAAAAGATTCACTGGGCGTAAAGTTTTTATCAGCAAGATTTTTAGGCCATGCTTTTATCAAGCAGCTCGCCCATTGATTCTGAATGAAAAGCAGTTTTTTTGTCAAAATTATTTCTCATAAGGAGGATTCTAAAATATGCCTCTAAACTATTTTCAGTTTAATTGGATTGTGCCACAAGCAAGCACTCAGGAGACGGGAAGGTAATTCAGCTTCCCATGCTCGTCGATTAAAACGGTAGCAAAACGCATTGAGATATTCTTGCAAGTAGCCTGATGACACACCATGATACGTTCCCAGCAAGAATGTTTTAAGGTTGCCAATGGCGATATATACTCATGGCAACCACTCACCGGCTTTGTCTGGCGGGGTCACGCGTGCGGTATGATTCTGTGTTTTGCCGATTTCGGCTAAAGAAGGCAGCGCATCGCTTCGCACACATTGGTCAGGTGACAGGTGCCGCTTTACAAACTGCGAGACCGTTTCCCCGTTAACGCCAGAAACCTGCTGCATGGCAATAAAACCGGCACGCTTTTCCCGATTCTCAATAGCTACCAGCACCGATGTTTTTCCTTCGGCACCCCGGCCGCGCTTTCCCCCGGCATGGCGCCCTCCAATCAACGCATCGTCTATTTCAATCAATTCATGTAATCGATATATGCTGTCCCGGTGTCCCATGGCAATGCGAATCTTTCGCAGCATTCTGCTAGCGGTTATCCAGGACACGTTTATTTGTTTGGATAAACGCAAGGCAGAAATACCGCCTTTATCTGATGCAACCAGGTAAATTGCCCAAAACCACTTGGTTAGTGGCAGATTGGTTGAATGAAACAAGGTGCCTGCCGTTAATGAGGTTTGTTTGTGGCATTGACTACATTCCCAATACCCACGCGTCTTAATACTGTAACCACCATCGTGACCACAACATGGGCAGCGAAAACCTTCCGGCCAGCGTCGCTCAATCAATGCTTGTGCGCAGCCTTCTTCTGTACCGTACTGTTTTTGCCAATCTATCAAAGTCATTTCTTTGCCTTTCATCACCATTCCTTTATCTTGTTGATCTTATTGAATAAGACAGAAAAAACTGAGAATTGTTCATAGGCATAAAAAATTATATATCCGATGAACCATGCTACAAGACTTCCGATTGCGCCATGGAATATTCTTACGAATATATTATTGAATGCAGTTCCTTTTCCAATGCGGTGGTCTCCACGTCGCTTGCACCGAATACTAGACGCATTTCCTGAAGAAGCATATGCGCCGCGACTGGAGGTGGAAGGTGGGCTTGTGGTATCTTGCGAGCAGTGGAGATTACCTTCGGACTTGGGTTGGCATCACTCAGAACCAGTTCCCTCTAAAGTTAAAGCATTAATGAAAATACGATGCAAGTTAGGGTTGCCCAGAGTAGTTTTTCTGTCACCTGGCCCAGCAAAACGTCCGATTCCGTGTGACCTTGAAAATCCAATATCGGTTTTGAAGATTGAAGAAGCCTATAAAAAAGGTGGGGATATTCTTTTAATAGCAATGACCCCGGATCCAAATTCGGTATTTTTGTCAGGCCAGCACAAAAGCCACCTATCCTGCGCTCTAATGCGATTACCGCTTGATGAGACACCGGAAGAGATGGCTGACCGTATTGGACCAATATTAATTTGAATGAATGACAGATCGTAGGGTTGGGCGCATGCCTAAAATCATGACCATACCCATTCGTTTAGCCAGTTATTGTTTTCAGGATGATATACTCAACAAAAAACAACTGGTCATTAATTGATTGAAAAATTTTTATTTTAGATTCATTGCCGTATTCCTTTCGGGCATTCTGACCGTATCTGGTTTTGCGCCGTTTTACTGGTTTCCGTTACCGGTCGTAACGCTTGCTCTGTTATTTTTTTTCTGGCGCTGCAGTTCGAAAACTGCCCAGGCCGTATGGTTGGGTTTCTCATTTGGTATGGGGTTGTTCTGCGCAGGCGTTACCTGGCTATACGTCAGTCTGCATGACTTTGGTGCCATGCCTCCGATACTCGCAATTTTCGCACTGCTAATACTTTGCGTCTATTTATCTTTGTTTCCGGCTGTTTGTGGCTGGCTGGCTGCACGCATGCATTTGGCTTCGCCACTTATCTGGGCGTTTGCTGTGGCGGCAGCCTGGA
This sequence comes from Nitrosomonas sp. Nm51, assembly GCF_900111165.1. Lineage (GTDB taxonomy): Bacteria > Pseudomonadota > Gammaproteobacteria > Burkholderiales > Nitrosomonadaceae > Nitrosomonas. Next base: position 68,672 of record NZ_FOGH01000006.1, read on the forward strand.
TGTTGACTGAATGGCTGCGGGGTACATTATTTACCGGCTTTCCCTGGCTGGCGATTGGCTATTCGCAGGTGCCTGCCAGTCCGTTGGCCGGATTCGCTCCCGTTGTGGGTGTTTATGGTGTGTCGCTGATCGTGGTGTTGAGTGCTGCGTTGCTCTGTTACTTGTTTGAAAAAAGAATAGCTGCGTGGCGGGCTGGCGCATTCTTGGCTTTGATCTGGGTTGGTGGATTTGGTCTTCAGTTCATCCACTGGACACAACCAATCGGCGAACCGGTCACTGTTAGTTTGTTGCAGGGTAATATTGAACAGGATTTAAAATGGCGTGAAGACCATGTGGAAAAAACCATGAGAACCTATGCGGAATTGATTTTGGAAAGCAAGAGCCGCTTAATTGTAACCCCTGAAATTTCGATACCCCTTTTCAACGATACTGTGCCGCCGGCTTATCTGGCTTATCTGGCAGAGCATGCAAGGAACAATAATGGGGATGTGCTTATTGGTCTGGCTGAACACGCGACAAATGGTGATAATACCTATTACAACAGTATGTTCAGTTTCGGCATATCGCCTGAACAGGTTTACCGCAAGCATCACTTGGTGCCTTTCGGTGAGTTTATTCCTTTAAAGCCGGTTTTTGGGTGGATTATTAATGTATTGCAGATTCCGCTGTCAGACTTCTCGCGCGGTGATGTCAATCAGCAGCCGTTGCTGCTGGCTGGGCAACAGGTTGCTGTTAATATCTGTTATGAGGATGTGTTTGGTGAAGAAATTATCAATCAATTGCCGCAGGCAACATTGTTGGTGAATGTCAGTAATGATGCCTGGTTTGGCCGCTCTATTGGTCCGCATCAACATTTGCAGATATCGCAAATGCGTGCGCTGGAGACCGGGCGTTATATGCTGCGTGCCACCAATACAGGCTTAACGGCCATTATTAATGAACGCGGTAACGTACTGGAGCAAATACCAATATTCACTACCGCCGGGTTGCATGGAGATGCGCAGGGCTTTACCGGCGCAACACCTTATGTAAGATTCGGCAATTATCTTGCATTGCTGATGGCCGGTGTTTTGTTAGGCATTGGAGTGATTGTGGCGTATCGAAATTCACGCAACGCGTAATGTTCGGTTTATGCAGCCAGGCTAATTGCTGTCTTGCAGCTGGAGAACAGGTATGCCGTCTTTGATCGGGAAACTTAGTTGTTCTTGATCGCATATCAGTGTATCTTCCTGTTCTTGGTGACGCAGCTGGCATTTGCAGTTTGGACAGCTCATTTCATTTAATACATCCGAATCGGCAAATTTTTCCCTCAGCATATTCAGCACCCGTGCTTGAATTTCACCGTTAACCCAGGCTTCTACCGGTAATGCCCAGACTTGGTCTGTTACAAAACCCTGACATTGTATTGCTTCCTCTTCCAACATGATAATCGCTTCGGCCTGAATAGAAGAAAAATCCTGTTCAACAAAACGGTGGTCGTCTGCAACAGTCTGCAGCTTTCCTTTGAGTCCATACTGCTGTAGCTGGTTAGCAAGCCACTGAACATTTTCGTATGTAGTAACAGCCTGCAGTGTTTTATCCTTCAGACTTGAGACGGGTTGACGAACATCAGAATTTGATAAATTGTATACAGTTTCACCAACCAGTTTCATATGATATGTTGGCGCCCAGTCGCTGGTATCAAAATGCAGTTTTCGTGGACTGTTGATCACAACTGCATCAACGCTGTGCAAACGTTTTATGCTGGCACGTAGCGGACCTGCGGGTAATAATAGTCCGTTTCCAAAGCTGGATTCATTAAAATCAGCAACGGCAATTTCGAAATCGCGCTCCAACCGCGGAAATTGCAGTCCAAAGGTGCAAATGATGACATTGCAGTCAGGGTGCGCTTGCAGCAATGCCTGGGCTACATCAGCAGGATTATTGCCCGCCCAGACAGGACAGGTATGTTCAAAACGTTTTGCCAGCAGCAATGCTTTGCCCCGCGCTCTGGTCTGATAGTCCTGTTTTGCTACCGCCTCAGGACGACCCGGATGATCTGGATCGCCTTGTGTGACGATACCTGGGCACAAACCGCGTGCCTGCAGTGTTTCAACAAGCCATAACACCAATGGCGTCTTACCGCCATCATCGATTGTGATGCTGTCGACTACAATCACGGGAACCGGGAGCCTGACTGAGGAAAAAAAGTCCAGCCAGTAACTTAATTTGCGTATATTTAAGAATAAATTAAATAGCAGACTGAGTGGCCAAAGCAATAAATGCAATGGCGTAATACGATGCCAGTATAAGTCAGACAATTTCATGGTGATCCTCCGTAAGTTATCAACACTTACTTTGCATACAATCTTAAACAGTATATCCAATTTCAACAGTGAAAATTCTCACATGGTACCTGCGAATAATGCAAACTGACTTTTACACAGATTCTAATCCGTCAGTAGCAAGTTAGCAGCAAGATATTAATCACTGATAAATTATCTGACACTATAAACCGTTCAAATGTTTTTATAACTTAAATAAAATAAATAAAATGATGTTATTTAACAGCATGAGGTGGCATGACTTTTTTCTGAATGGGATAAGGCTGCATGCTGTAATGGTCTAATCTCTATACTTCAAGACTAGAAAAAGTGGGTATTGAATTATGAAATTTGGCTAATTATGCGTGTCAGCATTGATTTTTTTTAAAAAAATTAATTAATCCATTGGTGGAAGCGTCGTGCGATGAGGCTGGTTTATCCTGCTCCAGTTCGGGCAGAATATTGTTGCTGAGTTGTTTCCCCAGCTCAACGCCCCATTGGTCAAATGGATTGATGTTCCAGATGACACTTTGCACAAAAACTTTATGTTCATACAGCGCAATCAATGTGCCCAGGGTTCTGGGGTCCAGCTTCTTGTATAAAATGGATGTGGTCGGACGGTTTCCGGGAAAAATTTTGTGCGGCAGCAGTTTCTCAATGCTTTCAGCGGATAGTCCCTGAGATTTCAATTCATTCCGTACTTCAGATTCATTCTTTCCCTGCATTAACGCCTCAGTCTGGGCGAAAAAATTAGCCAGCAGTAACCGATGATGGTTATCAGTCGGATGCTGGCTTTGACAGGGAGCCAGAAAATCAGCTGAAACAGTTTGTGTTCCCTGGTGTAATAACTGGTAAAAGGCGTGCTGGCCGTTTGTCCCTGGCTCTCCCCAGATCACAGTCCCGGTTTGATAATCGACCTCCTGGCCGTTCCGGGAAATGCGCTTGCCGTTACTTTCCATTTCCAATTGTTGCAGATAAGCCGGGAAACGGTGCAGGTATTGATCATAGGGCAATACGGCATGTGACCTGATGCCATTAAAATTAATATGCCAGACAGCAAGCAATCCGAGCATGACCGGCAAGTTTCCTTTCAATGGAGTCGTTGAAAAGTGTTGATCCATGGCTTCAGCACCCGCAAGCAATGCTCGAAAATGTTCCATGCCGATCATCAATACAATGGACATTCCAATGGATGACCACAGCGAATAACGCCCGCCGACCCAATCCCAGAACTCAAACATATTGCTGGCGTCGATACCGAATTTTTCAACGGCGGTGCGATTGGTGGAGACGGCAATAAAATGCGTTGCGACGGCTTTCTCGCTATTGCTCTGCGCGACAAACCATTGACGTGCCGAGCGTGCATTGGTCATGGTTTCCTGCGTAGTGAATGTTTTTGATGCAATGATAAACAGCGTTGTGGCTGGATTGAGTTGCCGTAGTGTCTCATAAAGCTGTACCCCATCAACGTTTGAAACAAAATGGGCTCTGAGTCTGTTTAAGCAATAGGGTTTAAGTGCCTCGGTAACCATCACCGGGCCGAGATCAGATCCGCCGATACCGATGTTGACGATGTCGGTAATAGGTTTGCCGGAGTAACCAAGGTATTCTCCATTACGTACCGCGGTTGAGAATTGCGCCATTTTTTGTAGTACGCTGCTAACTTTAAGTGTGACGTCCTCGCCATCGAGCATAACGGGCTTTTTACTGCGCAAGGCAATATGTAATGCTGCCCGGTCTTCTGTGGTATTTATTTTTTCACCCAGAAACATGCGTTCAATCCATGTTTTCAAATTCTGCTGACGGGCAAGTGCAAGCAAAAGATCGACGGTCTGATATGTGACAGGCTGTTTCGAGATATCGACCAGGATATCTTCAAACTGAAGGGAGAATTTGTCGAAGCGGTGTACATCCTGCTTGAACAGATCGCGCGCAGGCTGCTGCATGCACGTGGATTGATGTGCTTTTAGTGCAAGCCAGGCTGGTGATTCGGTTAGAAGAGACATGATCGCGCGTCGTTTATGTTAAAGAGCAGTAGCGCGTTAATGACTGCGTCCGTGTTTTTGCACTTCTAGCGTGAGAGTAAATGCCTGTCGTTGAACCGGCCATTCCAAATGCAGTGTTACTGCCTGCATGATTTTTTCAAACCCGTGTTCAGATTGGGAAACTGTAAAATGCGGTTGCGCATTAAACCGGACGGGTACAGAAGTACTTAATATGAGACAGCCGCCCAGCGTATCATCGTCTAGCGTAATCCGGTTCAGTTGGGCCAGTTGCTGCAACTGGCCAAAATTGCCCAAGATGTTATCTTGGTAAATAAAGCGCCCGCCTACGCCATCGCAACTGGGCATGGCTAAATTGATTTCGGTGCGGAAAACACCATCGGATTTTTCGATGAAGCTGTAGCGGACACATAAACGATTATCTGTTAACGACAACGTTTTTTCAATAGATTGTTGTCTGTTGCCGTCAGACTGAAAGTAAATAGTGCTGGAATCAGACGCGGTATACTGATAACTGACCAATACGTCATTGAGGCTGTCTACAAACAAGTGACGTGGATGTGAATCAGGTTCCAGGTCGGCGGTATGAATAATATGTTTGTTTAATACACGGTCGTGTGCAGAGATAATACCGCTTTCCGAATTGTCGCCATCTTTGTGCGAAACTTCCCCGTCCAGCTGGACATTGCGATAGTAGTGCTCCGTCTGACGCTGCAGCGTGTCGCCAAAATTATGACTAAGCGGATAGGCGTCGAATTCTACAATACTGGCATAACGGCCGCGTTTCATAATAATCTGGAGCATGTTATTTTGTAAATGGATTTCTTCCAGACCATCAAGATCGAAGTCCCTGATAGTAACTGTTTCGCGGGGTGCACAGCGGTCGAGCATGGCTTCGAGCTCAATTAAATGGTTGTAAATTGCGCGCCGCAGATGCGGCAGATAAAGGCCGCCGAATAAACCATGCCAATAGGCGTCATTAGCCTGGGCGGCGTACAGTTTTTGCTGCATGGCAGCCGTTCGCTGGTTTTCCGGCAATCCGGCGAGCCGCGCTGAAAGCACGAGCATGCGTTTATGCATCCAGTTCGACTCAGGATAGCGTGACAGAAAATTCTTCCATATGCCGCCGCGCAAATACGCTTTTTTTTGCTCATACCAGCCGGCTGTCTTTGATTCTTTGATCAAATCGTCAAATGCCTGGGCAGACTCGGCGGGTAGCGTCCAGGTGTTCATTTCGATGTATGAAGTTGTCGGCAAGTAAACTACGCCTTGTGTCTTTTCAGCCGCATGGTAATCGCGGTAGTGGCGTGTCTTAATTCTGGGTGAGGCCAGAACGCGCTGAATAAACTGTTCAAGCCAGCCTTTTTCGTAAACCCATTGATAGGTCTCCGGCCATATGCCGAATTTTTCAATATCGTCGAAATAAATTGCGACATCGTGTTGAGCTTCATCGTTATTTAAGTGTTGGTCTGACAGTGATTCAAGGTAAGCGATCGCATCGTTGGCGGGCGAGAAAGGCAGCTTGTAACGCAATGTTTCGGAGATGGGGAAAATATCCAGCTGATAGGCATCTTCTTCAGTGGTATAAAAACCATTTAGCTGCGCAGTTGACTTGCCGGTGCAAAGAAAATGGTAATCATCGACGATGACATAGCGAATGCCGCAGTTGGCCAGCGCCGGTACCACAGTCGACTCCCACACGCGTTCGGTCAGCCACGCGCCTTGTGGCCTTTGACCCAAAGTTGCGGCAAGTTTGCTGGAAAAAGCTTCAATTTGCCCGATACGGTCGCGATACGGAATCACAGCCAAAACAGGTTCGGTATCGCCTGCGCCGAACAGTTCAACCTGCCCGCGATCGACCATTGTCTTGAGTAATGCCATGTCTTGCGGATAATGTTCAAACAGATAGTCGAGCAACCAGCCCGAAAAATGCACTGCGAAATGAAAATCAGGATAACGGTAGAGCGTTTCTAAAAAAGGCCTGTAGCAACGAAAATGCGCGTCTTCCAACACTTCAGGAAAATTGCCAATCGGTTGATGCGCGTGCACACCAAAAAGTAACGATACCGGTCGCTGCATAATGAATATTCCCGTTTTTAATTGATATAACTATACGCTTAAACAGTGTAATCGACTACCGGGTGCATAAAAATTTAATGGTTGAGTATGAGTCAAAATTGTCCTCGCCGTCAGCTAAATCGGTTACGTAGACCGTCGCATCGCGCCGCCTCCTGAAGCATGCTCATCGCCTTTGCTGATCGGTTCGTATACTGCAGACGGGACAGGCAGTTTCAGCAGGCGATAAAGATTGGCCAGATTGTCCCGGAATAACTGATCAAACCGGGCAACAGTGTCGGCCTGATTATAATCGCCGAACCACCAGAACCAGTCGGAGCTTTCGCATGATGCAAGTTGTAGATTGGCTTCGGTCTTTTCCTGCATGGATAACTTGTCGCCATGTATGACGGCGTCATAGCTTTCTTTGGCGGCACAGAGCAAGTCCCATGCATGGTTCTTCTCAGGATCGCCAATCCAGGTGGAAAATGTGCCATATACCCAGCTTCCGGCAGATAGTGCGGGTAATGTCACGACATTTCTGGCGTGGTTGGCTGAAGAAATATAATCCTGGTATGTGGTAGTATGAATACTGGCGTGGCTTTCCAGCAGACTGTACAGGTCATCGAGAAAATAAAAACCGTTATAGGGATAGAATTCCCAGGCGTTTTCGCCATCGAGTATGATGCTGGCAACAGGGTTTTCATCCGGCTTTGCGTGATGTGCGATTTGTTCAAGCGATTGAATAAAATGTTCGGCGGCGTCCCGTCCGTACCACCTGGCGTATTCAAAGCCGATTAAATCGGACAGCTGGTCATCCCGAAAAAAGCAGGTCAGGCTATTATCGCCCTGAATGCGGTAAGGGCGGTACAAATAGCGGTTACGGTCGGATAAATCCAAATCCGGGTAAGACTTGCGCAAACTGTTTGCAAGTACGCCCTCGCCGCTTGCACACCATTGGTACCCTGATTTTTCCAGCAGCTGAGTCAGCGGATGTGAAACCGCGCCTTCAGCGGGCCAGATTCCGGCCGGTTTGATGTCAAAACGTTGTTGATGACTTTTTATGGCGGAGGCAAGATGAAATGCTGCACGGTCGCGGCCGCCGGGATACAGTTTGCTAACCGGCAACGAAGTTCCTGGCAGACTGTCCTGTGCGGAAGTAAAATCGATCAGCAAGGGCGCAAGCGGGTGGTAATGCGGTGTTGTCGATAACTCAATCTGTCCGCTTTCGGCAAGCCTGCGGTAACGCGGTACCAATCCGTGGATTAATTCCCCAATTAAGCTGAATAGCTGGACTCTGTCGGAAAAATTAAAGTTTTCGCATTTTTCCATAAGTTGCAGCACTGTCTTATTATTTTGCCGGACGCTTTCGCCTGTCCATGCCAAGTGGTACCATACCAGCAGGTCGGCAATATAATGCTCAGAGAAATGAACCAGTCCGCCTGCGTTTTTTTGCTGCACGATATCATACAAATCATGTAACCGTTCGTAGGCGGGATAAGGCTTGAGCATGGTCTCGTGATTGCCTTTAAAGCAATTGGTTAAAATGAGTTCACGCTCGCTGTCGGAAATATTTCCCAGATCAGATGTAATTAACAGGCGAAGCAGGGGGTCGCGTATCTGGCCAGTGGAAAATTGCGCTGCGTAATCTTCAATCTGATCCAGTAATATCGGCACAAAATTGACAACAGCCTTGATTTCGGGATGATTCTCCAGGTGATATGCCATGTCGGTATAATCTTTAATGGCATGCAAATAGACCCAGGGCATTTCGAATTCACGCGTGTCATAGTGCCGGTAATCCGGCTGGTGCATGTGCCACAGCAGGATAAGCTCAACCTGTTGCATGGATTGAACGCTATTCCAAATAATGTATGCTTTGTCCAAGCATCTCGGGCGTGATTAATGTAATGCCTTTATCGGTTACGTGAAATTGCCTGCTGTCTGCAACTGGATCGAAGCCGACTTCGAGACCCTCCGGAATTTTGCAGCTTTTCTCGACTACAACTCGTTTTAGCCTGGCGTTGCGACCAATATCGACATTGGGGAGAATAACGGCATCCTCGACATTGCTAAAACTGCGCACCTGCACATTGGAAAACAGCAATGAGCGGCGTACCGTGCCGCCGCTAATGATACAACCGCCGGATACCATGGAATCGAATGCCTGTCCGCGGCGCCTGTCATCGTCGAAAACAAATTTCGCGGGCGGCAATTGTTCCTGATAAGTCCAGATCGGCCAGTTTTCATCGTACAAATCCAGATCCGGCGTGACTGTCGTCAAATCAATATTGGCTTCCCAATAGGCGTCGACTGTACCCACATCACGCCAGTAAGGTATGCCTGCAGCCATATTTACACAACTATCCAGAAAGCGATGCGCATAGACACGATGACGCGGGACCAGATAAGGAATCAAATCCTTGCCGAAATCGTGAGCGGAATCTTCGTCATGATGGTCGCGGATTAACTGATCAAATAAAAAATCCGTATTGAACACATAAATACCCATACTGACGAGCGCTTTGTCGGGATGACCCGGCATGGCTGGCGGATTGTCCGGTTTTTCAATAAAATCAACAACGCGCCAGTTATCGTCTACCGCTATAATACCGAATGCGCTCGCTTCTTCCCGCGGTACTTCCACACATGCAACCGTCAGATCTGCATTTTTCTCGACATGCTCCGCCAGCAGTTTCCGGTAGTTCATTTTATACACATGATCACCGCCGAGAATGAGAACATGGTCAGCATGGAGGCGGCGTATATAGTCGAGATTCTGAAATACGGCATCTGCGGTTCCCTGATACCAGACTTCCTTGATTTGCTGCTGTGCTGGTAATAATTCGACATACTCATTAAATCGCCCATCAAGAAAACTCCAGCCACGCTGTATATGCTGAATCAGGCTCTGGGCCTTGTACTGGGTCAGAACGCAGATTTGCCGGACGCCCGAATTTACGCAATTCGATAATGGAAAATCGATGATACGGAACTTACCGCCAAAGGGCACCGCAGGCTTCGCCCGCCAATCGGTCAATTGCTTCAGCCGCGTGCCGCGGCCGCCGGCCAAAATCAGCGCGATAATATTATTGCGTGTAATTGAGTGTCGTACATTACCTGAACTAAAATGTTGTTTCATCGGAGATCTGTTGATTCAATTGATTGAAGTTCGTTAACTTGTATGACAACCTGCTGACCGTCCGGATGTTTCAGAAATACAGCTTGCACCATCCAAAATTAAATCGGATGAGCAGGCCGGACTGAACAGTTATACAGTATTTTCTGTTACTTAACTTTTTAGCATATTGTATGGATATTACCGTACTACGAAATCCGCGAATTGGCAAATTAAAGACGCGTTATAATTTCAGCAAGCAATGTAATTCGGATGGCTGGGGGGTGTTAACAATTAGTGAACTGCTGCAATGCACATTATTCCGGTCATTATGGTCGCTCAGGCCATTAGAGAGAATTTCAGCCGAATAGATTATAGGAACTGACAAATGAGCAAATTACGTTCCCCATGGATTGGTCCGATCGTCGGGCATGTAACCGATACCACCGCCCGTATCTGGATACGTGCAAAAGCGCCAGAAGACGAAGGCGTGATTCCGTCCTCAAACAATCGTACTGTGGGTGTTGTCTCGATTCTCAATGAAGCGGGTGCGGCCGAGCCGCTGCAGACCTATTATTTCCGATTGCGCCGAGAATTCGACCGGACGGGAACGTTTATACTGGGCAAGGATATCAGTTTCGGATTGTCGCAGTTGACTGAAAAACAAAAACACATGGGACATGTGGAAAAGGTTGCTCCGCTCAAGCCGGATACCCGTTACAGCATACGCACAGGTGTGCTGGTGTTGGATGACGCCTTTGATGACGAGAAAAACGTTGACAGCGATGATCTGCTGGGGCGCCTGCCGCCGGCTGGTGTCTGGGTTGATGCGTTAATGAATTTGCCGGTGGACGAATCTGCTGCGCAGTTTCGTACTTTTCCTGGCAAAATGCCCGGCCAGTTGAGTTTTTTGATCGGTTCATGCCGTTATCCCGGTTTGATGTTTAAAATCAAGAAATCGGATGCAATATTCAAACCCATGTTGCAGCGCGTTGAAAGCCAGTCACAAACCGGACAGCCGATCCGTTTTGTGATGATGATGGGTGACCAGGTGTACGCCGACCTGCTCAGCCGGTATATTCCGATTAAGCGGGCCGATACTTATGAAGAATTCCAGGAGCGTTATATAGAGGCGTTCGGTAGCCCGAATCTCAGAAAACTGTTTCAAAACGTACCCCATTACATGATTCTCGACGATCACGAGATTGAGGATAATTGGACGCAGGATCGGATCGCGCAATCCGGCAGCCGCATTCTGTTTCATCTGGCGGTTGGTGCCTATATGAGCTATCAGTGGAGCCATAGCCCCCGTTCTTTTGACCGTCACCTGTACTATGAATTTGGTTGCGGCGGCTACCCATTTTTCGTGCTGGATACCAGAACCCAGCGTTTTCGTGATGATATCAAGGACGAATTGAAAGACAATCACTTGCTGGGGCGTCCGTCTTTCGATCCTGCTAACTACCCGTCGCAGCTGGATCATTTGTGTCACTGGCTGACTGCGCAGCAAAGTGTTATCGGTAACCGGCCGAAATTCATCGTCACGCCGAGCGTTTTCGTGCCGAACGCTGTAACCACAGTGCGCAGTGACCGGCATAAGAACGCCAGTGATTCATGGGAGGCCTTCCCGGCAACCCGCGAGCGGCTGCTTGAAGTAATTGTGACGCACCAGATTCAAAACGTGGTTTTTTTGTCTGGCGATATTCACTGCTCCTGCGTGGCGGAACTCAGTTTCAAAGGCTCGTCTGCGGCGGAAAAACTGAAAGCTTTTTCCATTACCTCTTCAGCATTTTACTGGCCGTTTCCGTTCGCTGACGGCGAGCCGAACAGCTATGTCCACGATTCTGCAAAACAGAACGATACCTTCCATTTTTCCGGCGGACGGTTCGCCATGGATTACAAAGCATATAATTTTTGCCAGGACGATAATTTTTGTCAGGTTGATCTGAGCTGGGACAAGCGCAAACTTGCCGTTCAGGTGTTCAGCAAGAACGGAGACATACTCGTAAACCGGGATGCGCCGGCCAGACCGGAAATGAGAACAGTGTTGTCACTGGCGATGTGATGGTGCGCGGTATCAGAATATTTTCCTCAACGATACTCTCCGTGAGTTTTTCCTTGAATTATTATACTAATCGTGAATGAAAATTTGGTTTAGCTTAGTGCAATAAAGTCATGAATAGAATAAAATTGCTGTATGTCTTTATGCTACAACCTGACCAATCAAGAACTCGATAGTTTGGAGTTTGAACATCGTCATGCCGCTGACAAGCGTTATGCTGACCGTGTAAAAACTGTTTACCTGTTAGGCAAAGGGTAGCCGGTCACGAAGATTGCAGAAGCGTTGTTGCTTGACCGTGAAACGGTTCGCAATCACTTTAAGCGTTATCGCAAAGGTGGTTTAGCTGCATTGCAGCAAAAATTTGAAGTGCGGTGAGTATATGTCCAACGATTTCGTTTGCATAGTGGATCCTAATGAACGTTTTATGAACAGGCTGCGGTAATCGGGATCTGGAAAATTCATCAAAAGCACGGGAAAAGGTGGACTCGTGTGGAACATCATTGATCCGTTCCCACCCGCATATCCGCCTCAATGTGATGTCACCGGCTAATCGATCCAATAGCATTCGGGTTGTGGGTATGTTACAGACCATTTTGGCTCAGCCAATAATTCCCTCTATTTCTTTGAGTTTTGCAAGAGTCTCGTGATGTTAAGAGAAAACCTTATAAGCGGAACCCGCGAAGGGGGAAAGTATCAATGCATGTATGAGGGGCGGATCATCCCGTATTAGCGATGAAATTTCTGTAATGGAAATGGAGTGAAGGGGATGTGCTGGCTCGGGTAAAGCACTTGCCAACCCGGTTCGGGGACGAGCGTATGCTTTGCCTGTAGTTTGGCATTGAGAGGTGCTAATGGAATGGCCGGCAGGAGCCGTATGAATCGAGAGGTTCACGTACGGAGTCTGTGAGGAGCTGGAGGTGAAATTCCTCCGGCTTACTCGGCCGTACTTTGAAAATGGTTTTTAAATACAATTATGGATGCTGAATTTAGGTGGATTTAGAGCTTTCCGAAAATCTTGTGGCGCAGTATCGTCAAGCTGATTACAGAGTGGGCTGCGGCCCTGATGCTTTTGTTGTACATATTGATCAATATTCTGAGCCGATGGAAAAGCTGTTGACTGCGAAATCCGTAACAAATGCAGCAATTATTACAGCCTATAATCCATTAGGCCAAATACAAGTTGCTCAGAAAAATTTGTATGCGCATTTATCCCTTCAGAGGGCGCTTAAACGTCGTCAGTGCTTATTGATCGAAAGTACCAATATTGATCCGGTCGGAACCTGGCCTGATGAAGAAGGTTTTTGCGTTTTGGGTACAAGTCTTGAGACGATTCGTATGCTGGGCCTGCAATTCCGGCAAAATGCAATCGTTTGGATCGAAAATGATGCTGTTCCCCGATTGTATCTGCTACGATAAGCGAGCCGGGTGAATTTGATGATTGCAGAGATGATGTGGCTAGATAATTTAAGCCGGTGCTATACTCGATACTTTAGCAACGAATTGAGAGATTAGTTATGAAAAAAATGCTTACCTTTCTGACATTGGCGCTTTTCACTGTAAGTTTGATTGCAGTCGATGCGGAAGCACGGCGAATGGGCGGTGGTAAAAGTTTTGGCAAACAACGCCAGTCTTTAAACCAGCAGTCTGCGCCAAATCAGCAGCAGTCACCGACTCCGGCACAGTCACCGGCGGCGCCGGCAGGCGGCGGTAGTAAATGGGGAGGTGCTATAGCCGGCCTCGCGGCAGGCGGCTTACTGGCAGCGCTGTTTATGGGCGGTGCCTTCGAAGGCGTCAATATGGTCGATATTATTATGCTGCTCCTGATCGCCGGTGCGGTATTTTTTATCATACGCATGTTGCGAAAGCCGCGGGCGGCTGAATCGTTACAGCGAATGCAGTATTCGGGTATGGATACAGTTGCGCAAAATAGTGCAGTAACACCGCCAGGCAGGGTTGCAGGTTTTCCTTTTGTTGACAATAATCAAGCGCAAACACGCCGGCCGAATATTCCGCCCGGTTTCCAGGTGGAACCGTTTTTACGTAATGCTAAAACGTCTTTTATTCGTCTGCAGGCCGCGAATGATGCGGGTGATATCAACGATATACGTGAATACACGACACCCGAAATGTTTGCTGAGATCAGCATGCAAATTCAGGAACGTGGCAATGTAGAACAAAGGTCCGAAGTCATGTTTATAGATGCGAAACTACTCGATGTTGAGACAAATGACGATTCGGCGATTGCTAGCGTGCGTTTTACCGGACAAGTGCGGGAGTTGCCTGACGGTGAGCCGGAGGATTTTGATGAAGTCTGGCATGTCGAAAAAAATCTCACTGACGCTAATGCCGTGTGGCTATTGGCGGGGATTCAGCAAGTTGTTGATACCGATCTGACCGACTGATCATTGTTTACAACAAATTCCGGCTTTGTGTTGTATGTAACTCAACCGGGCCGGTGCTGTTTTCGAATGCGAAAGCAAATCTAGAAGTCAAGAAGCAGCGGCATAGAATTTTTGATAAAAGCAGCGATATATGTATACACGGCTGTCAAAAGTTGCGCTGGTATGGGCTGTTGCTTTATTTGCATTGCTGGCTGCTTTCAGTAATGTAACAGATTATGAATCGAATTTCACAATCGTCGCACATGTACTCAAAATGGACACGGCATTTCCCGGCAATGTCAGGATGTGGCGCGCCATTGAAGCGCCATGGGCGCACCATCTGGTTTACGGTTTAATTATTCTCGTTGAGGCGGCTGTGGCCGTATTATGTTGGCTTGGCGGTTTTTGTTTATTTAAATCCAGACACGATCCGGTGTTGTTTAATCGAACAAAGAAGTTTGCGATTTCCGGTCTGACTTTAGGGATTTTACTTTGGTTTACTGGCTTTATAACTATAGGTGGTGAATGGTTTTTGATGTGGCAATCGCAGGTTGCCAGCGGTCAGCAAGCCGCATTTCGCCTGGTGATGATTTTATCTGTCATTCTGATTTATCTGGTTCTGCCCGATGAAGAAAGAAGCGCATAAATGTACGTAACACATGACGGCACCCCCTAGAGCGTTAAAGGGGACTTGTTGTATCTCTGGCGCACCGAATTGATCGTTCTCAAGATCACCGGCTGTTGAATAATTCTAGCTTCCAGCAAGCGTTTTTTGGGAAAGTCTATAAATGACAGTCCGATCAACATCGTCAGTATCCCCTGACCAGGCAAAAAAAGCATAATGAATCCGGCTAGAAAAAATCCCCCGCCCAGCATATTCTTTGCGATTAATCCAAAAATACGCAAAATGGGGTGGTGATCCTTCATCCAATGGCGGCACACGTTGATGTCAAAATAGTCATGCGGAAGGCGGATCAGGATGATCGGGATGACTACCAGTGAGGCGATAAAGCTGATTAGGGAAATAATTGACAGCTGGATTAAAACATCAACCGGGATCCATTGCTCAATTTCAGCCAGTAAACCATCCATTGCTTTAGCGCTCCTGCTATAATATTCTTAGAACCTGTCTGGTTAAAAACTAGACGCAGCTAGCGATTGTAATTTGAATCATGGCGGTACGGACCATATTTTCAGTGGAATTGGCGAGGATTTCATAATCCCTGGACAAGCGCCTGAAATTCCCAAGCCAGGCAAAGGTTCGTTCGACAATCCATCGCACTGGCAAAACAGCAAAGGCATCTTTGATTTTTTTGGAAATATGCAATTTGCGTTGTAACGTGTTTTCTACAAATTCAACAGCTGTGCCGCGATACCCGGCGTCACCTGAAAATGCTTCGAGCGCCGGATATTTCCCGGCGGCGCTCTTTAATACATCACAACCGCCCTTGGTATCATGTACGTTGGCGGCATGCACAATTACCTGAACAAGATTTCCCATCGTATCCACCACAATATGCCGTTTTTTTCGATACTTCCGATCCAATTGATCCATCACCTTTTCCCAATCCCAAACGCCACGGCGGTTCCATTGGCTATAGCGGTCGTAAACCGTTTTCCACGGCGGAAACTCCCTGGATAACAGTCGCCACTGTACTCCGGTCTTATTCAGATAGAAAATGGCGTTGACAATAGTGCGCCTGGCATGCTTTGCACCTGCGCCACCGCGATTATCCGCCGGATCAAAAAATGCTTGATTAACTCCCATTCCTCATCAGAAACATCACTGTCATACATCATCTTGACAAATAGCTTTATATTAAAATCCGTATTCTATGATAAATAACATGTTTTTGACCAGACGGTTTCTCAGAGTTTTATGTTTAGCTGAAGTTACAGGATTGTTTTGCAAAATTATCGGTTTTTAACCAAGAGATGATTGACGTTCGCCATTAAATGCCGATTATTTCTGCGTGCGCATGTTTCCGGTTACCATTTTATACTCGAACAGGCGGCATTCGAGTGCGCCGTTAAACAAAGGCATGCGGCGCGTTGCCTTGAGACGGATGGTTTTGGGCAACGTTGAGTCTGCGGATAGGATATAGGCATACCAGCCGTTAAACTTGTTTTTTAAAACATTGCCCAGCTGCGGGTAAAATGCAGTTAATGAATCGGATTCACCGATACGCACACCGTAAGGCGGGTTGGTTACCAGTACGCCCTGTGGCGCCGGTGCGGAGATTTCCAGAATATTGGCTTGTTTCAAGTGTACAGCGTCGCGCAAACCGGCTGCTTCAAGATTGATGCGGGCATCTGACAGCGCATAGCCGTATAAATCGCTGCCATAAATGGATTGCCGGATTACCGGGCGTTGTCCGGTTAACGCCTTTTCTTTAAGTTTATTCCATAAAGTCCGATCGAATTGCTTGAATTTTTCGAATGCGAAATGCCGCAGTGATCCTGGTGCAATGTTCAATGCAATTTGAGCCGCTTCAATCAGGAGAGTGCCGCTGCCACACATGGGGTCAAGCAGAGGCGTGTCCGGCTGCCAACCGGTCAAATACAGGATGCCTGCCGCCAGATTTTCGCGTAAAGGCGCGTTGCCGGCTGCTTTTCGGTATCCGCGTTTGAATAATGCATCGCCGGAAGTATCCAGATAAAGTGTGAATTCGCCCGCATCCAGAAAGCCATGAATGCGGATATCAGGATGCACGGTGTCAATGCTGGGACGCTTGCCGGTTATTTTGCGGAATTTGTCACAGACGGCATCTTTGATTTTCAGCGTGACAAAATCCAAACTGCGTAACGGGCATTTAATGGCGGCCAGATTGACGCGTATGGTCAATTTGTGTGAAAACCAGTCATGCCACGGTAATCCCAGGGTAGTGTTGTAGATATCCTGTTCGCTGCGATAAGGTATTTTAGTTGCCTGCCAAAGGATGCGACTGGCGATACGGCTGCCTAGATTGGTCTGATAACATGTTTTCCAGTTTCCCTGAAAGTGCACGCCACTATTGGCCGGTTGAACCGCATCGGCACCCAGCGCCGATAACTCGACGGCCAGAGCCGATTCCAGCCCCCGTGGACAAGGGGCAAAAAATTGCAGTATTTGTTCATTCAAGGACTTGTTAACCGGCAGACGGTTTGTCTTTCCAGAGTGCCGTCGCAAGCACCGCCCAGGAGGCAATAAAAGAAAAACCGCCGAGTGGTGTGATGATACTGAATGCGCGTATTTCGGTCAGACTGAGCAGATATAAATTAAGGCTGAATAGAATGATGCCCAGCAACATCAGCCAGCCGGACAACTCAATCAGGCGGGATTTGGCGTAATGGAGCAGGAGCACGCCGATAATCAGCAGTCCAAAAGAATGGTATAAGTGATATTGCAGGCCGGCATGGAAAATAGTCAGCATGTCATCGGTGAGCAGGCTTTTTAAACCATGTGCACCAAAAGCACCCAATGCAATGCAAAGAAGGGTATTGATGGCGCCCAGCAAGAGAAAAGTTTTAGGCATTAATATTTTCCTTTTCAGGATTTGTTAATAGTCAGTTATCGTCGGACTGTGATATGGCTTATTTTGTTTCGCTGTTTTTCTTGTTGGTATTGGTTACCGCAGCATTGACATGTCCTTGTGCAAATTTTACCTGAATTTTTTCGCCTGTATAAATTTGATTCGCGCTGCTTACTACGGTACCTTGAGATGAATAGGTAATGCTGTATCCACGGTTCAGGATGGTTTGCGGATTTAATTGCGTTAATTGCGCTTGCTGATGTTGTAATTTTGTTTCCAGAGTTTTACCGTGGCGGGCGCATGCCTGTCTCAGCCTTTCTGACATTCTGTTGAGGTGTTCTGTTAGCCGGACAAGCTTAGGGTGTATGAACAGAATACGTTGCTGGTAACTCTGGATAGTCCATGATTTTCTTTCGATCTGGCGGCTGATACAGCCATTCAGCCGTTCCTGTAAATGCTGGTGGTGCAAAAGCTTATTTTGTATGCGCTCGCCGGGATGTGTATGGCGGTGTGCAAGCAAATCGATTTTCTGCATACGGTTTTCAACCTGGCGCGCGACCGCATGGTGCAGTTGTTGATGCAGTCTGTTTAATTGCTGCTTCAGTTCTGTTACTGCAGGGCTGGCCATTTCCGCGGCTGCAGTCGGTGTCGGTGCGCGTTTGTCAGCTACAAAGTCGGCAATGGTGAAATCGGTTTCATGACCGATACCACTGATGACCGGGATTGTGCAGGCGGCGATGGCATGTGCGACAATTTCTTCATTGAATGCCCATAAATCTTCAATGCCGCCGCCGCCTCTGCATAAAATCAGAACATCGCATTCATGCCTGGTAGAAGCTGCTGAAATCGCTGAAGCAATGTTTTTTGCGGCATCCCTACCCTGAACCGGTGTCGGATAAATCACAATTGGAAGCGACGGCATGCGGCGTTTCAGCGTAGTGACTACATCATGCAGTGCAGCCGTTGCAGAGGAGGTAATGATACCGATCTGGCGCGGAAAAACAGGTGGTCTTTTTTTCCGGCTGGCGTCGAAAAGTCCGTCTTTTTCCAGTCGTTTTTTGAGACGTTCAAATGCTTCAAATAATGTGCCCAGACCCGCTCGGCGGATGGTTTCAACATTCAGTTGATAATCGCCGCGTGCTTCATACAGCGTGACCAACGCGAGCACTTCAACCTGTATGCCTTCTCTGGGCTGCCAATCAAGATACTGGTTTTTGTGCCTGAACATGACGCAGCGAACTTGCGCATCCGCATCTTTGAGTGAAAAATACCAATGTCCGGATGGATAGCGCTTAAGATTCGAAATTTCACCGTTGACCCAGATCAAGGGGATGTTGTTTTCCAAAACGGTTTTAACGTTACGGTTCAACTCGCTAACCGTTATACTTGTTTGTACAGTTTCAAATGTTGGTGACAAATTCATTGGGTTTGCAATTTTTTCTGATAGAGCGTATTGGGCGGTTCGGGCTATAGCGCGCCGTGGCGCATCTGTTATCAATAGTCAATTATCGGGTTCAAAAATGATCCACACGTGCCGGTGAAATTGGTACCATTAGCAGTTTTGCGGCGCGTTAACGTTGTTTTTATAACCCATTGTTTGTAAACAATAATTAAATTGGTGTAAAATTCATTCATATAAACACGTTTTTTCAATGGCTTATTTCTAATATTTGCGAGATATCCGCAAAGTTATGCACAGAAACAGCGGACAAGAAACAAGTAATATTGCTGAGAATATTTCAACAAGATGCGTTAGTAGCGGATTCCGGGATCAGGATAAGGATAAGGATACCTGTTTTTTTAAAGTTGATGAATATCGTCTGATAAACGAGGAGAATGCTGGGTGTTATCGTTAATCGAAGCAGCGGGTTGGCCGGTCTGGCCTATTATTTTTGCTTCCATTATTGCTGTGGGCATTATTGGCGAACGGATATGGTCATTGCGCCAGAGTATTGTGGCACCGAAAGATTTATTGCCGCGAGTGCTAAATGAATATAAAAGAAGCGGTGTTACTTTGGACATGGTTTCAAAACTTCAGCGGCATTCACCGTTGGGGCGGATTTTTGCGGCTGGATTGCAAAATGAACACAGCCCGCGCGAAATCATGAAGGAATCCATCGAAGAAGCCGGGCGTGTCGTAACGCACGATCTGGACCGGTATTTGACGACCTTGGGTACTATTGCCGCACTCAGCCCATTGATGGGTTTGTTCGGAACATTGGTCGGCATGATTGAGATTTTCGGTTCCAATTCTCCAGCAGGAAGCAATCCTGCACAACTGGCCTACGGTATTTCTGTTGCGCTTTATAATGCAGCCTTTGGTATACTGGTCGCTATCCCCAGTATGATTTTCTACCGGCATTTTCGTGCAAAAGTCGATGCGCTGGCTATTGAAATGGAATTACAAGCGCTAAAACTGGTCGAGATTGTTCAAGGAGAACGTAAGTCAGCAGGCTCGGGACCGGACCCGGACCAGAATACCGCACTTTCACATCGGTAGCGTGAGTTCTTGTTGTAAAACAGACTTGGCAAGTACTGCCTGGAAACAAGTGGATTATTTGATTTAATTAAAAAAGAATTTTTATGCTGCGAAAACAGGAGAGCGTGTGAGTATTCGGCGCTCATTGGTAACCGGCGGGGGTGGTTTTATTGGTTTACATTTGGTTCAGCAATTGCTTGAACATGGAGAGACTGTCAGAGTACTGGAGTTGCCCGATGTACCACTGCCATCCAATGTAGAGACGATTCGTGGCTCTGTGTGCGATGCAAAGATTGTCAGAAAAGCGTTGAAAGACGTACAAAGGGTCTATCATCTGGCGGCCAATCCAAATCTGTGGGCGCATGATAAAAATGATTTCAAGCGTATCAATTATGAAGGCACCTGTACGGTGCTGCAGGAGGCCGCAAAGTGTGATCTTGAGGTTATTGTACATACGTCTACTGAATCAATTTTTGCGGGTAAATCGCGACTGGAAGCTGAAGCCGGTATAGGGGCCAGGAAAGCCGTCCATAATCTGCCAGGACCTTACAGCCGTTCAAAATTTTTTGCAGAGCAGGCCGCTATTAAAGCGGCTGAGGACGGCATGCCGGTTGTCATTGTTGCACCCGCGCTGCCGATCGGACCGGGTGACCGGAAAATTACTCCGCCGACGCGTATGATCCTCGATTTTATTAATGCGCGGCCGCCGGCATATCTTGAGTGTGGTTTTAACCTGATTGACGTGCGTGATGTTGCCGCCGGCCATATACTTGCGGCCGAACATGGCCGGTGTGGCGACCGATATATACTGGGCAATGAAAATATAATGCTGAGTGGATTTCTGCGTATGATTGAAGATATTACCGGTCTTGCAATGCCGAAAATACGCATCCCGTACTGGACGGCTCTGGTGGCGGGTGCGATTTCTGAGTTTCTTGCTGATTATGTAACGCGGCGTCAGCCGAGAGCGCCGCTGACAGGTGTGCGATTGGCGCGTTATCCGTTGTATTTTGACAGTGAAAAAGCGATTCAGGAACTGGGATTGCCACAAAATTCGGTGTATCAGGCGCTGGCCGATGAAATAGAATGGCTGAGCGGCGAAGGGCTGATCACGCGGCGTTTGCCAATGCAACAACGTGTTTAGCGGGCTGCTGCAAAACATTATCGAAGCAGCCGCTACATGGAAAAACAGCTGAAAAGCCAAACTTGTGCAAAATACAAAAGTAGTTTGAGTCTAATACTCTTTCAACTTGATATTGCCATGTACAGCGTTACCGTGCTGCTTTGCAGCAAGGCGCAGTGGGCAGGAAAGGGTTATTCCCTTTTCAAGCAGTGTAACGCGACTGCAGGACATCACGGTAACGTGTGGGTGGCTTGTCAGTATCCATAGGCTGCGTTGTATCTTTTGACAATAGAACGACCATTGCCTCAGGTACGCCTTGTCATATACGCGGACAAGCGCACTGAACCCGGCAATAGCATATGGATAGAGTACTAGTTCTGTCGCCGAAGCTGTAACACGGAGAAGTTTTTCAGCCGTCTGCTAGCCGGGCTGCATGTTAAATGTGCGAGACACGGTATAAGCGTCTCATATAAAATTGCATGTTTTTGCATCGTGATTGGGTTTTATGAGGCATTGGGTGGAATTTCTGGCCTTGGGAGCCGCGAATAAATAAGTGTGACAATTGGGCGCGTCTGGCGGGATGCAATGCAAGGCGGGAGGATGAGTCATAACACAAGCTATGGCGGCGGCGAACAACGCCGCAGTGTGCCCGCCAGACGCGCCCAATTGTTACAGTTATTTATGAACGACTCCTTACTTTGATTTTGATGAATGAGAAGAAAGCAAACAAATTGCAGAAAGTGTTAGTTTGGGTATTCCTGATTGTGATTCTGCAAGGCTGCGCTTCATTGTCCAAAAAAGATGACGCAGAGATTGATCCGGTCGATCCGCATGAAGATATCAACCGTGTTTCCTATGACTTTACCGACAAAGTGGACCGTGTTTTATTTGAACCGGTGGTGGACGCCTATGTAGGATACGTACCAAATGCGGCACAGCGGTCGATTGGAAATTTCTACGACAATGTGTCGTATCCGAACGTTGTTTTAAATGCTTTTTTGCAGGGCAAGATCAAACAGGGGCTTGCGGATGGCTTGCGTTTTGCAATCAATTCGACAGTTGGTTTATTCGGCCTGTTTGATATGGCTACACATATGGGCTTGGAAAAGCATAACGAGGATTTCGGTCAGACATTGGGGGTATGGGGTTTTGAACCGGGGTCTTATTTGTTTATCCCGATTTTGGGACCGAGCAGCGAGCGGGATGTGGCGAGCGTGCCGGTATCGATGTTTACCAATGTACTTTTTTATGTCGGCGCTGTAGCTGGAGCAGGTGTTTTCGCGCCATTGACTGTTCTTGGGGCGATCGATAAACGAGCGCGCCTGGCAGGGCCGATGCGAATACGCGATCAAGCGGCGCTTGATCCCTATTTATTTGTCAGAGAAGCATCGCTGCAGCAGCGTGAATTTTTGGTTTATGATGGTAATCCACCCTTGAATCTTTATGACGACGAACCATTTCAGGATAATCCGTTTCACATTAAACCTGAAAAACAGATTATCGACAATGATTCTTCCAAGACCAATCATCTCCAGGATGCCGTTCAACAGAAAGCGGACGGTAATGGTCTGAGTGAATAAGTTATTTGATACGATAAAGCTGGTTTGATTATTTAACATTGGACATTTTATGAACGGGACGCAAGAACGCATAGCAATGAACCAGACACAAATGGATTCGGCCAGGGTCGATGAAGTGGACAGAACGGCGCTTGAGAATCAGTACAATAAAGCGCGTGCGGCCTTGCTGGCCATGCAGAATCAGGACGGTCATTGGTGTTTTCCGCTTGAGGCGGATTGCACAATACCTGCGGAATATATCCTGATGATGCATTTCATGGATGAAGTGGACGTACAGCTTGAACAGAAAATGGCTCGCTTTATCAGGTCGAAGCAGGATAAGGTGCATGGCGGCTGGCCATTGTTTTACGGCGGCGGTTTCGATATCAGCTGCACCGTAAAATCTTATTATGCGTTAAAACTGGCGGGAGATTCGCCTGATGAACCGCACATGGTGCTTGCGCGCGAAGCTGTTCTCAAATGTGGTGGTGCTGCCCGTTCCAATGTGTTTACGCGCTTACTGCTAGCCATGTACCAGCAAATTCCCTGGCGAGGTGTACCTGTGGTTCCAACAGAACTGATTCTGTTGCCAAGATGGTTTCCGTTTCATCTGAGCAAAATCTCGTACTGGTCTCGAACCGTTATGGTGCCATTATCCATTCTGTGCACCTTAAAAGCAAAAGCCGCAAATCCGCGCCAAGTGGATATCCGTGAGTTGTTTACGGTGCCACCCGAACAGGAAAAAAACTACTTTCCTAAAGCCGATACACGTTTGAAGCGCTTTTTTATGTGGGTTGAACGCATATTATCCAGGTTCGAACAGCGTTTGCCCGAGTTTATGCGCCGTTACTCGATACGCCGTGCCGAACAATGGACGGTGGAGCGATTAAACGGTGATTGCGGAATAGGCGCTATTTTTCCAGCGATGGTCAATGCTTATGAGGCGTTGGCGCTGCTGGGCTATTCGGAAGATCATCCCGATCGCGTGCAATGCCTCAAGGCGCTGCAGGGTTTACTGATTGTTGAGGATAAACAGGCATGGTGCCAGCCTTGTACGTCGCCGGTATGGGATACAGTCTTAAGCGGACTGGCGTTACAGGAAGACCTCAACGCAGATCAGAAACCTGTGCGGGCGGCGATGGACTGGCTGTTAACAAAACAGGTATTGGATGAGCCAGGAGATTGGCGTGATAAGTGTCCAACTTTGCTAGGTGGCGGCTGGGCATTTCAGTACGCCAACCCGCACTATCCTGATCTGGATGATACCGCGGCCGTTGTCTGGGCTTTGGTGCAGGCGCAAATGCAAGCCCGGGAGGATCTGCAAGATGCCTATGAACAGCCAGTCGCCCGCGCTGCTGACTGGCTGGCGGGGATGCAATCCAGCAATGGCGGTTTTGCTGCTTTCGATGTGGATAATACCTGTCATTATCTTAACGAGATACCGTTTGCGGATCATGGTGCTCTGATTGATCCGCCAACCAGCGATGTGACAGCCCGTTGTGTTGGTTCGCTCAGTCTGTATAACGATGCGCGCCATCAGAAAGCCGTTCAGCGCGGAATTGAATTTCTATTAAACGAGCAGGAAGCTAACGGCGCTTGGTTTGGCCGTTGGGGAACGAATTATATCTATGGTACATGGTCGGTGCTGGAAGCATTGAGACTGATCGGGCTGGATGTAAATCATATGTCTATCCGGCGTGCGGCACACTGGCTAAAATCGATTCAGCGTGAGGATGGCGGCTGGGGTGAAACGAATTATTCTTACTTTGATACGCAACAGGCAGGCCAGTTTGAGACCAGCACCGCATTCCAGACTGCCTGGGCTATACTCGGCCTGATGGTTGCAGGTGAAGTTAACAGCCAGTCTGTGCGCTCGGGTGTGGATTATTTGCTGCGCAAACAGGCTTCTGACGGGTTGTGGGAAGACCCTTGGTTCACGGCGCCGGGTTTCCCCCGGGTTTTTTATTTAAAATATCATGGATATTCCAAATACTTTCCGTTGTGGGCACTGGGCCGTTATCGCACTTTGACTAAACGTGATAAAGCATGAGCGAAAACATCGTGGGCATCGTGTCCGCATTGAAATCTGAAGCCCGCTGCTTAATGAAGCGGCGTTTTGCGCTTTTTGACATTGTCAGAATAGCTCCTGGAACACGACTTTGCCTGGGAGGTATGGGCGGTGCCGGCGCGCTGAAAGCATCGCAAATACTGCATGAATATGGGGTAGATGCATTAATCAGTTTTGGCGTGGCAGCAGCACTGGATGACAAATTGATTCCAGGTGATCTGATATTGCCCGAAGCCATTTACTGCAAGGACAAAAAACTGTCAGTAACCCATAGATGGCGCGAGCGTGTGGCGGAGATGCTGCCTTCATATCTGACTGTCACTGGGGGTACCCTGGCGGATACGCAAAGCCCGTTGTCATCACGACAGGAAAAATTAAAACTTGCGGAAGTGACAGGTGCTTGCGCCGCTGATATGGAATCGGCGACCGTTGCTGAATTCGCCGCGCACATGAATCTGCCTTTTATTGCCGTACGTGCGGTTGTCGATCCGCTTGATTTTTCGCCGCCGCGGGCTTTGCTGGATACTGTCTATGCTGATGGAACGGTGGATGTGATCAAGATGACAACAGCAATATGCAATAAGTCCGTGTCTTTCAGAACGCTCTTTGATTTAGGTGCAGGTATGAACGCAGCGCGTTCGACACTGAGTAAAGTAGTGCATACAGTCACAGTCGGTTTTAGTTTCAAAAGTGAGCTGACGGACCGGGGTTCTGCGGATGAACCTGCCGTCGGACAGATAGAAGAATGTGTAGATGCGAACACCGAGCCGGATAAGTCCAGTGTAAGCGCGTCTAATTCGGGGTAAGGGTAGCAGCGGGCCGTATCCCGGCTTGACTGATTCTTCTGCGCGGACGAAATAAGTTGCGCACTGCCGCAAAGTTTTTTTTGCTGAATTCGACGCGCGCCCGGGGATCCGGATCGACCTGTATCAGCGCTTCAACGGCCTCAACTCGTGGCGCCAGTCCGGCAAAATTGGCAACCTGTATTGACAGTCCCGGACGTGCGTTCAGTTCGATAATCATAGGCCCTTGGTCTCTGTCGAGCACAATATCAACGCCCAGGTAACCGAGGCCGGTTATTTCATAACAGGCGGCGGCCAGCACCAGCAGTTTGTCCCAGTGCGGTACTGTTAAATCATGAAAAGGCTTGCGGGTATCCGGATGGTAGTAAACGGGATCGCCATATTGCACGGCATGAAGCGCTTCTCCCGTACCGATATCGATACCGACGCCTACAGCACCTTGATGTAAATTGGCCCTGCCGTCTGAAGCGTGGGTGGCCAGTCTCAGCATCGCCATGATGGGATATCCCTTCAGAACGATGACACGCAGATCCGGAATGCCTTCATAGCTGTAATTGGCAAAAACCGGGTCGATCTGAATCAATGATTCGATCATAACTGAGTCTGGTTTGCCGCCAAGACTATGCAATCCACTCAAAATATTTGATACATGGCGCTTGATATGAGTGAGTCTGACCGTATCACCGCTCGGTTTGTAGTAAAGGTTATGATCCTGTTCGGTAATAACCAGTATGCCTTTGCCGCCGCTGCCCTTGACAGGCTTGATGACGAATTGCTGATAAGAACTCAATATGTCTTTAAGCTGCCTGACATCATGTTGATAGTGCAAGGTGCCAAGCAGCTTGGGTACTGTAATACCGGCTTTCTGCGCAAGTTGTTTCGTCTTTAATTTGTCGTCAACCAATGGATAGAGGTGCCGCGGATTGTAGCGTGAAACCAGGCCGAAGTTTCGCTGATTCATGCCGATAATGCCCATGTTTTTGAGCCGTTTAGCGCTTGTCAACAGCATCATGACGCTTGCCCATAGAGTGAAAACGATATAGTTCGGTTAAGCGATAACCGGTATATTGACCTAAAATCAAAATCAGTGCCAGATTGACCAGCATCAGCTCAGGAAAATTGAATGTCAGGTATTCTACGGTTCGATTCGTCATGAACAGGTAGGCGATGATCGCGGTCAGCAGACTGCCTGCGCCCTGAATCAATACCTCTCTGGGCCCGTCTTCTTCCCAAAGCACGGACATGCGTTCAATCGTCCAGGCAAGAATAACCATCGGAAAAAAGGTTACCGTAAGTGCCTGACTCAGTCCCAATTTGTGGCTGATGATACTGATGCTTGCAATGATGGTAATCACAACGATGATGACCGCCGATATTCGCGCGACAAGTAATAAATTCAGACGCGATAAATATGATCGAATCATCAGTCCTGTGCCAACGACGGTAAGAAAGATAACAATACCCGTGATCAGTGTGGTTTGGATCAAAGCCAGCGCAATCAAAATGGGCATAAAGGTTCCGGAAGTACGAATGCCAATAAGGATACGCATGATGACGACGACCAGTGCGCCGATTGGTAGCAGGAGAATCATTTTAAAGGCGGTTTGCTGTTCAATGGGCAGGCTGTAGATTGAGAAGTCTATGATTGCCGCCTGTTTATTCTGACTGCTGTTGACAACGAGATTTCTGGTGGAGTGTGTATTCTTAATAATTGAAAAAGAAACCTGGGAGTTTTTGCCGCCAACAACATCAAGTAATGACTGTCCGCCGCGCTGCCAGATCAGAAAATTTTTCGGTTTGCCGCTTTTTCCGGTATCCTGGTTAAATAGGATCCACTGTTTGCCGTCGTGGATTTCAACAAAATTAGTTAGCGACTGCCGTCTTCGCCCATCTTCGAGAAATAAACCGCGGACCACGCGCGCACTGATGCCTTCGAGTGCGAGCAAATCAAGAATCAGGTTGGTTTTATAATCTTCGCCGGCCTTATCATTGCGCAACAAGCGTTGATTCTGATTGGGCGATTTCGAGTTCAGCGTCTGTATCAATTCGCGCGTAAAAATTGTCGCGTTTGCAGACCGGGCGCGTACTTGTTCGAGCAATGTCATCGAAGCGGTCATGAACACTTCGTCCAACTCCGGTTTTTTGGGTGGAGCGGGCGTATCGACCGGCGGATTTTCGACGATTTTGTCATTTTCGTAAACACTCAAGCGGTAATAAGCCGTTTGCGCGCCTTGGGCTGATCGTTTGCTCCACTGACCGCGGCGCTCGTTGTCCGTCGTTAATTCGCTGAAACCGTAATCGGATGACGCAAAATCTTCTTCCATAAAAGTCAGGCGCGGTTCTTTAGGCGGCAGTGCGAGAGATATGATTACAGGGTCACCATGAGCCTCGAAATCAATTTTTGCCTCAATTGTCCAGACAAATTTTTTGTCATCGGGCATTAACGGGAATCCGAGCGCCAAATGTTTATATAAAATCAGTCCGATACCAATAAAAAAAATCAGTAAAACGGCGGAATACAGTCTTGCCTGGGCTTGCATTATTGCTGGTTATCGCGGGTTGTTTTGGGTTTGGTGAATTCCTTGCTGACGTCAACTACGGCGAGATCACGCAAAAAGTTTCTGCCGATTAACGCCTGTTGTTCGAATTTACTGCGATCAATCAATGTGAAACTGATTTGTTCATCAAGTTTTCCAAGCTTTACACGCAGCTGAACAATAGGGCGGCGTTGTGATTCCGTTTTGTGCTTCTTGATTTTGGTATGTCCGCGAACCCGGCGGGTGATTTCAATTTTTTCATTTGTTTCCGGGTCAATAATATTAAATTTTATATAAGGTTTCCCATCGCGTTCAAATTCGACCATATCGAGCGCATTCAAAGACGAAGTCTGTGCACCGGTATCAATCCGGGCGCTCAGGCTAATTCCGGGAGGTTCAAGATAAATATACTCCAGGCCACCTAAAATCGTGATGTCATCCTGGGCTCGCTTATTTTGCGAAGCTGATGACTTATTAGATGGATTTTGCGGTTTTTTTGCTGCAGTTCTGGAGAGGGGGGCGGAAGCAGGCAAACTGTTTGTGCGGGAAGCAGTATTGATTTGATTCTCAAGTTGTATCTGTTGGCTCTCTAACTGTTTTTTTTCTTCTAGTAATTCAGAAAACAAGGTGACCAGTTCGCTTTCTCTTGCACTAATGGCTGCTTCGCGCGCAATCAGGGCATCTTCACGTCTGTTTAACTCAAACAAACGTTCCTTTAAATTGTTTTGTCTTGAAAAAAGTATCTGGTCAGGTGAATTGTTGTTTGAAGATTGAGGATCAGTTGTCTGACAACCCGTAAAAACGGTTAAACAGACAATTGGGTAAAGAAGTGGTATTGATTTGGATAAAATTGGCTTTTTTCTGGTGTGAAACAGCATAAATTTAGGAGCCTGTGATTGAATAAATGACGAAATATTCGTGCAGACCACGCTAGCAGAAAACCGGATTAGCGATGTGATTTTACCGGTGATCACGCGGATCTTCAATTGCCTTTTTGAAAAAACGGGCAAACTACTGACCGCCAGTGCTAATAAGGATTATCTAGATCGAAAGTCAATGTTTCATCATTGTAGGAGCATATATCGCGGTGTATTTCCAGGCAATGGGAAGTAATTGTGATTGTGTATGTGCCCGGTTGCAGATTTCTGGTGTCCAGCTCAAATTGAAAATGACCCTGCTTGTCGCTGGAATAGGAGTTCTCGGCAATTAACGTACCTTTTCCAGCCGTTACACGAAAATTCAGCAGGACATCAGCTGTGGGCTGTGCATTGTAGTCCACCCATCCGTTAATCACGACCTTTTCTCCGACCAAATACTGAGTTTTCGGTTCAATAAGAACGGGTTTTGAAATATGCGTGGCACCTACATTAAAGCCCATGCCATACAATAATGAAACCAGCAGACAGGCGATGACGTATTTTTTATTTGGCGTCATATGCAATTTACCATAAATAATCTTATGATTGTTGTATGT
Source organism: Nitrosomonas sp. Nm51 (assembly GCF_900111165.1). Taxonomy (GTDB): domain Bacteria; phylum Pseudomonadota; class Gammaproteobacteria; order Burkholderiales; family Nitrosomonadaceae; genus Nitrosomonas. The sequence goes on from NZ_FOGH01000006.1 coordinate 98,149, forward strand.
TTTGTAGATAGCGCAGAATGAATGTTTGCAATACATCTATGGTCGATAAATATACATTCTTCAAACTGCGCCCATTGATATATTTGAATATAACAGGTGTCTCAACACAAAGCCAGTGTAATCTCAATCAGTCAATCAAATTTGATTAACTGATTGATTGCCGTAAGATTCATTTGTTTTTAGGTGCGAATAAATCGGTAATCGTGCCTTCAGCCATTTCAGCTGCAAAAAGAACGGTTTCAGACAGCGTTGGGTGTGGATGAATGGTCAGTCCGATGTCTTTCATGTCAGCGCCCATTTCAAGCGCAAGCACGGTTTCCGCGATCAATTCTCCTGCATTGATTCCGACAATCCCGGCACCGAGAATTTGACGTGATTTTTTATCCAGAATCAACTGTGTCAGGCCTTCATCGCGCATCATGGAGATAGCCCGGCCACTGGCTGCCCATGGGAAGCTGGCTTTTTCATAGTCTATACCTTGCTGTCTGGCTTCCCGTTCCGTCAGACCCATCCAGGCGATCTCAGGATCAGTGTAGGCAACTGATGGAATTGCGCGTGCATCAAATGCGATGTTATGTCCGGCAATGATTTCAGCTGCAAGCTTGCCTTCATAAGCGGCTTTATGGGCAAGCATGGGATTGCCGGTAATGTCGCCAATGGCAAAAATGTGTGAGAAATTGGTGCGTAATTGTTTGTCGACCTGAATGAAACCTTTTTGGTCTATCTGTACATCGATGCGATCTGCGCCAATGCTAAAACCGTTTGGGTGACGACCTGCGGCGATCAAAATACAGTCATAAGTTTGCGGGCCGGGTGCATTTTCACCTTCAAAACTGACCGTCAGGGCTGATTTTTTGGGATCAATTTTGATAATGCGGGTTTTCAGATAAATTGCTTCATATTGTTTCTTGAGCCGTCTGTACAACGGTTTGATCAAGTCAGCATCGGCAGCCGGAATTAGTTGGTCCATAGATTCCACAATACTGATCTTGCTGCCCAGCGCTGAGTAAACTGTAGCCATTTCAAGGCCGATAATACCGCCGCCAATAACCAGCAGATGTTTGGGTATTTTTTCGAGCTTGAGCGCGCCGGTGGAATCAATAATACGTGGATCATCGTATGGCAGCCCTGGTAAGCGTGTCACACTTGAACCGGCGGCGATAATGCAGCTGTCGAACGAAACGGTTTTTGTGCCTTTTCCGGTTTCCACCTGAAGCATGTGCGGGGACGTAAACTGACCGGTGCCATGCAGTATTTCCACCTTGCGTTGCTTTGCCAGTGCATGTAATCCCGTGGTTAATTTTTCGATGGCCGATTCCTTCCATGCCCTCAGTTTCTCAAGTGAAATTTTAGGTTTGCTAAATGCGATGCCGTGATTTTTGGCTTCTTCTGTATCGGTGATGATTTTTGCAGCATGTAATAATGCTTTAGATGGAATGCAGCCGACGTTCAGGCAAACGCCACCCAATGTGGAATAACGCTCGATCAGAATGACTTTCTTACCCAGGTCGGCAGCCCGAAAAGCAGCAGTATATCCGCCCGGCCCGGCTCCAAGCACAACAACCTCTGCGTTCAGATCGCCTCTGGGAAAGTCTGTCTGAGACTGGGTTTGCTTTGATCTATTTGCTGCGTTGGATGGCAATGGCGGTTCAGGTGCATGTTCCTGCTTATCTGTGTTCGTTGTTTTTTTTTCGCTTTCTGTTGATTTTTTGGACTCGGGCGCTATTGCCTGCTCAGCAATATTCAGTGTCGCAATGAGCGAACCTTTGGACACCCTGTCGCCGACCTTGACTGAGACTGAATTAATCACACCGGCCTGAGGCGACGGCACTTCTATGGTTGCCTTGTCAGTTTCCAGCGTAATGAGTGAAGTTTCTTTTTCCACTCTGTCGCCTGAAGATACCAGCACTTCAATTACTGCTACATCGCTGAAATCACCGATATCAGGAATCTTTATTTCAATTTCCTGGCTCATAACATCAATTCTGTATGGATTAACAAGAAGCCTTTACGATATCGCAATCGTTATTGCCTGATCTGCCCATCGCCAAGCACGATATATTTTTGGCTGGTCAAACCCTCTAGCCCGACAGGGCCGCGTGCATGGATTTTATCGGTGGAAATACCAATTTCGGCACCGAGGCCGTACTCAAAACCATCCGCAAAGCGCGTCGTGGTATTGACCATGACCGAACTGGAATCTACTTCGCGCAGAAAGCGACGCGCGCGCGAATAATTTTCAGTAACAATTGCATCGGTATGTTGTGAACCGTAATGATTGATATGATCAATAGCCTGATCCAGATCTTCTACGATGCGTATATTTAAGATCGGTGCGAGATATTCTGTCGGCCAGTCTTCTTCAGTAGCAGGATTCATTTGCGCAATGATGGCGCGGGCATCTTCATCGCCACGCAACTCAACACCTTTTTCCATATAGATTTTGCCGAGCACGGGCATAATTCTTTGCGCTATACCTGAATTTATCAGTAGGGTTTCCATGGTATTGCACGTGCCGTAACGTTGCGTCTTGGCATTATCAGCAATCCTGACCGCCTTGTCGAAATCCGCTTGATCATCAATATAGACGTGACAGACACCGTCCAGATGTTTGATCACCGGCACGCGTGCTTCATTGGAAATGCGTTCGATCAAGCTCTTGCCGCCGCGCGGCACAATTACATCAATATAATTTTGCATTGTAATCAGTTCGCCGACTGCTGTCCGGTCAGTCGTTTCAATGACTTGCACTGCAGTTTCAGGTAAGCCAGCCGCCGTAAGCCCTTCCCGCACGCATGCTGCAATCGCCTGATTGCTGTGACTGGCTTCCGAACCGCCGCGCAGGATCGCAGCATTACCGGCCTTGAGACAAAGCGCTGCGGCATCTGCGGTGACATTGGGACGCGCCTCATAAATAATCCCGATTACCCCGAGAGGTACACGCATTTTGCCAACCTGAATGCCGGATGGACGATAACTCATGCCCGAGATTTCACCAATCGGGTCGTCCAGCGCAGCAATTTGCAGCAAGCCCTCAATCATATTTGTAATACCTTTCTGTGACAGGGTTAAACGGTCGATCATGGCAATGTCTAGTCCTTTCGATCTTGCGTTTTTCACATCTTTGTCATTGGCTGTCAGCAGTATCTGTTCATTGCGCCTGATTGCATCAGCCATCGCAGTCAGTGCGCGGTTTTTGGCGATGGTTTCGGCTTTCGCAACCAATCGTGAAGCTGCGCGTGCTTGTTGACCGACGGATTGCATGTATTGCTTAATTTCGGCGGTGCTCATGGCTACAAATTGTGATTGATTCATTCATTCATGCTTAACTTTTATACAGGCGATAAACTGATATGACTGTGGTCGTCATTATAGTACAACGCAAATTGAAACGAATTTGTCTTATCAAAGAAGTAAGTCGTTTTGAAATTAATGCTGCTTTTCAAATGCAAACGACCATTTGCTTAAGAATTGTTTGATCTTCAAGCTTCAAATTCTGAGTAATTGACGACTGCACCAGTCTGCTATGATAGTAGAAAGCTTTGTACATTAAAACAGAAAAATTTTTATAGACTTGGGGTGAAAGTCGCTGTATCAGATCTACTAAAACGAATACCTGGTCAAGCGACCAAGGAGTGGCCAAAGGGCGAATCATAATGCCGTATGCGTCGTCGTATTCAAACCAAACAAGTCTCTGATTATATGTGAGCCAGCTGAATAAAATTTTCCGTAGTTGATGTCTGTTTAAGAAAGATTTCTTGAAAAATGACAACAAAACGCTGCGCAGCGTAAGATGTCGGATTGTTTTCAGCACAGATGTTCCGATTAGAAAAAGATGCTCAAATTTTACGGTTATAAAAAATGCGATACCTGCTGTAAAGCGGAGAAATTTTTGCAGCAGGAGAATATTGCTTTCGAATTCATTGATATTACTGAGAGTCCGCCAGCTTTAGAAGAGATAGCCGCAATTGCTAAACTTGCGAAGTTGCCGCTAAAGAAGCTTTTTAATACCAGCGGGGTGCAATATCGCGAGCTAAAAATTAAAGAGAGGTTGCCCGTATTAGCTGATCAAGAAATTTTTGTGCTTCTGTCCGGAAATGGCCGTTTGATCAAACGGCCGCTCATCACCGATGGAGCGCGCGCAACGATTGGTTTCGATGAAGCATTGTTTCGTGAGATCTGGTGCCAGTAACAAATGGATTACGTATTGTTGGCTGTAATTTTTCAGGCATAAGCAGCTTTTTTGGAACAAGTAAAGTATGCATCCTATTTGGATTGGCTTTCAATCTTGCGAAATCTGTATTGGCGACTTTTTCTCTTTATTTTGTAATGTCCGTCACTAAATTGTTGTTCGATGATCTGTTAATCAAGCACTGAACGACCTTGTTAAAAAAGGAATAAATAATTAGTATACCCAGAGTCCCCACGGTTGTAGTGGAGATTTTATGACAAATGACTTGACTTTATGGTGTAAGGTCGACTAGCCTGTGGGACGCAGCGGTTGGGCGTTTTGAGAAGGCGCTGGAGCTGTTGTAAAAATAGCGGTACTAATTAATTAGTATTAAGGACAAGAGAAGGTAGTATTAATTAACAAGTAAGTAAGGAGGAATAAAGATGGCGACAACGATGGGAACGAGCGGTGCGGCGAGTGCTGACTACGACATGTCATTGTGGTATGACTCTAAGTACTACAAGATAGGTTTGGGTTTGATGCTTGCGGTAGCGATATTTTG
>NZ_FOGH01000019.1 GCF_900111165.1 Nitrosomonas sp. Nm51
TACTTGCAAGAATATCTCAATGCGTTTTGCTACCGTTTTAACCGGCGAGCATGGGAAGCTGAATTACCTTCCCGTCTCCCGAGTGCTTGCTTGTGGCACAATCCAATTAAACTGAAAATAGTTTAGAGGCATATTATTTAATAGGAACAACGCATGGCTTTTTCGGAATACAAAATACTGCACGTTACCGAGGGCGGGCTCGGCACTATTTTCTTGGGAGCTTCAGGATTGCCGTTAAAAAAACTCGAATCGGTGCTCAATAAAGAAGCTGCAGACGGTTGGCAACTTGTCTTCCAGCTCGTTGAACAGAAACGCTTCATGTTATTCTGGAAACGCGAAGCTGTGATCATCACGCTTGGCCGGTGACATTGCGCATAACACTTGACGACACCCCTCTAAGGCAACATCCATGATTACCGAACAGGACGTACTTGACGAAGAAGAGCGCCTGCGCAAATGCGTGCGCGCCCTGCCCGAGAACAAACGGTTTGCCTTTCACAACCTGGCGGAAAAACAACTGAAAGACCCGGACACCTATGCAGCATTAAACTATATCTTTATTGTCGGCCTGCACCATTTTTATCTGGGCAGATGGGGTCGCGGGCTGTTGAATATCAGCATTTTTTCCACCGGCGTGGTGATGCTGTTTACGCCCCTTGTTATGATTGGCATATTACTCATGGTGTTTATCAGCATCATTGAACTGTACGCACTGTTCAGATCGCAGATTATCGTGCAGACGCATAATAATGCCATGATGAAAAAGATTTACCAGGAGATAACGAAGGAATCCGGTAACCGGCACCGTCCATAAACACATGCGCGCGCCGCAGTTTTTGAAAAATCCAGAACTGCACCGCGATATGAAAGTGTAAAAAATTTTTACACCTTGTCAGTTCGATCTTCATTACCCGCACAAAACAAATTATAATTCATGTCATTATAATTATGGCACATTATTTGCTTGCCTTTTATTGGTACTGATGCAAAGCGGCTGAGTATGTAACTTCGCCGTTTCAGCGCATGCTTTGCACATTGATAAAAACGATAAATAGAGTCTGAGAGCAGCGCACCGCCATATTCGTTCAAAACGAAAACAATAACCGGTTACATACACAGCGTGCGTGTAATCTCGGAACGGGGAGAATACATGTCTGCAGGACCAGAGCTGCGTTCATACAGCAGCAACCTAACACAGGCCAACAGCAATGTTCGCGATATCCGCGGACTGATTGAAGACGTTGACGAAAAAATTGACCGAGTTGAAATGGCCATAGATGCCGTCGACGCCGTCGAGAACAAAGCCGATGAATTCAGCGATACTATTGCCAAACTCAAACTCAATCTGAAATTGATGGATAAGGCCGGCCCCTTGAAATTTCTGGCCAAAGTAGCCGGCAAAGTGCTCGACAGTGTCCAGAATGTGACCAACAAAGTCAGGGACAAAGCCAAACAGCTGGCAAAAAAAATTGATGACAGCAAACTGGAAGAAAAGCTCGATGCAGCCCAGGAGAAACTGGACAGTTACGATCTGAAACTTGCCGGCACGCAAAACCTGCTGATCAAAAATATCACTGCTGTTGATCAGTTGATTACTGCACTTGACAAAGCTGATGAATTTGACCCCGATGGCGACCCTGCCGCACCTGCCGCAGCCGGCGCAGACGCTTTGGTGGCCCCGCCGAATGATGCGATCACCGCTATCAATACGCTTTTTGCTGAAGTCAAAGAGAAAACGCAGATACTGGATAATGCGGTGCCCAGCGCAACGTTTTTGCCGGTACTCAGCGTACGGATCGCATTTGACGGCATTTCTTCGTCGCTGAGTTTCCTGCGCGGACCGCTCAATGCGGTTTCAAAAGTGCTAAAACCAATTGAAGGTATCCTGGATGCAGTCGGTTTTATCTTTAAAATAACGGTCGAGCCTATCATTGATTACATTCTGGATACACTTGGCATCAACCGTATCATCAATTCAGTTTCGGACAAAATCAATAAACTGCTGCCCAACCCGGGCATTTTCGACAATATTCTGGAGGATTTTGACACTGCGTTCCTGGAAATCGATCCGCTCGGTCAACTGGAGGACTATCTGGGCGTATCGTCCTGGCTGGACGAACTCAACCAGAAAGTTGTTGACCCCGTTGGCGATACGCAGACCGGACCGATCGGCATCGGCACGCCATTAAACGATCCGCTGACGGGCACAGGCAGCCATAACCTGCTGTATGGCGGCGATGGAGACGACACTCTGACTGGCGAAGCAGGCACCGATATCATGGTCGGCGCTGCAGGCAACGATTTTCTGGATGGCGGCTCAGGCACCGATATCGCCGTATTCAGTGGCAGTTTTTTGGAATACAACTATTCTCAGTCCGAAGATGGCGAGTCGATTACGTTCAACCACCTGTATCCGACCAACCCGAACCGCATTGACGGTACCGATGAAACACAAAACATCGAATTATATGTTTTCGCTGACATCGCCCTGACACCCGACGTTTTGCTGAACAGTGTATTCAGAGCAGTAACCGGACAAAACGTACTGGATGGCACTGAAAACAGGGATATTCTGTTTGGCCGTTCGACAGCCATCACCATTAACGCATTTGGCGGCAATGATATGCTCGCCGGCAGTCCCGCCAGCGGCGATTTTCTGAATGGCGGCTCAGGCGATGACCTGCTCGTCTTCACTGGCGGCGAAGACACATTTTCCGGCGGTTCCGGCAGCGACACCTGGCGGTTTCCAATCAACAATGAATCCGGCAATCCAACAATTGATGCCGATATCGAACGCGGAACAATCTTTGCAGGCAGTGATAATACGTCAACATTGTCCTCCATCGAAAATATCGTGGTTGAAGATCATCGCCAGTCGTTTCAATTTGGCGACGCCACCGACAACCGGCTGGTCGCCGCCGCCGACCGGGACGTGCTTGACGGCCGGGCGGGGAACGACTTTCTCGATGGCGGCGGCGGTCAGGATATTCTAATTGGCGGTCCCGGCAGTGACGCATTGTTCGGTGCGGAAGGCAACGATACACTGGTCGCAGGGGATGTGGCCACACCCGGAAGTGTTAATTTCTACGATGGCGGGGAAGGCGACTTTGATGCATTAACCTACGCCTCCGATATTCGCGATGTTCTGCAGCGGGAATATATTAATGATGGCATCCGTTTAAAAGCCCGCTCCCAGGAAGCCTCCGGACCGGTGCGAATATTCGCCGAAACAGGCCAAATCGAGCGCTTATCCACAGACGGCAACACCGTGATCGTTACCGATACCGCCGTGAATATAGAACAGTTTGCGGGTTCCGATTTCGATGACACGCTCTATGGCGGCTCTGGCAACCATACGGAAATCGACGGTGGCCTAGGTAATGACACGCTGTACGGTGAGCGGGCCGGGCGCTATGTCGGCGGCGGCGCAGGCGACGATACCATTTATGCGGGCACTGGCGGCGCCAGATATGACGGCGGCGGCGGTTTTGATACGCTGTATCTGACCGAAGTCCCGGATGTCCGCTGGCTTGTTCGCATCGACGGCTCAATCGGCTCATCGCTGCGTGTATTTAATGCACTGGAAGGCAGCGAACTGGCCACGCCGGACGGCAGCCTGCAAAATGAAAGCGGGCCTTCCGTTATTGCCTCGGGCAACGTGGAGAATTTTGACGTTTACCACGGAGGCGGCCTGGATGATTACTTCGATATCAGAGAACGCGGCCTGATCACCGTTTATGCAGGTGACGGCAATGACTTTGTCCTCGGCAATAACGGTGGAGACAACAATCCATCGTTTGAATTGCATGGCGAATCCGGTGATGATGAAATTGTAATCAAGGAAGCCGGTCTGGCATCCGGCGGCGAGGGAGACGATACCATCGAGATTGATGCGGGCTTGAGCCAGACCGTGCAGGCCATGGGCGACAATGGCGACGATATCTTCATCTTGCGCAGCGGCGATGTGAATATCGACGGCGGCGAAGGCCGGGATACGCTGTCAGCAAACCAGCGCAGTATTTTTGCAGGTCTTGAGGTTGATCTGCTTGCCGGCACCATCGGTACATTCGACGACAGAGAATGGTTCACCGGTAACGTTCGCAATGTTGAGGAGCTCATTGGCGCCAATGATTACCCTGATTTACTGCAAGGCAGCAACACCGGCGAACGCTTCATCGGCGGTGGCGGTAACGATACCATTCACGGCCGGGGTGGACAGGATGCGCTATACGGCGGCCCTGGAAACGACAACCTGTTTGGCAATGATGATGACGATCTGCTTCATGGCGGCGCCGGCAATGATCTTTTAGACGGCGGCAGTGGCATCGACACCGCTTCATGGGCATTTGCGGCACCGGGCGCTCAGCAGGGAGAAGTCGAGAGCAGCAGCTTCGGCCACCTGGACGCCGATCTCGATTCAGGCAGCGCAATTTTCAGATTGTTTTCCGGCGGACAGGAAAATAACACATTGGCCGCAATCGAAAATATCATTGGCGGAGACGGCAACGATACGCTGCGTGGTGACAGTTTTGACAACATGCTGGCAGGCGGTTCCGGTGACGATCTTCTGGAAGGTCGTGGCGGTAATGACGTGCTGGTACTGGATGGCGATGACACCGCCAATGGCGGTACCGGCGACGACCGGTTCGTCATAGGCCTGGGCGATATGTCGATAGACGGCGGCGATGGCAACGATACGCTCGATTTCGGCACGTTAAAGGGAACCATACACATAGACACGTCGGCAGGCACGTATGAGGCTGAACTCGAGTTTGACAAACCCGTCTGGAAGGACGGTTCCGGAACTGCGCCGCGCAATGCGAACGGTATAGCGTTCACGCCGCAGGATGTGCTGGAGGCGGATGCAACCTTCTCAAATTCAACAGACGACCTCGCGTTAAACGCAGCTCTCAACGCTTCCGAAACAGACACAGACACAGAGACAGAGACAGACGCAGATCTGGCAATTGATTTTGTTACAGAAACACAAACAGTTAGCGGCACATTCAGTAATATTGAACAATTTATTGCGGGCGCAGCCACGCTGGTCGGCTCAGCCGGCGATGACCGTTTTGACGGGGATGATGGCGTTAATGTGTTTGAAGGAAAACAGGGCAATGACATTATAGACGGGCAAGGCGGGTCGGATACGACGATATTCTCATACCCAATCGCTAACTATACAATTTCACGAAATGCCCAAGGTATAGAAATCGTAGACACGGTCAATGATGATGGCCGGGATACACTCACCAGTATTGAGCGTTTACTGTTCTCCGATATTGGCATTGCGTATGATCTGGATAGCGGTGCAGGCCAGGTAGCCAAATTGATTGGCGCCGTTCTTGGTGCCGGGCATGTCAATAATTCCAGAATTGTCGGTATCGGTCTGGATCTACTCGATGACGGCATGAGCAGTGAAGAATTGGCTGAACTGGCAATCCAGGCCGCCGGTCTTGAAACGCCACAGGAAATTGTTACGCAGCTCTGGACCAATGTCGTGGGGTCGCCGCCGACAACGCAGCAGGCGCAGCCATATATCGATGCCCTGAATAACGACATGACAACCGGGGAGCTGGGTGTGTTGGCTGCGGAAACCGATTTGAACGCGGTGAATATCGGTCTGGTTGGATTATCGAATACCGGGATCGAATACACGATTTAGCTGCGATACACACTCATGCAATCCGTGTACCGGATGATCCGCAGTACCATTGTAACAGCAGCAATACCGGCTGCTCCAATGGCAATGCGGATTAATGCAGTTTCTGTAGCTGTTCGTTCAAGCTGTCCAGTCGAGTATTAAAACCCGCCAGCCGTTCTTTCTCCTGCGCCACCACGGCTGCCGGCGCACGCTCGACAAAATCCGGATTGGACAGCTTCGCTTCAGCCTTGGACTTTTCAGCCGCTATTCGCACTATTTCCTTATTCAGGCGCTCACGTTCGGCATCGACATCGATCTCGATTTTCAACATCAGTCTGAAATCACCCACAATGGAAACCGGCGCGTCGGCGTCGGGCAATTGATCCAGAATTTCAATTCCGGACAATCTGGCAAGCGCCATAAGATAAGGGCTGTTAACAGTCAGTACCTGCTTATCGCCCGCAGCCTGCAGCGGCACCTTCTGTGCCGGCGAAATATTCATTTCACCACGCAATGTACGGCAGGCGTTGACCATCTCCTTGAGTAACTGGATTTTCTCAATCGATTTCTGGTCAATTTTTTCCAGATCGGCTACCGGGTAAGGCTGGCACATGATGCTTGCACCGTTTTTTCCAGCAAGCGGCGCCGCTTTCTGCCACAGTTCCTCGGTAATAAACGGAATAATTGGATGCGCCAGGCGCAGCACTGCTTCAAGCACACGCACAAGTGTTTGACGTGTTGCCCGCTGTTCGGATTCGTGGGTACTGTTTAAACGGACTTTCGCCAATTCTACGTACCAGTCGCAGTACTCATCCCACACCAGTTCATAGATTTCCCTTGCAGCCAGGTCGAAGCGATAGCAGGTGAAATATTTTTCAATGGCAGCCTCGGCCTGCTGCAACCGGCTGATAATCCAGCGGTCTGCATCCGAAAATGCATACGTTTGCCGTGTATCCAGCCCGGTATCCCTGCCCTCGCAATTCATTAAAACATAGCGGGTTGCATTCCAGAGTTTATTACAGAAGTTGCGGTAGCCTTCGCAGCGCTGCAGGTCGAACTTGATGTCCCGTCCATGCGAAGCCAGACTGGCAAAAGTAAACCGCAGCGCGTCCGTGCCAAAAGCCGGTATTCCCTTGGGAAAGTGCTTGCGGGTGTTTTTTTCGATTGCCGGTGCAGTTTTAGGGTTCATCAACCCCGTTGTCCGCTTGGCAACCAGATCCTCCAGCGAAATACCGTCGATCAGATCCAGCGGATCCAGCACGTTACCTTTGGACTTGCTCATTTTCTGGCCTTCCGCATCACGGATCAGTCCGGTGATATATACTTCTTTGAATGGCACTTTACCGGTGAAATGCAACGACATCATCACCATGCGCGCCACCCAGAAAAAAATGATATCAAAACCGGTAATCAGCACCGAAGTGGGCAGAAATGTGTTCAATTCCCGTGTATCGTCAGGCCATCCCAGTGTTGAAAAAGGCCACAACGCAGAAGAAAACCAGGTATCCAGCACGTCGTCGTCCTGCTTGAGACCGGTTTTACCCGACAACTGCCGTGCTTCTTCAAGATTATGCGCAACGGTGATATTTCCATCCTCGTCGTACCAGGCAGGTATGCGGTGCCCCCACCAGAGTTGACGGGAAATACACCAGTCCTGGATATTCTCCAGCCACTGATTGTAAACATGCGCCCAGTTGTCAGGCGTAAATTTCACTGCGCCATTTGCAACCACTTCCAGCCCGCGCCGGGCCATTTCTTCCATGGACACATACCACTGGTCGGTCAGCATGGGTTCGATGATAGTATTGGTACGGTCACCGCGCGGCGCCATCAGTTTATGCGGCCTTGTTTCAACCAGATAGCCATGGTTTTCAAGGTCGGTTACGATTTTTTTTCTCGCATCGAAACGGTCCATGTCCTGATATTGTGCCGGTGCAAGTTCGCTGATTTTACCGTCGAGTGTAAAAATGCTGATCGGCACCAGTTGATGCCGTTGCCCCATCTGGTAATCATTAAAATCGTGCGCCGGCGTAATCTTGACACAACCCGTGCCAAATTCCGGATCAACATAGCTGTCGGCAATCACCGGAATACTGCGCTCGCACAACGGCAAGCGCACATGCCGCCCGATTAAATGCTGGTAGCGTGTATCTTCCGGGTGTACCGCAACTGCGGCATCACCCAACATGGTTTCCGGCCGGGTGGTTGCAACAATAACCGCTTCATCGGCGGAAATATTGCCGTCGGGTTGTTCGAGCGGATAGCGGATATGCCACAGATAACCGTTTTCCTCTGTCGAAATCACTTCAAGATCGGATACGGCTGTTTGCAAAACCGGATCCCAGTTCACCAGCCGCTTGCCACGATAAATCAGCCCTTCACGATAAAGACGGACGAACACTTCGGTCACGGCACGGGATAATGCCGCATCCATGGTAAACTGCTCCCGCGTCCAGTCACACGATGTGCCTAATCGCCGCATCTGCCGGGTTATCGTAGAACCCGATGATTCTTTCCACTGCCACACGCGTGCTAAAAATGCTTCCCGCCCGAGATCACGCCGGTCAATATTCTCTTGGTCCAACTGACGCTCAACAACAATCTGTGTCGCGATCCCGGCATGGTCGGTGCCCGGCTGCCACAGTGCATTATCACCTTTCATACGGTGATAACGCGTCAGTGCGTCCATCAGCGTATGCTGGAAAGCATGCCCCATATGCAGTGTTCCGGTTACATTGGGCGGCGGCAGCATAATACAGTAGGCAGTTGCATTGTCTTTATAATCGGGTTTGAAATATCCTGCGGATTCCCATACTGAATACCATTGGTTTTCAATCAGTCTAGGATTAAAACTTTTCTCAAGCTCCATGAAATTTGTAATCTGAAAGGTGGTTAATTATCTTGGTTGGTATGAAATAAAATCTTTTTATTATAAAGGAATAGAACATGATTTACGTATTGTGCGTGATTGCACGTATTGGACTATCCAGCTGTGCAACTGCTTTCGAAGCACACGCTCTGAACAGGCATTGAAATTTCCCCGCCCGGCAGCTTTTCAGTTTTGCTGTTCCAGCAGAACTTTTTCCTGAACAATAATACGGTTCTCCAGCGCACGCACCAGAGCCTGCCTGTCGGCCGCATCCAGTTCAATGCTGGCATCAACCAGTGCGGCATCCAGCAGTAAACGCAAGGGTGACAATTCATCAAATTGTGTTTGCAATTGCTTGGATCGTAGTGTCACGCATTCAGTAAGCACGGGGATCTTGTCAACATCACTGACATTTTCAGACGTCACAGTCGACCTGTCATAGTGATGATATTTGTCAATCAGAAAATTAAATTTTTCCAGGACTTTGTCATTTTCTGCGTCCACTTCAGTCTTGACTGTATCAGACATAAACACTTCCCTTTTAAATTTAACCTAATGCTGTTGAAGCTGATGGTGATGCAACACGTATCCGGCTTGCTGGTAAAAACGGTAACGTTTTCGGGCTGAGATTTTATCCGCGTATGACTGGCCCGCTACTTCAATTACGCGTTTGAACTGCGCAAAATCCGGCGGGCATTGTTCATGCAGATTCAACAATATGGTACAGCCATTTTCCAGCACCACGCTGCCACTCAGAACAATGGGCGTTGATTTGACCAGCGCTGTATCGTCATGCATGAAACAATGCGGCAAAAAGCTCGTTTGCTGAAAGGTCCAGAGCAGCTTGTCGAGTTTTTCCAGCGTTGTCTGATTTAACGCGTAAACAATGATGCGTGCATTCTGACTCAAAGCCTTCTCACAAAGCCTGCACGCAACACGCAGCTTGTCCGCCGCATTCGAATAAAAATAGATTTCAGTCATTATCTTTCGTAACACAACAGAAAAGCACCTTAATTTTTTGCATTCGCCTGAGCAATCAAATAATTAGTCAGCAACGGCACAGGCCTGCCTGTCGATCCTTTTTCCTTACCTGATTTCCAGGCCGTTCCCGCGATATCCAGATGCGCCCAATGGTATTTTTTAGTAAATCTCGATAAAAAACATGCTGCGGTTACAGTACCCGCAGCACGCCCGCCGATGTTGGCCATATCCGCAAAATTGCTTTTTAACAAATCCTGATAATCATCCCACAGTGGCAGCTGCCAGACCTGATCTGCGGCTTGTTCGCCCGCCTTTATCAACGCCTGCGATAACGCTTCATTATTGCTTAGCAAACCTGTCGCCACATGTCCCAGCGCTATCACACACGCGCCGGTTAATGTGGCAATATCGATTACTGCTTTTGGATTGAAACGCTCTGCATAGGTTAATGCGTCACAAAGAATCAGCCGGCCCTCCGCGTCGGTATTCAACACTTCAATTGTCTGCCCAGACATGCTCGTCACCACGTCACCCGGCTTGGTTGCACTGCCGCCCGGCATATTTTCCGTGGCCGGTATAATCCCAACGACATTAACCGGCAAACTGACTTCGGCAACAGCCTTTAGCGTGCCGAGCACACTTGCGGCACCACTCATGTCGTACTTCATTTCATCCATGTCCGCAGCCGGTTTTAATGAAATACCACCGGTATCAAAAGTCACGCCTTTACCTACCAGCACGACGGGCTTTTCTTTTTTTCCTTTCCCCTGATATTCCAGCACAATCAGTTTTGCCGGTTGATGACTGCCGCGTGCAACAGCCAACAATGCGCCCATACCCTGTTTCTCCATATCTTTCTCTTCGAGAACAGTAACTTTGAGTTTGTATACTTTGGCCAGTTCTTTGGCCTGTTCCGCCAGATAAGTCGGCGTACAGATATTGGGCGCCAGATTGCCCAGATCCTTGGTCAGACTCATACCATGCGCGATAGCCGCACCTTGACTCAGCGCTTCTTCACCGGCCGCCAGATCGGCGCGGTTACCTATGCAGATAGTAATTTTGCGCAGCCCCTTTTTGTCAGCTTCCGGTTTGCTTTTGAGTTGGTCAAAACGATAGTTGCTTTCAACGGCCAGTTTAGCTATCTGCATAACTTTCCAGGCATTGTCACGCTTTTGAACAGGTATGTCCGATAAAAAAAACGCACAGTCAGTAGTGCCAGTATTCTGTAGTGTGCGGAATGTTGTTTGGACAGCCGCAATAAATGCGCTGCCACCGAATTCCTGTTCCTTGCCTAGGCCGACCAGCAGTACGCGTTTGCTTTGAAGATTTGGAATTTTATGCAGTAACAGCGCAGTATTAGCTTTTCCTTCCAGATCGCCCTGACCGATGATCTCTTTGATATAACCTTTCGAGAGACGATCCAGCTCTTTCGCCGCATCCGTCATTTTTTTCGATTCAAAAATGCCCACCACCACGCAGGCGCTTCGTTGTTTATCCGTGGTTGCTACTTTGATTCCAAATTCCACATCGCACTCCTTTATTTTTTGCTATTTTCTCAGTTTAAAATCCAAACACGAATAGCCAGTTGACAATACTACACTTGTCTTTACTTGTGTCATACCAAAATCCGCGCTTATGGGTTAATATAACACGGTGTCGAGCGATGCAGGATAATGGCAGGCAATGTATTGTCAATCGAACGTGCCCGGTCAACCTTTCTTTTTTTGCCGTATCCAGCAATTTAGGAGCCGCGAATAAATATTAGTATTAATATAACCACTTCAATTGGTGTTGCCTCCTACATGCAGGATATAACGCAATTCACACAACCCGAGGATTTACTAAAAACCGCGGATTCAGCACTTTATACGGGAAAAAACGAAGGCCGCAACCAAATTGTCGAGCGGCAAAAACCCTAGGGGGCGTTAACAATTAGTGAATTATTTCTGTTGTTCCTGAGACTGTGCCAGGCAAGGCATGAGAAGCGCCGCTTGGTTATTCCAAATGAAGGACGAATAACGCGGCATGGCGATATTTCAGGAACAATCCATAGGGCTGGGCCCATTTTAGTCCTCAACTGCGTTATCATTCGCGCACGTAGCGTGACTACATAGTAGCGCTCACGCTGCCTTGCTGAGGACTAAAAATTGTTAATACCCCTAGCCAAATCTATTCAATAACCCAAAAATCACTTTATGCATCTTATTATTCAAGGTATTGAAGTCGAAAATTATGACTTAAGATCGCTGGCCAAACTTGCCGGCGCCAATGAAATTGAAAAAATCTCCGGGCAGGCATTCAGACTGAGAAATATCCAGCGGCAGGAGGGTATCAGTGACTATTGTAACGAAGCCGGACTGGACTATGCGGTTGTCAAGCCGGACCGACACCTGTCGGATTTCAAATTACTCGCGATGGATATGGATTCAACACTGCTTGCAATCGAATCAATCGATGAAGTTGCAGACTTCCAACAAATTAAGCAACAGGTCGCTGAAATTACGCGCAAAACCATGTGCGGCGAAATCAGTTTTGAAGAAAGCCTGACGCAACGTACCGCACTGCTGCGCGGCGTACACATTGACGCATTGCAAACAGTTTACGACGAACGTATGCAACTGAGCCCCGGCGCTGAAATTATGCTCAAAAAAGCCAAAGCCGCTGGTTTGAAAACCATGGTTATTTCCGGAGGGTTTACTTTCTTTACTGACCGTATCAAAGAAAAACTACAATTGGATTTTGCAGCCGCTAACACAATTGAGGTTCAAGAAAACAAACTTACTGGAAAAGTACTGGGAAAGATTCTTGGCCGGGAAGGTAAAGCCGAGGCGTTAAGCAGTGTTTGTGGGAAACTGGGAATTCCACATGATCAGGTCATTGCCGTCGGTGACGGTGCCAACGATCTGGATATGCTGGCGGCAGCGGGTATCAGTATAGCCTACCACGCCAAACCCGTGGTACAGCAGCAGGCAACTTATTCCCTTAACCATGTCGGTTTGGACGGCATCATTCATTTGTTTAACCAGTAAAATTCACCTGGCTAATAAAGTGGATCATACATGAGCGACTGAATATATTCATCCAGATTTTCCGGCAGCTTTTCACACGCCAAACCGTCACGTCTTACCGCCTGACAAACCGCTACCGCAATCGAACGGGACACTTCGCGCACACGATTGAGTGATGGATACACCGAGCCTTTTGCGATTTCCTGATCGGTCACGTGTCTGGATAAGGTTTCCGCTGCGGCCAGAAACATTGCTTGCGTGATCCGCCGCGCAGAACAGGCAGTCACGCCCAAGCCGAGACCCGGAAAAATATAGGCATTATTGCCCTGTCCGGGCGCAAAATGCTTATCCCGGTACTGAACCGGCTCAAACGGGCTGCCGCTGGCGAAAATAACACGCCCATCACTCCACCTGTAAGCTTCTTCCGCCGTACATTCGGTATGCGATGTCGGATTTGACAGTGCAATAATCACAGGTCTTTCATTGACCGCAGCCATTTGACGCACAACCGGCTCGGTAAATGTGCCTGGCACACCTGTGGCGCCGATCAGCACGTCAGGTTTGATATCCGCAATCGCATCAACAAAACTACAGGGCAAATGTTCATGCGCAAATGGTTTAATGCGTGGCTTGATGTTTTCATTGGTCGACACTACCAGCCCTTTTCTATCAATAAACCACAATCTCTTCCGAGCCTGCTGCATATTCAAACCCGCCGCATGAAAAGCCGCCGCCATTAATTCCGCAGTCCCGCCGGCAGCGGAACCTGTTCCAAGGAACATGACTGTCAAATCGGAGAATTTTTTTTGTGTTATTCGGCATGAAGCATAAACGCCCGCCAAAGTTACCGCTGCCGTTCCCTGAATGTCGTCATTAAAACAGCATACTTTATCGCCATATCGATCCAGGAAATTGAATGCGTTTGGCGATAAGAAATCCTCGAATTGAATCAGGATGTTGGGAAACTGGTTCTGAACCGCTTCGACAAACTCATCGACCATGGACAAGTATGCATCGCCTTGCAACCGCGCATATGGATAGCCCAGATATAATGGATCTTCGCGTAAAGACTGATTATTGGTGCCCACATCCAGCATCACAGGCATGCAGTGCGCTGGATGTATTCCGGCACAGGCGACATACAAAGCCGTTTTTCCGATAGAGATTCCCATACCGTTCGCACCCAGGTCACCGAGGCCCAGCACACGCTCTCCATCGGTCACTACAACGACCCGCACATCCCGCTCCGGCCAGTTACCAAGTACAGATTCAATATCCCCACGATCTTCCGGCGTGATATAAAGTCCCTGAGGCCGCCTGAAAATATGCGCGAATTCCTTGCAGGCTTCTCCGACTGTTGGTGTGTAAACCAGTGGCATAATTTCGTCCATATGATCAATCATGGTACGGTAAAAAAGACGTTGATTACGGTCCAGCAATGCATTTAAAAAGATGTATTTTTCAATGGCACTGCTTTTGCGCCGCATATTTTCAAGTGCACGTTCCTTTTGTTTGCTGATATTTGCCACATCGTAGGGTAACAGTCCGCGCAAACCGTACTGTTTACGCTCTTCCCGTGTGAACGCCGTTGATTTGGTGCAGGCCGGATCATCCAGCAATGCTTTTCCGTATAACTCTTTCATAATGCTTGCCTTCTACTATTGATCGTTTCGATAAACACCCTGACGAAAGCCGATATATCGATAGCCAGAAACTTTTCAAAATACATTCCGCACGGGGAAACAGTAACGCATTCTATTTCAAACGCTTCATGGCGCATAACACATGACGGCACCTAGTACTCTATCAGCCCAATCCGTCTTTCGACCGACACTGTCCGTTTACATTGAACTTCGCATACATTTTACACTCGATATTGCATGTCCGGCCTTGCCGTTTGCAGATATGTGAAATGCGCATGTGACGCAAAAACAGTATAATCAAATAAAATTGCCAATAGCGTTACGCTATGTCCCAGAAAGCCATTAAGATAGCTATTTGATAAACTTTTATTGACTTGTACTGGTTTAACATATCGACGCTTGCAAAAATCCAATTTTTTCTTTTATATCTATTAAATTAATTTAGGCTTTTATATATGAGACAATCACCTTTTCCAACGCCCAACCCTGATTTGTACACTGAAGAAGATATTTCAAAGCTTGTTCATGAATTCTACGCCAAAGCGCGGAAAGACCCATCACTCGGACCGATATTTGAGGAGCATGTTATCGACTGGGATGCCCATTTTGTCCAGATGACCAATTTCTGGTCTGCTCAATTACGCGGCACCAGCCGCTTTCGGGGCGCACCAATGCCAAAACATATCGCCCTACCCGATTTGTCAGCCAGTCTGTTCGAGCGCTGGCTTGCGTTATTCAAACAGACAACAAGGGAAATGGATAACGCCGGACTTGAACAACATGCCAACATGATTGCTGCTTTTATTGCAAACAGACTTTGGCACGGGTACCAAATGAGCCATTACCCTGACAGGCAACCCGTTGAACTCAATGCTGTTTAATCGCTAACTGTAAAAGCAAGAATAAAACAACATTTACACGCTTTCTCTTGTATTAAAAATTATAAATCCAGCTTAAAGTTATATTGTTTGTATGAATATTATTTAACAGAGAAATCTATTGAAAAGCATCAAAAGCAAAATTTTTGTTTTCGCTTTATTGTCTACACTGGTTCCTTCGCTTGTGCTCGGTTTGCTCTCATTCCATCAGAATGAGGAGCTGATCCAGGATAATGTCAAGCGGGAATTACGAATTTTAGCCAGTCATGCGAGTCGCGAGGTCGACGCGTGGATAAACCAGAATATTCATGAAGCCAATTCATTGACCTCAGCTAAAATCATTATCGATGCGCTTTCAAATGCAGCCAGGCCACAGAACGCCCAGAGCAAAAGTTCACCGGAAATTCTGACGCATTATCTTATTTCGGTACAAAAAAAACTTGACACAATTTTGGAACTGACTGTACTCGACACAAACAAAAATATTTTCGCCAGCAGTTCCTCTCGATATGTGCTTAACGAACCCCTTCAAAATAATTGGTTAGGAGGCAAAATAACGCATACCCCTGTTGTCTCTCCACCACAGCTGCATGCGTATTATGAAACTGTTACGGTCAGTATTATTCTACCTATCGTCTCTTACGATGATTATATTCTGGGACAGTTAGCAATTACGTATGATTTGAATAATGTCAAATCTGTACTAAAAAGTTCAACCAAATCACCTCACGGAGAAATTCTTTTAGTTGATTCGGATGGCCTTCTATTGCTGACAAGCCGTGCCGAAATAACACATCCGTCAATACTTTCTCCCTTTGCTTTTGATTACTTAAAAAATAATCCCGGGGAATCCACCACTTTTCAAAATTCTTCACAAGAAAACATAATTGCTCTTGCCTATACTGCAAAAAAGCTACCGCTTACAGTCATTGCCACAAAAAATCACCGTGATGTTTACGCCGCTTGGTTAGAACAGCGCAACCTGTACTTTATACTGGTAGGAATATCGATCTTTATAGTCGCGGTTATTGCAACTTATCTAGGTCATTCCATTGTCACTCCCCTGCAGCGTTTGATTAACGCAACAGGGCAAATTGTAAAAGGTAATCTGGACATTCCAATTACCAATGTAACACAAAAAGATGAAGTTGGAAAACTGGCGCACATGTTTAACCTGATGACGGAAAAATTACGCCAGAGCCAGTCAAAAATTTTGACTGCCAACAAGGCCATGCAGCAGAAAAATCAATTACTGGAAAAGCTATCGATTACAGATGGGTTGACCGGTCTATATAATCGGAACAAACTCAACCTGATCATCAATGAGCAACTGCTCAGGTATCAGCGTAATAAACGGCCTTTTTCCGTGCTCATGATAGATGTAGATTATTTTAAGGAACTCAACGACAGATTGGGCCATATTGCCGGTGACGAAATATTAGCTGCTGTTGCCAAAAATTTATCACAATCAATTCGAAGCATAGATTTCGCCGCACGTTATGGCGGCGACGAATTTATTATTATATTGACTGAAACCAATATCCAAGAAGCCGCCATCACTGCAGAACGTATACGCATCAAGACTTCAGAGATAGATTGCAAAACAACCAACAATAAAATCCAAGTAACATTAAGTATCGGCATTATACAGTCAGAGCCAGAAGACACCTCTCCAACAACCATTATTTCACGTGCTGATCATGCATTATACAAAGCGAAAAATGCCGGAAGAAACCAAGCATATGCGGTTCAACCCGTTTCTATCCTAACCTGAAAAAAAGCACATCAGCGCGCTGGATCTGCCTGCTTGCAGAAAGAATGCAAAAAATTACTTTAACTTGATCTAATTGTACATAACACGTGACGACACCCTAGTCGTCAACGACCACGCTAACCAATGAATTGAACACCCACCCCTGCATACTTTCATCAGTCTGAACCATCAACCAGTTCCCCTGATATGCATTTGCAGTCAATACTGTGTCTTTATTCAATGTACCGATAACCAGCGTATGTCTGCCAGGTTCTCTGCGCAGATTTGCATTCGTTGTGGTATGCAAGATAATCGGCGTATTAAACCTTATGGTTGGCCGGCTGGGGAGTTCTCGCTCCTTATCTGACACCATATTGATAAATTCAAGCGCCTGGGAAGCATAATAGGTTGCAGTTGCGTAGTCGCCTTGCCCATAGTTAGCAACAGCGGCATCAAGCAATCGCGTTGCCTCTTCAAGGAGTTCAATATCAGGTTGGGCAGTCAGCTGCTTTCTGATATATTCCATGGCTACTTCGGCTTCTGAAATCAACGAAGCCGAACTCGGCTTTGTTGCCAGTCTGTGCAGTGTAACTTGAGTACGTGCTATTTCTTTACTTGAAGCCTGTATCACCTGTGCTTGATCTTGTTCGCGTGCGGATATGCGTTTGATCACCGCATCCTTCTCAGCCAATTGCTTTTCCAGGTTTTCAACTTTTATTTTCATGCTCTCGAGTTCCTGCTGATGCACCCTGACAGGCATCTGTTCTTCATAATACGCCAATTCAGGTTCAACCGGTTCTTTTAGCAAAGCGCATCCGGATAGCAGAACACCTGACAGCAGGAATGCAGAAAACGGCAGTTGAGATTGGCTTGTTATTTGCAGTTGACGTGACATAGTAGCGGACATGAGCAATTTCGATATGAATTTCCTGCAGATAACAATCGGAACAGTTATCATTAACTTGAATTTTTTTGCATCTTGGTATTTGCCATCACCAGAACTATATACAAACACTGATACATAACCATGCAAACCTAACGGCTTAATACAACTTCCAAAACAAATTTACTGCCAATATAAGCCAACAAAAGCATGGCAAAGCCAGCCAACGTCCAGCGTATCGCGATCCTGCCACGCCATCCATAGAATTGCCGCCCAATCAACAACGCCGCGAATGTTCCCCACGAAATGAAACCAAACAATGTCTTATGCGTAAATGTCAACGGCTGGTCGAACACTTCTTTGGAAAAAACAATTCCGCTGAGCAGTGTCAGTGTCAATAAAATAAAACCAACCCAAATAATAGCAAACAGCAACTTTTCCATTGCCAACAACGGTGGCAGATTGGTTAATAACGAATGCGCTGCGGGGTGATGCAACTGATACTCAACGACTGTCATCAGAACGGCATGCAGTGCCGCTATCGTCAACAGACTATATGCGGACATTGCCACGATCAAATGTGCTTTAAATGCTGGCAGCTCGGTATTTTCCAGCGGTTTCAGTGAAGGAAAAACAAGCGGTAACACAACAGCAATAGCTGCAGCAGCTGCAATCGGCGCCAGTAACGTCTGCAACCCCTGGTATCGATTAAAAAATCCCGAAAACCAGTATATAGCGGCAGTCAACCATACTATCAGTGAAACCGCGCCGCCAACACCGAGATTGAGTCCTGTACCTGCAAGAATTGTTCTATAAAGCACGAATGCATGAAGCATTAGCGGCACAAACATAACATAATGAACGTAGCGGACAGTCGCAGCGGCACTTTTTTCTTCACCGTTCGTTTGCGTAGAGGGCTGCCTGTAAAGACTGCGCCAGATCAACCAACCGACCAGACTATAAAGCAAAAAAGCTGCAAGATAAGTTAAAATGTCAATCATTGATACGGTCATTAAATAGATAGACAATTATTAAGTCTACATGGCACGTTAACAAATTCATAGTATGCACATGCATAATGCATGATTTTTTCACCACCGTATTACTGATATACATTTATTTTCTGAGGTTTTTTGTATGTTTGAAAATCTAACCGGCCGGCTTTCTGATGTCATCAAAACGCTAAAAGGCGAAGCACGGCTCACCGAAAGCAATATCCAGAAAGCACTGCGTGAAGTTCGACTGGCATTACTTGAAGCAGATGTCGCCTTACCTGTCGTGAAAGAATTCATCGCACGTGTGAAGGAAAAGGCGGTTGGACATGAGGTCATGAGCAGCTTGACGCCGGGCCAGGCACTTGTGGGTGTTGTCCATCAAGAACTCATGGCCATTATGGGCGGAGACAAAGCTGACCTTAACCTATCGACGACCCCTCCCGCCGTCATTTTAATGGCCGGTTTGCAAGGGGCAGGCAAAACAACCAGTAGCGGAAAGCTTGCAAAATGGCTCATGGATCATAACAAGAAAAAAGTATTGCTGGTTTCTTGCGACATATATCGCCCTGCCGCCATCCATCAGTTGGAACTTCTGGCAAATCAAACCGGCGCCGATTTTTTCCCGGTTCAGAGTGGACAAAAACCCGGCGAAATTGGAGCAGCCGCATTGGATTACGCGCGTAAACATCACCATGACGTCATGATAGTTGATACGGCCGGCCGATTGGGTATTGATGAAGCTATGATGCGGGAAATCAACGAACTTGAAAGCCTACTGAGTCCGATCGAGACATTATTTGTTGTCGACGCCATGCAGGGACAGGACGCTGTCAACACGGCAAAAGCTTTTTCAGAAGCATTACCGTTGACCGGCGTTGTGCTAACCAAGCTTGACGGTGACGCGCGCGGTGGTGCCGCATTATCGGTTAAACATATAACTGGAAAGCCCATCAAGTTTACGGGCATTGCGGAAAAACTGACCGGACTGGAAGCCTTTTATCCTGACCGCATGGCTTCACGTATTTTGGGTATGGGCGATGTTCTTGGCTTGATTGAAGAAGCACAGCGCAGCACTGACGAACGCGAAGCTAAAAAACTGTTAAAAAAAGTCAAATCAGGCAAAGGATTCGATTTAAATGACTTTAAAGCGCAATTTCAACAAATGAAAAATATGGGCGGCATGAGCGCCATGCTTGACAAGTTACCTGCACAATTAAGCCAGGCTGCGCAAAGCGTTAACGTGGATGATAAAGTGATTAGCCGCACTGAAGCCATTATCAATTCAATGACACTACAAGAACGCGTCAAACCAGAAATACTTAAGGCGTCGCGTAAAAGACGTATCGCGGCAGGTGCAGGCGTTTCCGTTCAGGAAGTTAATCGTCTGTTGTCCCAGTTCGACCAGGCAAAAAAAATGATGAAAATGATGAACAAAGGCGGCATGACAAAAATGATGCGCGGCTTAAAAGGTATGTTTCCCCGGGCGCGTTAGACTTCTCCTTGATCAGCACGGATTTACAATATGTTTCAGTCTGCGACAACCGGAACCAGTTCAAGTCCGACGACCTGATCCCCCGCATTTATTTTTCTTTGTGAAAACCAGCCGATATTCATTTCCAGAGCATATTTTGCCTGACCAGCTGAATAATAAGCAGAAAGAGTATGAGGCTGCATGTCGGCAATATTGATAATAAAACCCTTTTCATCAATGAAAGCAACGCTTAACGGTATCATCGTGTTTTTCATCCACATACCATAATAAGCGTTTTTTGGAAACACAAACAGCATGCCGGCACTTTCATCCAGATGCTCCCGAAACATCAATCCTTGCGCTCTGGAAGCATACGTAGCAGCAACCTCCGCTGACAAAGCATAACCGGATATCTGCAATGAAATCCGCCGCGGGTCGGTGGCCGCCGCTCCCGCCGTACCCGACATGATCACAAACGAACAAAAACAACAGGCAAGCATTATCAAACGCATACTCAGTGCTTCCTCAGTGCTTTCCTGTGCTGCCAAATCCATTTTCCCCGCGCTGACTGACGTCGAATTCTTCAACTACATTAAAGCCGACTTGCACAACGGGCAGAACAACCAGCTGCGCAATACGTTCCATCGGCTTTAACTCAAACGACACCTGCCCCCGATTCCAGCAGGATACAAAAACCTGCCCCTGATAATCCGAGTCAATCAGTCCAACCAGATTTCCTAAAACAATCCCATGTTTGTGGCCAAGTCCAGAGCGCGGCAAAACCATTGCCGCCAAACCGGAATCAGCGATATGCACTGCGATACCAGTTGGCACCAGAATTGTTTGTCCAGCTTGTATTGTTTCAGTCTGCTCAATACATGCGCGCAAATCCAGTCCGGCTGAACCCGGCGTGGCATATGATGGCAGATGCTCATACAAACGCTTATCGAGAATTTTTACATCTAGTTGCGTCATATCTTGTTCAATTTCCTGTCGCATTGCTGCTGTAAATATAATTTAGCAATATGCCGGATCAACCGGCCGGCCTGCAATTGCTTGGAAGCCCTTTCAAGAACATGTTGGCCGTCATCATCGAGCAAAATCAACGCAGCCTCATCGGAATTCATTGCTTCCTGCGCCCAATTGGCAACCAGCAAAGGCAATTTTTTTTGGCGCCGCTTACGCGCCGCGTTTTTTTCCAAATTCTCAGTTTCCGCCGCAAAGCCAACACAAAATGGAGGTTCGGGTAAATATGCGACTTGCGCCAGTATATCCGGATTCGGCATCAACTCCAGAACCAGCTTTTGATCTGTTTTCTTAATTTTTCTCGGACTAATATTAACTGCACGATAATCTGCCACGGCCGCAACGCCAATAAAAATATCCGGTTTTTCCCTGGCTATTACTGTCTCAACAGCGCCCAGCATTTCCCGTGCACTCGACACATTTATCAACCGGTTAACAGCAGGTGCGCTCAAGCATGTCGGACCGGTAACCAGTGTCACCGTAGCGCCGGCATCCAGCGCAGCCTGTGCAAGTGCATACCCCATTTTTCCAGAACTGATATTTGTAATGCCGCGCACCGCGTCAATAGCTTCAAATGTCGGCCCGGCAGTGATCAATACATTTTTGCCTTGCAACAAACCATTAGATAATCTTTGCTGCACGACAGCAAGCAATGCTTCAACTGCAAGCATGCGCCCCATCCCAACTTCGCCACATGCCTGTTCTCCATTTTCGGGTCCGGCAATAATTACGCCATCATTTTGCAAGCAACTGATATTCCGTTGCGTGGCCGGATTCTCCCACATTTTTCGATTCATCGCAGGCGCAATCATTAATGGACAATTGCGCGCCAAACAAACTGTCGTCAACAAATCATTTGCCAAGCCACATGCCAGTTTTGCAATAAAATCAGCACTTGCCGGTGCAATCAATATCAGGTCCACATTTCTGGATAGATTGATATGCGCCATAGCACTTGCTTTATCAGCTTCCCATAAATCAGAAAATACAAACTGACCGGTCAACGACTGGAAAGTTATTGGTCCGATAAAACGACACGCTGAATCAGTCATCACGGTTTTTACCAGGCACCCCGCCTGTGTTAATAGACGCGCGAGCTCAGCCGCCTTATATGCCGCCACCCCTCCTGTAACCCCAAGTAGCAGGCGTTTACCGGATAAAGATGACCCAGCATAGTTATTATTCATATAAATCTGAGAAAAATGAGTAGTTCAATATCATATGCCGTTCATGCAGGCTGATTGCTAAAATTTTAACTTAATCACATTCATTTCGATGCCGTATCAATTGAAAATCCAATAAATATTTCACAGCTATGGCAATTACCGACTGGCCTACTCATGAACGCCCCCGAGAGAAACTACTAAAACTGGGCGCAAAAAACCTGTCAGATACAGAGTTACTGGCCATTTTCCTGCGTACAGGTACTACTGGCAGAAACGCAGTTGAACTTGCTAGAAATCTGCTAACCCATTTTGGTGGCCTTAGCAATCTATTTTCTGCTGATAAAGCGGCACTCTGCAATGTTCAGGGTGTTGGAATCGCCAAATATACACAGTTACAGGCCATTCTTGAAATAGCACGCCGCACAATCTGCGAAAAACTTGAACGCGGCTGTATGATGAATACACCTCAACTTGTACGGGATTTCTTGCACCTAAGTCTCGCAAATAAACAGCATGAAATTTTCATGGCCATCTTTCTTGACGCAAAACATCATATGATTGCAACCGAAGAACTGTTCACCGGGACACTAACTCAAGCCAGTGTTTATCCACGCGAAGTCATTAAACGTGCTTTATATCATAATGCCGCTGCCATTATTTTCGCCCACAATCACACCTCGGGCAGCACAGAACCAAGCCAAGCCGACAAGGCACTGACACATATACTAAAAAAGGCGCTTGACTTAATAGACATCAAGGTGCTCGACCACTTTATCATAGGTAATAATGAAATAATGTCATTTGCAGAACATAATCTTATCTAACAAACGCCGATAACACACGTCATCTCGATTGCACCAAGCGTATCCTGCAGACGTAAAAATCTTCATTTCAATAAATGGCAAAACAAATTCTTCTCCGATTATATATTTGGAAAAAAAATAAAAATCGCGATATAATTTAGTTCTTTGCAATTTCTGGGTGTACAAATAATATATGGCACGAGTATGTGAAGTTACGGGTAAAAAACCGCTGACCGGGAACAATGTATCTCACGCAAACAACAAAAGCAAAAGGCGTTTCTTACCAAATTTACAGAGACGTAAATTCTGGCTGGAGAGTGAGAACCGTTGGATCAGCATGCGATTAACGAACGCGGCCTTACGCACAATCGATAAAAAAGGAATAGATGTAGTTGTTGCTGAAATGCGAGCACAAGGTAAACGCATTTAACCCTAACTGATTAGTTTACAACAACATAAAGGAAGCAACCCATGCGCGATAAAATCAAGCTCGAGTCTTCAGCCGGAACCGGACATTTTTATACAACAACAAAAAATAAACGTGCAAACCCTGAAAAATTAGAAATTACAAAATTTGACCCGGTTGCCCGTAAACACGTCAAATACAAAGAAACAAAACTTAAATAACTGTAAATTCAGATTCTTGAGTATAAAATTAGCACAGAATTTACTTGCAAGCTAGCTGCTAAAGCTTCAATTTATTTGTCGAAGTACGCTTTTCATGAGTCACTGCTGAGATAACAAGCAATCAACGGCCTTACGCAATGCAGCCACTTCAGCTTGCAGCCTGATGACCTCTGATTTGAGCGCATCAAATTCGTTGTATGACACAACGGAATTCGTATCCGTTTTGGAAGGTATATCGCTGAATTCTTTGTCATCAGGGTTTTCCGAAAGCAAATGCATCCAGCGATTTTCCCGCGAGCCCGGTTTTCGCGGCAATTTCATCACCAAACTTCTGTCTTTACCCGCCTCGGCCAATTCCTCAAGAAAAGCTTCAACCGATGAAATATCAGCAAACTTATGTAGCCGTCCACAATGAATGCGCAATTCTCCGGCTGTTTGCGGTCCTCTCAATATGAGCATGGCTATTAACGCAACTGATTGAAACGGTAATTTAAGTTCCCGTTCAACATGATGCGCATAACGTACCGCGCGCCCACCACTTGACTCCGAAACCAAGGACAACTGTTTTAAATTTTCAACCGCTTCCAGGACGTCTGCTGGCGAAGCATTCATCACAGGAGACCGATTCGACCTCTGGCTACAACCTGATATCAAGGCATTTAATGTAAGCGGATAGATATCTGGAACCGTGTATTGTTTTTCAATCAATACGCCCAGCACACGGGCTTCAATTGATGATAATACTGGCAACAAGGAGCTATTCACTTATTCACTGTCAATGAATGGCTAGTTTCAAAATAATGCAGAATCATTTTATAAACCATATGAACACAACCCTTACTTATATAGCATAAACTATGAAATAGCGAGCATGCGGTCTAATGCTTGTTTAGCCAGGCCAGCTTCTGTTGTCGGTACCTGAATACGGTTAACGACCGTTCCATTAACTAGATTCTCTAGTGCCCATGCCAAATGTTGCGGATCAATACGGGCCATGGTTGAGCACATACAAACCAGTGGCGACATAAACTGTACGATTTTATTTTGCGATTTAAATTCGTCGGCGATCCTGCTCACCAGATTCAATTCCGTTCCAACCAACCAACGTGTTCCCTCCTCGGCTGCGGCAATCGTTTTGATAATATATTCGGTTGAGCCGACATAATCCGAAGCGCGACAGACTTCAAAGCTGCATTCCGGGTGGGAAATGACAATACCATCAGGATGTTGGTTGCGGAAACGGAGAATATGCTGCGGCTGAAACATTTGATGTACAGAACAATGACCTTTCCATAGCAGTATCTTTGCCCGTTTGATTTGTTCCGGAGTCAATCCACCCATCGGTTCGTCAAAATCCCATACCACCATTTCATCCAGCGGTATACCGAGCTGGTGACCGCTCCAGCGGCCCAAATGTTGATCAGGAAAAAACAAAACTTTCTCACGCTGCTGAAAGGACCATTCGAGGATTTTACCCGCATTGCTGGACGTACAGACAATACCCCCATGTTCACCGCAGAAGGCTTTCAAATCGGCAGCAGAATTGATGTAAGTAACCGGGGTCACGACATCTTCGGGTGGCAAAATATGGGCAAGCTCGCGCCAGGCACGTTCCACCTTTGTCAGACTAGCCATATCTGCCATCGAACAACCCGCAGCCATATCCGGTAAAATCACAGTCTGCTCGTCACTCGACAATATATCCGCCACTTCTGCCATGAAATGCACACCACAAAACACCAAGTAATCCGCATCAGTCCGCGCAGCCTGATAGGCTAGTTTTAATGAGTCGCCAGTCAGATCCGCGTGGCAGTAAACATCCGCGCGCTGATAATGATGCGACAAAAGCACTACTCGCTCACCCAATACTTTTTTTGCTGCCGCTATACGTTGCGCACACGCCTCGTCCTGCATGTGGTCAAAATTTTCAAATTTTATCGCTTCAGCCCGCATACAATATTTCTTTCTTTTAATTAATCAATAAAAACGTTTACATTAACATAGAAAAAGGAATTCTCATCCCAAAACTGTATTTCTCAACAATCAAACAACTCTTTCAAATGGCTTTGCAATTTTATATTTCTGCCTGCCTGTCGACAGCAGTGTCAACTTCAATCGCAGCCATCAGCTATATGAATGTTTATTTATATAAGACACCCCTTAGTACTCTATTCATTGATAAGCGCATATCCAAAATACAAGCTACCCGCGCTTTTATAGCGTCAATCGGAATATAATATACTACCGTCTGTCGTTATAATGACATACTTTTGGCACAGTAAGTTCTGCTATAATTTTCAATCATATTGGTTTTGCATAGATAATAATGCTTACCACACAAATCCGCGCTGGTTAACCGTATTAATCTTCTGAAAATTTATGACAACAATTGTCATTTGAGCTTATGTCCATGTTTCGACGCCAAAGCTTCAGCTTTTCCTTTATCGTGCTGGTTGGATTAACGGCGCTGATACTATGGTTCGACAATGTAACTGAGCGGCTACCATCAGGTGCAGATGGCGATTTATACCAACAACCTGACTATATCGCCGAAAATATTTCGGGACTGCGTGTGGAATATGCACAATCGATTCAGCAAATCTTTCATGCAAAGGAAATGTCACACTTCATAAATCAGGATTTTACAAAGCTCAATAATGTCCATTTCATGCACGCCAAACCTGACACGCCCCCATTCCGGGTGTCTGCCGATCAAGCTGAAATTCATGAGAATGGTAAAAATATTTACTTAAGGGGCAATGTAAACGTTATCAGAGGAACCGATGAAGACGACAAAAAAATCATACTTAAAACAGAAACACTTCATCTTATTCCGGATCAAGAGCTAGCTAAAACAGATCAATCAGTCATAATCACGAGACTTAACACGACCATCCATGCAACTGGCTTGAAATTTAACAATAAAACGAACACGATTGAACTATTGTCACACGTACGCGCGTTTGACCGGTAACTCAAACTTTATGAAGTGTCACTTTTTTCTTTTTTTATTATTTTTAATTTTGTCATTCAGCGTATATGCTGAGCGCGCCGATCGTGATAAGCCAATTCATCTTGAAGCAGACCGTGCAACTGTTGAGGACATAAACCGCAAAGACTCCACACGCGTGAGCATTTTTACAGGCAATGTCATTTTGACGCAAGGCACGTTGCATATCAGCGCCGACAAGGTGGTGATAAAAGAGGACATTAATGGATTCCGCCATGCCACTGCCACAGGCAATCTGGTCAGTTTTCGTCAAAAACGTGATGGAACTGACGAATATGTTGAAGGTTGGAGTAAACGTGCCGAATATGATAACAGAACTGACAAAATAGAATTATTCAAACAAGCCCGTTTAAAGCGGGGAGAAGACGAAGTCAACGGTGATTATATTTCCTACAACATGAATAGCGAGTTTTTTCAAGTCATTGGCAGCTATGAACACGGTGAGGAAACAGATACTGATAATCGTGTGCGCATCATTATTCAGCCCAAAAACAAATCTGCCGAGTCCAGTTCAGAATAAGCGTTTATAAAACATGTTATAAGCGTCTATGAGTATATTAAGGGCTGAAAATTTAAAGAAACGTTACAAATCACGCACTGTGGTTCATGATGTCTCTTTTTCGCTTAACAGTGGAGAAGTAATTGGCCTGTTAGGTCCTAACGGTGCGGGAAAAACAACTTGTTTTTACATGATTGTCGGACTTGTATCGCTTGATCACGGCAATATTTATCTGGATAATCGCAGCTTAACACAACTCCCTATGCATGAAAGAGCACGTTTGGGCCTGAGCTATCTGCCTCAGGAAGCTTCCATTTTCAGACGGCTCACAGTTGAAGAAAATATCTTAGCCATTCTGGAATTACACCGTCTAGATAATGGCCAATTAGAGCAACAACTTGATTCGTTATTACATGACTTACATATCAGTCATATCCGTAATCATGCTGCGGTCAGTTTATCCGGTGGCGAACGCAGACGGGTAGAAATTGCACGTGCGCTGGCTTCGCGCCCCAGGTTTATTTTACTGGACGAACCATTTGCAGGTGTTGACCCTATAGCCGTTATGGACATTCAGAAAGTTATCAACTTCCTAAAAGAACGTGATATCGGCGTTCTGATTACCGATCACAATGTTCGTGAGACATTAGGTATTTGTGACCGTGCCTATATCATCAGCGACGGAAAAGTCTTAGCACAGGGCATGCCAGATGAAATCATTTATAATGAGCACGTCAGAAAGGTTTATTTAGGTGAGCATTTTCAGTTGTGACAAACCAATCGAACGCTTTTTTAGATTAATCAACACCTATCTGTTTCTTGGAATCATGAAGCCTACGCTCCAATTAAAACTCTCACAACAGCTAAATCTCACACCGCAATTGCAGCAATCCATAAAATTATTGCAATTATCCACGCTTGAATTAAATCAAGAAATTGAGCGCTTAATCCAGGAAAATCCATTGCTCGAATTAAGTGAAAACTGGGATATCAAACCTTTTGAAACCGAGGAATCTGAAAACGATCAACAGCCGCATAATATGTCTGATGAAAAAGATACCGCACAAACCGATCATGATTTTGATCTCGATATGGAATGGTATGAAAGCGGCAGCACATCGCATACTACGCAAAATGAAGATTACGAAATACCACAAATGGCTGCCGAACCGGCCTCTCTCAGAAATTATCTTTCTCAGCAGTTGTCTCTCAGCCATGCAACGGAACGAGAAAAACAGATTATCAGCTTATTGATCGACAGTTTAAATGATGATGGTTATTTAACACAGGATCTGGATGAACTACTAACTATTCTGCCTGCCGAACTAGGTATTGAAATTGGTGACTTGAATCGCGCCCTTGTTTATCTTCAACATATGGACCCACCTGGGGTAGGTGCACGAAATCTTCAAGAATGCCTTCTGTTGCAATTACAGAGCTTACCCGAAAATAACGCACACAAAAGACAGGCTATCCGGATAGTGACGCAATACCTTGATATTCTGGCTTCTCATGATTATACGTTAATCAAAAAATTATTAAAATGTGACGACAAGTGTCTGCGTGCAGTACAAAAACTGATTGTAAACCTGAATCCCAGGCCGGGATCTGATTTTAATTCGGCAAATGCCCGCTATATTATTCCCGACATCATCGTCAATAAAGTCAATGATGTCTGGGTTGCCAACCTGAATGTGAACGCGTTTCCGAAATTAAATATTAATCATTTTTACGCCAATATTCTTAAACAAACGCATGATGAAGCATCAAAAAGCATGTCTAATCAACTAATTGAAGCCAGGTGGCTGATTAAAAATCTGCAGCAGCGCTCCCGCACCATCCTCAAGGTATCAAATGCCATCGTTGAAAGACAACAACAATTTTTCGAACACGGAGAAATCGCCATGAGGCCGCTTATTCTTCGAGAAATTGCAGAGTCCCTGAGTCTTCATGAATCGACAGTTTCGCGTGTTACAACCCAGAAATTTATGCTTACACCTCGCGGCATTTTTGAGCTGAAATATTTTTTTGGCAGTCATGTCACCACAGACACAGGCGGCGCCTGCTCAGCCACAGCTATACGGGCATTGATCAAACAACTTATCCAAAAAGAAAACCCCAGAAAACCACTGAGTGACAACAAGATAGCAGGTATTTTGGAGCAACAGGGAATTGTAGTTGCTCGCAGAACAATAGCAAAATACCGGGAATCCATGCAGATTCCTCCCGCCAATCTTCGCAAGACATGTTAACAATTTAAAGGAAATAATATGAATTTAAAACTAACAGGCAACCATGTAGAAGTAACTCCGGCGCTACGTGACTATGTCAATACCAAAATCAGCAAAATTACACGTCATTTTGATCATGTAATTGTTGTCAACGTTATCCTGTCTGTGGAAAAACATAAACAAAAGGCAGAAGCGAATGTGCATATCAGCGGCAAAGATATTTTCGTCGAGGCAGACAGCACTGATATGTATGCTTCTATCGACAGCCTGATTGACAAATTGGATCGTCAAGTTTTAAAACACAAAGAAAAAAACCTTGAAAAAAGAAATCATCAAGGATTGAAGGACCAAGAATTCGATTAATCCATGTCAGAATCTTTGATAGCAACAGATTTCA
This sequence comes from Nitrosomonas sp. Nm51, assembly GCF_900111165.1. Classification (GTDB taxonomy): domain Bacteria; phylum Pseudomonadota; class Gammaproteobacteria; order Burkholderiales; family Nitrosomonadaceae; genus Nitrosomonas. The sequence continues at coordinate 29,885 of NZ_FOGH01000019.1, forward strand.
TTCTTTATTGAAAATCCATGAACCTAATTTCACAATTATTACCGGAGTCGAATGTCATAATCGATCTGGATGTGGCAAGCAAAAAACGTGTGTTTGAGCAAGCCGGTTTATTATTTGAAAATACCAACCAGATTGCGCGCAGTCAGGTTTTTGACAGTCTATTCGCGCGCGAGAAACTTGGTTCCACCGGTCTCGGACAAGGTGTTGCAATACCACATGGCCGTATTAAAGGGTTACGCGATGCAGTGGCCGCTGTGGTCACAATGAAAGAAGCAATTCCATTTGATGCACCTGACGGTCAGCCCGTCAACATTGCCTGTATACTGCTAGTTCCGGAAAAAGCTACCGACACACATTTACAAATTTTAAGTGAATTGGCACAGATGTTCAGTGACAAAAAATTTCGTGAAAAAATACTGCACAGCAAGGATGTCACAGAAATTCATCAGTTGATTACAGATTGGACGCCTCATGTCTCAAATTAGCATTTCCGATCTTTTCGAAAACAAACAGGAAAAACTGGAATTAACCTGGGTAGCCGGCTTAACTGCCAAAAACAAATTACTCAGTCATGACCGGATTGTACAATCCAATCAGGGCTTAATCGGCCATTTAAATTTTATCCACCCCAACTGGATCCAGGTTCTGAGTCGCAACGAAGTCGACTATATCAATAATCTTGATACTCAAAGCCTTAACAAAAAACTCGACGCATTAAAGCAAAGTAATCTTGCCTGCATTATCATCGCCGGTAACGAAAATGCGCCCGGCCCCATGCGTCAACTGGCTAATGCAACGCATACACCGTTACTTAGTTCGCCTTTCCCCAGCATAGAGGTCATTTGGTTGCTGAGATCTTACTTAGGCAGGGTGCTTGCCCCCTCATGCTGTTTACATGGCGTTCTTTTAGACGTGCTCGGAATGGGTGTAATGATTACCGGTGAGAGCGGTGTAGGCAAGAGTGAACTTGCACTGGAACTTATCAGCAGAGGGCACGGGCTTGTTGCCGATGATGTTGTAGAATTGCGCCGAATTGCGCCGGAAACGCTTGAAGGACGATGCCCACCGATTCTGCGCGATTATCTGGAAGTCCGTGGTCTTGGCATGCTGAACATTCGTACCATTTTTGGCGAAACAGCCGTTCGTCGGCATAAAAATATGAAACTGATTGTACATTTGCAAAATACCACCAGCACTGAGGCATATCAATTGGAAAGGCTGCCGATCAGCAACCTGAATGAGACAATCATGAGCGTGGATATACCTAAGGTCATTATTCCTGTGGCAGCTGGACGCAATCTTGCGGTGTTGGTGGAAGCAGCGGTGCGAAATTATGTATTACAGCTACGGGGTATAGATGGCACCAAAGATTTTATCGAACGTCATGAACAGGAAATGGCCAACCTGCCTGAAAATCATGATGAGTAATAGCAGACACTGGCTGTCATTGTCGCGACAAACACCGCAACCTGTCAGATTTATATTGGCACAATCGTCCCGGGAAATCAGTAAATGCATAAGCCGCGAACTATTACGCTCGCGCTGACTGGTGCATCCGGAATGCCGTATGGCATTCGTTTGCTGGAAATGCTACTGCAAAACGGACAGCATGTTTACTTACTTTATTCAAAAGTTGCACAAATCGTTGCGCAACAGGAAATGAGTATGGTCTTGCCTTCTCAGCCCAGGGAAGCTGAAACTTTTTTTAAGCATTTGTTCAGATCGTCAACTGGTCAGTTAGAGGTTTTTGGCCGTGAATCCTGGTTTTCACCCGTTGCATCCGGCACAAGTCCAGCTGATGCAATGGTAATTTGCCCCTGTACTATGGGCACGCTAGCTGCCATTGCTACAGGTTTGAGTCAGAATCTGATCGAACGGGCTGCGGATGTCACGTTAAAAGAAAAACGGCAACTGATTCTGGTGCCGCGTGAAACTCCTTTTTCCACAGTGCATTTAGAGAATATGCTTAAGCTCTCAAATGCTGGCGCAGTCATTCTGCCTGCCAATCCGGGTTTCTATCATTATCCGAAGGCGCTTCAGGATATGATTGACTTTATAGTGGCGCGCATACTCGACCACTTAACAATTGAGCATCAACTGATACCCCGTTGGGGTGAAAAGAAATAATTCGCTTACCAGAAATCTGACCGGAAGCTTTTGCTGACAGCCAATCAAGACTCAGCCCCAACAACATAAACACTCTAAATATCAACACTGCAACATATTCTTAGCAATATGCCAGTCAAGTGGTAACAATATTCAAAATGATAGTTGACTAATTCAATCAAGAATTGTATAGTTGACTAAATTGATCAGGTATTTCCTGTTTCCGGAAATGCTTTTTTATTGTTATTTTAACCAAAATCACCAAGGAGTGTTTAGACATGAGATTGACGACAAAAGGCAGATTTGCAGTAACAGCACTTTTAGACCTTGCCATGCAACAAAGCAATAATCCGGTAACGCTGGCTGATATCAGTCAACGCCAAAAAATTTCACTATCTTACCTTGAACAATTATTTGCCAAATTGCGTCAGTCTGAACTTGTTGACAGTGTACGAGGCCCGGGCGGCGGCTATTGTCTTGCGAAAGAACTTGGACAAGTTTCTGTTGCAGATATTATCTTGGCTGTCGACGAGCCCATCGACGCCACACAATGCGGCGGTAAAGAGAACTGTCATAACGACAGTAAATGTATGACACATGATTTATGGGCGAAGCTGAACGATCTGATCTTCGATTATCTCGGCGCGGTTACATTGAAAGAATTGGTCGAGCATCAAGAGCAAATCAATGAGGAACAGGAAGTTGTACCGCTTTTTGATATGCGCAGTTCAACGGCAGCTTAGATCAAGGCAGTTCAGCATTTTTTATTTATTACATGCGGCCATACTGATTGGCTGGTTGATAATTATTTCAGAACAGTTTACGTAAAACTTTGTCATAAAATTTGACAGGCTTCAGCTTCAATCTGACGCTGAAAACAGATGCGGTATTCATCCAACTCTGTTTCATTAGCCCAGGATTTGGAGTCGGACGATTGATAGATCAATCAATATAATGAATAAGGAAAATGTGAATTTACTATGACACTTACATTAACTGAAAATGCTGCCAAACACATCAGGCAACAAATTGCCAAACGTGGTCACGGAATTGCTTTACGTATCGGCATCCAGAAATCGGGTTGTTCCGGATATTCCTATACGTACGATTTAGCCGATAAAATCGGGAAAGATGACCGGTTATTTTCATATGGAGATACAAGTGTTGTCATAAATATGAATGACTTACCTTTTCTCAACGGCTCACAAATTGATTTTGTTCAAGAAGGCCTAAACAGTTTTTACAAACTCAATAATCCTAATATTGACAACCCTTGCGGTTGTGGTGAAAGTTTCAGCTTAAATGAATCGACAAAAATATAACGCACACAATAATAGCAATACGTTTTTAATAAAAATAATGCTCTGTTATTACAGCAATTTAAATTCTAGATAGCCTAAGCTAATAGATACATCGAGAAAGGAACAAATTTTATGAGTGCTGTATTACAAAATTTGGTTAATCAACCATATAAACATGGCTTCGTTACAGAAATCGAATCGGAAATTGCGCCTAAAGGGCTCAACGAAGACACAATTCGCTTGATTTCGGCAAAAAAAAATGAACCTGAATGGCTTTTGGATTTTCGTCTGAAAGCCTACCAGAAGTGGCTTTCCATGTCAGAACCTAACTGGCAGAATGTTCATTATCAAAAAATTGATTTTCAGGCGATAAGTTACTATGCAGCGCCAAAGCCCAAGAAAAAACTGGCCAGCATGGATGAAGTTGATCCTGAATTATTGCGTACCTTTGAGAAACTGGGTGTACCGATGCATGAAAGGGCAGCGCTCGCTGGTGTTGCAGTCGATGTCGTTTTTGACAGTGTTTCCGTTGCCACGACTTATAAGGAGAAGCTCGCCGAGGTCGGTATTATTTTCTGCTCAATTTCAGAAGCAGTGCAAAAGCACCCGGAGTTAGTCAGGCAATATCTCGGTACGGTCGTGCCTGTGGGAGATAATTTTTTCGCCGCACTCAATTCTGCAGTATTTACCGATGGCTCATTTTGCTATATTCCAAGGGGCGTTAAATGTCCGATGGACCTATCTACATATTTTCGCATTAATACCGAAGGTTCCGGTCAATTTGAACGCACGCTTGTAATTGCCGAAGAAGGTGCGTCCGTATCTTATCTGGAAGGCTGCACTGCGCCACAATTTGATACCAATCAACTACATGCAGCAGTGGTTGAATTAATTGCCCTGGATAACGCAGACATCAAATACTCGACCGTACAAAACTGGTATGCCGGTGATGAAAACGGTGTTGGTGGCATCTACAATTTTGTTACCAAACGTGGACTTGCCAAAGGCGTCAACTCCAGAATCTCCTGGACACAGGTTGAAACCGGCTCTGCAATTACCTGGAAATATCCTTCTTGTATTTTACGTGGCGACAATTCCGTTGGTGAATTTTATTCTGTCGCGCTCACTAATAATTTACAACAGGCAGATACCGGCACCAAAATGATTCATCTTGGAAAAAACACGCGAAGCACGATTATCAGCAAAGGTATTTCAGCAGGCAAATCCAACAGCAGTTATCGCGGACTCGTGCGTATTACACCCAACGCCCGGAATGCGCGTAATTTTTCACAGTGCGATTCCATGCTGGTGGGAGATCAATGCGGTGCGCATACGTTTCCATATATACAAGTACACAATAACAGCGCAAAAGTAGAACATGAAGCATCTACGTCGAAAATCGGTGAGGATCAGTTATTTTATTTTGCACAGCGCGGCATCGACTCTGAAGAAGCGGTTTCAATGATCGTAAATGGTTTTTGTAAAGAGGTATTTCAACAGCTACCTATGGAATTTGCAGTTGAGGCCACAAAATTACTCAGTTTCAAACTAGAGGGCAGCGTCGGATGAAAAATGAAAACAATCAAATCCTGCTTGATGTACAAAATTTGTACGCAAGTACGCAAGATACTGAAATTCTCAAAGGTATCAATCTGACAGTAAAACGCGGTGAAATTCATGCCGTTATGGGCTTGAATGGTTCCGGAAAAAGCACCTTCGCCAAGGTATTGGCCGGCCATCCGGACTATACGGTCACGCAAGGCAAGATTCAGTTTGAACAACAGGATTTATTAGCACTGCCTCCCGAAGAACGTGCGCAAGCGGGCGTATTTCTTGCATTTCAGTATCCTATTGAAATTCCCGGCGTAGCCAACAGCCAGTTTTTGCGGCTTGCATACAATACAATCCAGTCAAAACGCGGCACTGACGAACTTGATCCACTAGAGTTCGACGATTTTGTACGTGGAAAAATGAAACTGCTGGAAATGAATCCAGATTTTCTGGATCGCAGTGTCAACGAAGGATTTTCAGGTGGCGAGAAAAAGCGCAATGAAATACTGCAAATGGCGCTGCTTGAACCGAAACTGGGAGTTCTTGACGAAACCGACTCAGGTTTAGACATTGACGCACTTAAAATAGTCGCAAAAGGCGTCAATCACCTCAGCACCGAACAGAACGCCATGATTCTAATTACTCATTACCAACGTTTGCTGGATCATATTGTGCCAGATTACGTACATGTCATGGAAGCAGGCCGCATCATCAAAACCGGCGGCAAAGAACTGGCGCTGGAATTGGAAAAACACGGTTACGACTGGCTACACGGCGACCGGCAGAACAATGCAGGGATATCGGCATGAATGAATCAAAAAATATTGACTACCTAACATGCCTGTTCAAATCGTTACCAGCCCAATCCAATGGCAGCTTATCCCAGGATACACTGCCAGAAGATCAAAAGTTATGGCTAAAACGATTGCGCGCACAGGCGATCGACAAAGCCGGGCAGCTTAAATGGCCCACTGTAAAAGACGAGGAATGGCGCTTTACTGATATTTCACCATTAACAAGGCTGCCATTCAAACCGGCCAAGGCTGGGCACGTGCCGGGTTTATCTGAAACCCAGCCGCTTTTTATCGAAGAAACGGTAAATCGCCTGGTATTTATCGACGGTTTTTTTGCACCGGAACTCTCCAGTATCGCAGATGAAAACCAATTGATCATTGGCAATCTGGATACGCTGGCCACGCGCCATGCGCATACTGTCTCTACGCATCTGGGACAATACGTTCAATCACAGCAAAATCTGTTTACAGCGTTGAACACAGCATTTTTACATGATGGCGCAGTTGTTGTCGTACCTCAAAATACTGTTGTCGACCAACCGGTTCATCTGTTATTCATCGCCACGCAGGCGGAAACGACGCATTATCCGCGTAGTCTTATTGTTGGAGAAGCCAACAGCCAAATGACTGTAGTTGAAGATTATGTTGCACTTCAGGCTGATAACGGCGCATATATCACCAATTCCGTTGCCGAATTCAAACTTGCTGCCAATGCACAAATTCAACACATTCGCCTGCAACGCGAAAACGTTAATGCTTTTCATCTGGCTAATTGTGCCGTCTCCCTTGATTACGCCAGCCGGTATCAAGCGGTAAACGTCGCCATGGGTGCGAAAATTTCACGCTTCAATCTGGACATCAGCTTCAAGGAAGAAGCCGCTGAATGCGTAATTGACGGGCTGGCGTTGATTACTGATGAACAACTGGCCGACACGCATACCTGTATCGACCATTTGAAGCCGAACTGCACCAGTAACCAGCAACACAAATGTATAGCCGATGGTAAGGCGCATGCTGTTTTCAATGGAAAGATTATTGTTCGACCCAATGCCCAGAAAACAAACTCTTCCCAATCAAGCCGCAATCTGTTGCTTAGCAACGAGGCGCAAATTGACACCAAACCGCAGTTAGAAATTTTTGCCGACGATGTCAAATGTGCGCATGGCGCAACGGTGGGACAACTGGATAAAGAAGAAGTCTTTTATCTGAAAAGTCGCGGCTTATCGGAATTAGCAGCCCGCAATCTTCTAACATATGCATTTGGTGCTGAAATTCTAAACAGCATTCCTGTTGCTTCACTCAAGCACACGCTTGAGCAGACTGTACTCAACCAAACACGCAGCTGTTAAATTTATGGCTAATAACAACGCAATTGCAGTGCTGGAAACTGGCGCACATTTTGACATGGAACGAATCCGTGCCGATTTTCCTATCCTGAACACTAAAGTTGAAGGAAAACCGCTTGTCTATCTTGACAATGCCGCATCCAGCCAAATGCCGCAACAGGTAATCGATCGATTGGTTTACTACCAGACCGCCCAGCACGCCAATATCAACCGTGCCGTGCATTATCTTTCGGAAGTTGCCACTGATGAATACGAAAAAGCGCGGCAAAAAATACAGCGGTTTGTCAATGCCCGCGAGCAGAGAGAAATTATTTTTACCAGCGGCACCACCGATTCGATCAATCTGGTGATGCATGGCTATGGCCGTCAGTTTATCCAGGCTGGTGATGAAATTATTCTGACGACGCTTGAGCATCATTCTAATATCGTACCCTGGCAAATGCTGGCCAAAGAAAAAGGAGCCGTCATTCGGGTCGTGCCAATAAATGATGCAGGCGAACTCGATATCGAATCCTATGAAAAACTGTTTAATGATCGCACCAAATTTGTCGGTCTGATACATGTGTCGAATGCGCTTGGAACAATCAATCCAATCAAGCGAATGATCGATTATGCACACCAGCAGGATGTGCCTGTGCTAGTTGATGGCGCTCAGGCTGCACCGCATATCGCGGTGGACATGCAAGCGCTGGACTGTGATTTTTATGTTTTCTCCGCACATAAATTATGCGGACCCACCGGTATCGGCATGCTATATGGCAAAGCATCAGTTCTTGAAGCCATGCAGCCTTTCAAAGGTGGCGGCGACATGATTGCTTCTGTAACTTTTGAAGAGACAACTTATGCCGATATACCACATAAATTTGAAGCCGGCACACCGCCAATCGCTGCTGCCATCGGTTTCGGCGCAGCAGTCGATTATTTATCTTCAATCGGTATGGAGCAGATTTACGCACACGAATCAAAACTGCTGCACTATGCAACAGAGCGCATCAGCGCAATCAAAGGCGCAAAAATCCTTGGGACAGCCGCACAAAAGACTGCTGTCATATCTTTTATACTTGACGGCATACATCCCCATGATATCGGCACCATCCTGAATCAGGATGGTATAGCCGTTCGTACCGGACATCATTGTGCGCAACCCATCATGCAACGGTTTAACGTCCCCGCGACATCACGTGCTTCCTTTGCCTTTTATAACGACATATCTGAAGTGGATGCTTTAATCGCCGGCATCCGGAACGTGCAAAACATTTTCCTATAATGAATACGAAATCACTCTATCAGGAAGTTATTCTCGACCACAACCGTAAACCGCGTAATTACGGCACACTAGAACATCCCAGTCATCAGGCTGTCGGTCACAACCCCTTGTGCGGCGACCGTCTCGATATTTCGCTGCAGCTTGAAAATGATCAAATCAGCTGTATCGCATTTCATGGCGAATCCTGCGCAATCTGTAAAGCCTCCGCTTCCATGATGACGGCAGCAGTCAAAGGAAAAACGCGCACGGATGCAGAAACGCTCATCCAGGAATTCCGTGAAATGACTTTGGGTGAACTGGATTTGAATCACCCGCACCACCTCGGGCGGCTCACCGTTTTTTCCGGCATAAGAGACCTGCCAACACGCGTCAAATGCGCAATATTGCCCTGGCACACACTACATGCCGCTTTGAACGCATTATCCAGTGTTTCAACGGAAGCGGAAAATGATCCGGCTTCAAGTACTTCCGAAAACGCATCCGGCAATGTGTAACCGCTTATCCTCCGTTATTTCAAGATAACGGCGCATTCAACATAATTTTTTTGCGAAACAGTATCCAACAGTACAACAGTTAAAGATTATGCCCAAAATAGCTGACATCGAAGGCACACCAAATAAAAACGCACTTAAATTTATTCTCAAGGAACCCTTGACCTGGGGCGTTGCGCGCTCATTTGACAACGCTGAAGCCGCTAAAGAAGATCCGCTGGCATCGGTGCTGTTTGAAATCGACCACGTAACAAATGTTTTTTATATCGATCATTGGATCACTGTGACCCAGGATGGCGAAGTCAACTGGCAGGACCTGGCGCGCGAAGTAGCCGATCCGATACGCGCGGCACCCGCTGCAAGCGAACAAACAAAAGAGACGGTTGCCTCCGCAAACGATCTGCTTGCGCAACTCAGTCCTGAGGATCAAAAACGCCTTGAGAGAATTAACATCATGCTTGATGAAGAAGTGCGCCCCTATCTTCAACATGACGGTGGTGATCTGCATATACTCGGTTTGGATGGCAACATATTACGAATCCACTACCAGGGCGCCTGCGGCACATGTCCCAGCTCTATCACCGGAACGTTGCGGGGGATCGAACACATGCTCAGAACAATCGAGCCAGATATTCAAGTCGTCGCTTGCTAAAATAAGGATTTCACGCCCTGAATCCAATCCAGTAATGGGTTTCGAGTTATTTTTTAGGCTTTCAACCTAGAATCCTATAAGGATTCCGTGCGCGGATTTTATCGTGGCCCGGCCGCACAAGTGGCCAAACAGAGGCCGGCTATAGAGCTGCAAAGACATTGCCTCCGACATAGATAGCTATCATGACTAAAGGGAGCATCAGTGAAGATACAATCAGAGAACATGACAACATTTAAACAAATTACCGGAAATAAAATTCTTCTTGCAAATACCGGGAAGTCCTTATAGAGGATTTTAGGTTCAAACGTCCGGCTGATAGGATTACCCCACAAATACGAGTAACTTGCCCCTCAAAATCACATTCGTTAGTAATTTGATAAGAATAAAAACGAATCGGTTTGCTGGTTTTCTTTAGCCAGAAACTTCCTAAGCATATATAACCGCAGATGTCGGCATAAACGCGCCTGCCAAAAAACCTCTTCTTGTTAAGTTACTCATTCTGTACCTCCGAAGATTGCAATTAACCAGCGTTAACCACCCCCGAGAATTTCACATGACATCAATAAAAACAGAGCCCAGCCATATATTGGCTTTTCTGTCCCACGATTTCAGATACAAGCCCGGCCAGATATTTCGATCAGATATCCAAATCATTATTTAACACACAGAAACGCTCTCGAGGCGAATTTTACAGCCTGATTTTCAAATTAACGATACAATAACGTAACAGTAAACACGCGGTCACGGAATCAGAAATAATATTCAACAAAGATATACACAATGAATCATCATATCCAATTGCATAGCAGTCCGACCGATAAATCTGTTCATTTCATGTCGCGATGGTTTAATCCATACACCGTTCGCCAGCGATTCGAATATTGAGCATGTTTACATCCGTTGCCACAAGCCAGTTCAACCTTATCCTGCGTCAGGAAAGCTGGCCGTGTAAGCGGCTGCAGCCGTTTGAAGGCAGAACCGTACGTGTCCGCATACCGCCATTAATTGATTTAACACTGACAGTACTTGAAAACGGCGAACTGCTTCATTGTCCGGATCAAACTGAAGCAGACGCAACGCTTTTTATTCCGTCCGCTCTGCTGCCTGGTTTACTGGCCCGTAATGAAACAGCTTATGACAAAATAACCATATCTGGGGATACCGTATTTGCAAATGAATTGATCGTTATCGGCAAGCATATTAAGCCCGGCATTGAACAAAACCTTAGCGGAATCATGGGCGACATTCCAGCGCATCGTATCGCGCAAATCAGCGGCGGCATTTTTCAATGGCACATCAAGATGGCCAGAAATCTGGCTGAAACATTAGGCGAATACTGGCAGGAAGAGCAGCCGATAATTGTAAAATCGAATGCTGTCAACAATATTTCTCATCAAATTAAAACGTTACAACGCGACACCGACCGGCTGGCAGGACGGATTAATCGAATCATTCAAACAACACGCACAAATAAGAATTAGTGCACAATCATTGAAATCATTGTTATGAACCCCGTTCGGCTCTCTGAAAACGCTTCAATTAATTCTTGCTCAAGATAACCCGCGCTATCAGGGCAAGTCATTATTTACATACAACTTAATGCGCATATTTCGCCTTTTAAAAATACAATCCGTTGCATTCCGGCACGGACTGGACGAATTTTTCACAAGCCACGGTCCGTTACGCTTTTTACACAGACCGATTAAGTGGCTGACTTTCTGGCGTAAACTCGAGCGGCCACGGGGCGAGCGGTTGCGCTTGGCCCTCGAAGCACTTGGCCCTATTTTTGTCAAGTTCGGTCAAATGCTGTCAACCAGGCGCGATCTCATTCCACATGATATCGCCGACGAACTGGCGAAACTTCAGGATCGCGTACCGTCGTTTTCTTCGGATACGGTCCTGAATATACTGGATAAAACGTACGAGCATAAAATTGATCACGTTTTTTTGAAATTTCACAAGGATCCGGTTGCCAGTGCTTCCGTCGCACAAGTGCATTTAGCTGTGTTACACGATAATACAGAGGTAGCTGTCAAAATTTTACGCCCTGGAATCGCTCCTATTATCACGCATGACATTGAATTGATGGAAACAGGGGCATGGCTGGTCGAGAAGCTGTGGCCTGACGGCAAACGCCTGAAGCTCAGACAAGTGGTATCGGAATTTGCCCGGCATCTTGATGACGAGCTGGATTTAATGCGTGAAGCATCAAACTGCAGTCAGCTGCGCCGCAATTTTCTGAACTCCCCCCTGTTACAGGTTCCGGAAGTTTATTGGGACTATTGCCGCAGCAATGTAATGGTCATGGAACGCGTATCCGGTATTCCGATCAGCCATGTTGACGAATTAATAGCGCATAATATCGACATTCCGTATCTTGCGCGAATGGGTGTTGAAATTTTCTTTACGCAGGTATTTCGTGACGGTTACTTCCATGCAGATATGCATCCCGGCAATATTTTTGTCGGCAAAGACGGCCGGTATGTAGCGGTTGATTTCGGCATCATGGGCACACTGAGCGACGAAGACAAAAATTATCTGGCGCAAAACTTCCTGGCCTTTTTCAGGCGTGATTACGCCCGGGTTGCACAAGCGCACGTTGAGGCCGGATGGGCGCCTAAAAACACCCGTGTGGATGAATTTGAAACAGCCATCCGCGCGGTTTGCGAACCAATTTTTGACAAACCGCTTAAAGAAATTTCTTTCGGACGTGTATTGTTCCAATTATTTCAGACGTCGCGTCAGTTCAATGTCGAAATACAGCCGCAGCTGGTTTTATTACAAAAGACGCTGCTCAATATTGAAGGACTGGGCCGCGAACTCGATCCTAATCTTGATCTGTGGAAAACAGCCAAACCCTTTCTTGAGAACTGGATGTCAGAACAAATTGGACTGCGTGGACTCACAGCACGCATGCAGAAAGAGGCGCCCAGCTGGGCGGTCATTTTTCCGCAGTTTCCACGCCTGTTTCACCATTTACTGACTGAAAACCGCAATCAAGGTCTGGAAGATAAAATACAGCACCTGATTGCGGAAGAGAAACGGCAAAACCGTTTTCTGATATATGTCATTATCCTGCTGACCGCATTACTGCTCTGGCAGATAATCCAGTGAACGCTTATTTATGACCGCATGGTCTTTGGTCTTTTCTTGGCATGGTGAAAATGCCGGATATCCAGGCGCAGTGACTTGACTTCCTTGGCGAACGTGCGCCGCTGAGAAACACCATGTGTTTTGGTAATCTTGTTCAAGCGATTGATAATTCTAATCGCAAGCTTGTTGTGTACAATCCGGTCCTGTTCATCATAATCACAACAAAACTATTGTTTGAATGTAGATCTGTGCCGCAACAAAATAACATCTCGTCCCCCGTCAATAAAGTTTGGTTCTAACCTTGACCTTATCCCTTCCAGTTGCCGCCAAGACGGGGGACGGCTAGATGATTATCAATTTTGATCCGGTATCAGCAGGTCAAGATTTGTTTTCTTACTAGGCGCGCAAATGGGGCTCGTTAAAGTCCAGTATTGGCCCTAAAGGCACAACGCCACTCGGGTTTATACTGCTATGGCTGCGATAGTAATGATTTTTTATATGCCCCATATTAATGGTCTCCGCAATGCCTGGCTGCTGGTAAAGATCGCGTGTATACGCCCAAAGATTGGAGTAATCAACCAAATGCCTCAGGTTACATTTGAAATGTCCCACATATACTGAGTCGAAACGAGCCAGTGTAGTAAACAAGCGCCAGTCGGCTTCGGTGATAAGGTCGCCAGTTAAGTAGCGCTGTTTTGTCAATCTTTGCTCCAGCCAATCCAGCGTTTCAAATAAAGGACTCACCGCCTCTTCATATGCCTCCTGTGTTGTGGCAAAGCCAGCTTTATATACGCCATTATTCACGGTATCGTAAATGCGCGTATTCAGTGTATCGATTTCCACGCGAAGGCTTTCAGGGTAATAATCACCTTCAACAGCACCCAACGCATCAAAAGCACTATTAAACATCCGTATGATTTCCGAAGATTCATTGGAGACAATCGTATTGGTTTTTTTATCCCAAAGAACTGGAACGGTAACGCGACCTGAGTAGCGACTATCTGCCTTAAGATAAATCTCCCGTAAATAGTTTGCGTTAAAAATAGGATCGGGGATAACACCTTCGCCATCGTTAAAGGTCCAGCCTTCTTCAGCCATATGCCAATGTACGACGGACAGGGAAATCATTTTTTCCAGCCCTTTAAGTTTGCGAAAGATCAATGTACGATTAGCCCAAGGACAAGCATAGGACACATACAAGTGATACCGGTCTGCTTCTGCTTCAAACCCGGAACGCCCCGTAGGTCCCGCTGACCCGTCAGCGGTAATCCAGTTCCTGAACTGTGCCGACGAGCGTATAAAGCGTCCCTTTGTTTCATGAGTCGGATACCAAGTATCTTGCCATTTTCCATCAATTAATATACCCATATCAATGCTCTAAAAATTTATTGTGTTTAAAATCCTCAAATGCCTGCAAAACTTCTGCTTTGGTATTCATCAACGAGCGAGCTATGATCATATCTGGTGTATGACAAAAGAGGGGAAAGCGGTGTAATCTGTTGGTATGGATCTCGACAGATCAACCAATAAAAAAGGAAAATACCGCATGACAGATAGTAATATTTTTAAGCTGAATAAACCAGAACAAAATGATCCATTGCAGGAAGTACTGCGAGAAGGTGCACGAAAAATGTTGACTGCAGCCATAGAATCGGAAGTAGCTGCTTTTATTCAACAGCATGGAGGTTTAAAGTCCGATGAAGGTAAAGCGGCAGCAGCTTTGCCGGCCGATACCGGCGCACTCGGCATCTCATGTTCTTCTTGTGTCAGCTCTACTCTGTATTTCGCTGTCGTTGACATCATCATATCTCCAAGGCATCAATAAATTCAAAAATTTACCTGGAGATTACATGATATTCCTGTCACTGCAAAGTTGTTGCTATACTAGCATCTCATAACGACGCTATCTAGCGGGAATAACTGAGAGAACAATATATTTATTGATAATTATTATCGTTTGTTTTAATATTTCTAGTTTGAATAAACCTCTTTTTAGGTGCATCAGATCTGATGTTGGTAATAAGATAGATTGGGTTACCGGTGCAATTTCGGTACATGAGTAAAATGCGCAAATGTAGTTCGCGGCTGTTCAGCAGCAGCTTGTATAGTACATCACTAGTACTCTATTCATATGATATTGGTACAGCGTTACCGCGGTGTTATGCAACAAGGAACAGTGCTTGAAAAGGTTGTTCCCTTCTCAAGTAAATACTGTAACACGGTTGCAGGACATCATGGTAACGCCCTGTGGATGCGCTTGTCAGCGTCCATTGTCTGCGTTTGCGTCTTTTGACGATAGAACGGCTATTGCCTGCAAGGCAGGCCTTACCATGTACACTGATAAGCGCACTGAACCCGGCAATATCATATGGATAGAGTACTAAGTCGTCTGTTATTATCTTCACGCTGTTGTAACAATCAAAAGAAAGGTTATTAATATTGCTATAGTTTATTCCTCAATGCATTCACTGACACGGAAAAATGCTGATTACCTTGGGTCAAAGCAGAATTTTATCTCGTTACCTGGATTGCTGTTTGTACTTGTAGCGCATGGAGTGCTTGCTTACGTGTTGTGGAATCAACGTATGGTCCCGGCACCTGAGCAAATGGTGACCTTGTTTGCCGAGATCATATCGCAGCCCGCGCCAGAAGCAACGCCCGAGCCTAAACAGGAACCAACACCTGCAAAGTTAAAGCCCGTCAAAAAACCTGAATCCAAACCTAAAGTCAAGCGGCTGGCATCCAAAGCCCCAAAATTACCGAAGCCAGCACCCGTTGTGCAACCTGATCCTGAGCCAGAACCGGTGGCAGAACAGGACGTGTTTCCTGAACCGGTTGCTGAAGTACCGCCTCGGCAAATGGAAACGGGGCCGGTCACATTGTCTTCCGAGCTGTCGGTTTCATGTCCAAAATTGACGGCGCCGACGTATCCGGCGATTTCCCGTCGTATGGGTGAAGAAGGCAAGCTGGTGTTGCGAGTCGTTCTGGATGAGGGCGGCCATATTGATGAAGCGCAAGTTGTTGACAGCAGCGGTTACGCGCGCCTGGATAATGCGGCGCTGGAGGCCGTAAAAAATTGGCAATGCAGGCCATCAATGCGTGATGGTCAACCGGTTCGCGCAATTGCGCTGCAACCTTTCAATTTTGTACTGCAAGGAAATTAATTTAAATGGAACAAGGACTTGGATTTTCAAATTTTCTGGCTCAAATCGATAGTGTTGGTATCAGCGTCCTGGTGTTGCTGATCTCGCTCTCGGTTGCCAGCTGGTATCTGATTATCACAAAAAGCATAAACAATTTTATTGCAAAAAAACGTGCTACCGCATTTCTGAACCATTTTTGGAACGTTGAATCGTTGGCTGAAGTAAAAAAATCTTTTAACAGCGAAACCCCGGATAATGCGTTTGCCGAACTGGCCAAACTGGGCATTGAGGCCGCCGCCGATTCCCAATTGCAGGATTCTTATAAATTGGCTGCAGCCGGCGGCACCAGCGAGTTTTTAACGCGTGCTTTGCGTAACGGTATTGACCAGGAGGCGGCGCGGGTCGAGAATGGATTGACACTAATTGCATCGGCAGGATCAGCTGCCCCGTATATCGGTCTGCTCGGAACGGTATGGGGCATTTATCATGCATTAATACAAATCGGTTTGTCCGGACAGGGTACACTAGACAAAGTTGCAGGTCCTGTCGGTGAAGCGCTGATTATGACGGCGCTGGGACTTGCTGTAGCGATCCCTGCAGTTCTGGCATATAACGCATTCGTTCGCCGCAACCGGATCTGGCTTGCACGGCTCGATGCATTTGCGCATGATCTATTCGTTCTGATTACGGTGGGTAACGGTGCCGCCAGTAACAATGAAGCCGCTGTGCAACGTACGCAATCAGCACCCACACCCATACCGCAAACTATCGCGCCTGCCACTACCTATTCAAACCTTGAAGAAAGGGGACAATAATGGGGTTTGGCAGCATGAACAGCGGCAAACAGCAGGCGCCGATGGCTGAAATCAATGTTGTGCCACTGGTTGACGTCATGCTTGTACTGCTGATTATCTTTATCATTACTGCGCCATTACTGACGCATTCAGTCAAAATTGATTTGCCCAAAGCGGAAAGTAATCCGAATATAACGCAGCCCGAACATGTCGAACTGGCAATCCGGGCGGACGGCAGTTTTTTCTGGAACGGCGAGCCGGTGTTGTTTGATCAGTTACCTGAACGGTTTGCAGCAGCGGTGTCGTTGGATCCTAAGACCGAACTGCATATCCGCGCCGACAAGACCGTGCATTATGAGCACGTTGCGCGCGCCATGAGTGCCGCCGCCAATGCCGGTATGGTAAGAATTGGCTTTATTACTGACCCGACATTGGCTCAGCAGTAGTCAGTTTTGTGCAGCGTCGTGATGCGGTAGCTGTACAGGTTCCAGTGTGCCTGCGGAAGGGTCATTGAAAACGTCCATCGAAATATTGTTTTCACTTTGGGCTACAATCATGGTGACAACCGCGTCACCGGTCACGTTGACGGCAGTGCGGATCATGTCGAGCAGGCGGTCGACACCCATGATCAAGGCAATGCCTTCAACGGGAAGCCCGACTTGATTAAACACCATGGCAAGCATAATCAAACCCACACCCGGAACACCTGCGGTGCCGATAGACGCCAACACGGACATTCCGATAACCGTCAGATAACCAATGATGCCGATTTCTATACCGTAAACGTTGGCAATGAATACAGTAGCGATGCCCTGCATAATGGCTGTTCCGTCCATGTTAATTGTCGCGCCAAATGGCACGACAAATGCAGCCGTCGAATTGTCGACGCCCATGCGTTTCTCAACCGTTCTGAGTGTAACCGGGATTGTGGCGTTGGAACTGGCGGTGCTGAAAGCGAAGATCTGAGCAGTGCGCATTTTTTTAAGGAACTTGACGGGATTGATTCTTCCGAGAAGTCTCAGCAGAAACATCAACGTACCCGTTGCGTGACAGAATAACACGGCTACCACAACGCCAAAATAACCGATCATGGGCATAATCAGGGCGATGCCCTGTTCCGCAAAGGTTTTCGCCATCAATGCAAATACACCGTAGGGGGCGATAGACATCACAACATTGACTATCTGCATCATGACTTCGTTCATTCGCTCCGCGCCCTGGATCAATGGCCGCGCACGCTCACCGAGCATGAGCAAACTGATAGCAAACAAGATTGTAAAAAAAATAATCTGCAGCATATTGCCCTCTGCGAATGCCGCAACGGGATTGCCAGGTACAAGATCGATGAAAACCTGTGTAATCGGCGGCGCTTCCGGTACTGTAAATAAACCCGGCATGCCTTGTGACAAATTAAAGTTTTTCCCTGGAGCAATATTTACCGCCGCCAGAATTGCCAGCGAAATGGCCAGCGCCGTGGACAGCAAAAACAAAGCAAACGCCTTGATACCGATGCGCCCCAGTTTGCTGATGTCGCCGATACCGCATACGCCGCAAATGAGTGAAAATGTGACCAGCGGAACCACTAGCATTTTCAGTAAATTGATAAATACTGTACCTGCGACATGAAACAGGCCGTCAACGAAATAATCCTGGATAATTGTGTTGCTTTGCGCGAAATTATTAATCAGGCTGCCCACTGCAAGACCGGCAGTCATCCAGATAAGAATTTTGGTCGTTATGTTCATCACGCCTGATCAACCGGTTGCTGTTATGAACCGATAGTGCAAACCGGCGCTATTCACCCGGCTGTAGTGTTACAGGCACTTCAATCTCCTGTTCATCACGCAGGATCCTGACTTGTATGGTATCGCCGACACGGTATCCATCGATAATTGATAACAGCTTTTCAACCGAGTCGACCGGTTCGCCATTGATGGCGATAATAATATCCCTGGGCGTGATCTCGCCGTCGGGTGAAATAACGGCACCTTTGAAACCGGCAGCTTCGGCGGCCGAGTCACGGCCGACGCCAAGGATCACAATGCCGCTGACATTGATCGTACTGGTCAGACGTTCATTGAATTTGCCGTCGACTGTAATGCCCAGTGCCGGACGGATATATTTGCCGCGGCTGATGAGTTGCGGCACGACACGGTTGGCGGTATCCACGGGCACAGCAAATCCGATGCCGGCACTTGCGCCACTCGGACTGTAAATCGCCGTGTTAATACCGATCAGGCGGCCCGCAGAATCCAGCAGAGGGCCACCTGAATTTCCCGGATTAATGGCGGCGTCTGTCTGGATCAGGTTGCCGATGATGCGGCCGTTTTCGCCGGGAAGTGAACGGTCAAGTGCGGACACTATGCCGGTTGTCAGTGTCCAGTCCAGACCGAAAGGATTGCCGATGGCAAATACTTTTTGTCCGACCTTAAGGTCGTTGCTGGTGCCAAGCGGAACCGGCGACGGGCGCTGAAAACCGATTCCGATCCGCAGGACGGCAATATCATGCGCCGGACTTGCGCCCACCAGTACAGCTTTATAGTCCCGTCCATCCACCAGACGTATCATGGCTTCGCTGGCGCCTTTGATGACATGATAATTGGTGATGATGTGACCATGATCGTCCCAGATAAAGCCGGAACCCGTTCCACTGGGTACGGAAAAAATATTGCGCGTCCAGGCATCCATGACACGCTGCCGGGTAGTAATAAAAACCACCGAGTCACGCGAATTTTCAAACAGTTCAATGGTGCTGATTTCATCTTCTGCAAGATTTCCACGCGCCTCTACAATACGGGGTTCGGCGTATTCGCGTTTGTCTCCGAATATAAAGAAGTCGGACATGTCGTACAACAGCAGGATCAGTAACATGACCACCAGTGTGATCCAAATCAAGCTGGGCTGAAAACGGCCGCTCTCGGGCATATGGATTAACTCCTTATTAAAATTCGGGTGTGCCGTATAATTGTTGTTGGGCAATCAGAACGGTCCGGTTATTTCGAAAGTCACACCGTCCTGCGATTTGCCTGACGCACCCCGTTGCGAACTGAAATACAAACGTGTACCGTCCGGGTTGAATGACGGACCGGTTATCTCCGACCGGTCATGATCGACAATCTGTAACAACGGCATCACAGTATCTGGCGCGACGACGACAATCTGCATATCACCGCCGTCTTCGGCCACCAGCAGCTCGCCGGTTGTATTGGCCGTAATATTGTCGACGCCGGTCAGCACAGGGTTTGGATAAAAGGCGGCATTATAAACAATGCTGAGCCGCTTGTTTAGGGTGTTGTACGCCCATATCCGGTCGTCTCCTTTGGTGGTGAAATAAACGATACCTGCGTGGTACCAGATACCTTCGCCACCGTCAAATGCTGTGCGCTGCTTGATTTGATAACGTGTCGGCGCATGTATCGCCAGCGGGTCTGGGAGTGGGTGCCAGCGTACTTTCCCAACAGGACCGCCGATGACTTCGGCGACTTCCAGAAAACCGTCATCCAAACCGGGCCATCCTGCGGCATCATGGGTATTGCCAGTGTAGCGGTATAAACAACCGTCCGGTTTGTCTTCAGTCAGATACAATTGCTTGTGATGTACATCGACAGCAACAGCTTCGTGACTAAATGTGCCCAGGGCCGGCCGCAAACGCGCAGTTTGCACGCCAAAGGGATCGCATTCCCATACCTGGCCTTGGTCATATTCCTCGCACGAGAGCCAGGTCTGCCAAGGCGTATGACCGCCCGCGCAGTTACGCGTGGTATGTTGCAAGATGGAATAGGCATCTGTCATTTCGCCTTGCCGGCTAAAACGAATGGCGCCGACACCGCCTCTTTGATGATCAAGTTCGCTGTTTGAGACATATATCCAGCCCTTGTCTTGCGTGGCAAATGTGGCGCCACCGTCTGGAGCGGCGTGCCACGCGTAGCCGAAGGTGGTTTGTCCTGAACGTGCTATGACGCGGGAACTGAATCCCTTAGGCAGGCGTATGCCATTTATATCCGGCGGCAGCAGACCGCTTCGCGCCGCCCGGGCTAACGATGCGGCGCGAGCCGGCGTAGATAACCAGTGATTTGAAACAAATACGCCTAAACCTCCAATCAGGCTGAACTTGAGCAGTTTTCTGCGCTGTTGTCCAAAAAAATTCATAATAACTGAGAAATTAATCCTGGCGGAAGATCTACCGATGTGACGGCAACTTGAATTATTTATCGCAATTCATATTTTAGCCCAGATTTTCCATTAGTATCGATTTCTTATGGTACCGCCAGTACTTTTATCCATATGATATTGGCGGATTCAGCGTTGTCCAGATGATTCAAGACAAGGCGTGGTCTGCAGCGGGTGGTTGGCCATTATCAAAGGCCACAACACAGTATTGGATCATCTGGATAACTTCCTTCGGGCCAATTATTCTCAGCGATGCGTGCCTAAGAGGCATCACTTCCGGGGTCTCTGAACCTGTCAATATCAAGCAGCCGGAGCACTGGAACAAATTGTTGGACGAAGCCGCTACGCGGAGAAAAGGCAGTTTGGTTTCGCCGGTTAATCGTAAAATGTAACCTCACCCTGCTGTAAACGCAGCAGAT
>NZ_FOGH01000071.1 GCF_900111165.1 Nitrosomonas sp. Nm51
TACGATCACATCTGCATGTTGAAAACACTCAAATGTGCCGTGCGTGTCGTCTGGGCCTACCGAAAATCACAATGGGTTGCATTCTTTACCACTGATCTTGATCTCACCGTCGAGCAGATCATCGAATACTATGGCGCTCGCTGGAAAATCGAGGCCGGTTTCAAAGAGATCAAGCAGGAAATTGGAAGCATAAAAAGCCAAACCCGTACGCCGCATGCCGTTATGAATCACCTCAGCTTCTGCATGATGGCCACCGCCATCACCTGGATATACGCAGATCGCCTTGATAAAACACCGCAGCGTTGTTACGCTGTTAACAATCGAAGTCACTTCGCCTTCTCCGATGTTAGAAAACTGATTACTCAGGCCGCATTCGATAAAGATTTTGTTACCTTTTGCCCCAAGCCAGGCAAACCCGAACAAAATTCTCTCATCAAAGCATTATTGCGGATGGTCGCATAGGGAAAAAAGGGAAACTTCAGTTATTATTGTAATCATGTGTGTTTCCTTACAAATTTGTTTTCCTATCAAAAGTTGACAGGTGTATATTAATAAAACGCAGCAGGCGAGAATATCAGCGTACTGCCATTCGCTATTCACACGGCTACCAGTTAAACGCATAGGTCACACCGACCATGCGGCCGGGTCCCGTAGCAAACCCAAACGGCGTTTGTGAGGCCTGGCTGATCAGCGGAAAATAGTTTTCGTTAAGCAGATTTTTAACTGCAACGGTAAAATACCCCGGCCCTACCGCAAGACTGGTCGTCAGATCCACCAGAACATAATCGTCAACCGGCATTCCACCAAACTGTGTTGAATTCGGCGTCCGGTCGGCGACATAAAACGCCTGCATCCGGTTCTGCCACCATTCAAATGGACTGTACTCCAGAAAACCTGTCAGTTTTACCGGGGAAATTCTGGTATTGGGAAGGTCCTCATCAAACTTGCCATCATCATCCAGATCTATTTCGCCTTCCGCCCAGCTGGCCGTACCACCGACATTAACCTGTTCAGTAACCCGGTAAGCCAGTGAACCTTCGACACCCCAGATACGCTCAGGCAGCTTGACGATGCTCAGATCTCTGTTAAATGTCGTGCCGTTATTCGATTCGCTGTAAAAACCAACGGCTGATGCCTGTACCGGGCCATACCGGCCTCGCAAACCGAGCTCGTAGTTATGCACTTTTTGCGCCTCAGACGCCAACTGGCCGGCGCTGACCACGCTGATATTTGCGTCCCTGATGGCACGGCCGATATCCGCGAGCGAAAAGCTCTGGGAATAACCGCCATAAAGTTCCAGGTATTCAGTTAGAAAGACGACTGCGCTGCCGTTAAACAGCGTGTTGTCATACTTGACTTCTTCGCCGCTGATATTGGCGCCGGCCCGATTGATGACATCTGAAATATCGACGGAAATAGCTTCCTGACGGATACCGCCGCGCACGATTCCGTACTTGCTGACCGGCAGTTCAAGCTCAAAAAAGCCCGCAAGCGCATCCTGCCGCATAAACGGGACGACAGTCGGCCCGTCCAGGCCGGCCTGCACAACCTGATCGCGAAGATAATCCAGCCCCCAGATAGCACTGAATTCATAGTTTTTGACAGAAATGGGCGTATTGATCGTCACACGGCTGCCGAATTTTTCAGCGCGGACTTCAGTCTGGGCAAACCCGGGAAATTTTGCAAAGCGGGCAATCTGATCGTCGTAATAGCCTTTCACCGAAACATGGCTGCCAAAAAAGTTCTTGTTGATGTAGTCGGCACCGACCATGGTGTTTTTCGTACCCGGCTTAAATGGATTGAATTGCCCGCGGACCGCGGGGGTCTTGATGCCATTTGCAGGATCGCCCAAGCCAAAGGTGAAATTGGTATCCTGTTTGATATTAAAATGATTGACAGTAAACTGCACCCGCTGCCGGTCATTGTCGAAATTGAATCCCAGCTTTCCGAGTATGTTGAAAGTATTGGTATCGGCCAGACCGCCCTGCACACCGATTGGGTCGGGCGGAATGCGGTCGCCGCTTGCATCAAAGAACTGGCCGCGCTCGCCGTAAGTTCCGGATACCAGATAATCCATATTCTCCCGTGTGCCGGAAATCCGGTGCGTTGTCTCCCACATGATCGCATCGTCAAACCGCTCCGTTGAAAAGCGGATACCGCCTTTTGAGAAGCCTTCTCTCAATTTTCCGGATGCATGTTTGGTAATAATGTTAACCAGCCCCCCGGCTGCACCGAAACCGTAAGCTGCGGTACCGCCGCGCACCACCTCGATACGTTCGATTGCATCAACATCGATCGTATTCAGATCACGGCTTGAAGAACGCAACGCCGTTGATTGCGGAATACCGTCAATCAGCACCAGGTAGTCACGCCCGCGCAGGGTCTGGCCGAATGCCGATAGCGCTTCAGTGCTGGGTCCCAGACCGGGTATCGTTTTCGCCAGAACATCACTCAAATTACGCGCATAACCTGCCTGTTGTTGTATTTCTTTATTTGTGATTACTGATACTGACCGTGTCGTTTCAGAAACAGGCGTTTCCGTGCGCGTAGCCGTCACCACAACCGGCTCCATGCTTTTACTCTGCGCAAGCAGCCGGTCTGGAAACAGACAATTGACCAGGATTAGTAACATGGCAAACATTTGCCGCCACTGACACATGAACTCAATTATTGTCACTATTTTCACCTTATAAATTAATGTTAATCATAATGATAAGTATTATCATTTAATTTGATACATACCGTACACATTGATAGCGCTACTGCATGTTTTTTGCTTTGTTGTGCATAGCGTATTCAGGTACGCTCAATTGATCCGCCCTTCGCTGCTTTTGTTACTTAATTCTGCGGTTTCAGAATTGCTAACAGAAAAACCCGCCAGGCAACAGCTGCTTTTTAACAGGCGCTTATTTACCGCAGACGCGACCGGTAACTACACCCGGCTTTTGTAATTTTGTTCAGATGCTCCAGTGCACTTCTCTTCTGTTGCAGACAGATTTGCATCAAGTGCAGCTGATTCCGGGAAAGGCAGCGGGGCCTCCTGGCGTTTTTTACGCCGATACCACCATGTATATACACCGGTTACAAAAAGTATTGCCGGTATAAATCCTGTAACGAAGATCAACAGACGTCCCGTCGTTCCAAAGGCAGTTCCGATATGCAAAGGGTATTTCATGTCTGCTATTTGCTGCCCTGCCCCGCTGCGCCTTGCATCATGCACCATAAGCACTTCTCCCGATACGCCATTCAACGCAACGTAGCTGGTACCATTTGGATGCGATTCATCCGGATATTTCAGCCTGACAACAAACGCTATTTCCGGCTTGGCCGGGAACCGCAGCCAGGTTGCATCGGCACCGGGTATCGACGACTCAGCTGCGTGCAGCAGCGTACTTGGCGATTTCGGTATGGCATGCAGATCAACATGTTCTATCAATGGTGGTTCGGTTAATCCCGGTCCCCCAAAAACAGCAATCAAGGCAGTATTGGTCTGTTTGTAAAAAACCATCGCGGCGCCCGTCAACCCCACAATAAAAAGCAACAGCATTGAAATCAGGCCGAGCGAACGGTGCAGCGCGAACCATCGTGCAAACCGTGATGACTTACGGGGAACGCGCAATGCACTGATTAATTTCCGCCAGCCCGGCCATGCCAGCCATAACCCGGTCAAAACCGTCAGCAATAAAATCAGACCCATTAATCCGTTAACGAATAACCCATCGTCATCAGCGAGCAAATGCACATGCAAATCATGCAGAAAACCCAGAAAGCCGGCATGCTCATTGCGCACTCCGAGAATATCCAGCGTCCATGGATCGACATAAACCTGCTGTATCGCCTCATCTTTTTTCACCCAGTATTCAATGCTGTGCCCGGACTCGCGTGGCAGGCGCGCCAATAACAAAGTATGTTCGGCAAACCCGGATTGCACCCTGTTCGTCGCATCATCCAACCGGATTACGCCAGATTGCGGTTCAACTCGCCATAAGTGCGCGTTAAAAAAAGTGTCCAGCTCGTCATCGAATACCAGAATGCTGCCGGAGATTCCTGACAGGCTAAAAAAAATACCGATGATGATACCGATCCATAAATGAATTTTCTGTACCAAATTTCACCTTTCAACTAAAAGAATTAACAATGCGTTCTCATACAACCCGGCCCTGTTGCACGCTTGCAGTATAAAAAACGCGAATGACAAGAATGACAATTAAAATACGATTGACCGAACAAACCGGCATAAAACAATTTATGCGAATATTAATGATAATTGTTATTATTTGCAATATTAGTTGTGTAAAAACTATGGTGTTATTTACAACAGAGGTTTTGATTATTGGCTTAACCGCAAATCAGCGATGCTTATGTGCTTTGCCTATGTTCGGCTTTGGAATCTTGTTGCTTCACATATCCGGCTAACCTGTTATTATTTGTGCCAAGGAGCCGCGAATAAATAAGTGTGACAACTGGACGCGGCTGGCGGGATGCAATGCAAGGCGGGAGAATGAGTCATAGCACAAGCTATGGCGACAACGAGCAACGCCGCAGTGTGCCCGCCAGATGCGATCCAGGCGTTACAGTTATTTATGAACGACTCCTGATTATCGTGAACAAGCAGCATACGATGCATAAAGCCGTTGTTAATAAAGACATATTTTATAAAATTGAAATAGCCGCGGATAATGAACACAGCCAACATTCACTATTGTTTTCTGTTCATCGCCGTTCTGTTATTTAGCGGATGCTCCGGCCTGCTATATTATCCCGATAACCAGCACCGTTTTTTTGATCCTGCGGCTGCGGGATATACGCCGGAAAATGTTTTTTTTACCGACGACGCGCAAAGAAAACTGCATGGATGGTGGTTTTCTGCCAAAAAAAGGCCTGTCAAAGCGACCATCATTTTCTTTCACGGCAACGCTGAAAATCTCACTTCACATTTCCTCCAACTGGCATGGATCAGTCATGAACACTACAATGTCTTCATTTTCGACTACCCCGGTTACGGACGTTCCGAAGGAAAGCCAACACCAAAAAGTTGCGTTGAGTCAGGCCATGCAGCTGTCGCCTGGGTCAGCCGGCATAAAGCTAATGGCGGTCCGATTATTATTTATGGACAAAGCCTGGGCGGTAATATTGCCCTGCGCACGGCAATCGATAAAAAGGACGAGATCAATTTAACACTGGTAGTCGCTGACAGTACTTTCGATTCTTTCCAGCAAATAGCGCGCATCAAGCTGGCTCATCACTGGCTGACATGGCCGATGCAACCGTTGGGCTACTTGCTTTTAGACGACCGCTGGGCTCCCGAAAACCTGGCGTCACTTTCGCCTGTGCCTGTTCTCGTGATACACGGACAGCAGGACAGAACAGTTGAACCCGTATTCGGTGACAGGATTTTTAAAAAACTGGCCGAGCCGAAAATATTTTGGAAAATACCGGAAGGCAGACATACCGATGTGTTCTGGGGGCACGATCACAAATACCGCAGTAAGTTTTTATCTTTTCTGGAAAACTTAGATCAATACTGAGTCCGTCAAATGCTATTTTGCCGGCGGGATCCAGTAACAACAGATCGTCACAACGGCTTTTGTTTGACAGTGCAAAAAAGTTTAAGTAGATTCATCAACGTTTCAGTAGTTTTCTTGCAGTTTCGATTCACATCTGCTTTCAAACCGGACGCGCGATTACTGGTTTGAAACAGAGACATCGTCAATAAGGAGAATATAATGGTACGCAACAGTTTGCTTGTATTTACAGCGTTTCTGCTTTTGTTTCCGATATCTGCTTTTGCCGCAGGATATGGTACCGCCGGCTGCGGGCTGGGCTCGATAGTCATCGGTTCTGAACGTGGGCCGGAACAGATTTTTGCCGCAACGACCAACGGCACTTCTGGTTCTCAAACCTTTGGCATGACTTCCGGCACATCCAATTGCGGCGACCATGGCCTGCTCAATCTCAGCAAAGAAAGAGAAATATTCGCTTCAGAGAATTACACCAGTCTGATAAAAGAAATGGCTCAGGGCGAAGGTGAGCACCTCGACATTTTAGCCAGCATGTATCAATGTCCGGCTACGCAGTATCAGGAATTCGGTGCAATGACCCAGGAGAAATTCAGTGAAATTGTCACCGGCACGCAAACAAGCCCGGATGCATTGCTCGGCCGGCTTGACACGATGCTGAGTCAACATCGCAATTTATCGAAATCCTGCCATATTCAATTATCAGCATTGAATTAAAGCCGCGCGGATATGGGCGGCCGCCTGTATCCGCAAAACCCTGCATTCTCATCCGCTGTTTTTTTGTGCCGTCCTTTTTATTTGTTATCGGAATAACCGCCTGCGTTTGCCTGTTTCCCGGAACTGCTTTTTCCAAAAGCACCCATGACAACGATTATCTGGTTGAACTTCAGCAGCAAGCCAGACAATTAAAACTGCACGAGCAGCGCGTCTGGCACCTGTTGCTAAAATACAAACCGCGACTACTCGGTGGCGTTGTCAGCGAGGCGGACGGTATGGATTTTTTCAATGCGCCTGACGGAAAAACCAACCCCGAATCGGAGCTGGCGGCCACGCTGGCCGGTTTTTTTCTTCCTGCCGACAAACCGGCGGCAGACACAGAACATCCGCAATGCAATTTTCCAGCCCGATTTAAATGGCTGCACCAGCAACTGCAGTTTGACGCCACCCGCCTTGAAATACAGGCATGCGAACGGCTTGAACGCTGGGTCAGCGAACTGGACCCGGTTGGCGTAACACTGGTTTTTGCGACCTATTATTTGAATAATCCGGCATCAATGTTTGGTCATACCCTGGTACGCATCGACAGCAGGGACCGGCAAGGCGAAAGAAAACTCACAAACTACGGCGCCAACTACGCCGCGATTCCAGACACCGACAATCCGTTCCTGTACGCCTGGCGTGGACTGACCGGCGCATTCGAAGGGCGTTTTGCCATCTTCCCCTATTACACTAAGGTACAGGAATACAACAATCTGGAAAGCCGTGATCTTTGGGAGTATGAGCTTGATTTCACTGAAGCGCAGTTAAATACCATGTTGCTGCATTTATGGGAACTTGGCGGCACTTACTTTGATTATTATTATTTTCAGGAAAACTGTTCCTATCACGTCTTATCGCTTTTTGAGATTGCCAGACCGGAGTTGCGATTAAAAGATCAATTTTTTTTCAGCGTCATCCCTGCGGATACAGTCAAGATCGTCATGGCGCAGGATAATCTGGTTAAAAAAGTCGTATACCGCCCGTCAATCGTGAGTGTCATGAATCAAAAGCGGCATTTGATGACGAGTGAACAGCAACGCGTTTTTCAAGCGATCGCCAAAGAAAAAATTTTACTGGATGCCGACGAGTTCACCCGGCTCCCGGACGGCACAAAGACACTTCTGCTGGATGCCTACATGGATTACCTTCAGTATCAAAGCATGCGGCAGCACAGCGATCACGAAGTAAAAATTCCATATCCGGTTCTTCTGGCAAGAAGCCGCTTGCAGACAGATAATGCGGCGCACACGCCCTCATTGCATTTTTCCAGCCCGCCGCATCCTGGCCACGGCGCCGATCGTTTCCGGATTGCAACCGGCCATAACGACCGGGAACCTTTTATGGAATTTGCCTACCGGCCCGCCTATCATGACTTAATGGCCAGAGACGCGGGCTATGATAAGGATTCGGAAATTATTTTTATGGATTTCAAACTCCGCTATTTTCTCGAGTCCGAGCGCGTCCGGCTGGATCAGGCGCGGTTCCTCTCGATTACTGCACTGAACCCGTACGATCCATTATTGTTTAAACCGTCCTGGCGTTTTAATTTCAGCGTAGACACACTCAGAGACCGGGATTGCGGTTATTGCAACACATTCTCCGGCAGCTACGGCAGAGGCATTGCGTATCGTCCGGCCTTTTTCTCACCGCTGTTGTTATTTTCATTCCTGGATTTAAAGACCGACTTCTCCGGCCATTTGAAACGTGATTACCGGCTTGGCGGCAACGCGGAAATAGGCATGTACTACGATTTCAATGAACAATTGAGAATCAAGCTGGCAGGAAACTACCGGGTATTTGTTCTGGGCGAACATAAACGGTTTTTCACAACACATGCCGTCACCCGGTATGCGCTCACACAAAATCTGGATATGCGGCTGGAATTCAACCGCTACGACCATAACAATGAAGGTATCTTTGCTGTCAATTATTATTTCTAACGCATCGTTAGCTACTAATTCGCTTGTACTAACAGCACACCTGAAGCGACGACATAACATACCCCATATTCATTTATAGCATGCAAATACTATGCACATAGCCCACATTTTTGTCGGAAAATTTTACAACATCCGAACATAAATAAAACCGATGCACCAGCACCACAAAATTTGATATATACATCATCATATTACAACGATATTAAAATATGGTACGATTCTTGCTAATCCATATAAGATATCAGTAACGAAAAATAAACATAATACTTTTTACAGTAGAGGAAGTGTGGTTATGAATAAGTTTACAAAATGTTGCGTCATTACATCAGCAATGATGCTATTTTCAGGCTTGGCCAACGCAGCGCCGACCTACTGCAGTGTATCCGGCTCACCCAATCCGGATGGGCTGAGTTTCAGCGATATGACTTTTAATGGTAACAATGCGAATGACTGCTATGGCGTTGTCTTGGGAAATGAGCCCAAAGTTCGAGGTAATCTGACCACAGGCTTCAATAATCTTGGATTGACATGGGGAACCGATTGGACATTTCTTGCAAAAGACGACGATCCAGGCAGCCCTGGTGTAGGAACGGGCTCGTTTGGTGGATTTGACTTCACACTGACTGCTGGTGCCGGAACGAACGGTGGCTGGAGTTTAACAGCCATAGATACGAATGGCGCAGCGCCGCCAAACTTTCCCACTAATTTCGATTTTGTCGGTATGCTGAAAGCAAGTAACCGTTATGCTTTATGGTTCTTTGACGACGCCCAGGTAGTGGCAAACAATAGTGGTACATTTTCAATTAATTTTCAGAATAACGGCGGACAATTTCCCTCTTTATCACACATGAATTTATATATCCGTGGCGGCGAGCCAGTTGTTATACTGGAACCGACAACGCTTGCTTTGTTTGGCTTAGGCCTGCTGGGTTTTAGTCTAGCCCGCAGACAAAAACGATAATTCATATTTTTAGTATCAATAAAAAAACCCGCTGCGGCGGGTTTTTTTATGCATTCGCATACCGCAAACCTGAAATTAAAGCATAAACCTAGTACATCAGCCATATTATTTTGACGGATGCAAGTACACTTAAAAATGAGTAAGATATATAGATAATCTAATCTTATTTATGAGGTGTATTGATGCCTGCCAAGAAATATATTGTCCGCTTGAGTAAAGAAGAATGCGAAACACTCACCAAATTGGTAAGAACAGGAAAAGTTGCTGCTTACAAACGGCAACGGGCACAAATTTTGTTAAAAGCGAATGTAAATCGCTTTGACGGCGGTCTGCATGATAAAGAAATAGCAAAATCACTTGATGCTGGCAGGCGGACAATAGAGCGGGTCCGGCAGCGACTGGTTGAGAAAGGTTTTCATAAAGTTCTGGAAAGGGAACCTCGCAAGCGCTCAAGAGCACCACGTCTTGATGGTGAACAGGAAGCGCACCTGGTGGCATTGAGCTGCTCGGAACCACCTAATGGGCGCAACCGTTGGACACTGAAGTTATTGGC
>NZ_FOGH01000090.1 GCF_900111165.1 Nitrosomonas sp. Nm51
GATTATCGATGAAAGCGCTTTTGCGAAGAAAGGAGAGTCAATGGAATGGCCGTCTTGGTAAGGTAGACAATTGTCAGGTCGGTGTATTTGCCAGTTTGTGCCAAAACAGCATGGCCGGTTTGATTGATACACGCTTGTATTTGCCACAGCATTGGGTAAATGATCCGGATCGTTGCAAGAAGGCGGCAATACCTGTGGCATGCCGGCATTATCAAAGCAAATGCAGGATTGCATTATCGATGATCGAAACAGCCAAACAGCGCGGCGTGCGTTTTGGTTATGTCGGTATTGATGGCGGTTATGGCAAGGATCCTGCTTTCTTGAGAGGTGTTGATAAGTTTGGTTGCACATTTGTCGCTGATGTTCACTGTCGGCAGATGGTTTATCTTGAAGACCCAATGCCAAGTATTCCTGCATGGAATGGCCGTGGCAGACAACCGAAACAGTTGAAGGCACAAAATGAAGCGATACGTGTTGATCAATGGACATCGGCATAACCGGATGCTGCTTGGCTGCGACTTAGCCTGCGTGAGGGTGAGAAAGGTACACTGAAAGCGGAATATCTTCATGCTCCCGTTTGGGTATGGGATGGCGCCGAGAAACAGGCGCATCGCCGGTACTTGCTGGCTAGACGGGAGACCGGCGCTAGCGAAATGTCGCATTATTGCTTATCCAACGCGTCACTTGAAACGCCGTTACAAGAACTGGCGCAAGTACAGGCACAGCGTTTCTTCATTGAACACAGCTTTCATGAAGCGAAAAGCGAATGCGGCATGGCCGATTATCAAGTACGCCGGTGGGATGCATGGCATCATCACATGGCGCTGGTCATGCTGGCAACGCTATTCTTGGTCAAGCAAAAGATGCTTGGGCGCAAGCAATGGCCGATGTTATCCTTCAATGACCTGGTGACCGCATTAGCGCACATGCTGCCGCAAAGACAACTTACCACCGAGGATCTGGCTGATATTATTCATAAGCGGCACCGACGACGACTCAGCGCTAAAAAGTCTTCTGCCAGGCGAAAAGTGGCTTTTGAATAATCTGACAAAGTAGAACTAAAGCATTCGAATAGTGGAAAACGACTTCTGGGTATTATGCTGCTGACCCTTGGTGTAATGGTCTTTGCCGGTTTTGACAAAGTACTTGAAACAGCAGCGCTCAAATGGTTACCTGACTGGGCATTGTTTATTTGATAAAAAAAAGCGCAGTGAATTTTGAATACTTTGTTCTTGACAGGCTATTTATAGACTTTTTTGTTGGAAGGGGCTCAAAATGAAATTCTATACTTCAATACAATTATTTCTTGCGATACTAAGTATCTCTTTTTTATCTCACGCTGCGGAAATTAATACCAGTTTTGAATTCAACAACACCAGCGGTTCTTTCACACTCACTGACGAATCAGCTTCTGCGGTATTCAGTGGCGGCGAAGCCAAATCGGTGGGTAATTTCTCACTCTATCACACGGGCTCAAACGCCTGGATGGTGCCGCTAGGCGCAACAGGGAACATTGATTTCAACCCACCCGCTGAACAACTCACGGTATTTTACCGCACACAGAACGGTAACAATAACAGTATGCTCGAACTTTTGGATGGTGACGGTCAGGTTTTAATCAGTTTTCCAGGTTCGTCTTCCAACTGGACAGAAGTTATCGCAAGTACAGCATCACTGGGAAAGCCGGTTGCACGCGTAATTTTGCGAAACGAATCAGGCCAGGGTTATGCCGTATTGGATGATTTAAGCGCTGTTGCTTCACAAGCCCCAGCAAACCAGCGTTTGGAAGATCCGATTCCCGAATCGATCCGGAAAGGAACAACCCGGCTCAGACTCAAGCAGATTGCGGAAGGCCTGACCGCGCCGAATTGGGCGGTAGCCGCACCCGGAGACAGTCAACACTTGTATGTAAGCGATCAGGATGGCAAGTTATGGCGCATCAATTTATCTGATAACACCAAAGCCGTTTTTCTGGATATATCCGACCGACTTGTACCGTTGGGCGCATTTGGAAGCGGTACATTTGATGAACGCGGTTTTTTGGGTTTTGCTTTTCATCCCCAGTATGCAGAAAATGGCCTAATTTATACCTACACCTCGGAACCGGCAACAGATGTCAGTGATTTTTCCACCATACCGGAGGGTTCGACAGCAAATCACCGCTCCGTTATCCGTGAATGGCGTTTGGAGTTTGACAATACGACGCAGAATCAAGCTACAGTAGCCGCGGAGCGTGTTTTGATGGCTGTTGATCAGCCGCAATTCAACCATAATGCTGGAGCGCTGAATTTTGGCCTTGACGGCATGCTCTATGTTGCTTTAGGCGATGGCGGCGGAGCCGATGACCGCGATGGGCAGGAATTTGCAGGCAGCCCGATGATTGGGCATGGCACAAACGGTAATGCGCAAAATACGGCTAATCCACTCGGTAGTTTGCTACGGATTGACCCAATGGGAAATAACGCAGCAAATGGTCAATACGGTATCCCCGCTGACAATCCATTTGCTGGATCAGAAACCGTACTGAACGAGATATATGCTTACGGTTTTCGCAATCCATTCCGGTTTTCATTTGATGCGATAACCGGATTGCTGGTACTTGCGGATGTTGGACAAAACGATATTGAAGAAGTGAATCTGATTCAGGCTGGCGGTAATTATGGCTGGAGCACTAAGGAGGGTAGCTTCCGTTTTGACCCCAATGGAAATGATCCTGGTTTTGTGACCAGTGAGCCGGTTTCCGGGAACTTGATCGATCCTGTCGTTCAATACGATCATGATGAAGGTACCGCGATTATTGGTGGTTTTATCTACCGTGGCGAATCCATCAGCGCTCTGCAGCAGTCCTATGTGTTCGGTGATGTTGACAGGACAGGCAATGGTGATGGCCGAATATTCTATACTCGTGGCGCTGAAATTCTGGAGCTCGATCTGACGCTGCGCGATACTCCCGGTTTCTGGGTGCTTGGTTTTGGTCAGGATGCAACAGGTGAATTCTATGTCCTTGGCAATGCAACTGGTATACCGTTTGAAACTACAGGAGCCATATATAAACTTGTACCCAACGCCGGTTTCAGTGGCAGGATACTCGATATACCGGCTATCGATGTGATGCAGGGAGGTGGCAATGATGTATATCGGGCGCAACTGCAAGCTGTACAGGGTAGCCAACCATTGCGTTTCGAACTGATTCAGGCGGAAAAACTGGCTGAAAGTTTTCGCGGAGATAATGCTACATTCGATCAAGAAACCGGTATCTTGAATATTCCGTTTGTCAATATTTCAAACGCAGATAATTCGGTATCGACCTATTTAGCGGAGCTTGAACTGATTCCCGGCTTGCCACGGTTAACTTTTGAACTGAAACAAGCGACCCTGATAAAATAATTGCAATTAGCAACTGAGAAACCGGATTGAGTAAAAGTCCATCCGGTTTTCGTCTTTTGCTTTATTTGGCTCGGTAAATGTCGGTTTGCGGATGAAACGCGTACCACGCGAACCAGAATAAAACAACGCCCGGCAGATGCTCCCCTTTCTCATCAAATGCCTCGGCGGATTGATGCCTGTGATTGTATCTGATCTGTACCCGGTGGCCGCCCAGCTGGTCATCAATCATGCCGGAACCTTTTGTCAGCTCTACAAATGGGTAAGCTTTGGCTTTTCCTTCCATTACTAACCCCAGCACCTGTTCCTTGGGGTGATAGCCTTCAGCGCGGAAGCGCACCGGAAACATGATGCTGTTATCCCGCTCATAACCATCGTAAGGATTGGCGAAGTAATTGCGATTAAAGCCGGTCTCCTGACTCAATACCAGCGTATCCGGATGGCGGGAGCGCCAGTCACTCCAGGTGGTATGCGTTACCGGTACGGCGGGAAGCTCGGTGCCTTTCATTGGCCCGGTCACGGCCTGTGACAGAATTTGCGACCATAATGATTGTGTTTGACGGTCGTACATCAATACATCGCTGTTATACAGCAATCCGGAAACACCAAATTGCAGATGCCTGCCGTTCACTTTGGCTTCGTTCGCCGTTCCGGAGCCGCAGAGTGGACAGTAGGTAATGATAATACCCTCATCGCCAAACCGGTCGTTAACGATTTCATGCCAGTTCAGAATGCGTAAAGGGTAAGCCTTGCTGATGCCGTTCCGCGTTAACGCCAGCACCCGGTCGCTGTCGCTCAGGTAACGGGCTTGGGTAGCGCTGACAAAAACAGGATTGTCGAGCGATGGTATACCGTCTTTCGGCGGGCCGCCGGAAAAAATTTCATTCTCGGGTATCAATGCGCCATCCAGAACAAAACCGTTCATGGTGGCGGCATGTGATTGCGTGATGGCTGCTGATAGAAAAATAATGATGAGAAAAATATGGTGAATGTTTTTCATAAACCACCTAATGCAATACGTGCGACAATATTGGGTAACATATTAGACGACAATTAATCTGTCCGGTCAGGCGACAATTATCTTGACCGGTTGAGCGTGGGCGCCAGAATAAGTTCTTACCTATTGGATAGGAGA
>NZ_FOGH01000003.1 GCF_900111165.1 Nitrosomonas sp. Nm51
CGTGTAGTACTGGATAATCACTCGGCCCATGTTTCCAAAGAAACAATGAAGTATCTTGCCTCAAGGCCTGGAAGATTTATCTATGTACATACGCCCAAACATGGATCGTGGCTAAATTTAATTGAGGCGGCCTTTTCTAAAATGGCGCGGACGTTTTTGAGGCATATTCGTGTTTCCTCCAAGGCCGAATTGCGGGAACGGATACTTAAAGGAATCGAGGAAATTAATTCTACTCCTGTCGTTTACCGCTGGAAGAAATTCAATCTCGAAATCGTTTAATTTGTAAATAATTTAATGAATCGAAATACTAGAGATTTTTCTCCGGATTTGATTGGTATGCTGCAGTATCAACGAATTGATCGGCTTTCGAATATTCAATCCGGTGGTCAGGATATTGATTTAACTGCCAATGCAGTCACAGTTTCTTTAACTAAGAATTTCTAATGGAATTAAGTAATGTATGAATCGTTTTACAGACTAAGTGCCAAACCGTTTCAGTTAAAACCGGACCCCAGTTTTTTTTACGGCAGTAAAGGTCATAAACGCGCTATGGCTTACTTGGAATACGGGCTTTCGCAAGGAGAAGGATTTATTGTTTTGACTGGTGAGGTTGGTGCAGGTAAAACAACGCTGATGCGAAATCTGTTTCGCAAACTTGAATCAGATAAAATTGTTGCTGTTCAAATAGTTAACACGCATATTGATTCTAATGACATTTTAACACTGGTAGCTGCTGCTTTTGGTTTGCCCTACGCAAAAGCTAGTAAGGCTGCTTTGTTACTTGAAATTGAGCAGTTTCTGCAGCGCTGTGATCGACAGGGAAAGCGTGTTTTGCTGGTTGTTGATGAGGCGCAAAACCTTACCTCTGAAACGCTTGAGGAGTTACGCATGTTATCCAATTTTCAGACGGACGAAGCGCCTTTATTACAAACATTTTTACTTGGTCAGCCTGAATTTAAAAAGACTCTTTTGAATCAAAAGATGCAACAGCTTAGACAAAGAGTGATTGCCACTTATCATTTGGGTCCTTTGGACGAGCAGGAAACGAAAGCATATGTCGAGCATCGATTAAATACTGTTGGATGGCAGAATGACCCAGTTCTTGATGACGGTGCTTATCGTTTAATTCATTTGTCGACCGGCGGGATTCCGCGAAAAATTAATTTGTTGTGTGATCGGATGTTTATGATGGGGTGTCTGGAAGAGCTGCATCATTTTGGCGAGGATGCTGTGAATGAAGTCATCAATGATTTTCAACAAGAATTTGATTCATCCCAAACGGCAGCCGAGGAAACAGAAAATGCGACAAATCAGTTTGTGACTGAGATACACGAAAATAACAATCTTGTAAAAGTTGACCTGGAAAAAATGGAAAGCCGATTAGTAAGGATGGAAAAATCTGTGCTTTTTGTCCTGGATTTATTAAAACAAAACCTGTCGTTTGGTAATGCAAAAAATGACTTTAACAAAAGATAGATTATGAATCAGTTAAGCACGCGTCCTTTAATCAAAAATGCGATGACGATCGATGTTGAGGATTACTTTCAAGTCTCCGCATTTGAGAACCATATACCCAAGTCGTCATGGGATACTATACCATGCAGAATCGAACACAATATGGAGAAAATATTGAATTTGCTGGATGAAAAGCAAATCAAAGCAACTTTCTTTACATTGGGCTGGGTTGCTGAACGGTATCAACAGATGACTAGATGTATAGTGGATAATGGACATGAGCTGGCCAGTCATGGCTGGGGGCATGCGCGTGTCACGGAGCTGACTCCAGCAGAATTTAATGAAGATATTATTCGAAGTAAAAAAATATTAGAGGATATAAGTGGCCAGGCTGTACAGGGTTACCGTGCTCCCAGTTTTTCAATTAACAGTAGAAATTTATGGGCGCTTGATTGTCTTGCAGAAGCCGGGTATCGATATAGTTCAAGTATTTATCCAGTGCGGCATGATCATTATGGCATGCCTGATGCTCCAAGATTTGCTTATTTCCCAAGAGGCGATAACGGAGTGCTTGAATTACCCGTAACAACAGTACGACTGTGGGGGCGGAATTTGCCTGCTGGCGGTGGCGGATATTTCAGATTATGGCCCTATACGGTTTCTAAATGGTTTATTAAACGATTAAACAGCGTTGAGTCTCATGCCGCTATTTTTTATTTCCATCCATGGGAGATAGACGCGGATCAACCACGTTTGGATGGCGTCAGTTTCAAGACCCGGTTCAGGCATTATCTTAATTTGCGGCGTATGGAAAAAAGACTGAAAGCGCTGACCCATGATTTTAAATGGGACAGAGTAGATAGAATTTTTCTCAACTAGAAGGTAATGTTTTATAAATGAGTGTACTAACCACGGTATCAGGTACAGAAAATTCAAATATGCAAATGGTTGTGCATGAAATGCAGCCAAGGGATTGTGAGCGCTGGGATCAGTTTGTTCTGTCATGTTCTGAGGCGACTTTTTTTCATCGAGCAGGCTGGAAAAATGTAATTGAACAGGCGTTTAATCATAAGACCTGGTTTTTGTATGTTGAGAGCAACGGTGAAATTCAGGGTGTGCTGCCACTCGCTGAAATCAAAAGCTTTCTTTTCGGACACTCTTTGAGTGCATTGCCTTTTTGTGTCTACGGCGGTGTCGCTGCTAACAACGATGTGGCGCGGAAGAAACTTGAATCAGCAGCCATTGAACTTGCAAAAAAACAAAAGGTTGATTACCTCGAATATCGTAACATGAGCCCAGTACATCAGGACTGGCCGACTAAGGATTTATATGTCACTTTCCGCAAAACGATCGACCAGGATATTGAAAAAAATCTGCTGGCGATACCGCGTAAACAACGTGCAATGATAAGGAAAGGCATTAAATTCGGGCTGGAGAGCGATATTGACGAAGATATAGAGCGATTCTTTATTGCTTATTCAGGCAGTGTGCATCGCCTGGGTACGCCGGTTTTTTCAAAAAAATACTTTCAGATGCTTAAACAAACATTTGCGCAAGACTGTGAGCTCATGACGATTCATAAAAATGGAGAGACGATAAGTAGTGTAATGAGTTTTTATTTCAGGGATGAAGTATTGCCTTACTACGGCGGGGGCACCGGCGACGCCAGAAAGTGGGCTGCAAATGATTTTATGTATTGGGAACTGATGCGGCGCAGCTGCGAGAAAGGTTATAAGACATTTGATTTTGGACGGAGTAAGCGAAGTACCGGATCATACAGCTTCAAAAAAAACTGGGGATTCGAGCCCCAGCCGCTTTATTATGAGTACCAATTAATTAAGTCTTCTCAGATACCCAATCATAGTCCTTCAAACCCGAAATATAAGTTATTTATTCAAACCTGGCAAAGATTGCCGCTTTTTGTTGCGAACAGGATTGGACCGTTTATTGTCAAGAACCTGGGTTAATGTGGCAGAGGACAATTATTAAATTTACAGAGTGAAGTCACATGAACACTATTGTTTTATCAGAGAATTCAAATCGCAGTTCAATTCTTTTTGCCATTTTGATGACAGTACTGGCTATTGTTGGGATTTTGGCCATTTATCATGAGACCGTTTGGTCTATGGTAGATACCTGGTACAGGTCTGATACCTATGCTCATGGTTTTTTGATACTGCCGTTTGTGATTTATATGGTTTGGACTAAACGTCAAAGTATCGCCATTCTCAATCAACAGCCCAGTCCAACCGCTCTAATCGGCTTGCTTGTGCTTGGCGGTCTTTGGCTGATTGCGGAACTGGCAAGTGTCCAGGTGGTAATGCAGTATACTGTTGTGGCCATGCTGCCAATCGTGGTTGCCGCTATTTTGGGTTACAGGACTATGTATGTTCTGGCATTTCCGCTGGCTTATCTGTTCTTTGCAGTACCATTTGGAGATATCCTGATACCGCCATTGATAAATTTCACAGCGGATTTTACGGTAAGCGCCTTACAGTTGAGTGGCATACCTGTTTACCGGGAAGGTACGTTTTTTTCACTCCCAACGGGAAATTGGTCTGTAGTGGAAGCTTGCAGCGGATTGCGGTATTTAATCGCATCGGTAACATTAGGAACGCTTTATGCTTATCTAACTTATCGTAGTTTAATCAAACGTATCATTTTTATAGCATTCTCGATACTTGTGCCAATAATTGCGAATGGTATTCGCGCATACTTAATTGTCATGACTGGACATTTAAGTGATATGCAATTGGCTGTGGGTGTGGATCACCTGATATACGGGTGGATCTTTTTCGGTTTTGTCATGCTATTACTCTTTTGGGTTGGTTCTCTATGGCGCGAAGATAGAATAGATGACGACAAGAGCCAAAGGAATGACGGCAGTAGAATCAAGGATGAAAATAATGTCGTTTCGATCAAAAAGACGGTTTTAATAACGGGCTCGGTACTTGCAGTCGCATTAATATGGCCGATTTACGCGGCCCATCTCGAAAAGGATATTAATTTTGTCCAGCCAGAATTTAACTTTTTTCATTCTGATAAAAGCTGGCACTTAACCGATGACCCGGTTTCGAATTGGGATCCAATTTATATCGGCTCTCCCGGAAAGTTTGAGGCGCACTTTATTAACGGCGAATACAAACGGGTCAGCTTATTTATTACTTATTACCAGAATCAACGACAGGGTAATGAATTAATAAATTCGGGAAATGTGCTAGTTCCGGAAATGGATTCTCCTTGGAAGCAGGTTGATGAGAACGTGCAGTCATTCATGGTGGGTTCTCGTGAAATTACATATCGCCAGGTTCAACTAAGATCTTATTATGAAAATTTGCTGGTATGGCGCTGGTATGTATTAGACAATGATGAAACAATTAGTCCGTATATGGCGAAAGTGATGCTCGCTAAAAACAGATTGTTAACAGAAAATGATTTTGGTGCTGAAGTAATTGTCGCAACACCTTATGGATTGCAGCCCGATGAAGCAATACCTGTACTTCAACAATTCCTAAAGGATATGTTGCCTGGCATAACAGACAGTCTGGATAATGTAAACAAGCAGTGATTTTTATGATCCATCAAATAATGTATGGTTGTTTGTAAAAAATTAGCGAACCTTGTATGGCATAATCTTAGATGCAGAACCCGCCTTTAATTGCGCACGTCATTCATCGCCTTGGTGTCGGCGGATTAGAGAATGGTCTGGTTAATCTGATTAATACCATTCCTTCCAGCCGGTATCGTCACGCTATCATCTGCCTTGAAGATTACACGGATTTTCGTAATAGAATTATTCGGAATGATATTGAAATCATTTCATTGAATAAACGCGAGGGGTACGATCTTAAATTATATCTGAAGCTGTTTACAGTATTGCGTAAATTAAAACCGGATATTATCCATACACGTAATCTGGCAGCTCTGGAAGCCCAAATAATTGCCGTTGCCGCAGGAATTAAAAAGCGAATACACAGTGAGCACGGCCGTGACATATCTGATTTAAAAGGTGAAAATTTTAAATATAATATGTTGCGCAGGGTTGTTTATCCATTTGTAGGGCATTTCATCACGGTCAGTCAGGATTTGGAATCATGGCTCACACGTTTGCTGGGTATTTCACCGGAACGGATTAGTCAAATTTATAATGGCGTTGATCATGATCGTTTTTCTCCTGGATTATCCAGTTACTGCCGATTTAGCCCAGAAGGTTTTTTTACAGAAGGTGCATTTATCATTGGTAGCGTAGGAAGAATGGAAGCAGTTAAAGACTACCCGAATCTGGTGCGTGCTTTTTTGCTGATTCTAGAAAAATTTCCTGAAGCGCGTAACAGAATGCGTTTGATGATTGTTGGTGATGGCAGTACACGTAAAGAATGCACTCGTTTAGTGCGGAAGGCCGGAGCCAGTAATATTGTCTGGTTTCCAGGAGAACGCTCTGATATTCCGGAGTTCATGCGCATGATGGATCTGTTTGTATTACCTTCGCTTGCTGAAGGGATCTCAAATACAATTTTGGAAGCGATGTCCAGTGGGTTGCCCATTGTAGCAACACGCGTAGGCGGAAATGTGGAATTGGTAGAAGACACGAGAACCGGTAGGCTGGTTGCTTCCGGCAGTACAACAGAGCTTGCGGATGCAATTCTGGATTATTTTACAGCCCCAGGACTAGCTCTAGAGCATGGCAGATCAGCGCGTCAAAAGATTGAAACAAATTTTAGTATTACAACCATGATAAATAAATATCTTGACGTATACGATCAAGTTTTATTACAAATAAAATAGGTTGATTGTAACTGTTCAATCCTGTTATCGATTATTCATTCAGCTTTAGCGATTGAATGAATTCCAATAAAAGTGATTACAATTTATCTGTCGGCTGTCTGGCCAAGTCAGTATGGTAAGCAAAGTCTACTTGGTAATATAAGTGAACACTGTCAGTCGAGCCATTTACTTAAATAGATATTAATTAAATCGACTACTACCTGTGCTTTAATGACGAGACCGAGATCAATCATTTCTGAACCCATGACTATGCTATGATTGTTGGCAGGCACTGGAGCAGGGATCAAATGATTGGCCTCTTCTCGAAAAAAAACGGCGGTGACTATGCCTGCGAATATTAATTTCCTGTTTGTAGGTCGTGTCATTCTCAGGGTGTCTGATGGATTAACAAAGACCGGGCTTCCGCTGGAACCTGGAAATACAGCAGCATCAATGAGAAACTCCTTCCGGCCTTCGAATTCAAGGGCGATCGGCGTTGCTGTAGTGCCGCGGCGAAAAATTGGCATGAGATTAACCTGATCCCACACGCCACTCGGATAGCCAATAAAAAATACTTCCTCTGGTACGTCGAGCGCACTTAAAGTTATAGCGTCAGGTGCTAACCGACTATCGATAGTGTGATAATATAATTCAACGCCTTGATCATTTGCGGCTTGTTCAAGTGGTCGTAGTGGAATAATTGCAAGATCGATTTCTGGGTCGGGGTGCATGTACCATGCGTGCGAAAAATCATCTATATTTAGTTGGAAACGTTTGCCGAATATAGGTTGGCCATTGCGTTTTTGTGTAAATACAAGGCCGCCACGTTGTACACTTTCTACTAGATGTCGATTGGTAACGATAAACAGGTACGTACTGTTTAGGTGGTTATGGCTCACAATAAAAGCGGTTCCCGATCCCTCACTGCCGTCTTCGAGTACGGTATCAACACGAACGGTATTAAACAGTAACTTCTTGGTAGTAGAATTAATTTCCATCATTACCCGCGCTCCGGTGAGATAAAATCACATCACGATGTTATTCATCAACCAATTCAATCTCTGGTTGTATAGCGCAGACTTTATTGGCTTTTTTAGTCTTTTCGTGCATGTTTATTGATTTGTTCAATAGCATTTTCGACTGCACGAGCGGCTTCTTTCGCTTCGGCCTCGTTTCCCATCATTGTTAATCTACCAAAGTTGCCAAAGGGTTTTACGTCAATAAGCGTAACATGCGCGGCCTTTTCAGCTTGATTGGCTGCATAGATTGCATAGCCTGCAGGCTCCACTTCCAGTATAAACATACTTCTTCCTGGTAGAATCATAGAGCCCTTTCGCAACTGACGATTAATAAGTGTGGCATGGTCCGGTGTAATGGCGCAGATAATTTCGTTCCACGCAATTCGACAGGCCATACGTGATTCAATAGTAGCGCCAATTTCCCGCAGAACAATATTACCTGCTTCGAGCACATCACTTTGATTGCGGTAATGGATTTCCATTGAACCAAATGAACGCTCCACGACCTGTTCACCCATGCGTACACTCGTTTCCTTCAATGCGATATCGGACAAGCGATGCACAGCCATGCCTGGTGCAACTTCAATCCACAAACATGCATCGCCGGGAGTAGGCAGAAACCCTTGTGAAGATGTGGCTAGATAAGAAGCGAGCTGAGGCTGCAGTGAATCGATAAAAACAAAAGTACGCAAAGAGATCTGCATGATTTCTTAGTGCGTAAGTCCCATATAGAGCATAGGCAGTTTCTCGGGAAGTCTCTCTACATGATCCAGAACAGTGTAATTTTTCATGCCAAAGATGCGCGAGACATACTGGTCAGCACCCGGATCGAGCGAAAGCGCGTAGGTTACGATACCAGAACGCAATAATTCCTCAACGGCGTGTTTTGTATCAAAGCGGAGGTACTGTGGATCACGTACATCATTATCGGCAGGTTCGCCATCGGTAATAACGAACAGGATTTTTTTATTTTGGGGTTGCTGTCTAAGTATCGAGCCAGCATGACGCAAGGCTGCTCCCATACGTGTCGAATAACTGCCTTCCATGGCTGCGAGACGAGCTTTGACAAGATCGCCATACGGTGCATCGAAATCTTTGAAGCGGGAGTAGTGCACGTCATGCCGCCCATCGGAGCAGAAACCGTGTATGGCAAAAGGGTCTCCGATACGATCAAGTGCATCTGAGAAAAGGACAGTGGCGGCGCGCGTGAGGTCCATTACCGTGTAATCATGGTCGTGAACTTTTTCATTAGCGGACTCAGACATGTCTAACAACACCATGACGGCTAAATCCCGCATGTTCCGTTTATGGCGAATCATAATCCGGTTGTCAGGTTGTTGTCCCATACGAATATCGATCATGGCACGCACTGCTGCATTAATATCCAGTTCATCACCGTCTTCAACGCGCCGGATACGTTGCATGCCATGCGGTGTCATGGAATCGATAAGAAATTTAAGCCGCGATATGATCGGCTTGTTATCCTCTATAATCTTATTTATCAGATCGAGATCGCCTAGTTTGGGGCGGCGTTCCAATACAGTTACCCAGCTGGGCCGTTCCAACTGTATCTGGTAATCCCATTCATGATAGTGGTAGGGATCAGATATCGGTTCTTTTCCCTCCATAGAATTGATGGTTACGCCCTCTTGATCCAGCCAGTACTCCGTGGGCAGTACCCATATTTCCTCTGCATCGTCACCGGCAAACTCGTTATCCAGCGAATTTACCATTTCCATAATATTAACCTTTTTACGCGTCTGCTTAGGCATCCAGCTTGCTTCCAGGGCTTCCATTTCGTCGTATTCTTCAGATTCCCAGATGGCGCGGTTGTCGTCTCTATAAATTGCGCGCAGAATATCCGATCGTGGGTCATATTCAGGCAAAGGGAACTTCGCTAAGTGATGTGCAAGTTCTACACCGATGTTCCAGCTTGATTGGTTAGTGTCCAGGTCTTGTTCTGCTCTAAAAAGTTCGACACCTTTCCGTATCCACGGATGGGGATCAGCGCTGTTTTCTTCAAGCAGCGCTCTTGCCAGCCGGTTTAACAAATCACCCACTGTTTGCGGCTCGCTATAATCCGTCAGTGGGTGCAATGCCAACCAGTCATTACGCATGCCAGGGAACTGGCGGCAGGCAAGTTCTTCCACTCGTGCATCTTCAATTACTTCAATAACGGCTATCTGGGTGGTATTCAGCATCTGCATTGACAAGGGCTTGTGCGTATAAACAAGGTGTGCAGCACAATGATTGGCAATAGCGCGGTAAATTTCAGATCCAGGGATCACAGACTCAACCGCCATTGCATCGTCCTGGAATGTGTAATCATCATAGGCGTCAGCAATATGGATAATATAATGACTG
The DNA here is from genome assembly GCF_900111165.1 of Nitrosomonas sp. Nm51. Classification (GTDB taxonomy): domain Bacteria; phylum Pseudomonadota; class Gammaproteobacteria; order Burkholderiales; family Nitrosomonadaceae; genus Nitrosomonas. The sequence continues at coordinate 9,603 of NZ_FOGH01000003.1, forward strand.
ATGTAGGGTCTCAAACCTTCTCGGTTTTCATAATCTCCAGCGGTAGGTCGCAGGAAAAAATCACGCCCCCACATTGCGCGTAAGTAAATGTTGAGACGACGCTGTACATCTACGAACAATGTGCCTTTTCGTTCGGACTGCAGAACAGACAGTGCGTCCGGGCTTTGCAGTGAAAAATAACGGATTTGACCGTCAAAGTCTGATTTGTACGCTTGAGTGCCCCACTGCACCCATCTGCGCAGACCACCAAGAGTCAGCTGTGTCAGCAGCAGATCAAGTTTCTCTAACATAGGGCGCAAGCCGCGCGGTGCTTGAGCCAGCATAATAGACAATACGCTGAGATAGCTACGGAAGAGTTCTTCGTCACTCAATCTTTCAGCAGCAAGGGGAGCCGTGCTAACTATAAGCGCAAGCACTTGGCTTGAAGTTTTGGAAGCCATAGAGAGCAGAAAGCTTACAATATCCGGTAAAATATCCTCGCCAATGACGTAGGCTACGCGTGGAATCTCCTGGATAAAGGTTACAACAAGTTCTTCTCCTCGTCCAAGGTCATGCAACGCCACAGCTGCCTTAAGATAATTGCTCAGGCCGCGCGATGAGAAAACCTTGGCTGCCTCTGCCCATGATGAACGCAATACATCCTGTGAATTGCTCGGCAGATCATCAAGGAGTACTTGATATTCTTCAAGGTGGATAGTCATTTAAGCAGCCAGCGTGGCAAATTGGGTTTATTCCGTATTTTCTGCAGTTTGACTGTTTCGTATAGCTCTTTTAGAAATAGGTAGTAACCGCAGAATCAAGCGCATCTCGCATATCGGCATCATCAGTGATAGGGCGAACCAGTGCAACACGGCATGCAGCAAGCGGCTGCACGCCCTTACTGATGAGAGAACCAGCATAAATCAACATACGCGTTGACAGACCTTCATCCAGTCCGTGTCCTTTGAGATTACGTGCGCGCTCAGCGATATGTACAAGATTTTTGGCGACGTCTAGACTTACTCCCGATTCATGGGCAACAATCTCTGCCTCGATATCGTGTTCCGGATAATCAAAATCAAGTGCACCAAAGCGCTGTTTGGTCGACTGTTTGAGATCTTTCATAAGCGACTGATAGCCAGGATTATATGAAATCACCAACTGAAAATCCGGATGCGCTTCGATGACTTCGCCTTTTTTTTCCAGAGGCAACATGCGGCGAGCATCAGTAAGCGTGTGAATTGATACAATGGTATCCTGGCGCGCTTCTACTACTTCATCGAGATAACAAATTGCACCGTATCGGGCTGCAACAGCCAGCGGGCCATCTTGCCAATGCGTTCCATTGGCATCAAGTAAGAAACGTCCTGTAAGATCTGACGCGGTCATATCTTCATTACAGGCTACGGTAATCAGCGGTTTGCCAAGCTTCCAGGCCATATACTCAACAAAGCGTGTCTTGCCGGATCCTGTAGGTCCTTTCAACATAATAGGCATGCGCACTGAGTAAGCCGCCTCATACAGTTCGATTTCATCTGAAACCACACGATAGTACGGCTCGCTTCTGATGTGATATTGCTCCAGTACGCCGGACGGGGCGGTATCGATCTGTGCGGCGGTCTGTTGCACCGCCTGCTGTTGCGGCGTCCGGCGCGCCAGCATCGCCTGCCGGGGGGAGTAAGTACGTGTGAATGTCTGATTCTGCATAACAAAACTCCCTGTACTTAATCCGGCCAGACACGGCTTGGAAACAGCTCAACACTGCTTTCCTTAACACTGTTTGCGGAAACGGTTTTCTGTTTGGTATTTTTTTTGACAGCCGTCGGCCTGGTTTTCGTTTTTTCTTCCGTTGGTTTAGCGGCAGGTGGTGCTGCGGAATCAACGGCCTCAGATTTTGATTGTGGGGCTGTGCCGGCCTTGGCTTTACGCACGCTTGAGGTTAGCTTGTCTTTCATTGTGTTCATAATGGTATCGCCTCATTAATTATTGCTTCAATCTCTTCTACTGCCCGCTTGCCATTTCCTTTCATTTGGTAAACCGAAATACCTTCCAGCGCCGCGCTTCGATACGCGGCACGCCGGCGAATCATGGCTTGAAGCACGGGAATATCAAATTCCTTGAGCGCCTCGTTCATCGCGTTTGAAAGTGCGCTATTGGGTTCAAGCTGGTTAATGACAAGATAAGAATGGATATCCGGGTTGTCCTTTTTTGTTTTTTCGATTTCTTGTGATAGCTTTATGCTTGCCCAAAGGTCAATCGGAGAGGGTAAAACGGGTATTAATGCAATATCACAAGCTAGCAAAGCTTGTGCGGATGTATGACTGTCCAATGAAGGTGGACAATCAAGCACAATGTATTGGTAAATCTTATATTTAAGTCGCAGACCATAAGCATTCCAATCTCCGGATACTGCTTCAACCGGTGTGGAAAAAGCATTTGTGCCCATCGCTGCCCACTGCAATGAAGAACCTTGTGGGTCAAGATCAATTACTATTGTTTTGGCACGCAACGTTAATCCGGCTGCCAGATTCATTGCTAAAGTAGTTTTGCCGGCACCACCTTTTTGATTAATAATAGCAATGATATATGGAGCCATAGTCAATCGCTTTTTTTCAAGTAAAGCTGGTTTATGCGCATTGCTAAGCCTAATTCGGCTTCACCCAGCTCTCCTTTGTCATTTGTATCCAATGTTATATTCACGTAAGTGCTCGCAAAATTGATATTCTGTGGATGCAATCCGGTTTCTTCAGCAAGCGCGGCTAATGCATCAAGAAATGCTCTGGTCTCGTTGTAACTCTCGAACTCAAAACGTTTGAACAATGCCGGAAGTCCGCCGCGCGATTCCCAGCCATCGGGCAATTCAGCCAAGCTCATTTTGTTCTGCCCTCATATCATCAATTTTGTTGATATGGGTAATTTCATCATTCAGAATAGATTCCAGCAACGCAGCTGTTTCTTCGTCGCGCATGCGCTGTGCATGTGATAGTGCATCCTGATATAAATGCACGGCGTTAACTTCCAACATGCGATTGAACATCAACAATTCATCCTGGTTTCGTCCAAGACGCGCTGGCATTAAATTCCCGGCCGAAGGCGCTACACCACACAAGATTAAGCGCTCCATCAGACGCTCAGCATGCTCAAGTTCTTCAATCGCATCCTGGCGAAACTTCTCCTCTTGTATGGGATCTCCCTGCAAACGCGCAAGTATGCTTTGCGCAAGGTATTGCTGCACCGCACTCATTTCATGGGTGAGCGCGCGTGTCAGCCAGCCTAGCGTACGCGAATCGACACTCATCGATTTACTTATTAGCTGCGGGTAGAAGTAATTTCAGCATCTCGCCCACCACCGTTAATCTCTGGTTTCGTCGGCAGAATGTTTTCCACTTCGCTATGCACACGTGCAATGATATGCGCGGCTACGAGACCGTCACCTACGCGTTCGCAGGCGTCCGCTCCGGCGCGAACGGCAGCATTCACAGCGCCTGTTTCGCCCCGTACCAGTACGGTTACATAACCACCGCCAACAAATTGCCGTCCGATCAAACGGACTTCAGCAGCTTTAGTCATGGCATCCGCCGCTTCAATAGCGGGAACCAGACCACGGGTTTCAATCATGCCAAGCGCAATACCTGTCGTATTAGCCATTCTAAAATACTCCTAAAAAAACAATTGTTTCAAAATTGATAAAAATCATGCTCCAGGAGCCGTCGGCAGAATGCCTTCCACTTCGCTGTGTACGCGTGCAATGATATGCGCGGCCACAAGACCGTCACCCACACGTTCGCAGGCGTCCGCTCCGGCGCGAACCGCGGCGTTCACTGCACCTGTTTCGCCCCGCACTAATACGGTGACATAACCACCGCCAACAAATTGACGCCCGATCAAACGGACTTCGGCCGCTTTAGTCATTGCATCCGCCGCTTCGATAGCGGGAACCAAACCGCGTGTTTCAATCATGCCAAGCGCAATACCGGTCATATTAGCCATTCTAAAATACTCCTAAAAAAACAATTGCTTCAAAATTGATAAAAATCATGCTCCAGGAGCCGTCGGCAGAATGCCTTCCACTTCGCTGTGTACGCGTGCAATGATATGCGCGGCCACAAGACCGTCACCCACACGTTCGCAAGCGTCCGCTCCGGCGCGAACCGCGGCGTTCACCGCACCTGTTTCGCCCCGCACCAGTACGGTAACATAACCGCCGCCGACAAATTGACGCCCGATCAAACGGACTTCAGCCGCTTTAGTCATTGCGTCCGCCGCTTCGATAGCGGGAACCAGACCGCGCGTTTCAATCATGCCAAGCGCAATACCTGCATGTTCAGCCATTTTGTTTCTCCTCTTCAAACTTAGTTAAAAATAGTTCATTCATACTGTTCAAATTAAAAAAATCGATTGCGTCTCGCATGATTTTCTATCTGCTTATCTATTCCGCTTATTTATCCCAATTATCGATAATCCCGCAGATGGTCAGATCAGTTAATACCGTTTTGTCCGGCATTGCCATACGTCCCGCACTGCCGCTTGCCGTAAACACCCACTTGCCTATCGGCACACCTACCGGGTCCGTTGCCACAAGCGACTCTCCCGATTGTGTTTCGAGCACCCGCAGCGATACGGCTTTCAAACCGGGCACCCGGCGAGTACAAACCAGTTCATCGATGACACGCATGATTTCCATCAGGAATTATTCACTTCCCACTGATCGATAATGCCGACAATCGTCAGATCACTTGGAAATTCCTTACTACCCGCCGCTTCGCGCGCGGCCGACGAGCCGACGCATATTACCCAGTCTCCAGGGATACAGCCAACCGCGTCGACCGCGACGCTCGGCGTTCCGCCGATTTTGTCTACCACAACCAGCAATGGACGATGTCCCATTTCTCTGATCCGGTTGGTCGACACCAGTGTCTTTTCAACCCGCATGATTTTCATAGCAACACTACCTCGACAACGCGACCCGTTTTAATGCCCAGCCGCTTTAACTTCATCTTCAATGAACGTACAACGCTCCGTGCCCGCTTTATCGCTGATTGCTATCTGGCAATTCAAAAAGCCTCTTGCATGGAGATCCGGGTAACGCGCCTCAATTGCCTTTTTGACGCGTCTACCACGCGCGATCATACGTTCACGGGAGCCCGGCACATTCGACGAGTAGTGATAATGCACCAGTACCGGTACAGCCAGACCATGCTTGATATTAAGATTTGTGAAAATCTTGATCCCTACATCCAGGTGGGCCGCGCCTTCTTCTACCGTGCGCAAATGTGCAAAATAAAATTTATTGCGCAAGTGAAGTTCGTTCATGGCCTCTCCCGCGCAAATAAAGCGCTCGTTGTGGCCGATTACGGCGTAGCGCCCGGCATGATATTGAACGACAAATTCGATTTGCGACAGGTTGGCTTCGAGCAGACCCAGTATCAGATTTCGCATGCCTGCCGCCATCTTCCCCGCTCCCTGGCCTGTTCCGCTTTGAGATTCCACCTTGGCCACAGCGTCGGAAATATAGTTGCGTGCAGCTTCCAGATCCATACCTAACGATTGTTGATAAAGCACGCCGTTATCAATATAGCGATCTGGATCGATATCACCGTTCGCATCCGGCAAGTAAATACAAATGGAATCGATGTCCGTATCAACCCCGATTAATAAAATTTCCGGGGCCGCTCCGCGCCCATAGGTATTATTAATCGCGGCACGCAGTCCATTGAGTCTTGCCAGAGCGGATTCAATCGCTTTGTTCGTATCGCTGCCGTGTGCGGCACAGCCTTCATGGCCAGGATTCGAACTACTGTAGTGATAGGCCGCTATTTTCAGATAATTGCGCTCTTCACTACCGGGAAGACCGCCGGACAAACGTTCAAGTTCACGATGCGCCCAGTTGGCGATATCTTCCTCGATATCAAACATTGCACCGGCATAGGATTTGACAAATACAGACTCACTGGGTGCGAGTCGAAGTATAAAAGACAACAATCCTTGCAGACGCCCATCCGAACAGGGGCTGATGTTTACGGTGTGGTATCCGCAGGATTGTATGTAATCGGTATGCAACGCATTGACTTCACGCCAGGATGCCTGATCAAACCGCACCTTGGCGACACATTCCTTGAAACTGCGAAAAGTACAGTATGAATGCAATGCGCGTAAGTTTAATCCGGATACCCAAGCATCCTCGAGCAGATCCAGCGGCAGTTCATAACGCAGATTATCCTTCGCGATACGTTGCGCATGCGTCACGAAATCCAGTTCGTGCTGATAAATAGAGAGTTTTTTGAGCGTATTCGTAATTGCCGAGAAGCGACTGCGAACGAGCTCTTCATAAATATACAAAAGATCATTTAATTCAGCATCGACGAGCGCGTGTCTGCAGCTTTGGCTCGGGCCCACAGTACAGACCGGTTCCGGACTCGGTACGTTTTCAACTGATAGATTCGTGCTTACATTCATTCTGGTTATTCGCTTACGTGATCGTGATGTCTGTTTGCGGTTACGTATATTCATTATGAGCTACCCTTTCAGGCACGCGCGCCGCCCGAAACAGTCACAACAGCACCCTTGCTCGAATTGCCGGCCGAGCCGGTAATTCGGCTTTCCGGTACGGGTGGGCGTTCCATTTCACGAAAATGCTGCGCGTTGATGCCAACACCCCGGGTCTCGCCGCGCATTGATAAATTACGCGTCAGGGAAGAAGCGCTTTCAGTCCCTGTAATACGATTCTGAGCATGCCAAGCATCATCACCTGTGATGCGTGTGCCCATCTTGCCTTCGCCAGTCAATCGTTGATGGGCGGCAGCTACCGCTTCTTCCTGTGTGATTTGCAAATTCATGCTGTCACGATGGCGAAATTCCGGTGTTCCCGTAATGAGTCCACCTGCTTTATTAGCCGGACCTGTTATACGTTCATCGGTGTAAACATAGCCCGTGATATTATCGTTGGCAATACGCCGTTCTTGTGCTTGCCGCGCAGGCGGTTTAATACTGAAATCGGCCGGGGGAGGTGGCAATACCGGTTCTTCAGAAGTACGTGCTCGAGGGACAAAACGTCCGCTTGATGCGCACTTGCTGGCAATATTGTCTGCTCCGATGTAAGGTGTTCCGGTTACGGGTTCGCAAATACCCCGTTCGTCACCTGTCATTGCTCCTCCATTAGCGCCAGGACGATCGCCTGTAACAGCAACAGCCGGTATGCTGGTGCTATCAGGCAGGCGCGCCTTTTGCGTTTCAAGCGCCGAAGTTCCACAAAAACCACTATATTGGTTGCGTCCAATATAAGGCGTTCCACTTATGGGGGCACAATCGCCATATTCATCCCCCGTAACTTTCTGGGAGCGGCCCACATAACTTCCCGTAACTGGCTGACCGCGCCATGTCTGGTCGACCAATACTTTGGCAACAGGGGGTACAGGGGTGCTGACAGTGCAACCTTCCGGATTTGCACCGACATAATCTGTCCCGGTGACGGGTTTGCACCCACCTTTATCGTCACCGGTTATCTTTGGGCTATGCCCGACCTCCGTTCCAGTCACTGTACCATTTGCAAGCGTTTGCATGGAACTTACTTTACGCGGTCCGTTGGCCTCACATAACTTTCCGAAGTCGGAGGCAGTATAGTACTGCGAGCCGGTAACCGGACGGCAGGAGCCAGGTTCGTCACCGGTAACTTTGCCGGAACGACCGACTTCAGTACCGGATACCGGAAGATTGTCCTGCGAACTCATTACACTGACTTTATGTGGGTGAGACGGTGGCTCCGATCGACAGACATCTTTAAACTGCTCGGCTGAAAGATACTCGGTTCCAGTAATATTGCTGCGACAAGCACCCGGTTCATCACCGGTGATCTTTGTGGTATGCCCCACCGCTGTACCGGTAACCTGCTGATCATGTCCGGTGTGTGAGACAATTACCTTCTCGGGCGCATCATCCGCGGTCTGGCGCGTGTAGTTTGTACCCGTAATGGCCCGATCGGCGCCGTATTCGTTACCCGTTACCTTTTGCGTATTGACTACTGTAGTACCGGTGACTGCTTTCTCTTTTTCAGTCCAGGCAATATTAACTTTTGCCGGAGTCGGCGCAGGTTTGCTGGGGCAAAATTCATCAAAGCGCTCTGCAGCCAAGTATTCTGTGCCAGTTACGTTACGGCAGGCACCAGGCTCATCGCCGGTTACTTTTATTGAGCGACCCAGTTCGGCTCCGGTTATCTTGTGACTACGCAGCGTACTGCTGACACTTACTTTAGTCGGCGCAGGTTCTGGCCGTGTAGTACATAAGCTCTCAAATTGTTCGGCACCAATGTACTCTGTACCAGTGATGGCGCGACAGGAGCCAGGCTCATTACCGGTAACCCTTTTACTTCGTTCTACCATTGTTCCTGTTACCTCATGGTCGGAAAGGGTATGGCCTTTTTCGACCTTGGGAGGCACGTGTAACGATTGCGTGGTACGCATACGTCCAGATGGACGACATTCCTCGTTACGGATACCGGCAAAACCAGCAACAGACCGTACCAATCGACGCTGCATAGCCACTTGACGGCCAGTAGCGCCTTTAACTATTGCAGTTTGCCAATCCATATCCGGCATTGCGGTAGCAATTTTAGCGACTTGCGATACCCGTTTTAATCCAGACTTGCCATCCTGGGCTAACGCTGCGCGTCGAGCGCGCGCAAACGCACGACTGCTCAAATTAACAAGCGTCTTATTATGCACATTTGATGCTGCCGGTGCAGAGTCAGCACGAATTTGACCGCTATTTATCTCGGCGGCATCATCTCTTGTAATAGAAGAACCTCGTTTGATACCGTCAAAACCGCTATTACTACGATCACTTGATTTTTCAGTTATTTCTTGAGAAGTTGCGGTTGGCAGGCTGCTGCGTTGGTGCTGCGTACGTTTGCGTCCACTTGGCAAGCCGGATGTGGCCTTCACAGCAGCCTTACCTAATTGGTTCATTGCATTACGCCGGGCGCGGCTAACGCTGCGACCACTATTTATTGATACAGTGTCAAAGTCTACTTGATCAATACTTGCAACGACAGTCTTTCCTGTAGAGGGAGATTCCTGCTTACTATTATTGCAATCGCAATCATCACAGTCACATGATTTTTTTGAAATACCTTCTTGTTCAATGATGGTTGACGGCATGTTGTGCTGGTGCTGTGGGCGCCTGCGTCCACTTGGCAAGCTGGATGTAGTCTTCACAGCGGTTTTGCCTAATTGGTTCATTGCATTACGTCGGGCGCGACTAACGCTGCGGCCATTATTCACAGTTGCAACGTGTTTACTGGACGCAGAATCTAAAGTTGTGAAGACCGGATCGACAGATGACGTGGTTGAGGCAGTATTACTAGTGTTGTGTACTGCTGCTGACTGCTGATTAAATTTTTTATTGGTCATACCTGTCTTGCCATGTAGCGCCATTACCTTACGACGCCGCAAAGCTAGATCACGCCCCGATAAAGTAGCAACGGCAATACTATCTGAGACTTGCCTCATTACATACCTCTAACAATTAATATTCGGTTTCGATTATCGATAAACAACGAAAGCCAATCCCTGACTTTGGGTGTAATTATCGTAGGCGACAAAACGAACCATATGATCGGGGAATTCGCGATGACAGGCTTCGATCTCAGCCAGTACCGCTTCTACCGATTGCTCACCGAACAAGGGCAATTTCCACATGTACCAGTAGTTGCTGTACGCATCGGCACCTTTTTCGGTGTGTTCAACTGCAGGGTTCCAACCCAGACTGATGGCATAAGCGATTTGGCGGCTTACCTGATCGGGCGTCAATTGCGGTAAATATGAAAAAGTTTCATACTTGCGTGTAGCTTTATAGGCTTGAACAGTCATTTCTATTTATCCTTTCTTGCTTAAGAGTAACGATTCATAGTCTCATGATCCGAGAGCAGCAAATTTTGTATCAAATTTTCTCAACACCATAATTTAGAACCACTATTTGCATTACTTGTGTGTAGCATCCAATTTATCTACGGTATCAAACTCAAATTTGATTTCTTTCCATGTTTCCATGGCGATCTTGAGCTCTGGCGAGTATTGCGCCGCTGCCGTAAGAATCTCCTTACCCTCTTTCTCAATCGGACGACCTTCGTTACGCGCCTGCACACATGCTTCCAGCGCAACCCGATTAGCTGCGGCGCCAGCTGCATTACCCCAAGGATGGCCCAGCGTTCCGCCACCGAATTGCAACACGGAATCGTCACCAAAGATGGTTACCAGCGCAGGCATATGCCATACGTGAATACCGCCGGAAGCTACTGCGAAAGCACCGGGCATCGACCCCCAGTCCTGATCGAAGAAAATACCGCGTGCACGGTCTTCAGGAACGTATGATTCACGCAGCATGTCGATCCAGCCCAAAGTCGCTTCACGGTCACCTTCAAGCTTGCCGACCACGGTACCGGTATGCAGATGATCGCCACCGGACAGGCGCAAAATCTTGGTTAATACGCGAAAGTGAATACCGTGATGCGGATTACGATCGATTACCGCATGCATTGCACGGTGAATATGCAGCAACATGCCGTTGTCCCGGCACCAGTTGGCCAATCCTGTATTGGCGGTGAAACCACCGGTAATGTAGTCATGCATGATAATTGGCGCACCGATTTCTTTAGCGTATTCGGCGCGTTTATACATTTCTTCCGGCGTTGGTGCGGTGACGTTCAAATAATGCCCCTTCCGCTCTCCCGTTTCCGCCTCAGATTTGAGAATGGCTTCCATGACGAAGTCAAACCGTTGTCTCCAACGCATGAACGGTTGACTGTTAATGTTTTCATCGTCCTTGGTGAAATCCAGGCCGCCACGCAGGCATTCGTACACGGCGCGACCATAGTTTTTGGCTGACAAGCCCAGTTTAGGCTTGATCGTACAACCGAGTAATGGACGTCCGTATTTATTCATCACGTCGCGCTCAACCTGAATACCCAGCGGTGGGCCGCCACAGGTTTTAACGTAAGCGATTGGGAAACGAACGTCTTCAAGCCTTAACGCACGCACCGCTTTGAATCCAAATACGTTGCCCACCAACGATGTAAACACGTTAACCACCGAGCCCTCTTCGAACAAGTCGATTGGGTAAGCAATAAAAGCAAAAAAACAGGTGTCGTCACCTGGCACGTCTTCAATGCGATAAGCACGGCCTTTATAGAAATCCAGATCGGTTAATAGATCGGTCCATACCGTGGTCCAAGTTCCTGTAGAAGATTCGGCAGCTACAGCAGCAGCAGCTTCCTCGCGATCAACACCTGGTTGGGGAGTAATTTTAAAGCAAGCGAGAATATCGGTATCGAGAGGAACATATTCCGGCATCCAATAGGTTTGTCGATATTCCTTAACACCGGCATTGTATGTTTTAACAGCCATCTTGCAATTTCCTATTATTGAAAGTTCTATTTAAAATTTCTCAATAAATAGTTGAGAAATTATTATAGATCGAAGAATTATTAAAAGGATCTGTTTGTAATGCTTCACGAACTATATGCCAAGTCATGAATTAAAACAAATTAATAATTCTGATAGTTATGATAATATTTTATTTATACATAGGTTGTAACTGCTAACCCCCAAAAGAAATTAAAAAAACACTTGACAGGTTTTCAGGCGGCAAAAATTTGATTTCGTACCATAGCAAGAAACTCCCACACTAACTGCCTTATAAGCGAAACCCGCGAAGGGGGAAAGTATCAATGCATGTATGAGGGGCGGATCATCCCGTATTAGCGATGAAATTTCTGTAATGGAAATGGAGTGAAGGGGATGTGTTGGCTCGGGTAAAGCACTTGCCAACCCGGTTCGGGGACGGGCGTATGCTTTGCCTGTAGTATTAGCATTGAGAGGTGCTAATGGAATGGCCGGCAGGAGCTGTATGAATCGAGAGATTCACGTACGGAGTCTGTGAGGAGCTGGAGGTGAAATTCCTCCGGCTTACTCGACCGAAATTTGAATATTAACCGACATTAACTCAGTTGCTATCAGCAATTTTTGAGACACAGCAATTTTTGAGGCACTGACAAAAAATCAATAGGAAAAGATTTCATTCAACTGACTAAATGACGCGCCGGGCGAGGTTCCGCCGCCAATTGCATACAGCCGTCCGTCAGCCACTGCCACGCCTAAGCCATGCCTTGCTGTCGGCATGGGCGCCATGATCATCCAACGATCTTCGTCGGGAAGATATTTCTCGTTATTGTCAAACGTGCCTTCACCTGACTCTCCACCGAGCACATAAATATGTCCGTCGATAACGCCTGCGCCAATACCGCTGCGCGCAGTCGGCAAATTCGCTTTGAATTGCCACTGGTTAGTTGCAGGGTCATAAGCTTCTACCACGCTGGTGTTTTGCCGGTATTTCAAATTGGATCGTCCGCCGATTGCGTAGATTTTGGAATTGGCCGCCGCAATTGCAAGATGATCGCGGGGCGCCGAAAGGGGTGCGGCGATTGACCAGGAATCCGTTGCCGGGTCGTATATTTCGGTAGCGCCTGTGTTTTGTGTGCCGTCGTAACCGCCAATTGCGTATATCCGGCCCTGATAAACGGTTACGCCCAAAGCGCCGCGTGCTGTTGGCATTGGCGCGCGTTCGCTCCAAGTCTGCGTAGCAGGGTTATACTGGTATACTGTATTGACGGCATGCCAGACAGTCAAACCGGATTTGGCAAATCCGCCTATAACATATAAAAACCCATCAAGTGCCGCAATGCCTGTGTGGTGCCGTCCTTCTGGCATAGGCGTTGATACGGACCAGCTATTCGCAGCCGGATCGTAGACCTCAACATTCCGGCTGATAGCAAAATCCAGAATGCTGCCAAGGCTAGGCCGGTTAAAACCACCGACAACATAGATTTTGCCGTCAAGTGCGGCTGCAGCGATTTCAGTACGCTCGCTTGGGGCAGGGGCGCCCTGGCTCCAGACTCCGGGTTCGGGATTTGCATGAATCAACGGCACATGTCCAAACGAACACAAAAATATCAGCAGTGTTATTAGGAGTGGGTGTATTAACATCGGATGCCCTCCAGTGCAATGTTATTCAGAAAGTCCGTCATTAAACCTAAAATCCTCACTAGATCGCTACAACTATGGTCAATCTTATGAAATAAAACTGATATTTCTTTATACGCTACGCACCAAAAGGGTGGGTCACGCTATGATGCTTATAGCACACTGTTCTTCCTTTTTTGCTGCGTTGCAATTCGTTGCAATAACGCGTTATTACGCCTCATTGCGTCTTGCCAAAAAGGAAGAACAGTGCACTCTAAACACCATCCAACTGAATAGATGATTCTAGGTTAAAATGTTGCATCTTTAACTTTCAGCAAAGTAGAAAATCCCCTGCCAGGCGGGGCTTAGAACAATGTTTACAGAGTAGTTTCACCGAATCAATGGTTAAATACTATCGATACGGCAGCTTGATTAGACCCAGTCTTTTCCGGTCAAGAAATCGGTATAAAGCCTGTTTTCCTCACTGCCGCTTTCAGGTTTCCAGTCGTAGCGCCATTTAACAACAGGCGGCAGTGACATTAGTATGGATTCCGTGCGTCCGCCGGTTTGCAGGCCAAACAGTGTCCCGCGGTCCCAGACCAGATTGAATTCAACATAGCGACCACGCCGGTATGCCTGAAAATCACGTTCTCGTTCGCCATAAGGCGTGTCTTTACGGCGCTCCAGGATGGGGCGGTACGCATTCAGAAAATTACTGCCGACATTTTGCGTCAGGTTAAAACAGGTTGCAAAATCCGGCTTGTTCCAGTCGTCAAAAAATACCCCGCCGATTCCACGTGGCTCGTTGCGGTGTTTTAAAAAAAAATACTCATCGCACCATTTTTTCAACCGCGGATAACATTCGTTGCCAAAAGGCTGTAATGCATCTTTGCAGACCTGATGAAAATGAACGGCGTCTTCTTCAAATCCATAATAGGGCGTCAGGTCCATGCCGCCCCCAAACCACCAGACCGGCTCGGCGTCTTCCTTACGTGCTTCGAAATAACGTACATTCATGTGAACCGTTGGCGCATAGGGATTGCGTGGATGTAGAACTAGTGAAACACCCATAGCTTCAAACGATCTGCCAGATAACTCCGGGCGGGCCGCAGTCGCCGATGCGGGCAGTCCGCTGCCAGAAACATGTGAAAAGTTGACGCCACCACGTTCTAGTACGTTACCTTCTTCGACCACCGCACTTGTTCCGCCACCGCCGCCGGGACGGTCCCATTGGTCGCGTCGGAAGCTATTGCCATCAATCTGTTCAAGCCCAGAGACAATGCTGCCTTGCAGCCGGGTCAGATATTCCTTAACTTGCGTTGTGCTCATTCGATCTCCCGTGTTATAGCGTATTCCGCCTTATAATCGCCATACGCAATTCATGTATGCCTTTTATTTTTCAAATTTTGGCTTGCACTCTTTTATTATATTGTTTATATCTACAAATAAATGCGATTGCAAAAATTTGATGTGTAAAGAGTGTCTATTGTTAAATAAACGATAAAGCCAAGGCATGATGCCGTTGCCATACTTTTTACGTTTATAATACTGAATTTGGCTGGCCTGCTGCATATTGTACCTGTTATATAACATGATTAATCTGGCTATTGCATCAATTGCTGGAATTTGAATGCCGAACTGTGTTGAATTGCGTGCTCGCGACCGCAGACGCAGTTATTCTGCGGCATAGGGAGCATGTGCGTTCAATTCAACACAGGGCAAGTTAAAAACCAGCAAGGGATCCGTGGGTACAAACTGTACTTTCGTTAGAATTTATGAAAACGGTGCAAGTGACGATAAAAATGTACAAGCTGACTGGCATCAATACAATGATAAAAACATTTACAGGAAAACTTACGCATGTCTGGTAGTTCATTTGGCAGGCTTTTCAGTGTTACATCATTTGGCGAGTCGCATGGCCCTGCAATCGGTTGTGTGATTGACGGTTGTCCACCCGGTCTGGAAATCAAGGTATCTGATATCCAGCATGAACTGGACAGACGCAAACCGGGCACCTCCCGTCATGTAACACAGCGTCGCGAATCCGATACGGTGGAAATTTTGTCCGGTGTATTTGAAGGTAGAACCACGGGCACATCGATCGGATTACTGATCCGTAACGAAGACCAGCGTAGCAAAGATTACAGTAAAATTATGGATGTATTTCGCCCCGGTCATGCTGATTATACTTATTGGCAAAAATACGGTATTCGTGATTACCGTGGTGGTGGCCGTGCATCGGCGCGCGAGACTGCAGTACGAGTTGCTGCTGGCGCAATTGCCAAAAAGTGGTTGAATGAAAAATTTGGAGTTGTGGTACACGGTTATATGTCGCAGCTTGGGCCGATAGAAATTCCGTTCAAACAATGGGAAGATGTCCATCAGAATCCATTTTTTGTGGCGGATAGCAGCTATGTAGCGCAGCTTGAAACTTTTATGGATCAATTACGTAAATCCGGTGATTCTGTGGGCGCAAAAATCAGCGCTGTTGCAGAGAATGTGCCGGTAGGCTGGGGCGAACCGGTTTATGACCGTCTTGATGCCGAAATTGCATATGCCATGATGAACATCAATGCAGTTAAAGGTGTTGAGATTGGCGCAGGCTTTGCAAGTGTGGCGCAGAGCGGTACCGAGCATTCCGATGAAATAACACCGGCAGGATTTCTCAGTAATAACGCAGGTGGTATTTTGGGCGGAATATCAACCGGGCAGCCAGTTACTGTCAACGTCGCCATTAAACCGACTTCCAGCATACGTCTAGGCAGACGCTCCATTGATAAAAACGGCAAACCGGTGATTGTTGAAACACATGGCCGGCATGATCCGTGCGTCGGCATTCGCGCAACGCCTATTGTCGAAGCAATGCTTGCCTTGGTGTTGATTGATCATGCATTACGTCACCGTGCGCAAAATGCGGATGTTGTTTGCCATACACCGAAAATCAAAGGCAATGCCAGTTACATAAGCCATGTCAATGGAAAAGATAGTGCTGGCCTTCCCTTGAAGGAAGATCCGGAGCCCGAAGAAGGATAATTTGTACTGCTGGCAAATAAACAAGAAATTTTGGGACAATGACGTTTGTCCTTGACAAGAAAGGTTAAATCACTCATTGCCGCCGCCGCGAACAATATGAAACGAACGAAGCAAACTATCTGCCGACACATATATGTTCCGGGCATGATTGTACGATTTATAGCACCGGTCGAAAGAA
This sequence comes from Nitrosomonas sp. Nm51, assembly GCF_900111165.1. GTDB lineage: Bacteria > Pseudomonadota > Gammaproteobacteria > Burkholderiales > Nitrosomonadaceae > Nitrosomonas. The sequence continues at coordinate 25,803 of NZ_FOGH01000003.1, forward strand.
AATAAATAATAGTTAGCAGCCCGCTGCCTGCTTCAATCTGTTATAATCTTCTCCCGTCTGCGAAGCAGTAGCTTGGTAATACAGAACATATCACAAGCGCAAGCGCCCGTAGCTCAGTTGGATAGAGTACTTGGCTACGAACCAAGGGGTCGTGGGTTCGAATCCTGCCGGGCGCGCCAGTTGATTGTTTTGCAGTATCTAACTCTAACGAATAAGATTAGATCGCGCGTGGAACGCGCCGCGATCTGAATCGTTTGTTGGACGAGCCCGGTTATTGATTGACTATGGAAATATATCCGGGTGGTTTTCCCGGTCTGGGTGTGTCTTACATGATCTGATGAACAGATCACTGAACGGCAACATTGCATTGCCGTTTTTTTGTACCTGAATCTGTGTTTTTGACCGGATGACAGGGCAAAGGAGGCAATTTCAACCCGAGTTGGGTTCTCCCTGTCTGGCACGGATTCTGGTGATGTGGGCGTGGTAGCGTTTACATGAGCGACGGCTTCCTTTCAGTTTAGCTACTATTGAGTATTAACGATTGATTGGTTTTAATCGAGTGCGCACGATTTGCATTACGCCTCGCCAAAACGGGTAAATCTGGTAACTGGATTATTAAGATTTCAGTTTGATATCTCATATATATGCAACTAACGTAAAGTTAATGGGCACGCTTTAGGGCTTCCTCCTTGCACGCCATGTTAGAACTTTTCTCATAGCCAGTGGAATATCGTTGTTTCAATTGGTCAGTGGTTGCGCCAAATAGAGTTATAACCGATGAGTAATCGGCGATTGGGGACTGTTGTAGCATGGCAAGTAGTTTTTTATTTCAGACAAAAAGATACCAGGTCTTGCAATACAACATCACAGCTCCATGCCAGCCTTAAACTAAAGATCTTACACAAAACCGACAATCACTTTTCAAATCGAAAGAAAGTGTTAGTCAAGAATGCATGTGTAGCATTACCGCCATCCGCCAGCATTTTCAGTCTCGCTCGTTTTGTCCCCTATTTGTGTCACGGTTCAGGTGACGCAGGGCGATGTGCGAATGTCTAAGGTAGAGCTAAACTTAATCGCGTGTTCTAATATCCGACCTTTGTTTGGTCTGTGGCTGCAATATATTGCTGTTTGCCGGCACGCTGTGCGTCAGCCATACATTGCCGCCGATTGTTGAACCGCGCCCGATGGTAATTCTGCCCAAAATAGTCGCGCCTGCATAAATCACTACATCGTCTTCCACGATCGGGTGACGCAGATTACCTTTGACCAGTGTGCCGTTTTCATCGACCGGGAAGCGTTTGGCGCCTAACGTCACTGCCTGATACAGCCGAACATTCTGGCCGATAATCGCTGTTTCACCGATAACCACCCCGGTACCGTGATCGATAAAAAAACTGCCGCCGATTTGTGCGCCTGGATGAATCTCTATTCCCGTTACAGAATGCGCAATTTCTGAAATCATGCGCGCTATTAACGGCGCGCCAAGTTTATGCAGTTCGTGTGCCAGGCGGTAGTGCGTGATTGCCATAATCCCTGGATAACAGACCAGGACTTCGTCAACGTTGCGTGCGGCAGGGTCGCCCTCATAAGCGGCGACAATATCGCTGTCGAGCAGTACACGGATTTCCGGCAGGCGCTTGGCAAACGCCTGCGTGACTGTGATTGATTTATCCCTGTCTTCGGGACTGAGCGCCTCCGAGCCTGAGTTATAGTGCAGTTCATGCTGAATTTGTACCATTAAATTGCGCAAGGTAACATTGAGCGTATGTCCCACATAATGGTCGATACCCTCATTCGCCAACTCTGACGAGCCCAGCCGGTTGGGAAATAAAGCTGCGCTTAATCCTTCGGCAACGCTGGCCAGCATTTTCCGCGAGGGCAGTTTCGGTGGCCTGTCATGGCGCTTGCGGCTCTCCAGAGAAGCAGTGCGTATGTCTCTTAATTTTGAAACAATATCGTCAATTTTTAAATTGGTACTTCTCACCTGAATATCCCGTGTTTTTTTGGTAGTGTTCACGCTATGCCAACCCCTGCAATCAATATCATCCCTGAACTGACCGGTAATTTAAATCTATTGTTTGTCTGCTGTTATCATCTGGTCACCTGCCATTCGGCGCTGAATGCGTTATTATAATGTAAACAATGATTACGATTCCAAAAGCTTTATTGATTGAGCGGTCATGGCGTGGCATTTAAATCAGTGGTGGCGTAACCGGATACTCGAGCGCGAGGAAATACCACAGCATATCTGGCAAAAAATGATTCATTTGCGTTGCCTGAACGGGATGGACGCGGATGAACTGCGCCGGTTGCAGGCGCTTGTTTTGCTGTTTCTGCATGCCAAAGTGATCAATGGTGCGCATGATCTCGAGATTACGGATGAAATGCGTGTCACGGTTGCGCTGCAGGCGTGTGTTTTGATCCTGAATCTCGGTCTGGACTATTATGACGACTGGATCGAAATCATTGTGTATCCCGGTGAATTTATTCTCGAGTACGATTACGCCGATGAGGCTGGTGTTGTGCATCATGCGCGTAATATCGTTTCCGGTGAAGCCTGGTTGTCGGGCCCGGTAATTTTGTCCTGGCAGGAAATGGCAAATACGCATGCAGCACCTGTTGTTCATAATGTATTTATTCATGAATTCGCGCATAAACTGGATATGCTGCATGAAGGTGCAAACGGATGTCCGCCCCTGCATGCGAACATGAGCGCGCAAACCTGGTGTGATGTGTTCAGTCACGCTTATGCAGCATTCTGCAGTCAGGTAGAAGAGGGCGCCGATACGGCGATTGATATCTATGCAGCCGAGAGCCCGGCAGAGTTTTTCGCTGTTTTGAGTGAAGTTTTTTTTGAATCTCCCGCAGTCCTTAAACAGCACTTTGTTGCCGTTTACGAACAGCTTGCGCTGTTTTACCGCCAGGACCCGGCAAAACGCGTGGCGGCTGGCGGCTGGCCGCGTAAAATGCGGTCATGACTGCGGTTGTGCTCAAGTACGGATAATTTTTGCAACTTCCTTGATACGCCGCAAATTACGCATTACCTGAGCCAGGTGATACCGGTTCTTGACCTGCAGGATAAAGCCCATGGCCGTATAGTCTTTCTCGCTTTCCATGGCGATATCGTCAATATTGGACTCTGTTTTTGCGATCGCCGCTGCGATCCTGGCCAGAACGCCATGCTTGTTCGCAGCTACAATCTTGATTTTGACTTCGAATGTGCGGGTAATATGTCTGCCCCATGTGACGTCCAGATAATTTTCCGGATTCTTTTGAGCCTGCGCGATAATCGGGCAGGTATGTGTATGAATGACCAGTCCGTGATCTTTTTTAATTAATCCGACAATGACATCGCCGGGTATCGGATGGCAGCACCTGGCAAACTGAACGGTCAAACCTTCGGTGCCAAGAATTGTAATTGGGTCGCTGGATAACCGCTCGCTGTTGACCGATTCAAGCGGGGAAAGCAATCGTTTGGCAATTACCGCGGGTAGCTGTTTACCCAGCGCCAGGTCGGCCAGCAGTACTTTTTTCGATTTGACGCCGCAATCGCGCACCAGTTTCTCCCATTGCGCGTCACTGACCAAATCAGGCTCAACATTCAAAGCCAGCAGCGTTTGGTTTAGCATGCGCTCACCCAATTCAACGGATTCGTCGAACTGTATGGTTTTAAGAAAGTGCCTGATATGAGAGCGCGCTCTTCCTGTAACCACATAGCTCAGCCAGGAAGGATTGGGTTTTGCGTAAGGTGCTGTAATAATTTCCACACGGTCGCCGTTTTTCAGTTCACTGCGCAGCGGAGCATTCTCTCCGTTGATTTTTGCAGCCACACAGCAGTTACCGATATCGGAGTGAATCGCATAAGCAAAATCCACAGCAGTGGAGCGTCTTGGCAACGTTAAAATCTTGCCATGCGGCGTGAATACATAGACGTCGCCCGGAAATAAATCAACTTTCAGGTGCTCCAGAAATTCCATGGAATCAGCGGAATCACTTAAAATTTCCAGCAGGCTTTGCAGCCACTGGTGCGTTTTTATATGCAAATCGTTGAGATTTGTATCGGCGCTTTTGTACATCCAGTGGGAGGCAACGCCATTCTCTGAAATCCGGTGCATTTCCTGCGTGCGGATCTGTATTTCTATCGGAATACCGAAAGGACCCAGCAGGGTACTGTGCAGCGACTGATATCCGTTGGCCTTGGGTATTGCGATATAGTCCTTGAATTTTCCAGGAATCGGTCTGTACAAACCGTGTAATGCACCGAGCGCGACATAGCAGGAAGGAATGTCCTTGACAACTACACGAAATCCATAAATATCAAGTACTTCAGAAAATGATAGCTGTTTTTCCACCATTTTCTTGTAGATGCTGTAAATATGTTTTTCGCGTCCGTGAACCTGTGTTTCAAGACCTGCTTTTTTTAACTTGTCTATGATGGTATCCTGGGTTTTCCCGACAACCTCGCGGCGGTTGCCGCGCGCCGCTCTGGTCGCTTTGACCAGTACGCGGTAGCGCAGCGGATGAGAATAGCAAAAGCCAAGCTCCTGTAATTCCTGGTAGATTTTGTTCAATCCCAGACGATGGGCGATGGGTGCGTAGATTTCAAGCGTTTCGCGGGCAATGCTGCGTTGTTTTTCTGTCCGCATAACATCCAGCGTCTGCATGTTATGCAATCTGTCGGCCAGTTTAATCAGAATGACCCGCACATCGCGTGCCATGGCCAGAAACATTTTGCGGAAATTTTCGGCTTGCGCCTCAGCCTGCGTCTGGAATTGGATTTTATCCAGCTTGGACACGCCATCAACCAGCTCGGCAACCGGCTCGCCAAATCGTTCACTGATTTCCTCTTTGGAAATATCCGTATCCTCGACGACATCATGCAATAAAGCCGCAGTAAGTGTTGGCGCATCCATATGCAGCTCACTCAAGATTCTGGCAACAGCTATCGGATGGGATATGTAGGGTTCGCCTGATTTTCTGTATTGACCCGAGTGCGCACCCTGACCGAAGGAATAAGCATTCTTCAACTGAGTAATATCTTCCGGTCTCAGGTACAGAGCGGTTTCGGAAAACAGTAACTCGGCTTCGTGCATGGATGGAACGGTTCAATTAAATGGGCTTAAACGGGCGAAATCGTGAGACAAGCGGCGGCCCGGACAAAAGCGCATAGCGCTGATGTATACGCTTGTGTTTTTAACGTCAGATATTTTTGGGATTTAAAATATCCATGTCGAATTTGCCTTGTGCGAGTTCGCGGAGCGCGATGACGGTCGGTTTGTCGCGCGCTGACTCAATCATGGGCGAAGCGCCTATTGCCAGTTGCCTGGCGCGGGCCGTTGCCGCTAATGTCATGTCAAAACGGTTCGGGATTTTCATCAAACAATCGTCTACAGTAATGCGTGCCATATTATTTATTTCAATGAACAGATAGAAGTTAAGTTGCTGCAATTAAATTTCAACTCAATTGCGTGATCAATACCTGATGTTTTTCAATTTGCCGCTCTCTTTTCAGGCGTTCCGCATTGACTATGCAGGCCAGGCCATTCAGTGCTTTTTCCAATTCGTCGTTAATAATAACATAGTCGAATTCATTCACGTGGCTGACTTCTTCACGAACCGCTTCGAGCCGTTTCCGTATTACTTCTGTATCATCTTGATCACGCGATACCAGACGCTTCTCCAGCGCTCTGCAAGAAGGCGGCAAAATGAAGATACCAATGGCATTTGAAAAAAAACGGCGTACCTGTGCTGCGCCCTGGCAGTCGATCTCCAGCACTATATCCTGCCCTGTCGCGATTGCATCGTCAATCCATTTTTTTGATGTGCCATAGAGGTTGCCATACACTTCAGCGGATTCAAGAAACTCTCCGCGAGCCTGCATCTGTCTGAAAATATCCTTGCTAACGAAGTGATAGTCGCGGCCGTCAATTTCTGCAGATCGCCGCGGGCGCGAAGTATACGAAATCGATAATCTGAGATGCGTATCTTTTCCCAATAATGCCCTGATCAGACTAGTTTTTCCGGTGCCAGAAGGTGCGCTGATGATAAACAAGCAACCTGATTCTGTTGTCGTAGCCATGATCTTATGTTATCCGTATTCTAGAAAGTTTTAACGTGTATGCAGCGCAGTAATGGTCTGCGCTTTTAAAGTTTTAATAAGCCGCATTTCTTCAGATGAGATACCTTCAGGCGCCTCAGTTTGCCGGTCCGCGTAAAACAAACCGATTCTTTTTTCATTCACCACCAATGGGAGCACAATAAAACTGCGTGCATCCGGTAATAATTCCTTAAACCATTTAGGCAATAAATTACGTACTTTATCGGTGGACGCATCTGAAATAATCAGATCCATATTTTTTTTCATCGCTAAATGGAAAATATCAGTTGATATGGCGAGCGGAAATGTGAACGCTTTTTGGTATGTCAAATAATCGTTACCGAGCGAGCTGCGTGCGCGATATTGTCCTTTCTCCTGATCACGTAAGCATAATGTAATAAAACGAAATCCAAGACTATTATAAAAAGTTTCCAGAATCAATGTAATCAGGTCGCTCAGTTTGTATTTGCCTGAAGCCATGATTTCAGTGACGTCCTGGATGCCTGCCAATAACAGTCTGGCTGCATGATGTGGCTTGCCGCTGGGATAACACTGCGGGCTCGGCGCTTCTTCATTTTCTGTAAATGCAAATGTCAGCTCTTTGAGCAGGTTTTCTCCAGTTTCAAAATTCAGCTCAGCCGCGCCAGCGTTCATCCTGATCTCTTTTTTTTGATCGGAGGAACGCAAGCCGGTGTTTATTTCGAACGCTTTTGTTTCTTTGTTTGCATTTGTAATCAGCGCGTTCAGCCTGGTTTTGTTCATGTCAAGCGCCTTACCGAACTGGAGCAGCAGCGTGTCTTCCAAATCCGGATTTAGTGATTGTTCCGTGCCGAGAACCAGAGGCGCAGCTTTTTGACTGAAATCAACAGCCTGCTGCATCCATTCAAGCCTGCTTTTAGGCGGCTGGCATATATCGGCCGATCGCATTTTTAGTGTCTTAACGATACTTGCGGGAATTTCCCATTCCAGCATAACTTTCTCGGCGAAGCTGTCTAAATCAAATCGCAGTATCTGCCGCGATGCTTGTGCTGGTGTGTGCGAGCCTTGCCTGATCAATGCAGTTATATCCTGATAGTGATCGGGATAATACGCAGCCAATAACAGACGTCCGATATTTTTAAATAATGCAGCAACGACAACTTCTTCCGCATCGCTGAAACGGCTATACCGGGCCAGTTCGCGGCTAACCATGCTGGCAGCCAGCGCGTACACCAATTCATATCGGACATATTCGGCCTTTTTTCCAGGCATGCCATCGACCAGCAGTATCGCCAGTGCACACGTCTTGACCGTATTAAATCCCAGTAAAAAAATTGCTTTACTGACACTTGTTATTGCTTTGCTGGACTCGGCGCGAAAGGATACCGAGTTAGAAAGCCGTAGTATCTTCTGAGTCAGAGAAACATCAGAAAGTACAAAATAGGTGAGCTTGCGAATGGATTCATCATCAGAGGAAGACAGTTGAACAATTTGAGAAATCGAAGCGCCTAAAGCAGGCAGATCCTGATCGCTGCGAATGGTTGCCAATAAGTCGTCTTCTATCGTGCTGGCTTGTCCGGCATGGGTTTTATTTTGAGTCATTTTAAATTAAAGAACGCTGCTTTAAGCAGATTTTTTGCCTAGATCAGTTTGTTACCCTTGTTGCAAAATATCATGTCCATACAATTTGAAAAATGGCGGATAAGCGATAAACGAAAACCGCATTTCAGGCTATGATGCCGATTTGCCAAAATTAGTGCAGTATCTTTATAAACGATACTGCCTTGGCGACACCCCTAATAAACTGAAGAATGATGCTAATTCAACCGATGCCCTTTTTTTCAAAATAACGTTGGTGATAGTCTTCGGCAGGATAAAACGGAGCGGCGTGCTGGATTTCCGTAACAATAGGTGCTTTCCAGCGCCCACTTTGCTGCGCAGCGTCTCGGGACAATCTGGCAGACTTTTCCTGGTCTTCGGTAAAAAAGTAAATCGCTGACCGGTATTGCGACCCGACATCCACGCCTTGCCGGTCTTTCGTTGTGGGATCATGACACTGCCAGAATGCTTCGAGTAATGCGTTGAGCGGAATGACTGAGGTGTCGTATTCAACCAGCACGACTTCTGCATGGCCGGTTTCGCCTGTACATACCATTTCATACGAAGGGTGTGGCGCATTACCGCCGCAATAACCGCAGGTTGTATTCACCACGCCGGGAATTCGAGAGAAAGTTGATTCCACGCCCCAGAAACAGCCAGCGCCAACTATGATTTTTTCTATAGACATTGAGAACGGCAGTTTATTTATTTAATTGCGTTTCAGCATGCGTTCATGCACTTGCAGCGCACGCATGCATTTACAACGGCCAACCCGTCACGGCGCTTTGTTCTTTCGAGCCATGGCAATAACTTCATCGAGTGTACGCAAAGTATCCTGCGGTGTTCCACCTTCTTTGCCATGCACCATATATTGCCCGGCAACGACAAATACCGGAACGCCGGTTAACTGATACTGCCGCATCATCTGGTTCGAACGGGCAACCTGATTCTGTACAGTAAATGATTGATAGTGATTAATAAATTTTTCTTTATCGACGCCTTGTCGCGCAACCCAGTTGAACAAAACAGTTTCATCATTTAGATTGATCTTGTCACGGTGAATAGCCTCGTATACACGGTCGTGCAATGTTTCTATTTCATCCATTGCTTCAATAGTGTAAAACGTTTTGGCGCCGGGTATCCAGTTGTTTCTGAAAATAGCCGGTACGTAACGGAAGTCGACATCGTCCGGTTTGTTCTTCAGCCATGCCTTGACATGCGGGTGCAGATTATTGCAATGCGGACAACCATACCAGAAAAACTCAATCACTTCGATACGTTCACTGTCTTGCGTGGGCTGGGGATTTTGCAGCACTTTGTAGTCGCTTCCGGCAACGATCCCGGCGTGAGTGCCTGCCGTACTCGATAACATGATTCCTAAAAACACAATCAATACCGTAATCAGTCTGTTCATATGCAAGTCCGCTCCTTATGTGAAGTTAAATTGATATTGCATCCATCCAATGGTATTACCGGGTTTTGATAAACTGCGCTTCTATTCCGTTTTCCCGCAGGGTGTGATGCATCTGATCCACGCGGGATTTTTGTGTGAATGGGCCGACCCGTACTCGATACCAGATGCCTTTATCGGACAACTCGGCCGATTGCACCGATGCAATGACGCCTAACAGTGCGAGTCTTGCCTTGAGATTGTCTGCATCGGCATTATTGCGGAATGAGCCGACCTGGAGATAATAGGTTTCCGTATATGCGCTGGCGGGCTGGATTTGTTTTTCCCGGGCTGGCGGCGGTTGCGGTAATGCAACCGATGGTGCCGGAGCCGGTCTGGGTTTTTCGGTAATCTGCGGCTGCTCCGTCGTTTGAGGTGTTTCAAATGTCATGCTCGGCTCGTTATCGCCGGGCAGGATGTTATAGAAATCAAACTGCAGCTTTTCGTCCATTTTTACGGTATTTTCCGACCGGGATTCTGCGCTCTTGTCCTGCCCTTCATTACCGGGATTATCATGAACGCCACGATGCTCGCTTATCTGCTGTTCTGTTAAAAAGGGGCTGGGTGCCTGTTCCAGATAAAACCAAATGCCAATGGCGCTGATAATACCCAGCGTATAACCAATAAAGATACCCAGCATCAGAGCGCCATTTCCGCTTCTAGATGTTGCGGATTTGCGGGATTTATAATCACGGCTCATGAATCTATTGCGTCCTTTTTAAAAATTACATCTTTTCCGGGGCGCTGACACCCAGTAATGTCAATCCATTTCTCAATACCTGCCGGATCGACGTAATTAACGCCAAGCGTGCTTCCATAAGTGAAACGTCTGATACCAGAAAATGCGTAGAATTATAGTAACTATGAAATTCACCGGCCAGTTCTCTTAAATAGAAAGCAATCAAATGAGGAGAAAATTCCTGTGCCGCTGCAACAATGGTATCGGGAAAGTCGATCAGCCGTTGCAGCAATGTCAGCTCGAATGCATTGGCCAGCAGGTTTGTGTCTGCATCCGCCAGTGTTGCAATATCTCCATCCCATTGCTCCAGTACGCTGCAAATACGCGCATGGGCATATTGAATATAATAAACCGGGTTTTCATTACTTTGCGATTTTGCCAGATCAAGATCGAAATCAAGGTGCTGATCGCTTTTGCGCATCACATAAAAAAAACGTGCTGCATCGTTGCCGACTTCCTGGCGCAATTCCCGCAGCGTAACGAATTCACCCGACCGTGTTGACATGGATGCTTTTTTGCCATTCCTGTACAGCACAGCAAACTGCACCAATGCAATTTTAAGCTTTTCCGCATCCAGCGCCAGCGCCTGCAATGCTGCTTTAACCCGTGGAATGTAACCGTGATGATCGGCTCCCCAGATATTGATAACGGTTTCAAAGCCGCGCTCAAATTTATTGAGATGATAGGCGATATCCGAAGCAAAGTAAGTGTACTGACCGTTTTCTCTCTGTACTACGCGATCTTTTTCGTCACCGAATTCAGTGGAACGGAACCAGGCCGCGCCATCCTGGCGATAGAGGAATTTTTTTTCTTCGAGCATGTGCACGACATGTGCTACCAGACCGCTATCGAAGAGCGATTGCTCTGAAAACCAGATATCGAACGCCACGCCGAATTCCATCAAGTCATTACGGCAGTCGCCCAGTTGTTCTGTCAGCACGAAATTGTGAATATATGCATAATCCTGGCCTAAAATAGTCTTGGCGTTGGCGATGAGCCGGTCCAGCGATTGGTCGGTATCTATCGCGCTCTCGTGCGCTGATGCCGGAAAACCCTGCAGCAGCTTTTCCGGGTGATGGACGTACCGGTCAGCATGCGCTTCATGGATCAGCCGCGCCATAGCTTTAACATATTCGCCCCGATAAGCGTTTTCCGGAAATGGCACGTGAATATTATTTAACGCCAAATACCGCAGCCATGTGGAAACAGCCAGAATATCCATCTGGCGGCCGGCGTCGTTGACATAATACTCGCGTGTCACCGAAAAGCCGGCGGCAGACAGCATATTCGCCAGGCTTGCGCCAAACGCAGCGCCCCGTCCATGTCCGACATGGAGCGGTCCGGTCGGGTTCGCGGAAACAAACTCGACCTGTATGTTTCTGTTATTGCCGAAGTCGCTGGCGCCAAATGCGCTGCCCTGCTGCAGAACAGTAGAAAGACAGGCCTGTTTGGCGGTTGTTTTGATAAAAAAATTGATGAATCCCGCCCCGGCGACTTCCACTTTTTCCAGGTGTGGCGATGTCGGCAACGCTTCGATCAAAAGCGCGGCAATCTCACGCGGGTTTTTTCGCAGCGGTTTGGCCAGTTGCATGGCGAGATTGCAGGAATAATCGCCGTGTTCGGCCTGCCGGGTGCGTACTATTTCGATACCGGTCTGTATCTCATTGTCGGTTTTGACCTGCTCAACGGCATGAAGCATGAGTTGAAATAAATGGTCTTTGAAATTCAAAGGCGCTGAAGTATTCATAACAGTGGAATAATTGTATTCCTTTACTTTTATTGGGGGTATCGTCATGTGTTATGTGTAATTCTGTTTGTTTTTCGGACAAAGGGATCACGTTTTTGTGCCGCGGGACATGCCAGAACATATTCAAGACGCGAAAACGACGATAATTTTGCTCGAAAAACAAACCCGAAGGGCGCGGCATATTTCTGCATCTGCTTGTTCGAAGCGCTTGAACATGGCTATGGCTATGTTCTGCACGCTTTTCACAAACATCCATCAAAAATCTGCACGCGCATAATTACGCATAACACGTGACGATACCTCCCAAGATTTAATCGGACGGATATTTTAATATATTCCGGCTTTAGTTGTCTGCGTCAGCGCAGGGATTTGTTTTTATAGAAATTCAATCCGTCCCGGCTGTTGTCTTTGAATGCTGACGTAACGTTTCAAACAGGCAGATGCCAGCGCTGACCGATACGTTTAGACTCTCAACGCCGCCTTGCATGGGAATGCGCACCAGCTGGTCGCAGGTTTCGCGTGTCAGCCGTCGCATTCCTTTTTCTTCAGACCCGAAAACCCAGGCAACCGAGTCATGGATATGAAAATCATTCAAATCATGTTCGGCATTATCCGCCGTACCGACAAGCCAGATATCGCGCGCTTTGATCTGCCGCATTGTACGCGCCAGATTGGTGACGGCTATATACGGTACGGTTTCCGCAGCGCCGCTGGATACCTGGTATACAGCAGCAGTCAATCCGACTGCACGGTCTTTCGGCGCGATCACAGCATGCACGCCAAATGCGTCTGCTACCCGCAGGCATGCACCCAGATTATGCGGGTCCTGTATGCCGTCCAGTATCAACAGCCTGGCCGGTCCGGTCAATGCATCCAGGATATCATCGATACTGGATGCTAATGCTGCCTGATCGATCATGGCCGCCACACTTTGGTGCCGCCTTCCGCCCGCCATTTTTTCGAGTCTATCGCGTTCGCAGAAAATCAACCGTACTTGCCGGGATTCGGCCAGCGACGTCAGGTTGCGGGTACGCTGATCGCTGCGTCCGGCGTCAATATAGATTTCCCGGATGCTGTCGGGGCGCTGCCTTAACCGGCTGACAACGGCATGAAATCCAAAAATCAAGCGTGTGGCCGCCATTTTTCTATACTGAATGCTGTTTCAATCATGAAAAAGTTTAATGTCTGATGCAAGCGATAATCTTATCGTTTTTTTTGCTTCGGTTTACTTTTTTTCGGCGGCGTGCTTTTTTGGGATTCACTCAGGATGAAATCAATTTTGCTGGTTTCCAGATCAACCCGCACCAGTTTGACACTCAGACGGTCGCCGATACGAAATTGCCTGCCGGTGCGTTCACCCAATAAGCAATGCCGGGCGGGGTCAAAATGAAAGTAGTCACTGGGCAATTCGGAGATGTGAATGAGGCCTTCCACGTATATCGTTTCAAGTGCCACGAATAATCCAAAACCGGTGACGCTGCTGATAATTGCGTCGAAACATTCGTTGATCTTGTCCTGCATGAAAAAACATTTCAACCAGGTTTCCACGTCCCGCGTGGCCTCATCGGCGCGCCGTTCCGTTTGTGAACAGTGACCTCCCAATACATGCCAGTCGCCGGGCATGTATTGTTCGCCGCGCAGTACTGCTTTGATTGCGCGGTGTGTCAGTAAGTCCGGATAACGCCGGATAGGCGAAGTAAAATGTGCATAGGCGTCGTAAGCCAGGCCGAAATGACCGCAGTTATCAGGACTGTATTGCGCCTGCGGTAACGAGCGCAACATGACGGTTTGCAGCAGATGTTTGTCTGGTCTGTTTTTTATTTTGTTTAGTGTTCTCGCATAATCGCTGGCCTTTGGCTTATTCTTGCCCCCAAGCTGCACGCCGACTTCCTTGAGAAAGTGACGGAGCGCTTCCAGTTTGTCGGCTGCGGGCGTTTCGTGCGTGCGGAACAGGACGGGGTGTTCATGCTGTTGTAAAAAATCGGCAGCGCATACATTGGCTGCAAGCATGCATTCCTCAATTAAACGATGGGCATCGTTGCGCTGTACCGGCTCAATTTTTTCAATTTTGCCCTGATCATTAAAAAACATTTGCGTCTCGGTGGTTTCAAAATCAATGGCGCCACGTTTTTTACGCGTTTTCAGTAACACTTTGAACAAGGCGTGCAGGTTTTTCAGATCGGGCATTAGTTTCGCATGCCGTTTAGCCTCCTTGCTTGTAGGAGCGGCCAGCATGGCCGCGACCTGGGTATAGGTCAGGCGCGCATGCGAACGCATCAATGCCGGATAAAACACATAATGCTGTCGTTCGCCCTGGGCATCAAAACGGATTTCACACGTCATGCATAAACGGTTCAGCTTAGGGTTTAGCGAGCAGAGTCCATTCGACAGCACTTCGGGGAGCATGGGAATTACCCGCAATGGAAAATAGACAGAATTGCCCCGGCTAAACGCTTCCTTGTCAAATGCGTCGCCAGGATGCACATATTGTGAAACATCTGCAATCGCAACGTATAAGACAAACCCGTCATCATCACATGCGCAATAGACCGCATCATCGAAATCGCGCGCGGTTTCGCCGTCAATTGTAACCAAGGGCAAATGACGCAAATCACGGCGCTCTGAATGATCCTTTTGCAGCACCCGTGCTGGCAGTTTGGCTGACAGCTTTTCAATTTCGGCCGGAAAAATATGCGGCAGGTCATGTTTGCGTAATGCGATCTCGATTTCCATGCCGGGATCGATATAATCGCCAAGAATTTCAACAATACGTCCAATCGGCTGTGCGTGTTTGCTGGGCTGTTGAATAATTTCAACGATGACAACCTGGCCTGCGCTGGCGTTGAATGAAGAATCGCCCGGAATCAGAATATCCTGATTGATGCGTTTGTTTTCCGCCACAACATACAGTATGCCGTGATCCATATGCAGCCGCCCGACCAGTTGATGGTTGACCCGTTCAAGCACTTCGACGATGACTGCTTCGCGCCTGCCGCGCCGGTCAAGACCTGCTTCCCGGACAAGGACATGATCGCCATGCAGCACCTTATGCATTTCCTTGGCCGGTAAAAACAAATCAGTACTGTCGTTATCGGGAATCAGAAAGCCGTAACCGTCTGCATGACCCTGTACCGATCCCTTGATCAAATCCAGCTTTTCCATGACGCAAAGATCGCCTTTGCGGTTTTTAAAGATTTGTCCCTCACGTAACATTGCTGTCAGTCTGCGTGCGAAAGCATCCTGCTCATGACGTTTGATTCCCAGTAGTTTTTGCAGTTGCTGTTCGGTTGCCGGAATGCCGGTTTGTTTCAGTATTTGCAGAATGAACTCCCGGCTGGGCAGGGGATAAGCGTAACGCGTTTTTTCGCGCTCAAGATAAGGATCCTGCTTTCTTAGCTTGCGCTGTTCTTTGATTGACAAAATAGTGGTTTCCTATAGAATGTTGCACTCTTTTTGGCCTGAAAATAATAATATCCGAAGTTGCCCAGATGGCGGAATTGGTAGACGCGCATGGTTCAGGTCCATGTTCCTTCGGGTGTGGAGGTTCGAGTCCTCTTCTGGGCACCAGTCAAACAAAATCCAGATAAAAACGGATTGTTCCACACGTCTCCTGTCTTTTATTTAATCAGGTGGCTAAAAAACATTTGCGTTGTTGATAACGCTAAAAGCTGTTTGCTGCCTGTCATGACCAGATTGATGGAATACTGGCGGTGTAAATTTAAGTATTATGTGCATGCTTGGATAATTACTGTGCATTGAACGCGCTGACAACAGATCAAAGAATATAGTATAAAGGGATACTATAACCAAGTCAGGCATGTTTGCACATTGTTGGGATCTTGTTGGGATATATATATCGATTTTATAATGTATGGATGGATGCATGAACGATCACGTTCTTCCGGAACATGTTTAAAAAGTGGTAGTGTGTTGCAGGAAGCTATCTATAAATTTATAGCAAAATTCGGTTATGATAAGAATAACGCAAAGTTTTCACGTGCCAGAAGTGCCAGAACAAATGCTGGCGCATGAAAACCTTCGTTGGGTGTTAGTACAACAACGTCACTAGAGCCAGGTGAATGTGTGTTTGCTGACTTGAATTTAACTTTAGGAGGAAATTAGTATGATGAAATTAACTAGGATCGTTTGTATAAGCTTTGCTTTCGCGCTTTTGGCGGCAGCTGGTGCCGTACAGGCTGGCGAGGCAAAAACGTTTAAAATCATTATGAATGCTTACGATACCGATATTCCTGAACTAAATGTCGAAGGCGTGACGGTAAAAAACATCCGGGCGTTTAATGTACTGAATGAACCTGAAGCAATCGCCGTGCACAAAGGTTCGAAAGTAAAAATCACGATTGAAAACAAATCGCCGATCAGCGAAGGTTTCTCAATTGATGAATATGGCATTCAGGAAGTAATCAAGGCTGGCGAAACCAAAACGGTTTCTTTCACAGCCGATAAGGCGGGCGCCTTTACCATCTGGTGTCAGCTTCATCCTAAAAATATCCACCTGCCAGGCACGTTAAACGTTATAGACTAACGCAGCCAGGGTCTGTGCAGTAATACAGGCACAGACAACAATATTGTTATGTTGAAACGGCCGGTTGAATCCGGCCGTTTCATCTCCGTTAATTTCCATTGTTAAGAATGGATGCTGCCAGGCAAGCCGCTTTCTTGTTTTTCGCCTGTTCTTTCCCTTTATCCGGATTTTAGTGGGTTTGTTTATCACTACTCCTCACGGGACAGTATGCACCTTGTCCGCAGCGGTCTGATATCGGATGTAGTGGATGCAAACGTGTTATCAGCGACGGGCACAGCTAAACAATAAAGAATCGATATGTATTTCGATTAGCAGCGCCTGTTCAGTAGGTTTGCCGTATCCGTCAATTCACGGATTGACGGCTTTACACTTTCATTACGCGAATAAGATCTGTACCACCAACCTGGTGCTGGTGGGTGCCTGCGGTCACGATAACGACATCTCCCGGTTTGACGTAACCAAGTTCCTTGGCCCGTCTTACGGCGAATTCAAGTTTGACGCTATCGTCACTGCCCTCTTCGCAGAGTAACGGCATCACGCCCCAGTTCATGGATAAGCGCCGTGCCACAAGTTGTGAATAAGTTACCGCTACAATCGGACAATCCGGACGGTTTTTGGAAATTAGCCGGGATGTGAAGCCGGTTTCTGTCAAACTGAAGATGGCAACCGCTTTGAGCTTTTCCGCCATGTTAACCGCCGACTGGCTGACTACTTCGGGAATGATATTCACCGGATCCATGCGGATTTTCTGTAAGTAACCGTATTCGTTCAGCGATGCTTCCGCCCGTTGTGCGAGAATAGACATGGTGTGCACTGCTTCTACCGGGAATTTGCCTATCGCGGTTTCTCCCGAGAGCATGACCGCCGATGTGCCGTCAAGTATCGCGTTGGCCACGTCACTGGCCTCGGCGCGGGTGGGCTTGGGATTACGTTCCATGGATGCGAGCATCTCGGTAGCGGTAATCACCGGCTTGCCGTTCATTACCGTGATGCGGATGATTTTTTTCTGGAATCCCGGTACTTCCGCTAATGGCAGCTCGACGCCGAGGTCACCGCGCGCCACCATCACCCCGTCTGCTGCTTTCACGATTTCCTCAAGGTGTTTGATGCCGGCTTTATTTTCGATTTTGGCAATGATTGGAATACAATTTTTTGTCTCTAGAAAAATATCCCGGATACGGTGGATATCTTCTGCGCTTTGTACAAAAGATGCGGCCAGATAGTCCACGCCATTGTCTGCGGCAAAGCTGACTTCCCGGACAATGCCATCCCTGAATTCAGGACTCACCGCATTGACTGCCAACTCGGTATCAGGCAGGTTGACGCTCTTGTTTTCCTTCAAGACACCGCCATGGACGACCTGGCAGATAATTTCGTTATTTGTGATCGAAGTGACTTCCAGCTCGATAGCGCCGTCATCAATCAGGACCGGAGTGCCAGACTTTACTTCACTCGGCAGGTTTTTGTAGGTCACGGAAACACCGTCCACGGAGCCGATGCGCCCGTCCGTAAATAGGGTAAACTTCGCGCCGCGCACCAGTTCTACCTGGCTGTCACGCAATTTGCCGGTGCGAATTTCGATTCCGCGAGTATCGGCCATTATCGCCAGTTGCACGCCCATTGCATTGGCCGTATCGCGGATCCAGTCCAGCCGGATCTGGTGTTCCTCGATGGTGCCATGGGACAGATTCAAACGGGCGACATTCATTCCCGCAGCGATCATCTTTCTCAAAATATCGGGCGAATCGCTGGCAGGACCGATAGTGGCAACAATCTTGGTTTTGCGCAGGCTGTTCAGATTATTCATTGAGTCATGTTTCAGAACGTTACACTTGTCATAAGATACACTATAGCCTGGTGACGCTGTTGATTATAAATTGATTATGGTTAGGTTGATTTGATTAGAAGTCTTCGGATATGTTTGGCCGGGTGTTGAGCGTGCAGTTGTAATGGCATGGAATTGACCGGTTTTGCGGCGAGAAGATACGGCAGAGTGTTTTGAATTTTTTAAAAAAAGCGATGGATTATCGGTGTAATATGCCGGTGAATCCATGATAGGCAAATTTACCGTATTGTATTGATTTTACTAAAAACAACCACCGTATGATGATCGGTGTATATTGACAAGGCCATTCAATTTGTAGTTAGTGGTTAATCCTATTAATTTCTGACTTTGCCGCTATTCCCTTTTCTGGCAATGTTGTATTGCAAAGCTTACTTAATTTTACTGGTGCCGGTTTAAGACCCCTTTGCAGGGGTGCTTTTTGCCATGTTGATTTGATTTAGTCCACTTCATTACGGCCTTCAACAGGCGCGCCTTCATGCGTTGTGCCATAGCTATCAGTGTTTTCAGGACCCGGAGGCGCCGACGGTCCACCACAGGCAATTAAAACAAATGATAATAGTACTGCAAAAAATAATGTGAATTTCATAATTAAAAACCTTTGTTAAAAAAATTGCTTAATCTTAATAAGCGCTGTCAGTATACCTTCAAATACACTATGTGGCCATACCATATGGAATGAGGTAAATTGTAGTCTCCGATATTGTCGGCAATTATTTTATCCGTATCGTTAGGGGTGTTAACAAATAGTGAATTATTTCTGTTGTTCCTGAAATTGTGCCGGGCAAGGCATGAGAAGCGCCGTTTGGCTATTCCAGATGAGCGACGAATAACGCAGTATGGCACCATTTCAGGAATAACCCATAGAGCTGGGCCCATTTTAGCCTTCCGCTGCGTTATCATGCGCTCATGTGGCTCGACTACGCCACGCTCACGCTGCCTTGCTGAGGGCCAAAACGGGTATCGGCAGTAACAGTTCGCTAATTGTTAACCCTCCAGGTGCGAGCGACAAACGGGTGACCCTTTCACGCTCCTGTCAATTCGCTTCACCACTGAGCCAGCATTTATCTTTAGGCGCATTTCGCCTGAAGCCCCAAACCGCGGCATGACCTCTGGTTTTTTGTATGCTTACCGAACCGGAATGCAGTCATTTTTCGATCGGTTATCACCGTGTTTGACAATCGGGGTAGTTTTCAGTACATTGAGTCCGCTGGAAAAGGGTTTTTTCCTGTAGTTACTTCAGCAACATTCTGCTGGAAGAAGCTGCCCGGGTATGGTGTAATTATCGCACCTGTACCATGGCGAAAATGTGAAGGCCAGGCCGCGAAGATATCGTTGTACGCCGGTCACCCTCGCTAACTGGCAATCCGCTATGAAGATATTGTGAGTAATCCGATCAAACCATTGCTGCAAAAATGTGTCAGTATCTGGGCTCGAGCATCAACCGGCAATGATCGAAGTGCTGCTGACGGGATCTTCAAACAAAGCCAACAATGAAAATGCCGCAGACACCTACAGCCAGTCACGCGACATCTGGAAGATAAGCCTGAACAAACCTGTCACTGATTGGACAGATACGGTTGCTCCCGTTTCGCGCACTGACGGTTATCCTCACCAATCCAAAAAAGCGATTATTCAACTGCGCACACGCTTCAGAAAATGACGAATAAATTACTCCAGCTGAATACCTATAACTATCGCCGGGGCGGCTCAGACGCAGTATTTCTCGATCAGGACAAGCTGTTTAAAACGCTGGGGTGGAAAACGGCGGCGTTTACTATGCATCACCCCAACAACGAACCGTCACCCTGGTCTGATTACTTTGCCGATGAACTGGAGTTTGGAGAAAACTATTCACTGCCGCAAAAAATTATAATGGCTGGAAAAGTCATTTATTCCTTTGAGGCCAAACAAAAACTGGCGCGAATGCTCGATGCTTTTCGGCCTGATATCGCACACGCTCACTGTATCTACCACCACCTGTCACCTTCAGTTCTGTCGCTACTGCACGAGCGGGGAGTGCCGACGGTGATGACGGCGCACGATCTGAAAATCGCCTGCCCCGCCTACAAAATGCTGAACAGCCACGGAATCTGTGAAAAATGCAAGCGCGGCAATGTACTTCATGTTGTCAAAAACCGGTGCATCCACAATTCGCTGATTACCAGCGCATTGGTCGCCGTCGAGTCCGGCGTTCACAAAGCGCTTCGGCTTTACAAAAACAATCTTGACCGCGTTATCGCCCCCAGCCAGTTCTACAACAAAAAACTCATAGAGTGGGGCTGGCCCGAACAGCAGATCAGTTACATACCGAACTATATTAATTGCGACGACTACGCACCCAATTATGAGAGCGAAGACTATTTCCTTTATTTCGGCCGGCTGGCGCCGGAAAAGGGTGTCGGCACACTGATTCGCGGCGCTATCGAAACCGGTATATCCCTGAAGATTGCAGGCACCGGCCCCATTGAAAAAGAACTCAAAGCGCTCGCCAAAGACCGTGCCAATATTGAATTTCTAGGCTACTGCAGCGGTGAAAATCTCTGGAGCCTGATCCGCAACGCTAAAGCGGTCGTGCTGCCTTCGCAGTGGTACGAAAACGCTCCTGTCAGTGTGCTTGAAGCTTACGCCTCGGGAACACCTGTGATCGGCGCCGATATCGGCGGCATACCGGAAATGATCCTCCCTGCAAAAACCGGTTTTCTGTTCCAAAGCGGCAGTGTGCCCTCCCTGGTGGATGCCATCGCACAACTCAATCGTAAAACATCGGCGCAGATCGCTGAAATGGGCCGACGCTGCCGGGAGTACGTCAGCGCCACCTTTACCAGGGAGCGCTATATTAATGATCTGTTGTCACTTTATGCCGAGCTTGGGGTGAGTAACGCCGTCGCAACGGAGATACATGATGGCCGCGCAAATTGATTCCGGCTACCGGCAATTCGGTCTCGGGAAAATCACCCGGCGGCTGGTGAGTTACGCCCTGTTTGAAGGCCGGCCGCACACCACTAAAGGCCAGTGGTTTAACCCGGTGGTCTTTACTCTGCTGCGGACTTTAAAAGTGATTCCCGGTAATCCCAGAATCACGTCACCCATTTTTATCACCGGCTTGGGCCGGTCGGGAACCACCATTCTCGGTCTGCTGTTTTCATTACACCGCGACGTCGGCTTTTTGAATGAACCCAAGGCCATCTGGTCATTAGTCAACGAACACAGCGATGTCTGTGGCGATTACCTGTGCTCGGGGGGGCATTTCCGGTTGTCGCCCACCGAGGCGACGGAGCAGCAAATCCAGAGTGCGCATCGTATGTTTTCGCGCTACCTGCGATTCACCGGTTCAACACGTCTGATAGACAAATATCCAGAGCTTATTTTTCGCATCGACTACCTGCTGAAAATTTTTCCCGATGCCCGGGTGATTTTTATTTCCAGAAACGGTCCGGATGCGGTGGCGTCGATTGAGCTTTGGTCCAGGCGGCTGGGAATAGCGAAAGCCGGAGGAAGGACCGAGGACTGGTGGGGACGCAACGACCTGAAGTGGACCTATCTCCGGGAGCAACTGTTGCAGGAGGATTCCCGCTGGCAATCACTGCGTGAGGTGGCAACTCAAGATCTGGATCACCTCAACCGCGCGGCCATTGAATGGATTATCAGCATGCAGGAAGGGTTAAAGCAGCTGAAAAGCCACCCCGAAGCGGTCTGCCGCCTGGAATATGAAAAGCTCGTAAACGATCCGCAGCAAGAGATTGCCCGGCTGCTCGAATACTGCCATCTGTCGCCGGATGCGGCGGTGTTCGACTACGCGAACAAATCACTGTACCCCAGACCGCACAATACGTGGCCGCAATTACTACCCCCCCATCGCGGAGCAGTTTGAAAGCACCATGATTGCTCTCGGCTATTCACCAGAAGATTACCAGTCACCTTCGAATTACAAGAACAATGCCAAAAACGTTAAGAATTCTGGGCACTCGAGGAATCCCTGCGCAACACGGCGGTTTTGAAACTTTCGCGGAGCACTTTGCCCTGTTTTTGGTCAAAAAGGGCTGGCGAGTCATCGTCTATTGTCAGGAGGACGCTGGCACCGACACCACCTGCAGCGAGTGGGAAGGTATCGAGCGGGTCCATATTCCGGTATCGCAATCCGGCGCATTCGGTACCATCGTGTTTGACTGGAAAGTCACCGTCCACGCTGCCGCCCACAAAGACCTGTTACTGACGCTGGGATACAACACCGCGGTGTTTTGCGTGCTGTTCCGCCTCAAGGGACTGACCAACCTGATCAATATGGATGGCATTGAATGGAAGCGGGGGAAGTGGTCTCTCATGGCGCGTACCTGGCTCTACCTGAACGAGCGCGCGGGATGCTGGCTGGGAAATCACCTGGTGGCCGATCACCCCGAAATAGAAAATCATCTGGCGACACGGGTAAGCCGGCAAAAGATCACCATGCTTCCCTACGGTTCGGACGCGCTGACAGATTGTGATGCTGCGCTGCTTGACGCTTACGGCCTGCAGCCCGGTCAGTACGCCCTTGTGATTGCCAGACCTGAACCGGAAAACTCTATCCTGGAAATCGTCATGGCGTTTTCCCGCCATATACGCCGCAAAAAGCTGATGGTGCTCGGCGATTTCGATAAAGCCAGCCCCGCGTACCGCGAGCAGGTGTTTGCGGCGGCCAGCGGTGAAGTGGTGTTCCCTGGCGCTATTTACGACGCCGCTACCGTGCAGGCGTTGCGTTACTTCGCAACTGCCTACGTTCACGGACATCAAGTCGGGGGTACCAATCCGTCACTGGTCGAGGCCCTCGGAGCGGGCTCACCGGTGATTGCGCACGACAACAAATTCAATCGCTGGGTCGCCGGGCCCGACAACCTGTACTTTGAAAATGTCGACCGCTGCTGTGAGCTGTTTGACCGGATTTTTGCCGATCAGGACCTGTGCAACGCCATCCGCGCCGCTAATCAGCAACGCCACAGGACGCTGTTTACCTGGGACACCATCAATCAACAGTATCTTCAATTGATCGAGCAGTTCGATTTCTGATTTTTATAACCGTATATTTCTATTTTGTTTTATTCCAGTAAAAATGAACTCCGAAACTCTAGTGCGTATGAACAAGATGTTGTATTGTTGCCGACTGGAGAACGGGCTGTTCCCCCTTCAGGTGCGGTAGCGCCCTGTGGGTGAGCTTGTCAGTGTTCATGGGCTGCGTTGACCCCGGCTATATCGTCTGGATAAGCACTGGTTTTTTTGACTAGTCTGCTTTAAGGATCAGATTGATTTGATTGGCGGATCACAGTCAGCGCGTTGCCCGCCCGCTCTTTGCCCTCGTTGTTCCCTTGATGCTGATACAGCGTTTCCGCCTGTTTTAAGTCGGACTTCGCCTGTTCGACGTTGCCGCTGTTGAATAACGCAACGCCACGATTGAAAAACGCATCCGCATCGTTTTGATCGATTCGAATGGCTTGAGAATAATCTTCAATACTGCCGGCAAGGTCGCCCAGACGATTGCGGGCGTTACCGCGTTTCAGGTAGGCAGCGCCGTAATCCGGGTCGATGTCAATGGCGCGGCTAAAATCGGCAAGCGAGCCCTGATTGTCTCCAAAATTTTGCGACCGGATCAAACCGCGCATGTACCACGCCTGGCTATGGTCCGGCGCACGCATTTGCGCTTGCGTACAGTCGTTTAACGCATCACGTAGCGCGCCTAAATCGTAGTTGACCACACATCGGCTATAATACGCTGCTGCATATTCCGGATTCGATTGAATGATCCGATCCAAAGCAGTCAGCGATTCTCTCAATTGCCCCTGCCGATATAAACTCAGCGCGTCCTGATAATCACTATCTGTGTCGGCATGAGCCGGAATCAGTGCATTGACCAGAGTAGTAAAAACCAGAATATTGAACCAGTGACGAATTTTCATAGTTTTTCTCCGCATAATTTTAAATAGTGAGCCTCTTGCAAAATTTTCACGCGTTAACCGCAAAAAGTTCGGTATTTGCCTATAAGACCGGTTTTTTTGATCGACAGTTCTGATTTTGTGTTGTTGCGGGGTTATATCATCATTTTTTCCAAAATCCGGCATATCTATTGATGACTAAAAACGGATCACTTTCACGTGACTAAAGTCATCGGTTGATTCGCTGCCGGAACAAGAATGCCAAACATCAGATAGCACATGACCCTGGTATGGCCGCGCACACGCACCATGGGACCGCCAGATTCGTCTTTCAAGCACGCTTGACGCGCTCAACCGTACTGCGTTCGTGATAACGGACAGCTTCAGCCGTAATTTACGCGCTTTCAGCACCGGATTCCGCGATACATCACAGGTAGAGTCTATCAGGTCATACAGATTAACGACCCGTTCAGCGGTCATGTACGTCAAAGGCATTGCTGCTTGACCGTCGCTGTCGATGCCGATGTTAATAACCCGCTCACCGGTATACCACCGTCCCGCCCTGGATAACCGTGATAAGTAATGATGAATTCTTCTATACGAACCAATTCCAGCGTGGTTACCAGTTCCTGCTGCTTTTTCGTTAATGGACCTGATTCTTCTGATAACCAGGGAAATAACGAACTTTGTATGTTCCGCCAGGTTTGTGATAAAGTCTCATGCAGTCTTTTCATTTGTTGATCTTTTTCGAGTTTTTGACAATTCAGCTTTATCACTTGTGGACATGCCGCTTGCATTTTTTGGCCGTTCGGGCCGGTAATTCAGCTTAATTCTTGGGTTTTGCAAGTTTCTCTATCGAGTACCACTTCTTGCATTCGTCTCGACTTATTTTCGTGCTGACTCACAGGCATTGCAGAATGCCAAATCAGTAAGCTGTCAATCGATACAAAGCTTCTGGAAACACGGTTATGAATATGCATGCAGACAAAAAACCGGAAAATGAGAATAAATCCGTTGAAGAGAATACCGCTAAAAAACAGAAACTTAGTGGAAACGTGCCACAGTTTGTCGATAATCGTCCGGAAACCGCAGCCCGTAACAAACTGCGTGAAACAATCAACGGCAGCGAACGGGTAAAACAGCTGGCGGCCATTCAGAAAATGGTCAATAACAGCATCCGGACAAAGCAGCAATACGCCATTTCGACGTTATCCGCCAGGACACAACCTGCAGCTGGGAACGATAAAGCCAGCCTCCAGGCGAATGCAAAAACAAACGTTGTGCAGCGCCATGTCATCCAGCTGCAATACGATGCCGACGCGAAACTGGAATCTGTCAAAACGAAAAAAGATGAAACCATCGAAAAACTGAAAGCCGCCAATTATTCAGAGGTCATTAAGCTGCATGCCGAGATAAAAGAAATTACCCAGGACCTGTACGAGCGCAGGGCGCTCTCAAGTCAAAAGGATAAGGTTTTTAATCGTCATACCGATGGCTCGTCGGAATGCCTGAAAGCGGTCATCAAGGCTTTTCAGGAAATCCCGCAGCCCGAAGTGAATGAATTGGCTCAGAAATTTGAAAATCTTTTTGTTAAATACGAACCGTTGTATCACGCAGCATACGATCAGATCGCTAACGCCATTGCAACGAATAATGATTTCAAGGAATCCAGTCAAAAAATAGAATCGATCGAAAAACAACACCGTGAACAATACAGCAAACTTGAAAAATTATTTAAACCCATCTACGACTTCAATGAAGCGTTAAAAAAAGATGAAGACATCCAATACAGCCTGGGAAAAGACCGGTCTTCTTCAATATCCGGTTCCGCTTTAAAAACGCTGGACTTTACCAATATAAAAAAGTTTTATAAAAAAAATCGCGAGCTATTTTCTATTCAGCTAAAGCAAAAGAAAACGACTATAAAAGACTTTGAAAAGGACACGGAAAACGAGCCACTGCGGGAAAAAACTGCACTCATCCTGCTGGCCGGCACCGAGGAGCGAAAAAGCAAAATCGTTGAGTTGTTTAAAAATGATTTCGACAAACAATTGCAGATTTTCAACCGGATCAACAAAAATCACCGCACCGATCCGATTGAAGATGTGGTTAAACTCATTAAAGACGCAGGCGCCGATAATATAGTTGCCACGCTTGGATTGATCGAGAAAGCAGGCAACAAAGGAAGCATTGCCGAAATCAATGCTTTTCAGGAACAAGCCAAAGGCACCAAAGACAAGCCCAGTCTCACGAACGCAGCCGGCTTTCTGGATGGCCTGGAATACGAATCCCTGACCAGGCTTACCCGATTCATGACGGCGGTGGGGAGAGTCTGCGGTTTGGCGGCCATCAAAAGCCTATGGGAAAAAGCGGCGGAAAATAATCATATCGACGAAACCATTGCATTTTTTGCAGGCACGTACATACCGGAAACCCTGGCCGGTTCCGAAGCCGAGATCGGTCTGGCATTCGCGCAAAAGACCGGGAACAGTTCTCCGGCAGACTGGGGGAAACTGTTAAACATCGGCACATGGGAAAAAGAACACCTGCTTGCACTCGTAAAAGCGTTTGACAAAAACAACGGTAATGCCACAGCGGAACAATGGGTCAACACCGCAAAAACCGACCCCGCGCTTAAAACCAAGCCGGATGAAGTGCGCGCTACAACCAGGCTGAACATGTTTGCCAATGAAGAATGGTATGACAGCTATGACATCTCAAAAAAGGGATCTTCGGCCCAAAAGGCACAAAAAAAATACACCCAGCTTTTATATGCGCTGCTGGGCGATAAAAACCTGACAGGACTCGGAGATATCAGTTTTGATAATATTAGAGGGGATTTCCTCTCCATGCTGATATTTTTTCACCGGCATATCGCTTCGTTTGATGCCGGTATGGGCCAGGGTTTCGACCGGGAGAAAGCAGGCGAGGGAAAATATGCCAGAAGCAATAAAGATCACCCCTTGAATGAGCAGTACAAGGACTTATTATCCCAGGAAGGCGTCTATACCAAGGATTTGCTCCAGCCGCTGAACCCTGCTTTGTTGGGGCTTCAGGACGGGGGCTGGATAAAGTCAACCGGAACCAAAGGTGCAGCTACCTACCGAAGAGGACAAAAGGGAGTCGCCTCAGCGGGCCTGCCTTCTCATAACCTTAAAATACTGCAGGACCAGCAGGAAATCATCGGCGTCTCCAGCGACAAAAAGAAGGCGAAAGGAACGTTTTTCAAAGACCCCAAACTTGATACCGCTCCCAAGATCAGCCGTTCCGTCGATGATGACGCATCCATAACAGATACATTAATTGAAAAGCAGGAAGAAGCGTTAAAAGACAAAACCGGCGGTTCATTCGCCAACAAAAATTTTCATGACGGGCTATTGCAGGACAGAGGCGCGCTGATCACGCAAATAAGTACGGTGATCAATTCGATTTCGGGTGGAAACCAGGTATTAAACGCCATTGGCTCGGAAGGCCATCCCAGTCTGATCCTAAAAGTGCCTAAACCCGCCAAGTACAAATACAAAAACACTGATTACGACACGACGAAACAAATCCTTCCGGATATTGTTGCAGACTTTAACTCGGCATCGGGTCAGGAAATAAAGATCACCGAAAGAGGCAGTTTCGGTTTTCAACGGCCCACCATCGCCGATACCGGAGAATCCGTCAGATTATGGCCGGGCTATGCGCCGGTGGAATCGCTGTTGCCGGGACTCAAAGCGTTGGTGGAAAATCTTGCCAACAAAAAAACCGGCGTTCCACTGACGAAAATCGACGATCTGGATAATTTAAAAACCGATACCAAGCAGCCGGTTTTATACATCGAAGCGTTAAAAACAGCCATGCGGCATGCTTTTATTGTGTTAAAACATAAAATAGACAGCAACGCATCCGACGAGAAAACAAGAGTCTACGAATGGCTGAAATCCAGAATGCTTATCAAGCTTCAGCAGGCCGGTATTTTATTGACAAAAGGGAACACGCTGTACGATGGCGTCTCAACGCCGACCCAAAAGGAGAAAAACAAGCATTTCGCCATGACTGCAGACATGACCGACAAGCTGCAGGAATACGCCATGCTGCTATCGGCCGCTACTCTGGACAATACTGTAAATCCCAACATCAGTCATACTACCCCTGGAAAATTTAAAGACACGGACGATCTCTATGAGAAAAAAGTCATCTCGAAATTAAACGCTGCCGATTACCGGGTCTTTTATCTGGATAGCGGAGAGCAGGCACTGGTAGCTGCGGGCATACTGGCCAACAGATTTCAGCAAGGTAAAGATGAGAGCGATACCAAAGTAGAAAAAAGTGAATACATCAGCAAAAACCCGTACTTCGAAATCGGCGTTTTTGGCGGAGACAGGCGCTCCAATCTTGAAAAAAGCGATACGGGAAAAATTGTCCACGCAGACTTGTCGCCCGTTATCACAGAAGGCAGAACCACGCCCAAGCCCAAATCCGAAACCCAAACGGAAGTCAAGAGAACCTGGCAGGATGCAAAAGGCGATGTGAACAAGCGTGATGTCATTCCGGTTATCGATATTACCAACAGCAGCATTGACGAGGCGGTCAATCTGGGCAAAATGCCGGATAATTTCATCATTGTGGAAAGCTTGACCAAACACCAGCAACTCGGCGCAGATAAATTTATCATGGGCAGGTTAATTGCCGTCAGCAATACCGAAGGCACAAAAACGCCTCACCCGCTTGTTAAAACGAACTTCCTGGATCTGGCTCAAAAAATTGTCGGACCGGTCGCTAACGAAGCCTATAACCCGCTGTTAGCAAAAATCAGGGCCAATATGGACAAAGCGCTTTATTCGGATGACCTGACATAATCACCCGGCCATCCGATTGGGCGCAGTAAAATCAAGTGCTTTCCGTCTTGCTTTCCTGCTCTTGCGCCTGTTTCTGAAGAATCTTTTGAAACGGCGCTATGATCTCCATGGGCAGCGGAAATACAATGGTTGAATTTTTCTCACCGGCAATTTCGGTGAGCGTCTGCAGATAGCGCAGCTGCAGTGCCTGCGGTTCCTTAACCAGCACCTGCGATGCTTCCAGCAGGTGTTGTGACGCCTGCAATTCACCTTCGGCATGGATAATTTTGGCGCGCCGCTCGCGTTCTGCTTCAGCCTGCTTGGCGATGGCGCGTATCATGGACTCATTGATGTCCACATGCTTGATTTCGACATTCGCGACCTTAATGCCCCAGGCTTCCGTCTGTTCATCCAGAATTTTCTGAATATCGTCGTTCAGCTTGTCGCGGCTGGAGAGCATCTCGTCAAGCTCATGCTGACCCAGTACCGAGCGCAATGTGGTCTGTGCCAGTTGGCTGGTGGCTGCGTCGAAGTCTTCTACCTGGATGATGGCGCGTTCGGAATTAACCACGCGGAAATAAATCACCGCGTTCACTTTAACGGAGACATTATCCCGTGAAATCACGTCCTGGCTTGGCACGTCCATGACGATGGTTCTGAGATCAACGCGCACCATGGTCTGGATAACAGGCACAATGATAATCAGCCCCGGGCCTTTGACTTTCCAGAACCGCCCCAACTGAAACACCACGCCGCGTTCATATTCGCGCAGCACTCTGAACGCACTGGCAAAAAAAAGTATGGTGATACTCAGAATAATCAATACGATTTCCATCAGACTAACCCTCCTTGAATTGAGTAGCGGTATTTGAATCGGGCTCAACCTTTAAAACCAGTCCGTCGATGGCCACCACGCGGACTTTTTCGCCGCGCTTGAGTGGCGTAGTTGTCACCGCTTCCCACCGCTCGCCCTGGATCCTGATCCATCCACGATCAGAAAAATCATTCAGCACTTCACCGGCACAGTGCAATATATGTTCAGCTCCGCTGACCACGGGGCGTTGCCGCGCCTTGATCGCCATGCCTAATACCAGCAAAAAAAATGCGGCGGATAATAAAGCGAATGTCACTATCAGTGGAATCGACACACCATACCCTGGTACGCCGGTATCCAGCAGCATGACCGAGCCAATAACAAATGCAATCATACCGCCGATACCCAGCGCGCCAAAACTCGGTACGAAAGCTTCCGCCAGCATGAACGCAATACCGAAAAGCAGCAACGCCAGCCCCGCGTAATTGATGGGCAACACCTGGAACGCGAATAATGCCAGCACCAGGCAAACGGCGCCGACAACACCTGGAAAAATCATGCCGGGATTGGAAAATTCGAAAATCAACGCATAAATGCCGAGCATCATCAGTATATAAGCGATATTCGGATCGGTAATGATTGCCAGCAGACGGTTGCGCCAGTCTGGTTCAAAGTGCTCGATTGATATGTGTTGCGTGGATAATATCCGCGTATTTCCCAAAACATTGACGCTACGCCCGTCAATCTTGGCCAGCAAATCAGGAATATTTTCTGCAATCAGATCGATCACGCCGGTCTCCAGCGCTTCTTCCGCTGTCAGACTGGCCGCTTCACGCACTGCGCTTTCCGCCCATTCGGCATTGCGGCCGCGCATTTGTGCCAGACCGCGAATATAAGCCACGGCATCGTTGATAATTTTGTTCGACATGGGGTCTGCCGGCGGCGTATCTCTCTCTTCATCGCTGTCCTGAAACCGGTCGAACATATCCTTGTCAGGCGCGCCGGGCAGCCCGCCGATCTGCACCGGCGTTGCCGCGCCCAGATTGGTGGCGGGGGCCATCGCGGCAATATGGCTGGCATACAGGATATAGGTACCGGCGCTGGCCGCGCGTGCGCCGCTGGGCGATACAAAAACGACTACCGGCACCGGCGATGCGATGATACTGCGTATGATTTCACGCATGGAGACATCAAGCCCGCCCGGTGTATCCATCTGTAAAATAATAATCTGGTTGTTCTGCTCGATCGCTTTATCAAAACCGCGTTGCAGATAATCATAAGTGGCGGGACCGATAGCGCCGTTCACATTCAGCCATAACGCATGTCCGGTATTCTGCGCGGAGAGTATCCCCGGCCAGAAAAACAACAAGAAAAAAATAATACCGCAGTTTAAATTTGAATAGCGCATATTCTTTATTCACCTCGGGAGCGGTTTATGCGACACCGACTATGCCATCCATTGCATCCGAACATGATCGCGATTTAGCGCTAACCATTGTAATGCAATGATTGCGCTGGCGGAATTGATTCTGCCTGACTTCAGATACTGCAACGCAGTGCTGTATGCGACAACATGCACACGGATATCCTCACCTTCATGCGCCACACCAAAAACACCGCCTGCGCGCGCTGTGTCGACGCGGCCGCAAAACAGGGCAACGCGCTCGGTCATGCCGCCGGGGCTAACCAGATAATCATACAAAGGAATCAAATCGGCAACAGTGCAACCCGCTTCTTCTATACTTTCGCGCTTGACGACATCTTCTGCCTGTTCACCGTCTTCGATAATGCCGGCAACGATTTCCAACAACCACGGACCACCTGGCGCACGCATGGCGCCGATACGGAATTGTTCAATCAGAATGACTTCGTCTCTGTCAGGATCGTAAGGTAACACAGCCGCCGCATGACCACGCTCGAACAATTCACGCATGATGGGTTGGCTCCACCCGCCGCTGAACAAACGGTGCCGCAACCGGTACCGGTCAATACGAAAAAACCCCTGATAACAGACTGTTTGCTCGAGAACCTGCAGATCCCTGTCATTAGTCATTACTCCTCCTCTGCGCTGTTAATGCATTTTTAATGCATTTGATTCACAGTCAGTCAGTATAGTGCGGGAAAATATCAAGTGCAAAAGTTACCAATTGACGTTTCAACAAAAAAAGCACGAATAACCGGTTATTTCACCAGCGCCGCACTTGACAGAACCGGACTGGTTCAGGTCAGTATTGCAGCACCAGCTGGCTATATGAGGCGTCTTGCAGACGGTTTAAGCGTTAGAAACACCATGCATGCTCAACCCAATTTCATTGCACAATTCCTATTCCCCTGCTAGATTCAGGGTTGTTGGAAAAGAGGTTGATTGAATTTTTATTCGGGCTCTGTTCTAACAAATAAAATTTTTTGACAATCATTGCTTAATGGGAACAACATTGTTATGTTGCAGTTTCTGAATATGCAGTATTTAAAAAAGAAAAATTATGCATAGTGCCCCCAAAATCAATATCCTGATAGTCGATGACGACACGTTCATGCTCAAAATACTGACCAAGATGCTGAATAATCAGGGTTTTGAATCAGTGGACGCGTGTGATAACGGAACCGACGCGCTAGCCAGAATTGACCGGG
Source organism: Nitrosomonas sp. Nm51 (assembly GCF_900111165.1). Classification (GTDB taxonomy): domain Bacteria; phylum Pseudomonadota; class Gammaproteobacteria; order Burkholderiales; family Nitrosomonadaceae; genus Nitrosomonas. The sequence continues at coordinate 57,971 of NZ_FOGH01000003.1, forward strand.
CCGACACGCGCCCGGATTTGATCCTCCTTGATCTCAACATGCCAAATATGGATGGCATCGAATTTGTCCGCTATCTGGTGGAACGACAATTCCCGGGCAGCCTCATTCTGGTCAGCGGTGAGGATGAGCGGATGCTGAAAACAGCGGAAAAACTTGTGCATGCGCACCGGATACCTATGCTGGGGTATCTGCACAAACCCGTCAATCCCGACAAACTGACCAAAATTATCACAAAATGGGCGCCGCCTGAGGCACAACAGCAGTCGGAATCCGAAAAAAAAGCTTACAGCGCACAGGCGCTTCGGTCGGCAATATCCAACCACGAATTGGTCAATTATTATCAGCCGAAGGTAGCTGTCGCTACGGGCGAGGTCATTGGCGCGGAAACACTGGTGCGCTGGCATCATCCAACAGATGGGCTGGTGCTGCCGGGGCAGTTTATCAGTATTGCCGAGCAGTGTGGGCTGATCAACGATCTGACCTGCCAGGTTCTGAAGCAGGCGCTCACACAAGCACGTATCTGGCAGGAAAACGGCGTCGTCTTGCGTGTGGCAACGAATGTCTCAATGGATAATCTGACATCACTGGATTTTCAGGATCTGGTTGTCAATTTAGCCATTGAAAACGGGTTATCGCCGCAAAATATTGTACTTGAGGTGACGGAAAGTCAATTAATGGACACCGATTCGCGCGTACCGCTCGAAATTCTGACCCGGTTGCGCCTCAAGCGGTTTCATTTGTCAATTGATGATTTTGGCACCGGGCACTCATCAATGGCTCAGTTACGCGACATACCGTTTGACGAGCTTAAAATTGACCAGAGTTTTGTGCACCGCGCATGGTCGGACGAAACATTGCGCGCTATGTATGACGCCAGTCTTTCGATGGCAAAACAACTGGGTATGGAGGTCGTCGCCGAAGGCGTGGCGGATGCGGATGACTGGACTTTTTTACGGCGGACAGGCTGTGATTTTGCCCAAGGGAATTTTATTTCGAAACCACTCAAGGCTGAAAATTTCGAACAATGGATGAGCGACTGGGAAAGCCGTGTGCACAACGGTCTGATAGTGAATTCTGCTTGACCTGGCGCTTCGCGCTATTAACATTCTAGCAGCAATTCTTCATTACAAAAATTGCGGTACGGCAAAAACTAACAGTAACACGCTACAAACTTCGTAACACGATTTTCATTTGGGTGAGTAAATGCAACCATGATATTTTATACCGTTTATGCTATCACTAGTACTCTATCCATGTGATATTGCCGGATACAGCGTTACCGTGGTGTTATGCAACAAGGCACAGCACGCAGGAAAGGGTTATTCCCTTTTCAAGCACTGTAACGCGGTTGCAGGACACCATGATAGCGCCCTGTGGGTGGACTTGTCAGCATCCATGGTCTGCGTTGTGTCTTTCGACAATAGAACGGCTGCTGCCTGCAAGGCATGCCCTGCCATGGTCACTGACAAACGCACTGAGCCCGGCAATATCATATGGATAGCGTCTCGCATCAGTCAACTGAGGCCTTAAGTTGAGCAAGCTATCCAATCGTTTCTTGCATGGGATCCTGTTGTTTTTTTCGGTTAGTCTAAGCGTCTTTACCGTGCATGCTGACACACTGCCGGCAACTGCCGGCAAAAAGATGGGTATCGGCGCGCTGGGTTATATCGAGCCCCGTTCCAGAGTAATCCGGGTTTCTCATAATGCCGGTCCGGAAGGAGCCAGAGTCGCTGAGCTTTTTTTTCAGGAATCGGATCAGGTTGAATTGGGACAGCAACTGGCATTGCTATCTGACTATAAAAAAAGTTTTGCCGAAGTCGATGCCGCCAAAACCCGTATTAAGGCGCTCAAAGCACAACTGGCTGCCGAAAAGGCAACATTGGCATACAATCAAAAAGAATACCAGCGCTACGAATCGCTTTCGCGACAATCGATGACGACAATTTCTCATGCGGAAAACAAACATCTGGCATTCAGGCAATCGCAATTAACCGTTGAGCGTCTGCTGGCGGATATCGATAATGCCAAATCTCAATTGCTGATTGCTGAAGCGGAACTCGAAAACACAATCATTCTGGCGCCAATCAGCGGAACCGTTTTAAAAATCTTGACGCGCCCCGGGGAAAGAATTAATGATCAAGGGCTCCTTGAAATGGCGGATTTAACACAACTGGATATCGTTGCCGAAGTCTATGAATCGGATTTACCTAAAATCCGGATTGGACAAACGGCGCATATCAATGCCATCGGTTTTGAACGCACTTATACGGCGCAAGTCAGAGAACTGGGCTTCCAGGTTAAAAAAAACGATTTGAACGACACAGATCCATTGGCGGACAGAGATAACCGAATCGTAGAAGTACGTTTGACACTGGAGTCCGAGGCGGTCAATAAGCTTAGACATCAGGTTTTCCGTCAAGTACGCGTTCAAATCAAACCGTGAAAATTTTTAATCTATGGTATTTTCCCGCCCGGCTTGCCTGGCGGCAATTAATTCATGACAAGCCGAAGCTGGTGGCGGCTACTAGTGGCGTACTGTTTGCCTGTGTACTAGTATTTATGCAGCTGGGCTTTAAAGATTCACTTTATACCAGTGCGGCTTCCATGCCGTTGAAACTCGACGGTGATTTATTCCTGATACATCAGCAGAGTGAAGCGTTGTGGCGCACGGTTCAATTTGAACGCAGCGAACTTATGCGCGCATTAGGCCATCCGGCGGTGACTGAAGTCGCTCCGCTATATCTGTCGCTCGCATCTTTTAAAAACATTAATACCCATGTTAAAAGGACATTGATGGTCTATGGGTTTGATCCGGATATGGAGCTTCTAAATGTTAACTCTTTAAAAGAACTGAAATATCCCCTAAGAATCAAGGATACCGTCGTCTTTGATGAACTGTCGCGTCCTGAATTCGGCCCGGTGGGCGAGTTAATACAATCCGGCCAGGATAGAACGGAAGTTAATGATTATAAAGTTAAAATTATTGGTCTTTTTCAATTGGGCATCTCATTTGCAGCAGATGGCAATTTAGTGGCCAGTGACCTGAATTTTATGCGGATTTTTCCGGAAAGAGAGATAAATAAAATTGATATCGGCGTTGTACGTCTGCAACCCGGCGCATCTGTCCAGCAAGTGCAAAGTGAGCTGCGCGAGCATTTGAATGAATTTGTAAAGGTATACAGCTACGAGCAGATCCGCGATCATGAAAGAAGGTACTGGGAAAATGTAGCGCCCATTGGCTTTATTTTCGATTTTGGTACCGTAATGGGGCTTGTCGTGGGAATGGTTATTGTCTACCAGATACTTTTTACCGAAATTACCAATTACCGGTTTGAATTTGCCACATTAAAGGCAATGGGTTATGAGCATCATTACTTTATCCGCGTGGTATTTTCCTCAGCGCTCATTCTGGCCATTCTCGGTTTCATACCCGGCCTTTTACTTTCAAACAGTCTGTACGATCTGGCCGAATCGCAGATTTTTTTACCCATGACAATGACGCTAAATAAAATCATCACGGTTTTCGCATTCATCTTGCTTATGTGCATTGTTGCAGGCTTTCTGGCAATACACCGGCTTAAATCAGCCAATCCGGCGGATATGTTCTGAGGCGCTTTGAAGATAATGATTATTGATGTCAATAATCTGAAATTCAGTTTCGGCAGCGGCACCTTGACACAACCGGTTCTAAATGGCGTCAACCTTGCCATTCAGAAAGGTGAGATTGTGCTCATGACCGGGCCGTCCGGTTCTGGAAAAACCACAATGCTCACTATTATTGGCGGGTTGCGTCAGGCCTCGAACGGCAGTGTAGTGATTCTTGGCGAACAGCTGGTCAATAGCAATGAACTGGCTAAAGTGAAAATACGCCGCCAGACAGGTTATATTTTTCAGCAACATAACCTGCTCAAGTCGCTGACTGCTTTGCAGAATGTTTGTATGACGCTGGAAATGTATCAAGATTTAACCGAACATGAACGGCAGGACCGTGCGCAAAGGATACTGGCGGCAGTGGGGCTTGAAGACCATCTGCATTACTTTCCGGAAGCGCTTTCCGGCGGCCAGCGGCAACGCGTCTCAATTGCCAGAGCACTGGCAGGACAACCGAAAATAATTTTGGCTGACGAACCGACAGCATCGTTGGACAGGCAAAGTGGACATGACGCCGTAGAGATTTTAAAGCGGCTTGCCAAAGAATCGAATACAACCATCCTGCTGGTCACGCATGATTACCGTATTCTCAATATTGCCGACCGTGTTGTTGAACTGGAAGATGGTGTGGTTAAAGCTGTGTAGAATCAGCGGGTAACTGTTTGCTAAAATATGGCCTGTTGTCTGAACATGCCGCGAGCGCACAATGCATCATTCTTAAGGCTTGATATAGATCAAAATTCGACAAAAACATTACAGGTACTATCGTTACTTCGTATATCACAAAATGATACCGGTCATTTTCAATCTCAATGGACTATAATTATATGAAGAAATTAGCACTTGTTTTTGTTTTGCTGTCTGCATTTCTGTTTATGGCATGTTCTCCATCAGCTCCGGATTCACCTAACCCGGACAGCTATGGACAGACCATACAGCCTGACCATAATGTACCAGCAGAACATCAATAAAAACGAAAATCGGCAGACTGAAAGTATCGTTAACAAGCGTCGTTAGCGCGCTGTTAGCCTGCTTTCAGCAGCCTTTCTGAAAGGCCACTTCACAACCCAAACCAAACCATTATTCAACGAACACTACGGATAAACGCTTTTTTCTGCGTTGTTTGTAAGTTCCTCAATCCTGCTTTCAATCGGATTCTCGCAGCAAACCATTTGATGATTAACATCCTGCCACTGACAAAAACAGACCCTGCTTCAGTTTCTTTACTGGCCAGAGAAATTTGGTTCAGACATTACCGCGACATGCTGTCGAACGCACAGATCCACTATATGCTGGCGCAACGTTATTGCCCAGTGCTGATTCAATCTCAACTGACTGAAGAAAATATCTGGTGGAAGAAACTGGTTAAAGACGGAACAACCATCGGCTTTTCATGTTGCATGCGCACAAGCATGCAACATGTAATGAAAATCGATAAATTGTATATACATCATGGCCATCACCGCAAAGGTTATGGCAAAATGCTGGTTGATGACGCCGTTAAGACAATGCACTGTGCCGACTGCACCGCATTAATTCTGACTGTCAACAAACAGAATTACACTGCCATTCAGGCTTACCGGCATTATGGATTTGAGATCACCGGGGACAGTGTCGTCGATATCGGTGGCGGTTTTGTTATGAATGATTACCTGATGTCGATAACACCTCGCGTTTCAATTTGAACCATTTCATTTTAGATGAATATTAAATTCACCAAGATGCACGGCCTCGGCAATGACTTTGTTGTTATCGACTGCATCAACCAGAACGTTTCATTGAGTCAAAAACAAATACGGTTTATTGCTGACCGTCATTTTGGCATCGGTTGCGATCAGGTTCTGCTTGTGGAGAAGGCAACCGGTGGCGCCGACTTTTTTTACCGGATTTTTAATGCCGACGGTGGTGAAGTGGAGCAGTGCGGCAACGGTGCGCGATGTTTTGTTCGCTTTGTACACGACCGTGGTCTGACACAAAAAAACCCGGTCAAGGTCAAAACGCTTGGCGGTGAAATCACGCCGGTATTGCAAAAAAATGGTGACGTCACGGTGAATATGGGTACCCCGCGGTTTGCGCCAGAACAGATTCCCTTCATCGCTGATAAACAGGCCGTAACTTATTTACTTGATGTAGAAGGAAAGACTGTTAAAATTAGCGTGTTGTCAATAGGCAATCCGCATGCGGTACGGATTGTTGAAAACATTGAAACAGCGCCGGTAAGCAACGAAGGCGCATTCATCGAAACACACCCGCGTTTTCCCAAACGGGTCAATGTCGGTTACATGCAGATTCAGAACCGTCAGCATATCCTGTTACGGGTATTTGAGCGGGGTGCGGGAGAAACACTGGCCTGCGGCACAGGCGCCTGTGCCGCAGTGGTGGCCGGAATCCGGCAAAACTTACTGGACACCCCGGTAACAGTCAGTACACGCGGTGGCGATCTTTCTATTTACTGGGGAGGCGATAATACACCAGTCATGATGACTGGACCTGCCGTGACTGTATTTGAAGGTGAGATTAACCTGTAAGGCAACTGCCAGATTCAATGCAGCTTGATTACACCATGCATTCAATTATACCCTGGGACTAAATATTCAGGCATCAAGGAAAAATAATGAAAACGGAAGATGTTGCGCATTATCTTGTAAATCATCCCGACTTTTTTAATGAATACGCTGATTTATTGAACGATCTGCAAATCCCGCATCCGCATCAGAATAATGTGGTTTCATTGCATGAACGGCAGGCGATCGCGCTTAGAGACAAAAATAAAGTGCTTCAGGACAAGCTGTTGGAGCTGATCAGCTTTGGCGAGGAAAACGATGCTATCAGCGAGAAAATGCATCGTTTGACAATCGCGTTACTGACTGCATACAATTTCGACGATTTTTTAAACGGACTTAAATATTGCCTGCAGGAGGATTTCGCTATTCCTTATTTTGTCATGCGAATATGGGGGCTTGACTTGGAAAATAAGGATTATGATGAATTTGCTCAAACAAGTGAAGATGTCCATGCCATTGCTGCAAGCCTGAACCAGCCATATTGCGGCAACCACGTCGCCGACGGGATCAAAGCGTTATTTGCTGAGAATGCCGAGCATTTGCAATCCTTTTCCATGATACCGCTTACCACCACCCGGCCCACCGGCCTGCTGGTGCTGGCCAGTCCGGAGATTGAACGGTTTTATGCCGATATGGGTACTTTGCATTTAAAACGGCTCGGCGAACTTATCAGTGCTTCAATCGCGCGCCACACGCTGTCTGCAAGCAATCCGTCACAAAATCAACACCAGCACCCGCCAGATGGACACCCAATCTGAATCTTTTGCAACGGCTTTTAATCGGCATCTTGTCAGCGAACGCCGCTTGTCAGCACATACCTGTAAAAGTTACGCCCATGACATACACATTCTGTTCAAGCAACTCGCGCCCGCCACAGTGGGGCATGTACAGCCGCAGCATATCCGTCAGGTCATCATACAACTGCATGGCAAAGGATACTCCGGCAGAAGTTTGGGCCGTATGTTATCGGCCTGGCGCAGATTTTATCACTTTCTGATACGTGAACACGGTTTCCATCATAATCCATGCACCGGAATACGCGTTCCCAAGTCGCCCAAAAAGCTGCCGCATGCGCTGTCACCAGATGAAGCCGCGCAACTGTTGACTTTTACCGCTGTAAACCCCTTGATAATCCGTGACCGCGCCATGTTCGAGTTGTTTTACTCTTCGGGGCTGCGGCTGGCCGAACTGGCGCAGCTCGGGACCAATGATATTGATTTTCCGGACGGTACGGTGCGGGTTACCGGCAAAGGTGGAAAAACGCGTATTGTACCTGTTGGCAAAGTGGCAATTGAAGCTCTGCAGGAATGGACGGGTTACCGGAACAAAATTGCCAGATCCGGTGTCGATGCGCTGTTTTTGTCTCAGCACGGTAACGCAATCAGCGCCAGAACAGTCAGTCATCGATTGAAAACGCACAGCAGACAACAAGGTCTGCACAAAAATGTACATCCGCACATCCTGCGGCATTCATTTGCATCACACCTGTTACAGTCAAGCGGCGATTTGCGTGCCGTGCAGGAGATGCTCGGACATGCGCATATCACGTCTACCCAGGTATATACACACCTTGATTTTCAGCATTTGACGCATGTATACGATGCCGCGCATCCCCGCGCGAAAAAGAAATAACGCAATCGATGCTATCGGAAAACCGCCCGCTTGTTTTTCCGTTCTCGGTTTCTGCCAAAATAGGCCGGCTTTAATCAGGTATAATTCATTATTTGAATTATTCAGGCACATAAAAAATACCAATGACAACAATCGTATCAGTAAGACGCGGGAACAGCCTTGCACTTGGCGGGGACGGTCAGGTTACCCTCGGCGCAGTCGTCGCCAAGTCAAGTGCAAGAAAAGTCCGCAGACTTTATCATGAAAAAATTCTTGCTGGTTTTGCTGGCGGAACGGCCGATGCATTTACATTATTCGAACGTTTCGAGGGCAAACTTGAAGCACATCACGGTCATTTGATGCGATCCGCGGTCGAGCTCGCCAAAGACTGGCGTACCGATCGCATGCTGCGCAGACTTGAAGCCATGTTAGTGGTCGCCAGTGAAGATTCGACACTGATCATCACCGGTGCTGGCGATGTCATCGAACCCGAATACGGGCTCGCCGCCATAGGCAGCGGTGGTTCTTATGCACACGCGGCAGCGCGCGCACTCCTGGAAAATACGGAATTGCCGCCCAGGGAAATTGTCAGTAAAGCGTTGACGATCGCCGCTGACCTGTGCATCTACACCAACCAGGAACATGTCATCGAATCTATAAACTAATTCGCGGTTTCCTGCATATTCATACCGCATCCTTTTAAACATTACATTTACACTAAAATCATGTCTCAAATGACGCCACAGGAAATTGTCCATGAACTGGACAAGCATATTATCGGGCAGAACTCTGCCAAACGTGCAGTGGCCATTGCGCTCCGGAACCGATGGCGCAGGCAGCAAATTTCTGATCCACTGCGTCAGGAAATCACGCCCAAAAATATTCTCATGATCGGCCCCACGGGTGTCGGTAAAACCGAAATCGCGCGGCGTCTTGCCAAGCTGGCGGACGCGCCTTTCATTAAAATAGAAGCCACCAAATTTACCGAAGTCGGTTATGTCGGACGCGATGTGGATTCGATTATCAGGGATCTGGTTGAAACGTCAATTAAACAGTTGCGCGAAAAAGAAACCAGAAAAAAGCAGCCGCTTGCGGAAGACCGCGCCGAAGAACGGATTCTTGACGCATTATTGCCGCCGGCGCGTAATTTTGATTCCCACCCCGGCACTACCGAAGAGAACAATTCAACACGGCAGAAATTTCGCAAAAGGCTTCGAGAAGGTGATCTCGATGATAAGGAAATTGATATCGAAATTGCCGCGCCCCGCGCCAGTATGGAAATTTTCGCACCCCCGGGTATGGAAGATCTGACTTCCCAAATTCAGGGGATGTTCCAGAATATGACCGGCGAAAAGAAAAGAACACGAAAACTGGCCATTCGTGAAGCTAAAAAGCTGCTCCTCGAAGAGGAAGCCGCCAAAATGGTCAATGATGAAGAACTGAAGCTCAATGCAATTCAGAATGTTGAACAAAATGGCATCGTTTTTTTGGATGAAATTGACAAAATAACCAGCCGTTCCGGTCATGTGTCGGGCGGCGACGTTTCCCGGCAGGGTGTGCAGCGCGATTTGCTGCCGTTAGTGGAAGGCACTACGATTTCCACCAAATACGGCATGATCAGAACGGATCATATTCTTTTTGTCGCCAGCGGCGCATTTCATTTGACGAAACCGTCCGATTTGATTCCCGAACTGCAGGGAAGATTTCCGATACGTGTTGAGCTAACCAGCCTGAGCGTCAGTGACTTCGAGCAAATCCTGACCAATACCGATGCATGCCTGACACGACAGTATGAAGCGTTGCTGAAAACAGAAAGTATTGAACTCAAATTTTCACCCGATGCAATCAAGCGTCTTGCCGAAATCGCTTATTCCGTTAACAACAAAACTGAAAATATCGGTGCCCGGCGTTTGCATACTGTTATGGAGAAGCTGCTGGAGGATATTTCATTTAATGCGCCTAAACAGAGTGGGAAAACTATTGAAATTGACTCAGCGTATGTTGACGAGCGTCTGGGGGATTTAGCCCAGAGCGAAGATCTGGCGCGTTATGTGCTGTAGGCAAAATAAAAAAAGCATCTCTGGGCAGAGATGCTTTACAAGTACAATCACAAGGAGAGAAAACAAGCGTTCGACTTCTGCTGGTGCATCGATGAACAAACTTGATTAGTCACCATTATACTGATACCACTTTCGTTTATTTACATGATAAGCTGGCAAACTACCGCCCATTTCGCGTGTTTGCATTCGTCTGCGCAGTAAAGTGCAGTCAGCGGGAAAGGTAAGTGGCGGCTACTCTTTCACAAAGCTGCTTACCAGCTGCACAGACTGAGTTTCCGGATCATGCATTGCGAAAACGTGAGCGTTTCACCAGTACAATGGATGCGACCGGCAACACCAGACCAATGATGGTTACCGTTATCAGCAAGTGACCCAGTTCGCTATAGTCTGCTGGTATGACGATTTCACCGGTAATTGTGTCCTTCACCTCACGCGTTACTTCGTAAATCTGATTCAGATATTTGGTGCCCAGCTGTGAAGCGGACAGTGCCAGGTTGGTAAACGACGCCATTACCGCAAAGAACGTTGCTTTGAGTTTGTCCGGCGCGGAATTCGCAATCCATGCCAGCATCGGTATCATGGCGATCTGCCCCAGCGGAGATTCCAGCGCCGTATCGATCAGCGCGATAAAACGCGCATCCACGACACCACCCGTCAATGCGGCAGTCCATTCATGCAGACCAAAATACATGCCGATAATCGGCAGCGATAAAAAAGTACCGGCGATCGTCAGAAAACCAATAATATAGGCGATAGAACGTTCTGCCATAAAACGCCGAAAAATGAACATGCCGAATAGCGTCAGGGTGGCTCCAACCAGTGATAGCACAGCAAGAAACTGTTGATCAAAGCCCAGTTCATCGATCATCCACCAGGTTGAACCGGCACCCGGTCCCGGAATGGCGCGGAAAATAAACACCAGAAATGCAGTTCCCACAAGAACATGACGCGCCTCAGGTTCAAGCTCATTCGTCAACCGCCACATTAAAAACAGAACAATCGACATGGATATCAGGAAAATCACTTCTTCCGCCCCCGGCATACGACTCAAACCCACTGCCAGCGAAGTAAGGGTAAAAAACAGACCGCCACCCAGAATCCACCAGTTTACCGGCGGTGGTTCAGTATGAATTGCCAGCAGTCTGGCCGATTCCAGCCTGCTGTAACCCTGGGATACTAATTGCTGGATATTGCGCCTGCGCAGCCATGATGCCAGCATCACCCCCAGAACCGATACCATGGGAATGATGAGCGCAAGCTGGTATACCAGCAAATATACCGCCTCTTTTTCATCTTCTGGTAACGTGGCGGCATCGCGCAGCAAGAAGACATTCACCACCGATACCAGAATACCGCCGCCAATAATGGCCACCCGGCCTAACGTCTGCATCGTGACATGCATCAACTTGCGCGTCTGAGCGTCCAGTTTGGTTCCGTTTTCATCAACACGCGGCACGGCTTCCACAGTCATCGCATCGGCGACAACATCCTGCAAGACGTAACCAATCGGTGCAAGCAGCGCGGAGACAACATACCAGGTTTCGATAGAAGCCATTGACGCCATGAATTCCGTATGTCCGAGCAGACCGATCATGATGCCCAGGCTTAGCATGATCAAGCTGGCTCCGAGATAGACCAGAAGGCTTTTCCAGCGCCACATCAGATCAACCAGGTGACCAAGCGGCATTTTTAACGCCCATGGCAGCATCATCCAGAAACCAAGCATGGCCAGAAATTCCGCGGATAATCCAAGTTTTTCCTTAACATAAAACGTTCCAACTATACCTGTTAATCCCGAAATACCTGCGGCAACATAGACCATCAACGGCGGCATGTAAGACAGCCGCATCTCCCGTCCAAGCGATATTATGTTTGCATTGAACCAGTGACTGACGACAGCAAAGAGACCCGTAGCAGAGAAAATTTTCATGGATTGTTATTGTTAGTTAAGTTTGGCGTTCAATGTGTTCTAGTGCTCTATCAATATGATATTGCCGGGTTCAGTGAGCTTGTCAGTGTACATGGCAAGGCGTGCCTTGCAGGCAATAGCCTATTCTATTGCAAAAGGCGCAACACAGACCATGGGCGCTGACAAGCTCACCCACAGACCGCCGGCAGGCAATGATACAGGTTTCGAATTGCTTGAGCGGTCGGGCTGCAGATAATGCAGATAATGTTGTGCATGTTGATCAAGGTAGAGGTCTCAAGACTGGAATTATTGAACAGTTTTTTACCTGCAGGTTGATGAAAAACGTTTTCGAGGCAGGCGACGCAAGCAAAACGCAGCGGACAGCCATCATGCTCACCCGGAGGGCGGGGCAGGGTGTACCGGGTAAAAATCGGCGTTTATATAATAAATGCGCATAGATGTACATTTTTCAGCCTGTTTTTAACGCTGCAGCAGTAGCCCAGATAGTTTTTCAACGCCCTGTTAGACTGGTGAATATACCAATACAAGTTATTACTCAAGCCAAACACCGGGTTAAGCCAAACACCGGGTTGAAAATATACTCTGCCAAACAGAGAGCGAATCGGAATTTTGTTTATGCGCGATGCAGCTTATATAATGTTGGAAGAAAGTGCTGGTGATTTCATTCGTCTATCAGATAAGAGCACCCCAATTTGAAAGGGTCGTTATAAATTTCACGCTCTTGGCAGCGGGAACACTACGGATTCGACCACGCCGCCTAATTCTTCTACTGAAACTTCTTCACCGGTTTGTTCTGCACCAATTTGCCTAATACGTGCTATCACCTGTTGAACCAGTATTTCCGGTGCGGACGCACCTGCGGTAATGCCGATCTGATGTTTGTTTACAAACCAGTTATCTGTTAGCTGCTGGGCATTGTCCACCATATAAGCCTCGACGCTGGCATTACGCGCAACTTCACATAACCGATTGGAATTAGAGCTATTAGGGGAGCCGACCACAATAACCAGGTCGCACTGTTTCACCATTTTTTTTACCGCATCCTGCCGATTCTGCGTGGCATAGCAGATATCGTCTTTCTTGGGGCCGGTAATCAGTGGAAAACGTCTTTTCAAGGCATCTACAACCCGGGCCGCATCATCGACAGATAACGTCGTCTGTGTAACATAAGCCAAATTCGATTCATCTTTGACCTGAAGATTTTCAACATCACCTTCAGTTTCGACAAGATACATGCCTTTGTCCGCGCCTTCTGCCTGTCCCATTGTCCCTTCGACCTCAGGATGTCCCTGATGTCCAATCATGATAATTTCCTTGCCTTCCTTACGCATCTTGGCCACTTCCACATGTACTTTTGTTACCAGTGGGCACGTTGCATCGAATACCTGAAGCTCTCTTTCCGCCGCTTCCCTGCGAACCGCATGAGAGACACCGTGGGCGCTGAAAATCAAAATACTGTCTTTTGGCACTTCATCCAGCGTTTCGACAAAAACAGCGCCCTTTCTTTCCAAGTCTTCTACAACAAAACGGTTGTGCACGACTTCATGACGCACATAAATCGGCGCACCATGCATCGATAGTGCGCGCTCCACAATCCCAATTGCACGGTCGACTCCTGCACAGAAACCTCTGGGATTTGAGAGTAATACTCTGATCATTTCATTTTTCTCCATGAAAAGATGCGTAAAAATACATCAATCGATAAACTGATTTTAATCCTGTTCCTGGCCGTAACGTTTAACCAGTTCGACCCGCTTCAAGTAAGCATCACGTGCTATCTGAATATCTTCAAGGTATTGTGGCAACTCCTTCATCAACAATGCCTGCGGTCCATCAACCAGTGCTTTGCTTGGTACCGGATGAAAATCCACCAGAACCATGTTGGCGCCCGCGATAATTCCTTGCGCTGTTATATGCATGATATCGAGTATGCCGTCCGGCGAACCGGCCCGGGTACCCACTGAATGGGATGGGTCAATGCAGACCGGCATCCGTGTCAACCGTTTTACAACCGGTACATGTGCAAAATCGACAAAATTGCGGTGCGGATCCCCCATATTCGTTTTCATGCCCCGCAAACCGAATATCACCTTGCGATTACCTTCAGAAGCCAGATATTCCGCAGCATTTAAGGATTCGTCCAGCGTAATGCCAAATCCGCGTTTAATCAAGACTGGAAAAACTTGCTGCCGCCCGACTATTTTCAGTAATTCAAAATTCTGGGTATTGCGGGTGCCAATCTGCAACATAACGCCTGTTGCATTACCGGTTTGGTGTAGCGCAGTGCGTATTTCTTCCAGATGCGCTTCGTGCGTAATCTCCATTGCGATGACTTTTATGTCATACTTACCTGCCAGATCAAACACATAGGGTAGACAGCTCTTTCCGTGCCCTTGAAAGGAATAGGGGCTGGTTCTTGGCTTGTAAGCTCCCATCCGGGTGCATACCTGTCCTTCCGCCTGCAGTGCTTTCATCATGATTTCCGCATGCTCGAGCGTGTCAACAGCGCACAAACCCGCAAAAACATTTAATGTATCCTGGCTGAAAAGTACACCGTTATATTCAAAACTGCTGGAGCGATTGTCATTCTGATGCCGCCCGAGCACGCGGTATTCTTCTGACACACGTACCACACGTTCCACGCAGGGAAGATTGCTGATTTCTTCGGTTGACAGCGCCTTGGTGTTTCCGATCAAATACAGCTCTGTCAACGTTTGCTCGATACCTACTTCGGTATGCACGCGCGCTGAAATACCGGGAAGATTGGCAAGATGGGCTAACAGCTGTTTATATTCTTGGCTCTCCGGCCGGGTATTGGGAACTAGAATTAGAATCATAAATTGGTATCAAATAGTTTATGCTGGCAAATCCAGCATAAATAAACGGGTATTGAATTCTAACCGAAAATACGGGCTGTTGCCATGCATCTGCTAACGTTCCGCCGCACGGAATTTGTCGAATGCCTGCAGACAAGCATGCATTAATTCTCCGACATACACAATACCCAGAAACTGCCGTGTCTGACCGTCTATCACTGGAACGGTTGCATGCTTGCAATCTTTCAATTGTACATATGCCTGATAGGCATTCATCTCGTTCGTTAAAATCTCTGGCGGCGTTACAAGCATGCAGCCAATTTGCTGATTCAAAGTTGTTTCGTCATCCCTGTCAATCAGAATCAGCATCGCCGGATTGATTTGCCCCTTTAACAAGCCTTGTTGATCAACAACATAGGCTGTTTCAACCGACGGTGTAAATGGCATCATCACATGACGCGCTGTTTTCAGCGTCATATCCGCGGTCAATGCAAATGGCTGTTTTAGCATTAACGTGTTTACAGGCAATTCAGTCAGACTTTGCTGTATCTGAGAAGTTTCCGGCTCTACGCCGCGAGAACGTAATTGGTGATAAAAATAAGACCGGTTAAACAGCTCTCTGGTTACAGTGCCTCCGGTAGCGACCGACACCATAACCGCCGTCATCAGCAGATAACTGCCCGTCATTTCAAAAACGATTAAAATTGTTGCAATCGGTGCGCCGATTACGCGGCTGACAACGGCTCCCATACCGACAACCCCATAAATGGCTGGTGATACATCCATATTGATCAATATCTGAACACCAGTTCCGCACATTGCACCCATCACCGCGCCGAGAAACAGTGCAGGCCCGAATATGCCTCCTGAAAAACCCGCAGCGAAGCTTATTGATGTCGCCAGCAGCTTCGCCAGTAACAGCATCGTTAAAAAACCGATGGCCATCTCAGAATGCAGCACATCGCGAATCACTTGTTCGCCCAGTCCGAATGTCTGTGGAAAAACAACCACAATGCCGCCGAGCAGCACGCCGCCTATTAATGATTTAATCATGGCAGAGCCCGGCAACTGTTGAGCAACATGACTAAAGCGGGACATCATTGCCATATAGATAACGGCCAGCGCTCCGCCAGCGACGCCGACCAGTGCAAACAAAAAATATTCCCAGTTTGCAAACACAGGCAGGTCGGGCAAAATAAAAAGCATGTTATCAAGCGCATGCATTTTGACAATCGCCGTGGCTGCCACAGACGAAATCGCGATGGGCATGACAGACCTGCTGCCAAACCGGCCCAGTACGACCTCATGCGCAAAAACCACACCAGCCAGTGGCGCAGAGAAAGAAGCCGAAATGGCGCCCGCCACGCCGCATGCCAGCAGATTTTTTTTACGCTCTGCCGTGAGCTTAAATACCTGCCCCAGCCACGACCCTATCGATGCTCCCAGATGTACCGCCGGCCCGTATCGCCCGACTGATGCCCCGCTGCCAATCGACACAATAGTTGCTACCGCACTGCTCACACCTGCTTTGAACGATAAATCACCTTTTCCAAGCCGCGCTGCTTCGATGACGTCTGCCGGACCCTCATTCAGCTGCTTTGGCATGCCATAGCGGACGACCAATCGTACGACAACCGCACCGGCGACTGGCAGAAAAAATAAGTGCCAATTGGAAATTGTTTCCAGATGTTTATAAAGCATACCGCCTGTTGCGCCCAAAAACAGTATGTGCAGATTATCGATTGCCCATAAAAATCCCAGCGAGGCATAACTGGCCACAACACCGGCAATCATGGCCAACAAAGCCATAAGAATGATTTCACGCCAACTGGTTACGGATTCATGCATGGTGTATCTACCTGTTACTAAAACGCATGTCGCATGGTCATCCTGGATATTGCGTCAATACGCTGGATTTTGATTTGTAATTATTGTGTCTATCGGTTTTCATGGATTCTAACGAAAGCATGGTTTGTACTCACGGGCCACCTGCCGGTTTCTAACTTGCCCCGTCCTGAATTGAGCGCGTATGCCTCCTATGCCGCAGAATAACTGTACCTGTGGCCGCGGGCACGCTCAATTCAACACTGCTCAGCGTCTGAATTCCAGCAACTGGTGCAATATCCAGGCCAACGATAAACTTGGCTGCGGCAAAATGTCACATGGTCATGAGTATCCATTTAAACTAATGTAATATATTTTTTTAAATCAACGAAAAACGGCCGCACAGACTAGTACAGCAAAAGCACTATGTTTAACGATCTTAACAAATCTCCGCTCAACAAGAACTTGCAAAGGCTGTTTATGCTCAGGAATATCGCGATTCTCGCACAATGCCTGACATTCAGCCTGGTGTATATCATTATCGATCTTGACATTCCGTGGACTGGGATGATTATTGTTGTCATATTGCTGACAACACTCAATTTATTGACATGGATACGGCTGTATCGAAAATGGCCGGTATCAAATCTGGAGTTTTTTGCACAATTGCTGATCGACGTGTTTGCGCTGAGCGCACTATTATATTTCAGCGGCGGCTCAACCAATCCTTTTATTTCACTGTATCTTTTGCCACTTACCATTGCAGCCGCCACGCTTCCCTGGCGATATACCTGGGTGATGGCCATTATCACCATCGGTTGCTATACGATACTGTTGTTTAATTATATTCCGCTTCCGCATGATCACAGCAAGCATCTGATCGAATTTAATTTGCATGTATCCGGCATGTGGCTGGCATTTGTGCTGAGCACTGTTATTATTGCCTGGTTCGTTGTTAAAATGAGCATATCCATACGGGATCGAGACCATGATCTCGCCCTTGCCAGGGAACAGGTGCTGCGCAATGAACAAATCGTAGCGCTGGGAACATTAGCGGCAGGTGCCGCCCACGAACTAGGCACTCCGCTTTCAACTATGGCTGTCATCACCGGAGAGTTACAGAAAGAAAATACAGACGACAGTGAATTTCAAAGCAATATTCGTATTCTGCGCGATCAAATCACCCACTGCAAGGAAACACTGACACGGCTTCTTGCAAAGGCAGGGCAGGCACGCGTCGAAGGCGGCAGCCAGCTGCCCGTTGATGAATTTCTGAGTTCATTGCTTGAAAAATGGAAACTGATACGGCCGACTGTAAAATTCAGCTATCATAGCGACGGCCCATTACCCGCGCCGAAAATTATGGACAATCAGCTTGTCAGCCAATCGCTGCTGAATTTATTGAATAATGCCGCCGATGCATCATCAAAACAAATCGAGATTAAGAGCCGCTGGGACGAGACAAATCTGCATCTGGAAATTATTGACGATGGTGAAGGATTATCGGATGAGGCCACACATCGTGCCGGTGAAGCTTTTTTCACCACAAAAACGCCCGAACAGGGATTCGGTATTGGCTTGTTTCTGGCCAATGCAAATATTGAACGTTTGGGCGGCAGCGTTCATTTATTCAACCTTGAAAGCCGGGGCGCATGCACTCAGGTTACCCTGCCATTAATTGAATCAGAGGCATGAATTTAACAGAATCTGCTGACACCGGGGAACAGCCCGATTTGCTCATTGTCGATGACGACGAAATATTTTCGGATGTGCTGGCAAAAGCCATGACCAAACGGGGATTTAATGTGCACACCACACATAATATCGAAGCCGCAATGCGCTTTGCCGAAACGATTGTCCCGGAATATGCTATCGTGGATCTCAAATTATCCAATGAATCGGGACTAGTACTCGTGGAAAAATTAAAAGAACTGGATCCCGGCACCAGAATAGTCATGCTGACAGGCTATGCCAGTATCGCCACAGCTGTAGAGGCTATAAAGCTTGGCGCCACGCATTATCTGGCCAAGCCCGTTGATGCAGATGAAATTATGAGCGCATTCGAACGCGTCGGCGGTGAAACTGATATACCTATCAGTGCCAACCCATTATCCGTAGGCAGACTTGAATGGGAATATATTCACCGTATTCTGGCCGAGAATGATTACAATATTTCGGTTACAGCACGGATGCTGAACATGCATCGCCGCACGTTGCAACGAAAACTGGCAAAAAAGCCACTCCGCGAATAATCCCAAACATATCGCTTTTTTGCCGGAAAAAAGTATAGTGAAACTTTTATACTGTTTTTTTCTACGCTTATTTATTACATCTCAGGTACAAAAAACAGATACATGAATAACTTTAAACCGGGTCAACGCTGGATTTGCGATGCCGACTTGCAACTGGGTCTTGGCGTTGTGCAATCGGTTGAAGAACGCGCTGTCAGTATCGCTTTCCTGGCAACAGGTGAAACCCGTACCTATGCGCGTCAATCCGCTCCGCTCACACGCGTGACCTTTGGTGCCGGCGATACAGTCGCCAGCCATGAGGGCATCGTCATCCAGGTTTTATCAGTCCAGGAAAAGAATGATCTGTTCATTTACTCAGGTAAAGACCAGACTGGCAACGCCGTCACGCTCCCTGAACACCTGCTGGCGCATCATCTGCAATTCAACAAACCAATTGACAGATTGTTCAACCTGCATCTTGATCCGGACAAATGGTTCAGGCTGCGGCACCAAACCTGGCTGCAACGCAATCAACTTGCAAATTCCTCTTTGTACGGCTTGCTGGGCGGACGCACCAGTTTGATTCCACATCAACTCTATATTGCCTATGAAGTTGGCCGCCGGTACGCACCCCGTGTTTTACTGGCTGATGAAGTCGGGCTGGGTAAGACAATTGAAGCTGGTATGATTATGCACCAGCAACATTTAGCCGGCCGTGCCGAACGTATTTTGATCGTGGTTCCGGAAACGCTGACACATCAGTGGCTGGTAGAAATGCTGCGCCGTTTTAATCTGCATTTCAGTCTGTTCGACCAAGAACGTTTTGCCGCACTTGAAGAAAGCAATATCAGCGACAATCCTTTTCACAGCGAACAACTGGTTTTGTGCGGAGTGGATTTTCTTTGCCGCGATAAAAAACATGTTCAGGCAGCGTTGAAAGGTGACTGGGACCTGGTGGTTGTAGACGAAGCGCATCATCTGACGTGGTCAGAAACCGAATCCAGTCCGGCATATCAGACAATCGAACAATTGGCCGCACGCACGCGTGGCTTGCTGTTGCTAACCGCGACGCCCGAACAGCTGGGGAAAGCAAGCCATTTCGTCCGCCTGCGGCTGCTTGACCCGGATCGTTTTTCAGATTTTCACCGCTTTGTCATTGAAGAGCAGCAATTTGAACCGGTTGCCGATGTCATTGAGGAACTCCTCGATGGCCAGAAACCAAGCGATGACCTCAGGCGCATCGTATTATCGACCGAAAATACGCCGCAAACACAAGCACTGCTCGCCTGTTTGGAAAAACCAGAAACTGAACCCGAGATATGCACACAGGCGCGTCACGCACTTGCGAACATACTGCTTGACCGTCACGGTACAGGACGTATACTGTTTCGTAATACACGCGCTACGGTCAAAGGCTTTCCAGCAAGAAAACTGGTGGTTACACCGTTGCCGTTACCCGATTATTATGACGATTGTTTAAAGATTTTCGAAACGACGCCGCTGTCGGAGCCGCAATTGTTACTGTACCCTGAACTGCTTTATCAGGCCGGTGCCGATAAAAACAGTCCGGACTGGACTGAAATTGACCCGCGCATCGACTGGCTGCACCAAACCATGTTGCAGCTCAAGCCCGAAAAAATCCTGGTAATTACAGCCAACGCACAAACCGCGTGCGATTTGGCGCATGCGCTGAAGATGATGACAAGCCGGCATATACCTGTTTTTCATGAGCAAATGTCGCTGCTTGAGCGCGATCGCGCGGCTGCTTTTTTTGCCGATACAGATGCAGGCAGTCAGGTTCTGATCTGTTCTGAGATTGGCAGCGAAGGACGCAACTTCCAGTTTGCCCGCCATCTGGTTTTATTTGACCTGCCGTTCAACCCTGATTTGCTGGAACAGCGCATTGGCCGACTGGACCGCATTGGTCAAACGGACACAATTAAAATTCATGTGCCTTGTCTGCAAAACAGTGCGCAGACGATTATGCTGAACTGGTTGCACCAAGGTCTGAATGCGCTTAAAAAAAACTGCCCCGCAGGACTGGCCGTATACCAGCAGTTTAAACACGAGTTGATACTGGCAATGCATCAGCGAGAGCCTGAATCAATCTTTTTTGCAAGTTTGGCCGAGCGTACCCGAAAGGCCAGTCAGATGCTGAGTGAAGCGCTTAACCGCGGGCGTGACCGGTTACTGGAATATAATTCATTCCGCCCACAAATTGCCAAACAGCTCTATACCGTCGCTGTTTCTCGCGATGCAGACAACAACGTACAACACTATATGGACTCGGCTTTCGATTGTTTCGGTATACATACAGAGGCACATCGTGCAGACTGCTATCGCATAGAACCCGGTACGCATATGACCGCATCGTTTCCCGGGTTGCCCGACGAAGGGCTGGTTATCACCTACAATAGAAATACAGCGCTTGCTAACGAGGACATGCAATTTCTGACCTGGGAACACCCCATGGTCATCCACGCGATGGAGCGTGTACTGGATAACGAAACCGGTAATGCCACCGTATCAGGCTTTTCACATCGCGACGCCCGGCCCGGCACACTGTTTCTCGAATGCCTGTTCGTTCTCGACATTACTGCAGAGATTTCTGCGGCCGGCTATCGTAACCGCATGCCCTCAATCATGGCGCGCACGATCATCGATGAGCATGGCCGTTCTGATTATTCAACGCTGGATCATGACAGTATCAATCAAAACCTTTCCCCGATATCGCCGCATGTGGCCAGGCATGTTATCGACCTGAAAAAAGAAGCCGTCAAGGAGATGGCCGCCGCCAGTGAGAAGCTTGTTCAAATACAAATTCCACACATCATCCGGCAAAACAGAGAGCAACTTCAGACAAGCATCGCTTCAGAAATTGAGAGACTGAAAGCATTGCGAGAAATCAATCCCAGTATACGTGATGAAGAAATTCTATTTTTCGAACAGCAATTGAAAAATATAACACGGGCATTGGATGCTGCACACACCAGACTGGATGCATTGCGTGTTATTGTCGCTACCTGAGTATTTTATCTGAATTTGTCTGTTACACCCGGTTCTGCCTTCATTTTCTATTCGCCGCGCCTGTATCTTATAATGGCGCTATTTCTTTATTCTTGCCCTTAGTCATGAACGAACCGCGTATTATCGTCGCTTTGGATTTCAACAACGCTAAACAAGCGCTTAATTTAGCCGCACAGCTTGATCCGCAATTATGCCGTTTAAAAATCGGCAAGGAGCTGTTTACTGCAACAGGACCCAGCTTGGTTGAACAGCTGATACGCGATGGATTTGATATCTTTCTTGACTTGAAATTTCACGATATTCCCAATACTGTTGCCGGCGCCTGCAAAGCGGCCGCCAACATGGGAGTCTGGATGATGAACGTACACGCACTCGGCGGCAAAAAAATGTTACTTGCCGCACGCGAAGCGGTTCCACCGGGCGCGGCCAAGCTGATTGCAGTAACATTGCTTACCAGCATGGGCCCAGACGATCTGGATGATATCGGGCTGCATGAAGAACCGGAGCAGGTTGT
Source organism: Nitrosomonas sp. Nm51 (assembly GCF_900111165.1). Lineage (GTDB taxonomy): Bacteria > Pseudomonadota > Gammaproteobacteria > Burkholderiales > Nitrosomonadaceae > Nitrosomonas. The sequence goes on from NZ_FOGH01000003.1 coordinate 80,199, forward strand.
GCGGCGCCTTGCCATACTGACAGAAAATTGCGGCCTTGACGGCGTGGTGTGCTCTGCACTGGAAACCGCCGGTTTAAGGCAACACGTCAATTCAAACTTCAAACTGGTCACACCCGGCATACGTTTGGAAAACGACAATCATGGTGATCAGAAACGTGTAACGACACCGTCTGCAGCGGTAAAAAACGGTGCCGACTATCTTGTCATCGGCAGGCCTGTTACCCAGTCGCCTGATCCGCTATGCATTTTGCGGCAACTGAATCATACCGTACAAAATGAAAGCGTTGTTTCGCCCCGTGATTCATAGTGAAGGGGTCTTGATAATAACTGTAAAAATACAGCATATGATTACATAAGTACCGAATCAGCGATTAATGGTTTCATTCAAAAAGATTTCGGCGTTTGCAGCGAAGGTTAAATTTCTTCGTCGACAAAGATCACATGACGAAAATAATGCTGTGACTCGAAGCTTGCCCCCAAAGCCCCAATTATCAGGCCCAGTGAGGCGCTGAAAACACTCATTTGCAGCCGCTCACCCCATCCCACGGTGTCGGCGGATGATTGCGTGCTGCTTGCCCACGTTGCGATCAAGTCGGCATCGAACAGCAGATAACCTATCAAAATGCCAAGTAGTCCCAGCGATAGCCACGTTATCGACATTCCCAGCAAAACAATCCCCGACGCAGAACTATTGGCAACAACCATTTGCTCACTTCGCTGTCGGCGCCCATCGGAAATCAGTTGCTGGCGTACGATGACATAGACGGTAGTAACCAGGCAAGCCAAAACGGCCGTGAAAACGATCTGACCAAAATCTTGCGAAAGTGCCAGATCCCAGGATTCGGCGGACATGAACAGGATTGCCAGCGTCGAAACGGATGCTAGAGTCAGTCCACTCAACCGCCGTGGAAATTCCCATGGTTTCGCAGCTATGATTGCCTGAACGATCTCGAAGCGATTGATCCACGCAGCGCGAAGCGTGAACATCATGGCATTATGGCTTTTTTGCGGAGACTCTTCCAGTCGCTGATCGGCGACTTCGACCAGCGAATCATGCTGCCGTTGAACTTGCCAGGCATCCAGTTCTTCCATCGACTCCAGCTCGTTCACCTCGACGGGACGCCGCATAAGGTTGTTGCTGCGACCGCTTCGGGCCAAACCGGTCAAGTGACCCATGGCGTGCAACAGTAAACGACTTAAACGATGAGAAACCTGCTGAATGCGTTGATCGCGGCTGCGCGATTCCCCAACAGCCCGCGGATCAATCAGGGATAACGAAACAACGGCGGCGTCCAAGGGGCGGCTGAGCGCAGCCAAACACCGCGGTGAGTAAAAGCTTTCTAGATCTGCGGCTGTGACTAACAAGACAAAATCCAGATGTCTCAGATCCCGTTGATCGGCAGCATGTTGCAGCAGGACGCTCGGTTGTGCCCGCGATTCTGAGGCCACTTCAGGCAGATCCAGGCGAATAATTTGAAAATGAATATCGGGATGCGTTTGCTGAAGGTAAGCGTGCAGCTGATCGGCCGCTTCAGTTACCGACACACGATCTATTTCATCGATATTGCCGGCGACAATCAAGCCGATTTCAACTAGTGCTCTATCCATATGATATTGCCTGGTACAGCGTTATCGTGGTGTTATGCAACAAGGCGCAGCACGCAGGAAAGGGTTGCTCCCTTTTCAAGTACTGTAACGCAGTTGCAGAGCACCACGGTAACGCCGTGTGGGTGAGCTTGTCAGCGTCCATGGTCTGCGTTGCGCCTTTTGACAATAGAATGGCCATTGCCTGCAAGGTACGCCTTGCCATGTACACTGACAAGCGCACTGAACCCGGTAATATCATATGGATAGAGCACTAGCAACGCGCTCATGCTACTGGTTAATAAAAGTGACACGCCAGAATTCTGGCGTATACGAGACGTCATTAAAAATGAGGGCGATCATCAAGGCGCAATCCGGACACGTATACAGGAAAAATAAGCCGTTTTTTCCATGAGCAGTGAATGTACTGAAAGCTGCCTGGGTTGTCAAACACCGTGGTAATCGATGTTGGCGTGGAACATGTTCGAGCGGCTGTTCAAAACAGCATCCGTGCCACGTTTGATGATCCGCAACCCGGACGGCGCCGCAGTCAATTATCGAGACAAGTTGTATTGCAGAAACGATCCAAAACTTCAACGCTCGGCAGGAGTCTGTGATGAACAAATATACTAATCGTGAATGAAAATTTGGTTTAACTTAGTAAGCGTTATCGCAAAGGTGGCTTAGCTGCATTGCAGCAAAATGATTTTGTTGAACGCTATCAAAATCTGAAAGCGGAAAAGGCGCCAGACGATCCAGTTTATTGAAGACTTCTGGGTGTTGACAGGTGGTAAATTTTGTTTGTTGATTGGCAGTCCTGAAACTCTTCACCGCCTTGCCGCCAAGCCTGACCGGGGGTGTCTGCGATCAGCGTCTTTAGGATAACATGGATCGTGCTGCCGGTACTAACCTGGCTTTATCCGAGGAATCCAATGCCTTAAAGGCCGCTGGACGGCCTCAAGATTTTTGAGGAATCGCTGTGCCAGCGCAGTGCCTTAACGTGCTCTGCGTCCTTCTACAGAATCGGGCCGACGGTGGCGATGACATTGTTCCAAATGCGGCGCGAGTAAGACCATGCGCGAACATCATCCAGCGTCACCGAATCAGACTGAGTAATATACTGCTGTTGTCGATCGTAAATAAGCTGTGTCATTTCGTCGTCACGTAATAGAATGTCATTCTCATAGTTCAGATCGAAACTGCGCAGATCAAGATTAGTTGTTCCAATCAATGACAGTGCGCGATCAATTGTAAATGTTTTAGAATGGAGCAAGCCGTCACGAAACTCAAATATCTTCACGCTGTGTTCCAATAGTTGGCGGTAGTAGCCGTGACTGGCAGCTGCGACGATCCATGAGTCGTTGCGTTTAGGAAAAATCATCATCACGTCTACTCCACGAATGGCAGCGGCACAAATCGCATCAAGAACGGTTGGATTAGGAACGAAATACGGTGTCGAGATGACAACTTCTTTCCTGGCCAAAGCCAACAGCGTGGCGAACAATTGAGGTGTCGCTCCACGACGATCGGTCGGGCCGTCAGCGAAAAGCTGAGCTGGAAACCCCCCCTCGAATTCTTTCGCCTTCATCTCAATGGACTCAGGGATTTCCTCACCGCTATTTAGCAACCAATCCGATGTGAACAGCAATTGGTTCTGCGCAACGACTGGCCCTTCCAGCCGCAACATGATGTCTACCCACGGCGCGTACTTCGCTTTAACTCGAAACTCGGGATCAGCACAGTTCTGACTTCCGCACCAAGTGATGCAGCTGTCGATAACCGTGATCTTTCGATGGTTCCGCAGATCCAGTCGGCTGAACAGAATCGTATCAACGACCCATTTCATCGGCAGCGCGACAGACAACTTCACACCTGCATCCCGCATCTCTCGCCAATACTTTGACCGAACAAACTTTCGGGAACCAAGTCCGTCAACCATTGCATGAACGGCAACATCACGCTTGGCAGCCCGGACGAGCGCGTTAGCAACATTCCTGCCTGTATTGTCATCCAGCCAGATGTAATACAAACACTGGACGCTCTCTGTCGCATTGTCGATGTCTTCGACCAATCGAGAACGAGCAGTTGCGGCGTCAGGCAATAACTCGGCTCTATTTCCGACGGTCGTCCCAAAGCCGTCAACCGATGCGGCTCGAAAAGCAGTTTGATATTCAGTCTCGACATTTCCAGCCAGATTTTTGTCACAACTGCCCATAGCGGCTCCGGCCAATAAGCGAAGCTTTGAAAAAATCTGGTCATGTCGCCTGTGTACCGTTCGCCCGAGACTGATTTCTCCAAACAGTAAATAGACTAGAACGCCAGCGTATGGCACGAACAGCATGACCATGAACCACGCCAGTCGGGCTGCCGATGAAAGGTCATCGCGCAACAGTATACGCGTCGAAAACACGATTACGGCCAGGGCGTGGACAACCACAAATCCTTGGATCAACATAGTTAGTCGCTCCTGAAAAAGTTTCAACCTAAAAATTTCAGTACAGTGGTACAAAACAATAATTGCAATTTAATACCTGCATATTTTTTCATACCGAAATTGCCAGTAAGCTATTTTGTTCTCGCCCCCGGAAATTTCTGAAGAAAAAGTGTGCAGGTAAGATAAATAACCCCTGGCTGAAATTATTGCGCAGAAGATTTTTCAAAATGTCCTTTCTCAGGACCGGCTAACTAACCCTTGTGTGTACGTTTTTGTTCTTCTTCCATTTCCATGGCCTCGGGCGATGCTTGAAATTGGTCGTTACGCGGATCAAGCTTAGTCAGTACCGGCGAAGTTTCAGGCATGGTGGGAACAAAATGTTCCTGCTCTTCGATCGGCACATCTTTTGTATGGCTAATGTGATAACCGGTGATTACTGCGAGTAGCAGCAGAAATCCGGCATTACCCAAGAATAGTCCTTCGGGGCCCAGTAAATTGATCAGTTGGGCCATCACGATAGGGCCGATCACACTGCCGATGCCATAGGTGAGCAGCAGGGTCGCACTGGCGGCCACAATGCGAGTTGCGTCTGTGCGGTCATTGGTGATAGCCACCGCCGTTGGATAAAGTGTGGCAGACAATCCAATAAACAAAGCCGTAAGCAGCGTCAATAGCGGCAAGTAGGTGATGTTCAGCAGACCAATCGCAGCCGCTATGACGGCAGTGGCCAGCGCGACCCAGAACATCAAGCGGCGACGGTCGAATCGATCACACAGCCGGCCAATCGGCCAAGCCAGCAGCATGGCGGTAACAACCGCACTGGCCATGAAGATTGAGGTCCGAGCCACATCCAACCCTGCCAACGTCGCATAGACCGGCCCCAGTGCATAAAAGCTGCTGATTAATGCGCCACCAGTCAAGGCTCCGGTAACACCACTGAAAGATTTGCGGATCAAGGTAGCAACAGAAATGCGCTGGGCCTGTTCAATGTGCGGAGCTTTCATGCGGGTCAGCGACAGGGGCACCAACGCCAACGCCAGCAATATTGCCGCCAGCGAAAAGGGCATAAAATTCGCGGGATCACCAATATTGACGAACAGCTGGCCGCCAGCAGCAGCCACAAAAAAAACGATCTGGTAAATGGCAAATAGGGCGCCACGGTTAGCGTTGGTGGCGCGGCTGGAAAACCAGCTTTCGATCACCACAAACACACCGGCAATGCTGAAACCAGACATGATACGTAAAGTCGCCCACAACAGCATAGAAACTGCCATCGGATATATCAAGGCGGTCACGGCAGCAATGGCAGCAAATACCGCAAACGCCCGAATATGCCCAACGCTGGCGATGACCTTCTGAACGTGGAGGGTCCCCAGTACAAAACCGACGGAATAACACACCAAAACCCAGCCAATAGTGTCCGCTGAAACCGATTCGTTACTCAGTCGAATCGCTAATAGAGTGGTCAGGAAAGTATTGCCGCTTACCAGTAGCACAATACTTAAAATCAGGGCAATCAAAGAATTGATCATTCGAGTCATAGCGTGCACTCCGAGCGGTGCTGGTTCAATTCAAATAAGATGGGGCCGGTGAATATATAACATAATAAAATAAGCTTATCTTACCAGCCTCTTGCAAAACTCAAAGAAATAGAGGGAATTATTGGAGCTATTGTCAAATCTGGTGTATGGAGAATCAAGCGGCCTCCTGTTTTTGACCTCCATTTTGTTTAACGCCGTTAACGGATTTTATGCCCTGCAAAACATCCGCTAACGGTTTATAGCCCCTCAAACGAAACCATTTTTTCTGTGCCACTTCCATCAGTTTGAACGCCATCGTCAAGGTTGTCGTCCGGCTTCCACAGTTTCTGGTTCTGGCTGTTCTCAGCCGTACAGTAGCGAAGACTGATTCGACCGGACTGGTTGTCCTAATGTGCTGCCAGTTTTCTGCAGGATAGTCATAGAAGGCCAGCATGGAGTCTTTATCCTTTTCCAGGCATTCCATCGCCTTTGGATATTCCGGGCTGAAACGTTCTATACAGTTATCAAATGCTGCATACGCTTGTTCCCGTGTTTCCGCCTGCCAGATATTGTACAGTGCTTCTTTGACTTTGGGCTGCATGACCTTGGGCAGCTTTTCCATTACATTGGCAGTTTTATGTACCCGGCAACGTTGCCGATCGGTCTGGGGCCAGCATTTGGCAACAGCCTTCCGGAATCCCGAAGCGCCGTCACCGGCAGCCGGTTCAGGAGCTTCTTTAAGGCCGCGCTGCTTCAAATCCATTAACACTTCAGTCCAGCTCGCTTCAGATTCACGATAGCCATCCGATAAGGCCGGTAATTCCTTACGTCCCGTTTCATCTGAACCTATAATTACCAGAAGACATAACCGGTCATCCATTCTTACTGTACTGTACACACCATCGGCCCAAACATAAACATAGCGCTTATTACTTAACTAAAGCTTCACGCTTTTTTAGAGCATGTGACTGAGTTTAATAATTTCAGGCATTGTGGCGGTGCTGGCTGTCGGCCATGGTGAAACAGCACCAGCTATGACCCTGTTATCAATAGGACAGAATCGAAATTTATCCTTTATATACAGTTGGATATTGTTGAGACAACGCATGATTTTTGTTATCATTCCGGTGTTCAAGCATTGAAATCAATAATAAATCTGGCTTGTCTATACACTCCAGGCCGTTATCGCGCATTCTACCTTTCACGTACCGTCAATCTGTTGCGATGCCTGCAAACACTGTTATTGGAGAATAAGGCAACAGTCCATTGTAATTTTATCATCTTGGCAGCGCGAAACTGACACGTTCCAGGCCTTGCCCGTATGAATGAAGACAAGCCTTATGCGCACCAGGACCGGATTCGCGGGTCTGTAACAACACCTAATGGTTTCACTTAACCAAGATTAATAGTAACCCCAATAGTCAAGACCCGCTGTTATGTTTAAACTTGTTTTCAAGATGAACAAGTTTATTAAAGCAGGAGGCTTTATCATGAAAACAGTACAAACACTCACCATCGCTTCAATAATTGCTTTTGTTTTAGTTGCATTGCCGACCAGTGTTTTTGCTACCGATCAGGCTGCCCATTTAACATTAGCTCAACAATACAAACAACAGGCCGATGAATATCAGGCCAAGATAAAAGACGAAATTGAAGCAGTTAAAAGAAAACCCCGCTCTGCTTCCTTTGGTAGAAATGCTAAAGTTTTCAAACAGCACGTGGCGTATAAGCTGCAAAGCCTGGAAGTAGCCATGGCTGAAAATCTGGAAAAAGCTGCCTACCATGAAAAAATGGCAGCTGAACAATCGTTCCATCCTGTAGCAGCCTCTGCTGGCAAGACAGGCAATACCGGAAGTTAAACTGACGCACGCCTTTCCAATAAAGTCCTGGAAAAACCCACTTCGGTGGGTTTTTTTTCGTCTGTCACATATCTCAAAGTCAAGAAAGAATACAATCCGCTTATCGCTATTCAGATCGTATCGGCGGGTGAAGCTCATAAAGTATGGGGTGAGTAGTTACACAAAATTAAATTAAACCATGGAGTCTGGGTGGTTTTCTCCGGTTTGGTTAAATCAAGAAATTAAATTAAGTGCGCCGATTTACTTTATAACCAGGTCATAAGCAAGTTTTGCTGCAACGGCATCCATAATTGCCATTCCAACAGAATCATAAATTATAGTATTTCCGTCCGGTACGATTTTAGTACCGGCATAGATTTCCCCGATTTCAGCGAATATTTCACAACCGGATCCACGAATATTTCCAGCCTGATCCTTTGCGGCAGCACGAGACTCAACGATAACGGTATTGGCCATTGCTGCATCATTGAGCTCTCGGCCATCAACTGTATTCCATCCGACAGAAGTAACGAATGCGCCTTCCTTCAACCACGCGCCATCTAATATAGGTTCTTTTGCGGCGGTAGTGCATGCGATGATGTCAGCACCTCGCACTGCCTGCTCGGCATCCGCATAATACCTTGCACCAATCTTATCTGCCAGCGCTTGTCCCCGTGCTTCATTTCTTGACCATAACCGAAACGCTTTGAAGTCCGCAATTTTGGCAAGCGCTTTCGCATGGGAATGCGCTTGAACACCATTCCCCATAATTGTCACAATAGCATCATTTGTTTTGGCTAATTTGCGTGCTGCTGCTGCAGACCCTGCTGCTGTGCGCATTTCAGTAATCAAGCGGCCGTCCAATACAGCGAGTGGCGTGCCATTGTTTTTATCGAAAACCAATATGACGCCTTGTAACGTAGGTACGGCCGTCCCCGAATTTTGTGGATAGAGTGTAAAAACTTTGACCGCCATAGCCTCACCCGCGGCGGGCATTGCCGCCATCATAGCGTTATCTTGCCCCGGCACTTGCACAAATTGTCTAACAGGTTGAGCAACTCTCCCAGCAGAAAAATCAATCATTGCATTTTCAAGCACGTCCATTAACGGCTGCCACGTCAATACCGCTTCAATTTGCGTTTCGCTAATAAATGGCAAATTGTTTAAAGTCTGTCCTGACATTTCTCCTCCAAAATTAAAATAGTTTAGTTAATACATTAAAAAATGGTAATGTAATCCCGCGCCGGGATATTCAATTTTCCGATTTTAAACTGACTATTCTGGGTATATTCATAATAATATTCCAGTAATAATTGTTGATGCCGGTCTAAAATTGACTGCCTTAACCGCTTATAAATTAATCAGGGGGAACAGTGCATAGGATGCTGCGCATTCATGGATAAATCGACCAGGCTGAGTTAGTTACTTTGCCTCCTGTTGATAGTTTAAGCGCGACGGATTCCGCTATAAATTGGAGCTTCGTAATAAAACCGGTCAGGAATAGGACATGGTAATTGACACAAGCCACAAAACAAAATTTTGATACCTGCAGTAAGTAGGAGTAGGCTCAAATTTTAGTAAACCATCAAAAACCCAACAAAATTCCAAAAGATATGAAAACAGACAAAAGCAGATTCAAAAGCACCTTGGCGATGCCAAGCGGGAAACTCAGCATCATCAGTCTGGAAAAAGTCGCCGAGACGTATCCACAGGTAAAAAAACTGCCTTTTTCCATCCGCATTTTATTGGAAAACGCCTTGCGAAACCAAGACGGATTTTTGGTAACCGGTGGGCATATCGAAAACTTGATCAATTGGAACCCCAAGGGAAGCGATGCCTCCGTGCCCTACAAACCGGCACGCGTGCTGATGCAAGATTTTACTGGCGTTCCCGCCGTGGTCGATATTGCCGCTATCCGCTCCGAAGCCATCCGCAAGGGCAAGGACGGAGCCAAGATAAACCCCAAAGTGCCGGTTGATCTGGTCATCGACCATTCCGTACAGGTTGATTTCTTCGGTACCGACTATGCCTATAAAAAAAATGTGGCGTATGAGTACAAACGCAACAGCGAACGCTACGAATTGTTGAAATGGGCCCAGAACGCTTTTGAGAATTTTACGGTCGTACCCCCGGGAATGGGTATCTGTCACCAGGTAAACCTCGAGTATTTGGCAAAAGTTATTGTTGCCCGAGACGGTTGGGCGTATCCCGACACCTTGGTCGGCCTCGATTCGCACACCCCTATGGTCAACGGTATCGGTGTAGTGGGCTGGGGGGTCGGCGGTATCGAGGCCGAAGCGGCTTTACTGGGGCAGCCTATCTATTTCTCCAGTCCGAAAGTTATCGGGTTGCAATTGAAAGGAAAACTGCCTGAGGGAATTACCGCTACGGATATGGTGCTTGAAATTACAAATCAGCTTCGTGCATATGGTGTCGTGGGAGACTTCGTGGAAGTGTTCGGCGATGGCCTCGACCATTTGTCGGTTCCAGACCGTGCAACCATTGCCAATATGTCGCCTGAATTCGGCTGCACAATCACTTTCTTTCCGATAGACGACCAGACTCTTGGGTATATGAAACAGACCAATCGCGAGCAAGAACAGATCGACCTGGTGGAACAATATTGTAAAAACAACTTGTTATGGCGAACGGGCAATGAAAATATGGACTATTCCGATGTGCTGACGGTGGACCTGTCCGCATTGCAACCCTCGGTCGCCGGGCCAAAACGCCCACAGGATAAAATATTGGTCAAAGACCTTAAGAATCAGTTCGGAAGCCTTTTAAAAGAGAGTCACGACAGGGATTATGTACCTTTGGAGGAACGTGAAACCTGGTACGCCGAAGGAGGTTCGGGCACCCTTTTCAGCAAGTGCTTGCGAGATCAAAAAATGGCGGACGATGTGGAAGTTATAGTCAAAGAGGAAAAGGCGCTACATTCGGTACGTATCGGCAAGGGAAATCAGGAATATGCCTTGAGCGATGGCTCGATCGTGGTGGCTGCCATTACCTCCTGTACCAATACCTCTAATCCCTCGGTCATGTTGGGCGCAGGCCTGATTGCACAAAAGGCTATAGAAAAAGGTCTGGGTGTAAAACCGTGGGTAAAAACCTCTTTGGCGCCAGGCTCCAAGGTTGTAACCAATTATTTAAGACGCGCAGGCCTGTTACAATATCTTGAAGCCTTGAAATTCCACGTGGTGGGTTACGGCTGTACCACTTGTATCGGCAACTCTGGCCCGTTGCCGCCCCATATCGAAAAGGCGATAGACGCATGTGATTTGGTGGCCGCTTCGATCTTGAGTGGGAATCGCAATTTTGAGGCAAGGATCCATCCCAAGATACAGATGAACTTCTTGGCATCGCCCATGCTGGTAGTAGTCTATGCCATTGCTGGCAGGGTGGATATCAATTTGATGGAAGACCCGCTGGCAGAGGATGCAAATGGCCGCCCCGTGTATTTAAAGGATATTTGGCCGAGCCAACAGGAAGTGCAACAAGCCATTGAAAGTGCCACCACCAAGGCGGATTATGCCCAAGAATATGCCGTAATTTTTGATGGGGAAGAACAATGGCGAAGCCTGCCCGCACCAAGCGGATCGGATTACGCGTGGCGGGACGATTCCACCTATATCAAGGAAATCCCTTTTTTCAAGAACATCAGCGAAACTCCTGAACCCTTGCGAAACATAGAAAATGCCAGGGTGCTAATGAAGCTGGGCGATTCGGTCACTACCGACCATATTTCTCCCGCAGGATCCTTTGCCGAAGATACTCCCGCAGGGCAGTATCTAAAATCGAAAGGTATTGAGCGTGCGATGTTCAACTCATACGGTTCGCGCAGAGGCAATCATGAAGTGATGATGCGCGGTACCTTTGCCAATGTGTTCATCAAGAATGAGATCGCCTCAAAACAGGGCGGTTTTACCACATATTTCCCAGAAAACAAGGAGATGAGCGTATATGATGCCGCCATGAAATATCAAGAAAGCAATATTCCCCTGGTGGTGCTGGCTGGCAGCGAATACGGTTCTGGATCTTCACGCGATTGGGCTGCAAAGGGTGCCAGCTTATTAGGCGTAAAAGCGGTCATTGCCAGCTCGTACGAACGTATCCACCGGTCCAATTTAGTAGGAATGGGCGTGTTGCCCTTGAGTTTCAGGGAAGGGGAAAACGCCGATAGCTTGTGCCTGTCCGGACACGAAACCATCGCCATTTCCGGAATAGAAGAGGGACTTCATCCTGGGAAGGAACTAACCGTAACCGCAAGAAAAGAAAACGGCTCGGAAATCACGTTCAAAGCCACAGTCCGCCTGGATTCGAAAATAGAAATTGAATATGTAAAACACGGCGGTATTTTGCAATATGTGCTAAGGCAGTTTTTGGAGGAATAAAGTGGCGCTTCAGAAACAGGGCGTTAGTCCTGCAAAGGTCGAAAAGCGGCCAGGATTGCAGGAAAATGACGTTTATTTTTCCTATACATTATATTGCTAGTGTCAGCGCCAATGGTGCTGCTTTTTTCATTGGAAGCGCATTACTCTTCTCTCTTTTTTATGCTTTCTGAAATTAAAACATGATGGAGTACCTCGCGCAGATCATCCTGCTTCTGGCCGTGGCGATAACCGTCGTGGTCACGTTTCAACGTCTACATATCCCGACCAGCCTGGGGTATTTACTGGTGGGTCTGGTTTTAGGACCGTATACGATGGGCCCGGCAGTCTCAATGCCGGGGCTGGAAGTGTTCGCTGAGTTCGGCATCGTCTTCCTGTTATTCACCATAGGTCTTAATTTCTCCCTCCCCCAGTTGCATGCATTGCGCCACCAGGTTCTGGGATTGGGAACCGGGCAGGTTGTATTCACGACGTTACTCGTTGGGATCATCGTTTGGATCATAGGACTCCCCGTCGCCGCAGCGTTCGTAATTGGCGCCGTCTTCGCTCAATCGTCCACTACCATTATCGCCAGCCTGCTAGCCGAGCAGGATGAGGAAAACAGTCAACACGGCCGCCTCGGACTCGCGATGTCCGTTTTCCAGGATGTGACCGCCGTCCCTTTTCTTGTGATCATTCCCATATTGGGCATGTCAGTCTCGGCATATGTGTTAGCCGGGTCTCTGGGGTGGGCGCTTGCGAAAGCTGTTCTCGCATTCGCACTCGTGTTTTATGTCGGACGCTGGTTGCTCCGGCCATTGTTTCATCTTGTGTCCAAACGCAGATCAATGGAGATGTTTACATTGGCAGTGTTATTGGTTGCATTACTTGCTGCATGGACCACAAACAGCCTTGGGCTATCGCTGGCGTTCGGGGGGTTTCTTGCCGGTATGATGCTGGGAGAAACAGAGTTCCGCCACCAAGTGGAATCAAGCATACGCCCTTTCCGTGACGTTTTGCTTGGCTTGTTCTTTATCGGTATCGGCATGCGTTTCAATCCGGCGATACTACCAGTTTTGCATTGGGCTGCATTGGGTGCATTTCTCATTCTGGCAATCAAGACGCTGACTGTCGCCGCAATGGTGCGCGGAATCGGCACCGACGCCCAGGTTGCGTGGCGCACCGGCTTGATGTTGAGTGTGGGCGGTGAATTTGGCCTGGCCCTCATTGCGATAGCACTCGACTCCGGCGTGATTAACATGCAACTGGGCCAGATTGCGATAACATCCGTGCTTTTATCGATGATCGCAGGCGCCGTTCTTATCCGGTTTAATGGCACTATTGCAGCATGGTTGGTTAAAGTGCCGCCCACCGAAACTTCCGTTATTCCAGAATTACTGGATACCCCGGAACGACAGGTGGTGATCGGAGGTTATGGGCGCGTAGGCCACACATTAGCCGTACTATTGCATGCAAGCGGCATTCCTTTTGTGGCTTTCGACACCGATCCTAAACGGGTGGCGCAGGGACGGGCGAATGGCCATCTGGTATCCTATGGTGATATTTCCGATCCGGGGTTATTGACTTCCGTTCATGTGGAACGCGCTTCTCTGGTCGTGATTACCGTTGACAAATCCGCTGCAGCTTTAGACGCAATTTCGTATCTGTGCAGAACGTGTCCCCAGGTGCCGGTCATTGCGCGGGCGCAGGATCTCGAAACGTGTACCCGCCTGCTTGACGCCGGTGCAATGCACGCGTACCCGGAAACGATTGAAGCGAGTCTTCGTCTAGGTGCGATGACTCTGCAGATGCTTCATGTTCCGTCCTATGATATAGATCAGATAATTCAAGAGGTGAGAGATTGGGGATACAAGTCCGTCTCGGAGGATGAGCGGAGTAAATTCTGATAATATACAACCAGGAGTTTGTTTACCTGCGTTGCCGGATGCGTCATTGACTATTTGCAAATGGGTGTAAGTCACATTTTTTATGCCGATACTTCGTATCCGCGTTATATGATATTTACAATGCTATGTCGTATGGCTCAAACTCTGTGCTTACATTGGTTGATCCCTCATTTATTGAGCTTTTGGTGGCTCATAAACAGGGAGACTTCCAATGAACTCTGGGATTATCAAGTCTAAATAGTCCACGGGCAGAGCCGGGGCTACCTTTTGTTAATTATGACGAAACTGTTCAAAAATATTCTCTACGTATCCGAAGCATCCGTTGCACAAGGATCGTCGATAGCGCGGGCCGTGTCAGTGGCGGAAAACAATCAAGCGGGTCTGACGGTTATTGATGTTACTCCGGACATCACGCCGGACATCGGGATGCTGCCTGCCGGACGCACCCCAGGTGAATTGCAGGCAATCATGGTAAGCGAACGCCGAAAAGAGCTGGGATCTCTGATCGAGCCTTATATGGAACGACTCGACATTCAGTTGGACGTACTTGTAGGCAAGACGTATATAGAGGTGATCCGTACCATTTTACGTGACAACTACGATCTGATGATCAAGCCCGCTGAAAATCCAAATTTCATTGAACGACTGTTTGGCAGCGACGACGTGCAACTGCTGCGTAACTGCCCCTGTCCGGTATGGCTCACACGCTCAGAGGAACAATCGGATTACACGCGCATTCTGGCAGCGGTCGATGTTAATCCTGATGTCCCGGATGCACCAGAGCAAACGCTCAACCGGCAGATTCTTGAACTGTCCAGTTCACTCGCGATATCCAAATTTGCTGCACTGGATGTCGTTCATGTTTGGGATGCCCCATTCGAGATGAAGGTGCAGTCATGGAGCGACAACCCACGTGAAGCCAGTATGGCCTATGTAGAAGGTGAACGGTCACGTCATGAGCGCGCGTTCAACCGCCTTGGCCGGAATTTCAAAGACCAGATAGGTCCAGAGGCGTATGACCATCTTGGGCCTCAATTCCATTTGCGCCGCGGAGCACCCTCCAGGGTCATACCGCAAACGGTGAAGGAGTTCCAGGCCGATCTGGTGGTCATGGGAACGGTCGCTCGAACAGGCATCGCCGGATGGCTCATTGGTAATACGGCAGAAGCTATTCTCGAACAGTTGCAATGTTCCGTGCTCGCTGTTAAACCCCCTGGCTTTGTCTCTCCGGTAAAGCTATCTGAGTAGCAAGCGCCATTCTGGTGACAGATTATTCAGATGCGGTAACCAGCATAGAGGCTTTCGGCGCCGGTTCGATTTGTCTACAATATCCAGAATAGGCGGCCTCTAGAAAAAATTTTCGAATTCACTTATGGAGGCTGCGATGCATGCAAAAGGATATGATGGCATCCCAAGCGAGCTGTGTAATTGGATAACATTTTTAGCCAACAGATTCACGAAATCAGCCGGCAGCTTGGACATGTTCCGCTGATTGATAGTCATCCACGCCGTGATAAACATTAAAAGATGAATTTGGTGGCTGTGCAGTTCGTGTACGGGGGCATGCCGAAGTGATGTGTCACCTGTGCTTGGTATTCTGGCATAAACTGCCAACCAGATAATGATCCTGGTGACTTAAAAATTTCCAGGCAAGCCGTAAAAAATAGAATTTAAATCAACTTATGGAAAAACTGCGCCTTAGGAGCCGTTCATAAATAACTGTAACACCTGGACCGCATCTGACGGGAACACTGCGGCGTTGTTCGCCGCCGCGCATAGCTCTTGCGCTATGACTCATCCTCCCGCCTTGCATTGCATCCCGCCAGACGCGCCCAATTGTCACACTTATTTATCCGCGGCTCCTTAATTTTGGCAAAATCTCAAAAATAACCCTGTACATCGGCAAGAACGCAATTATTTCATACTGATTCGGATTAAAATTTAGCCTGAACCGGATTATTGCTACTTGCGAAATATGCCGACGGGAGTTTTGCAAGAGATTCCTTTGATTGAGACTTGTGCAAACATTACGCCGAATTGCCCTGAATCTATATCTTGTTGAAAATGTGGTGAGTTAATAAGCCCGCCACCATAAGGTTGCCGGCATGCTTGTCGAGTATAGATGGATTCGGTGCTGGCATGAAAATCGAGGACAAATAATATAAATGCTAAAAAAACGAGCCGGGATAGTGGACAGTGACGAACACTTCTACTAGGCTATTCGCAAAATCAGGGGTTGGCGGGTCTCACCTGTGGCTGTGGGTGATGGCGGCCGCAGTGATGATATTGACCGGCTGCAGCACTACATTCAGGCATGCGCAACTTCCTCAGAATGGCCAGGCGCGAATACCGGAAATCCAGATTGACCCGGCTACGGGTGTCAGTTCGCTTGAATTGAGCGTCCTGATTTACAACGTGGCCGGCCTGCCCTGGCCGATAGGTTGCGGTAAAGCGTCCCGGACTGTGGATGAGTACGGGGAGAAAATTCCGATAGCCTGTAATAGAAGCGCGGCGCTGCGTGCCATTGGTGACTCGCTTGGAAAGCTTCGCCGGCAAGGACTTGAACCGGACATAGTGATGTTACAGGAAGCATTTATATCTGCGGCGGCGGAGATACCGGTCCGTGCTGGATACCCAAACTGGGTGACTGGGCCCGGCGTCTCGGACCTTGGCTTGAAATATTCCGGCCGTGCCAGCCAAAATTTTATTGATGAACGTAGTTTCTGGAAAGGGGAGAAGCTCGGAAAATGGCAATCCAGCGGACTCATGCTTGCCAGCAACTTTCCCATTAAAGTGGTTTACAAACACCCGTTCAATCAATGGGAATGCGCTGGTTTTGATTGCCTGGCAAACAAGGGACTATTGGTCGCTGAGATCGAAGTGCCCGGATTACCTTACCATCTTCGGGTAGCAACCACTCACTTTAACTCTCGAGGCCGCTCCGGCGTATCGAGCGAGCGAGCACTCATTGCCCACAACCTTCAACTCGACGAAGCCAGAGATTTTCTAAGAACGATAATAAACCGGGACCTGCCATTCATATGGGGAGGAGATTTGAACATGCGCAACTCTAACGACCGCCTCGTCTACTTTGTGGAAACTTCTATTTTCAGGATAAATGAAGTTTCCGCGTTTTGTAGCGCGTACCCGGAAGATTGTGAAACCCAGTTTGAGTGGCGTTCTGATGCGCCTTGGCAGGAGACTCAGGATTTGCAGGGGTGGGTGCCTGGCAATCAGATTTCCATTATGCCGCTCTCCATGGAAATGCTGTTTGATGACCCTGTTGACGGAATTATGCTTTCGGATCATGATGGTGTGTTTGTCAAGTACCGGCTGAGTTGGCCGGTACCGAGTAATCTCTCGCCGGTGTCACCAGAAATAAGATGAAAGCCAAAACCTGGCTGGCATTTCACAACGGTTGGTCATTCTAGAACGTAATGTATTTATATTAATGGAAGTACCCATGTCTTATGTCATAAAGAACACCGGATGGATGAGTATTATTGTCATGTTTTGTATGATGACTGCCTGCAGTGTATCTGTGAAGAGACCTGCCGAACCCAAAACAGTATCAGAACAACTGCTTATTAACAAAGCCCTGGAAAATAGTCTGACAGATTTTAAGACAGAATTTCCACAAGGAACACCCGTCGCGCTGGAAGTATCAGGACTGACCACCGACAAGGGTAGAAAAGGATACGATGTAACGCAGCGTCATGTCAAAAAAGTACTTGCCGGCCGGCTTGGCAAGGAGGGTCTCGTGATTGTTGAAGACAGCAGAAAGGCCAAATATCAGGTGCGGGTGATTATCGAGACAATAGGAACCAATCGGGGAGTACGGTTTGTAGGCATGCCTGCAGCTAACTCTTCATTTATCCCTATTTCTATTCCCGAACTGACCTTGTGGAGAAGAGATAGACGGCAAGGAATTGCTCGATTTTATTTTGATATTTTTGAGACGGGTACTGGTCGTTTTGTAAGTAAAACTGAGGTATACACGGGGACTATAAACGAAACGCGCTACACACTTTTTTTTATTTTTAAATGGGAAGAGTCTGAGTTGAATGAGCCCCTGGAAAGACTCTAAATCCCCCTGAAAACCTAATTACCCCTGACAATTTGAACATGATTCTCGCTTTTCAGCCAAAGGCAGCGGTGCATTACAATTGATCGCTTTTCTGTAGGGTGCAGAGTGATCAACAAGTTTTGATCTATTCAAAATCCTTGATGAACCCGCCAGTCAGGAAACAGGTTAAAAACCGAATTATGTGCCTGCCACGAAATCAATCAAAGAACAGAAAATAAAAATGACAACACAAAAGCTTCGCATGATTGTAATGAACGGTCAAAAAATCATTCAGGCTATGGTCAATAACGAGTGGAGAAACTATCGGCACGATCAAAAAAGCGGAAGAAGGCATCAAGCCAGGCATTTACAATATTTACCTGACTAATGCGGAATACGCTTTTTCTTTTCCGTCGATACGATATTTAATCCGCCAGACTGTGCCCCCGCAGGGACGGAGACTATCGAATAACTTATATAACTATTTATTTATAAGATGTTTTTCAAATTAATATAAATACTATTACCCCAATAGTTGCCCCTTATCAATCAATGTTGTTTATTATCAATCTGGTTTAACTCATGGCCGGCTTTACAGAAAAACTCGATAGTTTATTAATCCAGAATTAACAACCGGAAATCAGACAGGTGTTAGGGTTTCTCGAAATATAAAAACGGGTGTCAAAATGACGCCCGTTTGTTTTTTGACGCCTGACTTCGGCCCAACTTCCCAACAAACAAGACGTGGATATATACATCATCATGATGTCTTAACGGGCCTGACTTCGGCCCAACTTCCCAACCGTAAGATTTTGATGACTTTGATTGTTGCATTAGTCTTAACGGGCCTGACTTCGGCCCAACTTCCCAACACTCAACCATGTCGCATTTGTTCGAGGCGGTGTCTTAACGGGCCTGACTTCGGCCCAACTTCCCAACAAATAAGCAACGAAGAAATAATGGACGCAACGTCTTAACGGGCCTGACTTCGGCCCAACTTCCCAACTGTTGATGAGGGAGTACTCAAAAATATCACGGTCTTAACGGGCCTGACTTCGGCCCAACTTCCCAACCGCATCGGTTCGGCGCGGTAGTCGTGACTCGGCATCGTCTTAACGGGCCTGACTTCGGCCCAACTTCCCAACATATACAGCGATGGTTCTAACTTATTCAGTGTAGTCTTAACGGGCCTGACTTCGGCCCAACTTCCCAACTCAGGATATTATGGACTTCAAAACAAACCTTAGTCTTAACGGGCCTGACTTCGGCCCAACTTCCCAACGTTTTGGGATTGGATCAACGTGTGAAAAAAGGAGAGTCTTAACGGGCCTGACTTCGGCCCAACTTCCCAACTGAAGAATCACTGGAATACCAGAATCTTCAATTGTCTTAACGGGCCTGACTTCGGCCCAACTTCCCAACCGACTCTTCCACAGCCCTTTATCCATGGGGCATACAGAGGCAAAATCGGCGGTCTCGGCATTTTCTTTTCCCACAAGCTGGAAAGCATGTCCATTTTAGCCCAGAACCCGCATGAATACTAGTGCGGCGCGTTTTTCTGTCGAAAACAGATTAAATATGTTCGTTATCATACTGAATATATGGCTGGTTATTAAAAATTTTGCTTAAATATTAGGCAACCAGGTTGGCAACTTTTTGCGGTTTTTACAGTGCGCCGCATTTTGATGATTGGCACTGGTATATTTACTACACAATCCAGTAAGGCGCATTCGGCGCGCCAGGTATTTTTCCCTGCCATTGTATATGATAACGGCAGCGGCCACACACCGGCGTGATAAGTATATGGTCTTCCTGCGGATTGATCAGGCGGCGTAGCCGCAGGCGCAGCGCGATGAGCCCATCGGGCGTCAGGCCGCATTCAAAAACGCTTTTTTGCACGCGAACACCCGCCGTTTCCAGTACTTTGGCGACCCGGTTCAGGCGTTTCGGATGTGCGATGTCGTATGAAATGACGACCAGATAGAGTGCGCTCATCGCCAGCGGGTTGCCTGAAATTCGTTTGTATTATTCGAACGGAGTGCTCTGGCCAGCGTCAGTATGTCGTGGTCAATGATACGGCGTAAATCCATTTCGGTCTCAGTTTGCGGGTGTTGTTGAATGCTGTTGAAACGGTCTTCCAGTGCGCGTATGAATGTGCGGATGGTATCGTTGCCGAGGCTGCATACTTCAGATTGGATACTGTGCGCTTGCGGATCGAGTTGCCGGGTGCGCAGCAGTCTGAGCACAGTGGCGTCGACAACATAGGCGCGGAATACTTCCATCAGGTCTGATGCAAGCGCCAGGTGATTGCCGCCCGGTAAATGCAGCATGCCCAGATGCGCGTTCAGGCTGCGTGCCTGCAACAATCCGGCGACAGCCTGGTACAACAGGGTGTAGCCAAGCGAAAGCATGGCGTTGACCGGGTCGGGAGCGGGACGTGCCAGTCGTTTGCTGAACTGCCATGGTGGCGGCACCAGCTCGGCAAAAGCGCGCCAATAGAGTGCTGCGGCTGCACCCTCGCTGCCGCGCAGGCTTTCCACGCTGGTAGCGGTTTTAAGCGACTGTTCGATTTGTTTCAGGCGCTGATTGGCAGACAGGTCGAGTGGCGATGATTTGAGATGGCGCTGACCGCGTGCCAGTACAAGACGGGAATTATGCAGTTTCGCCGCGACAATCCGGCGTGCGATATCCAGCTGAAACGCAGGATCGGCATGGCAGGTGAATTGCGCCTGCAACAGCGTAATCTGCCGCCCTGTTTCCGGGTCGAACCGGCCGTAATAGCGCCCGAGATAAGACAGGTAGGACAGGCTGCAGTCATTGCGGGCTGCCAGCTGCAGCGTCTGCGTCGTCACCTGAACAGGGCCGAAGAGCATGATCTGGTCCACCTGGTGTGCGGGCAGATTCAAAATGGTTTTGCCGTCACGTTCAACCTGGTAGCGCTGGTTGTCGACACTCAGACGTACCTGCTTGTCCACCAGATAAAGCGTGCGCTGTAACGGTGCCAGCGGCGGCAGCGGGTGATTGAATTCAGGGTCTTCGGGCGCGGCATCCTGGATGGTTTCCCGAGGCGGTTTGTCCGGTTCCGGTTCTGCGCCGGTTGATGTAGTGGATGTGGTCTGTTCGGGCAAGGATGCGGTATCTGGTGAAACATCGGCGGATTGGATTTTGGTTGCCGTTTTGGATGACGGTGACGGCGGGGCGGTTGCCTTAAAATTTTTCGGCACCGTATCGTGCCATGTTCTCGGGATTGCCAGGCTGCGCACGAAATACCAGCCAAGAAATTCCAGGCCGTCGTCGAAGTGAACAATCCGGGTTTTCAACGGATTAAGACGCAGAGTCAGCCGCTCAAGCACATCCCGTGTCAGATCCAGTGCGGCTTCTGCGTGTTTTCTGGACCTGGCGAGGACGATAAAATCGTCGGCGTAACGGATGAGCACATGATCAGCGTCGAGCAGCGCTTCATCAAGGGTGTCCAGATACAGATTCGCCAGCATGGGAGATATTGGGCGCTGCCCTGTGGTATGCCCTGTTGCGGCACGGTCTTCTGGTCGCCATCCTGTATGGGTGTGGTCAGCCATTGTTCGACCAGGTCGATCAATGCCGGTTCCGGTGCGACGGTTTGCAGGCGTGCGAGCAGTTCGGCATGCGCAATTGTGTCAAAAAAGGCTTCGATATCGGCATCAACAATCCAGTGATAACCCTGACGCTGATAAAAGCCGATACGTTCCACAGCCATGCGCACGCTGCGGCCCTGGCGGTAAGCATACGAGCAGTCTTCGAGTTCTGCCTCCACTTTCGGTGTCAGCACCAGGGTGAGGCTGGTCTGCAAAATGCGGTCGCGTACCGTTGGAATCGCGAGTCCGCGCGGCGACTTTCCCGGCCGTTCCGCCCAGATGCGCAACAATGGCTGCGGGCGGTAAACGCCGTGGATGACGTCCTTTGCCAACTGGCGCAACACGGCATCGATTTGCGGCGATAAGGCGCTGATAGTTTCGCCGTCCACGCCGGCCATGCCTTTGTTGTCGGCGACTTTTTCCCAAGCCTGTTTCAGTTTGCTGAAGGTGAGCGCCTTGCGCAGCAGCGCACCGATCGCCAGCATGTCAGACGATCCAGTGACCGGCCATCGGTTTCAGGCCTCTGCCAAGTCCTTCGCCACTGGCGCGCCCGATATCCAGGCCGCACAGCGCGTAATACCGTGCGGAATCCTCGCTGCCGTGCAGGATCTTAATCATTGCTGACTGCAGCCGCAGCAGATTTTCGGCATCCAGCTCCATCAGATAAACGCTTTTCTGCACCCGCTCGCCCCAGCGCTCACAAACCTTTGCAGCGCGCCGCAGACGGCGTGGATCGGCGATATCGGTGATGACGAGGTAGTGCATGTTTACCACAAAACGATTGGATAACAGCGTGACTGTACCAAAATTCTGGACTGCTGGGTAGATTTTGATTGCGATGGTATGTTCGTAACTATTGATCAGAACATTTTATAGCGCTAAAAACACTGCGGATACGCGTTACTTTGAAGGGTTTATTGAATAACAGCCAAGGCGGATCACAATTTTACTATGAAAGAACATAGCCTAAAGACAATAACACCCCTTACCCCGAAAAAGCAGGGGCTACGAATGGTGATAAAAGAGTACTGAGTACTGCAACGTTACGGTGCACATTTGCTGCCGAAGCGACCAAATTGCCTGTAGTCCGGTTGGAAAACGGCCTTTTTACTATGCGTGCTCTATGGCGACAATTTGGGGTGCGGGTTGGTCGCTTAAGTCACATTAACGTGCGGAGTCAAAGCTTCAAAAAATTGAACGATTTTTGACAGCTGTGCACCGCAACATTATTATCTTTCATCATTCGGGGCGAAACAATGCTCTCATGACCATTAACGCCGTTATCCATTTTACGCCGTCATGTTCCTTGAGCTCGTCAATCTGTCTCTGTAAGATCATACCGCGATCTCCAACTTACTTGGAGGGGACTTCAGATTAGCCGGGCTGGTTTGAAAAACCAGTTTCTGGCCGTCGTCATCCGCCGGCCAAGCCAACTACATCCGCATTGCCAGGTTGCCCATGATCCAGATCGTGCCGATGGCCATGATGATCAGCAACAGGACCGAAAAAAGGATCAGTTGCAAATCCTCACGTTTCTGCCGCGACAAATCGATATGCAGAAAAAAGCGGAAATGCACTGTGATCTGCACTAGCGCGCATGCGCCTAGAAAGATCAATAATGTCGGCCGGTCCAAACCGCCCCATGCAACGATCGCGAACGGCCCAACCGTCAGCGTGAACGCAAGCCCAAAACCAATTAGATAATCGCGTAGTTCGCGTCTGTAATCAAGATCGTTCATGCGCTAATTCCTGCAAGAAAGACAATAGTGAATATTCCGACCCAGATAAGATCGAGAAAATGCCAGAAGAGCCCAAGCCGCAACAGGCGGGTCTTGACAATCGGGATCATTCCGAAAGTCCGCATCTGGATCAGCATCACCACGATCCAGATGCATCCTGCCGACACATGTAAACCATGCAGCGGGACAAGCCCCCAGAACGCCGACAGGAAGCCGCTGCGCGACGGCCCGGCGCCCATGCCGATCATGTTGGCGAAGTCGCGCGCTTCAAAGCCCAGGAACCCCAGACCGAGGGCGAGCGTCACGCCAAGCCACAGTGCAATGCGGCCACGTCCTTGTTCGTGCCGCATTGCGAGCGAAGCGATTCCGAAGGTCAGGCTGCTGGTCAACAGGATCATGGTCTGTATGAATACGCTCGTCAGGTCGAACACGTCCTTCGGGCCTGGCCCGCCGGCCATTCCCACCGGGTTTGCCATGGTGACATAGATGGCGAACATCAATCCGAAAATGATCAGGTCGCTCATCAGGAAAACCCAGAAGCCAAATACCAGCGTTTCGGCCTGATCATGCGCTTCACCATGATGTTCGCCAAGGTTGATGCCGGGATGCCTCATCGCGAAGCCTTCAGTGTTTCGGGCAGTTCAAGAACGGCCAGACCCTGGTTAACGTCATCGGTCTCACGATCCCGGGTGATCGGCGACGCCGCCCTGACACGGGCAAGCCATGCGCGATGTTCACGGGAGATTTCGTCCGCCGGAATTGTATAGGTGGTGTCGAGCATAAAGGTGCGGGCAACGAACGCGACCACAATCGTCAGTACCGACAGCATGGCAAGCCACCAGATGTACCAGACCAGCGCCATACCGAGTAAAGTCGCCGCGGCGCATATGATCATACCGAGCGCAGTATTTTTCGGCATCGTGATATCCCCGTAATTTGCTGTGTCGGCAAAAGCACGGCCATTGGCCTTGGCTGCAGCAAAGTCATCGCGATCTTTCACCTGTGGAAGGACCGCGAAATTATAATGCGGCGGCGGCGACGGCGTAGCCCATTCCAGCGTGCGTCCGTTCCATGGGTCGCCCAGGGGAGCGGCCAGTTTATCGCGATCGCGGACACTGACCCAAATCTGTATGACTAACGCCGCCAACGCCGACAAGACCAGCGCCGCACCAAAGAGGGCGGCCAGCATCAGGGGTTCGAACGCCGGATCGTTGAAATTGGCCGAGCGGCGCGGCATTCCCATCAGGCCCACGACGTAGAGCGGCAGGAAAGCGAAGGAGAAACCGAATATCCAAAGCAGGGCCGAGACGCGCCCCCAGCCTTCATGCAGGCGAAATCCGAAGGCTTTCGGAAACCAGTAGTGAATGCCGGCCAACAAACCGAAGACAACCCCCGGGATGATGACATTGTGGAAGTGCGCCACCAGAAATAGCGTGTTGTGCACCTGATAGGTGATCGTCGGATTGGCGAGAATGACGCCGGTCAGCCCGCCGATCACGAACAGGATAAAGAAACCGGTCACGTAAATCATCGGCACCGTCATCCTGATCCGTCCGCGGTACATTGTCGCCATCCAGTCATACACTTTCACGCCCGTCGGCACGGCGATGCACATCGACGCGATGCCGAAGGCGATGTTCACGTTGGCGCTCTGTCCCATGGTGAAAAAATGATGCAGCCAGACGCAGAAGCTGAGCACCGCAATCGCCATTGTCGCGTAAACGAGCGAGGTGTAGCCATAGAGCCGCTTGCCCGAGAAGGTTGCAACCACTTCGGAAATGATGCCATAAGCTGGCAGCACCAGAAGATAGACTTCGGGATGTCCGAACAACCAGAACAGGTTGACATAATTCATCATGTTGCCGCCCAGGTCATTGGTGAAGAAATGAAAATCCAGATAACGGTCGGCGGCGAGCATCAACGTGGCAACCGTCAGCGGCGGCATCGCAAAAATCATGATGATCGATGTACAGAGCACGGTCCAGCAGAACAACGGCATGCGAAACAGCGTCATTCCAGGCGCGCGCTCCTTGTAGATCGTAACGGCGAAATTGATCCCGGACAGCGTTGTGCCGATCCCGGCAATGGCCACTGACCATATCCAGTAATCGGGACCTGGGCCGGGATTGAAGGCAAGCCCGGTATAGGGCGGGTAAGCGGCCCAGCTGCCAGTCGAAAACTTGCCGAATACGAGGCTTGACATGACAAGCACAGCACCGGTGGCGGTCAACCCCAGGCTGATCTGGTTCATCACCGGAAACGACATGTCGCGCGCGCCGATCTGTAAAGGCATGATGTAATTGATTACTCCGGCAACCAGAGGCATCGCTACGAAGAAGATCATGATCGTGCCGTGTGTACTGAACAGTTCGGCGAAATGCTCGGGCGTGAGAAACCCGCCGCTCAGGCCGTCGGCCTGCTGCGCACGCATTAGTACGGCTTCGATTACGCCGCGCGTCATCATCACCAAAGCAAGCACACAATACATGATGCCGATACGTTTATGATCGGTACTGGTCAGCCAGTCTGTCCACAAAGAGCGCCATGCTCTCAGCCATGTAATGAAAGCGATTACAGCGATCGCGCCGGCGATAACAATCATCGCGGCGGCGCCCGCGATCAATTCACTGATGGCCGGACTCTGGATTGCCTGCCAGATTGGCAGCGAGGAAAGGTCGAGGCGGCCGAAAAGCCAGGTCGTTGTGTGGTCAGACGTCATTTGCTGCTTCCATTGAAAAGCGGCTGCCACACATAGCCCGCTGCCCCTGGCTGATTTGCCGGAAGAACGGGTTCACCGCCGTGATACCGTCCGATTACCTTTTTGAAGAGATCCGGCGCGACCTGGTTGAAGTAGATGACACCGGCAGGCATTCCATTCGTGCCGATCGCTTCGTATACCTGCGCGCCCGTCGAGGAAGCGCCGAGCAACTCATAGGTTTGCGCATCAAGCGGCACGCCGTCTGACTTAACCCTGGCCACCCATTCGGAAAACGCTTCGGGTGTCATGGCTACGGCATCGAATTTCTGTTCGGTGAAACCCACACCGCTAAATTGCACATTCTCGCCTTTAAAAACACCGGCTGCATCGGCAAGCAAATGAAGTTTCGTGCGCATCCCCGGCATCGCATAAACCTGCCCGGCCAATGCATCGACCATGAATGACTGCATCACTGTATCGCTGGTCAGGTTCAGCGATACGGGCGCTCCAGCGGGGAAGGCCAGCTGATTGACCGTGGCGATGCCGAGATCGGGGTAGATGAACAACCATTTCCAGTCGAGCCCCACCACCTGAACGTTGAGCGGCGCTGCGTCCGACGCGATGGGTTTATAGGGATCGAGCGCTTTGGTGCTGAACCAAAGCTTGGTTGAAAGTACGGCTACAATCATAAAAGGTACACCCCACATTACGAGTTCAAGCCAGCCTGAGTATCCCCAGTCCGGCGTGTAACGGGCTTTGGTGTTCCGATAGCGGTAACGCCAGAGCATCACCGGCACCAGGATAAAAACCGGCACCACCGCGATCATAGTCCAGCCTACGACTTCGATCAGATGCGCGCGCTGCGCTGCAGCGATTGGCCCTGCAGGATCGAGGAAGCTGCTGCGCTGTTCACTACAACCCGCCAGAATCACCGCAGTCAATAACAATACGCTGAATTGTTTAGCCTTGTTGTATCCCATCGCAGTCCCTTCAACAGTTCCGTTTACCAGCTCAACGCAACGTAACGCTGCACATTATCCTTACGTATAAGTAAAAGTGCGCGTTTTTTGCCACTGTTTTCTTTGACTGCGCGCTTAAATTCGGAGACGCTGTTTACTGTCTTGCGGTTAACCTGCAGGATGACAGAGCCAATTTCTATACCTGCACTGGCAGCAATCGAGCCAGCCTGAACCTTGGTTATCACCACGCCTTCACCCGGTTTGACATCGAATTGTTCAGCCAGTTGTGGCGTCAGGTTCTGGACAGTCAGCCCTATATTTTCAGCACCTTGCGCTGAACCCTGTGCTACCTGGCTGTCCATGAAAAGCTTACCAATGGTGATTGTAAGATCGCTTTTTTCTCCGTCCCGCAGAACGGTCAAATGCTCCCGGCTACCCGGTGGAGTCAAAGATACGCGATTACGAAAACTGCCAACATCTATTACAGGTTCACCGTCATAACTGACAATTACATCTCCCTGACGCAGTCCTGCCTTGTCCGCGGGAGAGTTCTTAGTTACTTCGGCAACGAGTATGCCTTGGCCGGGATCAATGCCAAACGACTCGGCAAGCTCGGCTGTCAGAGGTTGAATTGCAATACCGAGGTAACCGCGAGTGACTTCTCCTTTCTCAATTAATTGGTGGGCGATAACCTTGCCGAGATTGATTGGAATCGCGAAGCCTACGCCCATGTAGCCACCGCTGCGACTGAATATGGCAGTATTAATACCCACGACTTCGCCATTCAGATCAACCAGTGGTCCGCCGGAATTTCCCGGATTGATGGCGGCGTCGGTCTGGATAAAATCTTCATAATCACTGATGCCCAGACTGGTCCGTCCCTTAGCGCTTATCACCCCCACGGTAAGGGTGTTGCTGAGACCGAAAGGGTTGCCAATAGCTATCACCCACTCACCGACCTCCGCTTTGGAGGAGTCGGCCAAGGCAAGCGCTGGACGTCCTTCCGCTTTGATTTCGATGACGGCAATATCGGATTGTGGATCGCGTCCCGTGATTGTGGCGACATATTCGCGTCCGTCCTGAAATTTGACAAGGATCCGGTTTGCGTCCGCTACCACGTGGTTGTTGGTAAGAATATAGGTCTTATCAGATTTAAAATCGCTTTTTGCTGCAAACACAAATCCCGAACCATGTCCTATGATTTGACGCTCTCTTTGTGGTGCGTCAAAACGTGGCCTGCGCGGAATCCCCGTGAAATCATCGCCAAAAAAACGTTTGAACAGATCGTCGCCAAAAGGCAACCTGTTGCCAAACGGTGAAGAAAATGGCGTATTCGTCGAGCCCGTTGCGGCAGATTCGACCTGTATAAATACTACTGATGGAGAAACGGACCTTGCCACTGATGCAAAGGCTTTGCTGGTTTGTTTCAGGTTTTCAACACCGCCATCCATTGCATATACCGGCGTGACGGCAAAACAGATCAATAACAAAAAAAGTTGTATGTTACGATTTTTTTTCATCATTTTCTCCGGAAAGTAATAGTTCTGAGTGGGTTCGGTATTATGACGGGGGCCAGCGCGTCGCCCGCCAGCAGCCTGCATACGATGCTGCTATCGGGCCAACAAATACGCTGGCCTGCGCCTCTTGTAATTGTTTTTTGTGGCTTCAGAGTTATTCTCGTCAAGTATTATCGTTTCTAAGGATGCCGATAGTAGAAATCTTCTCATTTGCGCGATTTTACGGCGATTGCAATCATCACATACGACCAGCCATGAAAAATCATTTCAATTGCCACCAAAAGACCTATTATCCACAGCGCAGAAGCTGGCCATTGAAAAAAAATCAAGCCGCCCAGAATCAGTGACACCACGCCGGAAAATATGACCCAACCCCAGCCAACCCCGGCATTTTTTAACTGAAATCCTATAACAATCCGTAAAATACCAATTGCAATGAAGGCGCCGCCCAGCATGGCCGTTAACATTAGCGAACCAGCCATGGGCTCCGTGATCAATATTGCGCCGGTTACTATGTATAGCAACGCAATCAAAACATGCAGCGAGATACTTTTCCATCCCTTACATTTAAATGCGTCAATAATTTGAAACACACCGCCGGCTAACAACAAAATACCGAATAACAATACAGTCGCAATTGTAAGCGCTACGCTCATCCCAAGTGCAACGGTTCCCAATATTATGAATAATATACCTAAAGCTAACAGCCAGCCCCAGCTCTTACGCAAGTCTCCGAACACAGCGTCAATCTCGGGAGCCAGTTCTTTAACGTCTTTAGTGAATTCCTTACTCGTTGATTCAGTCATTTTTTCTCCTGTGTATTTAGTGTGTTTTATCTTAACCAGCGCCGGCAAAGACACCAATGTCTTTTTTCTCTGATTGTCTAACTGGCTTCATTAAATGCATCTTCTGCTGTTTCAAAAGACCTTAGCCGGCACTAGGACCATAGAGTGATGTCTCAAGATTCAAATTATGGGCAGTCAATTTTTGTGACCGGATTGTGGTTCTGCCGCCGCATCATCAACCATGCTTTGATAGCGGCCGCAGTCAGTGGAACAGCGCCAACACAGACGACACCTCTTGGAGCTCACTGTTCCTGTTATGACATTGTGGTTGTGGTGCTTATTAAGTATTAAACACAGGTTAACACTATGCGTTGTAAAATGGGTTAACAACATGCCGCATGGAAAATATCAACTGTCTTTCCAGAACTTGATACCCATACCGGCTGTTGGCTACTGCTCTCCAGCCATCAGAGTGACATTCCTGACTGTTGTTAAGAGTCGTTCATGAATAAGTGTTACAGTTATTTATGAACGACTCCTTAGATAATTGAGATGAATCAGCAGGCAGTAGTCTTGGTACAAACCGTTTCTGATCAGGGAAACGCGGGTATATGCGGCTCTGTGCCTTCAATCTCCACTTTGGGTAAATGCTGTTTTATACTCGCTTCGATTTCATTTACTCGATCGGTTGGCACGTCGGCCAGTACTAGCAGTTCACCCGCCTCAATCGCTCCTTCATATTCTTTAAGCCGGCGACTATCAACGTTCATTCCCACCATCCCGCTTATCCATGCGCCGACACCCGCACCTGC
This sequence comes from Nitrosomonas sp. Nm51, assembly GCF_900111165.1. Taxonomy (GTDB): domain Bacteria; phylum Pseudomonadota; class Gammaproteobacteria; order Burkholderiales; family Nitrosomonadaceae; genus Nitrosomonas. The sequence continues at coordinate 110,042 of NZ_FOGH01000003.1, forward strand.
GAGTGTGGTTGCCAACAAAACGCCACCTGCAACTACCGTTGCGGCCGGAAAAGCAATGGCTACCAATCCGGCCAGCAACCCGGTTGACCCGCCGACCGCCAACCCTTGCTCGACTGCCGGGACAAAATCACTCTTCTGTAAAAGACTGGCTTCAGGCAGGTTTTCAAGTGGCGTGCCGGGTTTTGCAATCACGTGAATGTGCCGCTCTTCAATACGCGCTAAAAGCAGTTCATCAACAATTTTTTTAGTGGTATCGATGTCTGGAACTAGAAAATAAATTCGTCTCATAATGGTTTCTCCAATATGTTAATTAAGTGCTACAGGTACAAAAACTTATTTTTTGTCAGTAAACGATCCGGCAAGATCAGTAAGAAAGTTGCGAATTTCATTAAAGAGATCGCTCTTGGGCATTCCTCCCTCAGTTTCTTCAATAATTCCGTCTAGATGTTTGTAAAGCATCCTATAGTCATCTTTACTGCCGTAGCCAAGGGCCTCGGCTATTGTTAGCTGAAGACGCGCTTGATCAAGAAAATGTGTTAAAGATATATCCTCTACTTCTGTACGGTCTTTTTTTTCTGCCAAAGCTTCTGCTTTATCGAGATTTTCTTCAGCCCGTATAATGGGCAATGGAATGATATGCCTGGTCTCTACCAATGAATTCAGCGCTACCCGCAAAACAGCTTTGGCTTTTTTAGTGTTGCCGGCATCGACCAGGGAAATCGCATCTCTTATCGCTTTTGGATAAATGGCCAGTGGAATATTGACGACGCTAATATTAACTTCACTTGCCAAGCCGCCCAAAATATCCCGGGCATTCTGGATTTTGTTATCTTCAAGATAATCTTCTGCTTGTTTTCTCGCTTGTTCAATTTGTTCCAGAGTCGAATATAAATCATGGATGGTAATTTGCGCGTCAATAGCTGCGAGGGCTAAATCAGGATCACGCGCGAGGGCAACTTCCAGCTCACCTATTGCTTTTTCTAAAGCACTTAATGCTTTCTGCTGTTTATCTTGCTCCAGAGCGGCTAAGGCTTTTTTTGTATTAGCAATAGCGTCTGCCGCTTCATGGATAATTTGTTTCTGTTTTTCACTGATTATTTTATCTACTTTGGCTTGCGCAGCTTGTGCAGCAGAGTTAGCCGGATCATTTGGTTTAATTATCGATTTACCATCAGCGGCACAAAGCGGTAATGACAATAAGGCAACCGATAACATGGCCAAATTCATTTTTAACGAAAGGGTTCTAAACAACATAACGGTTCTCCAATTAATTTTGATTGACCAAGCATTCTCTTTGTATTATTGAAGCCATTTGCTTAAAAAATTCTCCAAATATTCATTCAGTGACCGAATTTAATAAATTAATCTCTTTTTATTCTGTTGCTTAACTGTATGTTTATCCTGATTCCGGAAAATTGTACGAATCCGTTGGAACCCGGCCCGGATAGTCGCGGGTGAACGCTGCAGGTAACTTGCGCAGAGTTGGCGTCAATGCGTTTTTGTCATTCAAGACCTCCGTAAGGCACGATGCATACGTCTTCGCACGTTTTAATTGGCCGGCTTCACGAATCTTATGACCGGCCCTCTGTGCGCTCGAGTACAAATCGTTTTGCTTTTTAATGGAAAGAATATTCATTGATTTTCCTCCACTTCTGCAGCCAACCAGTCATCCAACTCATATCCTGGCTCAAACCCACGAGCCTGCGCCTTGTAGTAGGCTGAAACTGCAACACGAGAATTTTGATTTTCAATATCTGGTTGAGATTCTTCCTCAGCAGCATTACCTCCGTCAGTTAATTTTCTCTTGCTACTTTTAGATGATTGTTTTGTTAGTCCCATTTTAATCTCCTTAACTTTAGAGTCGGCTATCTCATAGAAATTTCATAAATTTATTTAAATCAGCCTATCTCTCAATACTTTCCTTAACCCAGCTCTCTGCCGCCTCACGCTGGCCTTTTTCATTGGCATCAAAATAGCGCACCTTGGCTGTTGTGAAAGCCTTGCAAAAAATGGCCATGCCTTTTTCCCAGCCCTTGTTTCCGACAATGCCCAATCGTTTAATGTCGTTAAAATGCCGGATGCCGAACTTGGTATCCTCCCAGACGGCTCCTGCCGTCCAGCCATGAAAATTGATTAACTCTACCAGCATATTCACCTTGCCATGACTTTCTATCTCTTGTTCTATTTCCGGCACAAAAAAATCATAGTCTTCTTTTTCCAGTTTGCCGGTTATTTTTAGATTGATGTATCTCTCCTCTTCGATCAGTTCAATACCTTTTAAGGTGACAGTCATCTCTTTCTCCTCTTGTTACGCTTTTAGCCATTTTTTGGCTTCTTCGATTTGATTTTGGTCAAATACCTTTACATGTGGATGTACAAATACCTGCGCCAATGCCGCCAACCAGTGTTGCCACGTATGCCCGGCAACGATACCAAGGCGTTCCACCTTTTTATGATGCCTTTTCACGAAGTCAAAATGCTGTTCTGCCGCATCAAAATTGTCCCAGCCTTCAAATCCGGAGGCGTCGATCATGACTCGAATACTGTCATGCTCATTAATAAGCGCCTGGGTTTTCTTGCCAAATTCTTTAAAGTCTTCTGGTTTCAATGTTCCAGTTATGGTAATCTCCACCAGATTTCGTGTAATAGATTGCACAGTAAGCATTATTTCCTCTTTACAAGTAGAGATGTTTTTAACTGGCTCACACAATTCCTATAAGGTTTGGTACATTCTTAGCGGGATCAACGTAATAAAATACGGGCGCTTCTTTAAGCTCCTCCTCGCTCGCGTCTAGTGCTGCTTTATTGTTTTTGAATTTGAAATTATCCACAGGTACAGTCACTAATTTGGCATCAATTCCAAGAAAGCCGCCGACCGGCATAATTGCGAATAAAACGCTATCAGGCGGAGAAGATAGAATTAGGTTGCTGATTTTTCCCCGCTTCTCGCCGTTGTTGTTCACAACATCCATGCATATCATTTTGTTGATGTGCATTTCTTCAATACTTTCGATTTTATCGACATACGTAATTTTTTTGGACGCCGTGCCAGCATAAACCGGAACACTAATCAACAAACACGATACCAAGACTAACAGGACGAGCGAATTTCAAGCCTCTTGATCACTCATGTCTTAATCGTATGATTCAAATTTGATGCGGGTGCAGTTGTTTGCTCTAATTGATTCATTTCTTTTCTCCAGATCGTTTAATTGCGCAGAGTGGATGTAAGAATTTCTTCGCACAAGAGCAGCGTCGAATATTTTTTGAACATTTGTCTGCTAATCGTAGACCGATGCAGGCGTTCTTACATCCTCTTTCCCTTTTATCCAGTGCGTATCAGCTTCAGAGTTGTTTTGCGCACGGCTGGCATTGATACAGTCGGGCGACGCGCCAAGGTCTTCCGGGCCGGACATGCATTGGGCCAGTTTTGCCTCACGCTCGGTTTTGTTTGCCTGATACCAGTCAACAGACTGGACCTCACCTTCGTCGTTGAGATCGTTGCAACCGGCCAGCCCCAGTACCAGTAAACAACCTGCCGCTATCGAAATTCCGTTTAACAGCTTTTTCATAATGATATTCCTTCAAATAACAGATCGTGGTCTCTCCTCAAAGATGGCCGGTATCCGGTCTCATCCGGACTTAAAAAACCGGAAGATTCTCCTATGAATTTCATTTAAATACTAAAATTTAATCACGCGGCGATAGAACCTAGAGCCAGTACCCGGGAACCCAGGTCACCCCCCGCCACCGGTCCGCCCAGTGGCCGGGGCACCACTGGCCCGGCACATGGTTAGAATAGGAAAGTAAACTGCCGCCAGCTTTGCTCGGACTTTACAAATTCGACAAGTTGGGCGGCAGGGCAGGGAAACGGATTTCGACGCGCAGGCCCGGGTTATTGTCCGTGAGACTGAGCGTCGCGCCGTGCTGGTTGACAATGGCTTTGACGAGTGCGAGGCCTAATCCGCTGCCCTCGTCGCTGCGGCTTGCGTCGAGCCGGCTGAAGGGTTTCAGCATGCCATCATGCGCTTCGGCGGGAATACCGGGCCCGTCATCGGCCACTTGCAAAATCGATCCGCCCGTGCCGAGCCGGCAAGCGGAAAGCGTCACCGTGCTTCCTGCAGGCGTGTGCCGATTGAAGTTCTGTAACAGATTGGTCAGCAGTTGCTTGAGCATTTGTTCGTCAGCGTGAACCGTAACGGGACTTGATGCATCCTGGATAATTACAGCTTGCTTCCTGTCGGTAAACGCCGGTTCAAACACTGCAGCGACATCCCGTATTACTTCGCGCAAGTCTATGACAGAGAATGCCGAACGGCTAGTAGAGGCTTCCAGTCTGGAGATGCGCAGCACCGTGTCAAAGATCGCTCCAAGATTATAGAGCGCCGCCTCCGCATCATTCAGCAGCTGCTGGCTGTCGGCCCGGTTTTCCGACGCTTCACGCACGAGAATGAATGCGCGATTGAGTGGCGAACGTAAATCGTGCGCAATAGCATGAATCGTATTTTGCGTACTCTTCATCAGCGTGGAAAGCTTTTCGAGCGATTCGTTGACCAAACGCGAGATGCGGTCGATCTGTGCGTTTCCATTGCTGATACGAACGCGTGCACCGGTGTCGCCTTGTGCAACTTTTTCCAGGGTTGCGGCGATTCGTTCAAGCTGCCGCAGGGGGCGGCGGCTCAGCAGCCATCCGATCAGCAAGCCAACCGCTATCGTGGTTATTCCTTCAGTAATGATGGCCCACGCAAGGGTGTCGAGTTCATCCTTCATCAGCTGCGTATTTCTGCCGACGACTACATGCCTGCTTTCGAGAACCACCGCGCGCGCAAACAGCGTTTGATCCATCCCGTTTGACACCAAAGTCATCGTGCTCCGGGTAGTCAGTTTATCCGGGATGACGGCAATATTTATATTGCCGGCAAGTTTTCCGCCGCTTTCGTCAAACAATCCCACGAAGCGTTCGCCGGCAACAGCGGGATCTTCCAGTTGATTCACAACATTTGCAAGCGCAGCTGGTCCACCTTCGTCGTAGATGCGGCGCAACAGCGAGATTTCTTCAGCCAGCCGGGCCTCCAGCTTTGCAAGCGTGGTGTTGCGTACCATATGATAAATAGATGTTCCGGCGATGAGGAACGTCAGGATGAACAGCAATCCTGCAAACACCAGCATGCGGTTTGCGGAACCGAAAAATACATCAGCGGGGCGCACGGATGGAATGGCCCATATTGCGGTTCGTGTGCAACAGCGCCGCATCGAACGGTTTATCAATTTTCGCGCGCGACCGGCTTATTGTGTCCAAACCACCCCGTCATATTTGGCCATATAACGACTGAACGTACGGTCACATACGCAAGTATCGATGCCGCTTCTTCTTGCGTTAGGCTTCCCTTCTTATAGCTTTTACAGGCTTCCTCAAATCTCATCTTCCGTGTCTCCTGTAGCCGTTCCATCTGTTTCATCCTTACCCTCCCGGGGTTAAAACAATCCGGACAGATATTTGCTACAAACAACACCATCAGGGCTGTCAATGTGCTCAAAAAGACTGATAATTTCTTCGACTGTAAATTTCGATAGCTGGCATTAACAATGTGACTTCAGGAGCCGCGAATAAATAAATGTGACACCTGGGCGCATCTGGCGGGTACACTGCGGCGTTGTTCGTCGTCGCCATGGCTGTGCCATGACTCATCCTTTCGGCTTGCATTGCATCCCGCCAGATGCGCCCAGGTGTTACAGTTATTTATGAACGACTCCTTAATGTACAATGAGCGCGGCATTTGTGTTCTCCAAATGATAGCTACAATGGCCTTGACTATTCAGTTGATGTATCCAAATGTTTAATTGCTTTTCTCATATGCTCGGCTCCTTCAGCGGGCTGGTCCATGTCAGCTTTTTTAATTGCTTCTTCGATATGTTTGACTCCTTCCTTTACATGATGATATGAATTTGCATGTGCTTCTTCAGCATCCATGGCATGTTTCAAGCTTCTTTGCGCATGCTTTTTTAGAACCTCCGCATGACCATCTTCACCATGCGCCAGTGCTTGCCCTGCATGTTCCATTGCCTCTGCCGTATGTTTCATTGCATTGTTTGCACTGACTTGAGTACTCATAAACCATGTTAAAAAACCAATGACTAAAATAGTTGATATATTTTTCATGATGTAATTGCCTCTTTGCTTGTTGATAAAGAATATCTAAGAAATATATATTATTTTCTTCTGTTATGTTAAATATCACACTTCATTGATGATCCGATAGGCAGCTCCTTCTCTTGATGCCAGACCGAGTTAATCGATCCATTCTTCGACTGTTTTTTTCCAGTGGTCGAGTTGATCGCTAATGCGTTGAGTCAGCGTTGGATCTTCTTTTCTTAATTCTGCTTTTAACTTATCCAAATCTGCCGAGAGATTTTTCACGGTCGCTCTATCAACGCCGGAAAGGCTCACATTGCTTGTACTAGCGCTGGCCAGGCGTTCCTGTACATACTGAAGTGTGAAACGGGCTTTATCATACTGTCCAATATTTAGAAATGATTTAGCAAGCGCCAGGTTTCCGCTAATCGCCAATATCGGGTCATCAATTTCTTCTTCATTAACGATGGCGTCCTGAAAGACTGCGGCAAGCGCATTCTGCGCCTTGCCGTAGTCTTTCCGGTCTATATCCCGGTGCGCCGCGTCAAGACCTTTCTTGACCTCGCGCAGATCCACCGAAACAGTTATCTGCACAATACCCGCGCTGGTCTCTTTCAGCCCCAGTTCCTTTGAACGCTCGAAGATGGCCTCATAGTCGCTGCTTACGAGAACGTCATTCTCAACGGGCACATAGTGCTCCTTGATCGTGCTAATGTCATCGTAAGTCACCTTGCCGTACTTAAACGACGACTTAACCGTGAGCTCCGGTAGCTGTTCCGCTAATTCGGCTTCTACAGCCTGTGCCTTCTCAATATGATGAGCCGCATCATCGGGAAGCTTGAGTCCAAGTGCAAACTGGGCAAGGTTAATATTCCCCATCATTTTGTGCGTAAGCGACTGGGTCCGTTCCTGTTGCAGTTCGACTGGCGTCTTTTTTTTTGCCGATTGCTTCTTTGGTTCATCCGCAGCAAAACCGGCGCCCGGCAGCATAAATGTAACCGCCAGAATTAATCCGCACACTAATAATGTGTTTTTATTCATCGCATTGCTCCTTGTTATCGTTTATCTTTTGTTACCTTGCGTGGACATGGAGTCAATCCCGGAAGATTCGGTTAGTGCCGGATTCCCGGTGGTCAACAGGCCAGGCTGGCTTCGCAACGGTTTTTCCTAGTCTTTTCCACCGTGGCCGCGACCGCTGCCGCTGCCTGCGTCGTATCCTTATGCACTGACGCCAGGCTGAATCTGGCTGATCCACTTGCTTGCACAATACCGCACGGACTTGTTAAATATTAAGCCACGCGGCGATAGAACCTAGAGCCAGTACCCGGGAACCCAGGTCACTCCCCACCACCGGTCCGCCCAGTGGCCGGGCACCCATACCGCGCCGGCAAACGGTCGGTCGAGCCAGTAGCCGTCAGCCCAGACCCAGTCGTCATCATCCCAGTACCAGGCGCCGGGCACCCAATACACATCCTCTTCTATCTCCACCACCGGCTTCGTTTCTTTTTTTGGCGCCGGCAGGGACTTGGCAGGCTTCACCACGGTTTTCGCGGTTGATGAAGCGTCCGGATGACTTACTGTCGCTTTGGCCGCATTGCCCGCGACCGGCAGAGCGGCGGCAGCTGTAAAAAGTAACATCGCTAAAATCGGTATTTTTCTCATGGGTCTCTCCTGTTGATAACGGCCGGGGCACCACTGGCCCGGCACATGGTTAGAATAGGAAAGTAAACTGCCGCCAGCCTTGCCCGGACTTTACAAATTCGACAAGTTGGACGGCAGGGCAGGGAAACGGATTTCGACGCGCAGGCCCGGGTTATTGTCCGTGAGACTGAGCGTCGCGCCGTGCCGGTTGACAATGGCTTTGACGAGTGCGAGGCCTAATCCGCTGCCCTCGTCGCTGCGGCTTGCGTCGAGCCGGCTGAAGGGTTTCAGCATGCCATCATGCGCTTCGGCGGGAATACCGGGCCCGTCATCGGCCACTTGCAAAATCGATCCGCCCGTGCCGAGCCGGCAAGCGGAAAGCGTCACCGTGCTTCCTGCAGGCGTGTGCCGATTGAAGTTCTGTAACAGATTGGTCAGCAGTTGCTTGAGCATTTGTTCGTCAGCGTGAACCGTAACGGGACTTGATGCATCCTGGATAATTACAGCTTGCTTCCTGTCGGTAAACGCCGGTTCAAACACTGCAGCGACATCCCGTATTACTTCGCGCAAGTCTATGACAGAGAATGCCGAACGGCTAGTAGAGGCTTCCAGTCTGGAGATGCGCAGCACCGTGTCAAAGATCGCTCCAAGATTATAGAGCGCCGCCTCCGCATCATTCAGCAGCTGCTGGCTGTCGGCCCGGTTTTCCGACGCTTCACGCACGAGAATGAATGCGCGATTGAGTGGCGAACGTAAATCGTGCGCAATAGCATGAATCGTATTTTGCGTACTCTTCATCAGCGTGGAAAGCTTTTCGAGCGATTCGTTGACCAAACGCGAGATGCGGTCGATCTGTGCGTTTCCATTGCTGATACGAACGCGTGCACCGGTGTCGCCTTGTGCAACTTTTTCCAGGGTTGCGGCGATTCGTTCAAGCTGCTGCAGGGAGCGGCGGCTCAGCAGCCATCCGATCAGCAAGCCAACCGCTATCGTGGTTATTCCTTCAGTAATGATGGCCCACGCAAGGGTGTCGAGTTCATCCTTCATCAGCTGCGTATTTCTGCCGACGACTACATGCCTGCTTTCGAGAACCACCGCGCGCGCAAACAGCGTTTGATCCATCCCGTTTGACACCAAAGTCATCGTGCTCCGGGTAGTCAGTTTATCCGGGATGACGGCAATATTTATATTGCCGGCAAGTTTTCCGCCGCTTTCGTCAAACAATCCCACGAAGCGTTCGCCGGCAACAGCGGGATCTTCCAGTTGATTCACAACATTTGCAAGCGCAGCTGGTCCACCTTCGTCGTAGATGCGGCGCAACAGCGAGATTTCTTCAGCCAGCCGGGCCTCCAGCTTTGCAAGCGTGGTGTTGCGTACCATATGATAAATAGATGCTCCGGCGATGAGGTACGTCAGGATGAACAGCAATCCTACAAACACCAGCATGCGGTTTGCGGAACCGAAAAATAAATCAGCGGGGCGCATGAATGGAATAGCCCATATTGCGGTTCGTGTGCAACAGCGCCACATCGAACGGTTTATCAATTTTCGCGCGCAACCGGCTTATGTGTGTCTCCACGACCGTCGTTCCAGGATCAAAATTGAAGTCCCATACTTGTTCAAGCAGCATGGACTTGGTGACAATTCGTCCGGCATTGCGCATCAGTACCTCCAATACGCCAAACTCCTTTGCCTGCAATTCAATAATAACATCCCCGCGTTGTGCAGTTCTTGACAGCAGGTCGAGTTCAAGATCGTGAACTCGCAAAATCGATGCTTCCTCTCCGCCGCCTGGGCGGCGAGAAATTGCGCCAATGCGCGCCACTAACTCAGAAAAATGAAAAGGCTTCGTCAGGTAGTCATCTCCACCCGCGTTGAGACCTTCAACACGGTCTTCGACGTTACCAAGTGCCGTAAGGAAAATCACGGGGGTCTTGTTGCCGGCGGCACGCAGCGCTTTGAGAACGGCCATACCGTCCATGCCGGGCAGCATTCGATCCAGAATAACAAGATCATAAGCAGAGTAAAGGCAGTAAGCCAGCACCTCGCGACCATCTGCGACGCAGTCTACCGTATGTCCTTCCGCAGTCAGGCCTTTTCTTACATACTGAGTCACCCTGGCATCATCTTCGGCGACGAGAATTTTCATGATCTTGACATCCTGGTTGGTTAGCTTCCGGCTAGCATATCAATGCAATGGCAGCTGTTATCCCGATGACCATTCGCGTTCCAATTATTCAGACTGATATTACGATTTTCAATTATTGATCCAATGTGCAGCACTTACTTGCAACTGAAAATTCTATTGAACTGACGCCAGCTGCTGTCTGATGCATTATAATGTCTAAGAGGGTATTGATCGAGGAGAGTCTGTCGGAATTTATTTTTAGATTTAAACCGTTGCCGGATCGTGTTTTGCGGCCTGTTGTCCGCGGATCACGTTGACGCGGGTCAAAATCAACAAACCAATAATGAAATAACTGCCGGTAATCAGCATTGCAAGCCGGTGATCGCCTTGTGAAATCCAGCTGACCCAGCCATAGGTGAGCGGCCCCAGTATGGAAGACAGTTTGACAGCCAGTCCCCAGAGCCCGAAAAATTCGGCACGGCGGGAGACCGGGCTGAACAAGCCTACCAGGGCGCGTCCGGCGGACTGGGATGCGCCCAGGCACAGCCCGGCAAGATTGGCCGCCGTCCAGAACATCACACGCTCTTCGGCGAGCCATACCAGCAATATCATAATAATCCAGCCGGTAAGCGTCAGCCCGATGGTCAGTAAGTGACCGAGTCTGTCTTGAATATGGCCGAAGGCAAATGCACCCAGTGCCGCGGTGATGTTGACCAGTAAAATAAGCAACAGCGTTTCCTGTGTATTGAATCCCATGGCCTGTTGCGCATAAATTGCGGCCAGCGCAATAACGGTTTGAATACCGGCCTGGTAAAATACCAGACATACCAGAAAGCGCATTAAATCCCGGTAATCGCGTACATGTCTTAATGTGTCTGTCAACCGCGAAAACGATTCATGAACGATCCGCCGCCCATGCCGGTGCGGCTGTGGCTGCGCGCGTTCTTCGAGGAAGAGAAATGTCGGCAGGCTGGCAATAGCGAAAATAACGGCTGTGATTATCATCGTGACCGGAACGTACTGACTGGTTTCGTGACCTTGCGCCTGAGCCCAGGTAACGTATGCAAGACAGCATCCCAGTGTAAACAGCCCGCCCAGATAACCCAGACCCCAGCCCCAGCCGGATACCTTGCCAATCGATTCGTTTTTTGCCAGTTCCGGCAGGAACGCAGCAATCAGGTTTTCACCGCTGCCGAAAAAGAAATTGGTCAGAATAATCAACGTGACGGCCAGCCATAAATCACCTGGTCCGGCAAGACAGAGCAGGGCGGTAAATACCACACAGCCGACTGTCGTGATGAGCAGTAGCGGTTTTTTCACAGCGTACGCGTCGGCATAGGCGCCCAGTGCAGGCGCGCTCAGCATAATGAGCAGATATGAAACAGCGAGCGATGCCGTCCATGCAAACGTACCCCAGTCTTCATTGTTTGCAATAACCGAGACAAAATAAGCGTTAAAAATTGCGGTAATCACGACAGTGGTGTAACCCGAATTGGCGAAATCATACATCGCCCACGACCAGATCTCACGCCCGGAGACGCCTTCGGTGAAGTGGGGTGATTGCGGTTTGTTTTTCAAGCGTATGTTGTTTGGTTCGTCGTAATCCAAGCGGATACTCTGCCAGCCAGTGTTTAACTGCAAAAATTATGTGTATTATTTTTCAGATCAGCCAATTGTTTTGTAATGAAATATTCTTTAAAAAGTATATGTCGAATTAATGCAATTAAACACCAGATAATGATGAGCACCGTTCCCGCTACTGTCAATGATAAATTAATTGCGTTCTTCATGGCTTTGTTGATGACATATTTGACTATTATTTTATACAGATTGCAGGGCGCAGAAATGTAACACGTCATCGCAAACATTGCGCCGGCCATTTCCGGGCAGGGAAAAGCATGCAAAAAAGGATCAACATTGCATTCGGGATTTGCTGCAACACAGGTTACAGATTGAGAGCGGAGATTATTTTGTCAGCTCATTCCGTACTTGGTCCGCTTCAGCGTTGATCCGGTTAATTTCGTCCTGTAACCGGGACTGCGCCTGATTTGCCGTGTTGGTAATGCGTTCATTATCAGCATTGGCTTCTTTAACCATGCAGGCGTGGTATTCCAAAGCGCGGTCCTGCCAGGCGTTAATCGCATCAATGCTGCGGTTGAAGTTTTCGATATTGGTTTTGTCAATAACGGGCGGTTCCGGCTCTGCGCCACAATGTGCGGGTGTCCAGTTGCCGTTGACTAGCGTGCCGGCATTGCCGGAAGCCTGCGTCAGTATCAATACGGCCAGGATTGCAATGATCTGTTTCATATGTCTTTGTCTCCGCTGGGAAAATGAAAAGCCTGAGACCGTATGGGTCTAAACAGCCCAAGCCATCCGGCGCACATAAAAATCAATGCGTACCGGCGTTGTACATCAGCAATGCTTTTGAATACGGCTAAAAAGTATCGAGCTGGTGTTTTATGATTACAATGGTCACAAGCAATTGTAATGATTGATCATCACGTACTGCAATATGCGAAACCCGACAATGTTTCAATCACAGAGTAATTGACTGCAAACAGGGTAAAAGCCGTTGGTATTGTATAAATTTTAATCATTGAACAACAAGTCGACAGCTAAGCGAACAATCAACTACAATCGTATTATCATTGAACGAAATGAATGAGTATTAATATCAAATATGTCTCCAAAAGTAGGAAGAAACGATCCTTGCCCCTGTGGAAGTGGTAAGAAGTATAAAAAATGCTGTGCAAACGTAGACGCTGACGCTGAAGTGGATACACAGGAACGAAAAAGTTTCGATGGCGCCGTGCCCCGGGCGCTTGACTGGTTAACGAACAAGCATCGCCGGGCTGTCAAAACAGCGCTCGAAGAATTACTGTTTGACAACTTATCCGAAGATGAATATAACGCATTGTCAGCACTCGACCAGGCAACCTGGCAGAGTATTCACATTAATGCAACCGAATGGCTGCTTGCCGAAGGGTATATAACGGTCAAAGATGAACATAAACGTGTTTCCGAATATCTGCTTGGACCAGGTGGACCGTTATTTACCGTTGATCAGCGCAACTGGATAGCGCAGCTGGGTGAACGTCCTTTGCGTCTGTATGAAGTGACTGACGTTATTGCCGGCCAGCAAATGACATTATGCGACGTGCTGGATTCGAAAGCGCAGCCAGTTACCGTACATGAAAAAGCCGGCAGTGATTCTGTATTACTCGGTCAATATGTTGGTTTTCGGATCATGGAAGTCGGCGGCCATTATGAACTTTCTGGTGCGACTTACCCTTTCTCTTTGTTAAAGTCCCAGGAAGTTGCAGAACAGCTGCATGCCGTCAAAAAACAGTTCGGCCGGAAACGAAAAGGGTTGCAGGAGTCAATCAGTACAATCATCCTGCGCAAATGGCTCGAGCAGTTTTATGCTCCGATGCCAATGCCCGCCATAAGAGACGTCTTTTCTGGCGAATCCATGCTATTGATCACGGATTATTACAATGTAAATAACTGGGATGCGCTGGCCAGCGCACTAAAAACACAAACGGATGTGGATGGCAGCCGCGAAACAGGCTGGAACCGTTTGATGGATTGTGAAAATGGACAAACCCGTTCACTAGCATCTATCAATATCGAGACGAGTCCTGACAGGATTTCATTGTTTTATAGAGCGCAAAGTTATGCCGACAAAGGCCGCCCCTGGTTTGAAGCGTTGGCGGGCAATGCTGTGAAGTTTATTTCGCGCGAAATAACCGATCCCATCGGCGCCATGAAGAATAGGCAGAAACAGGAAAAAACTAAGCCGCTACCGGCTGATCCGGATATTTCTCCGGAAATCCATACACAGGTTATCGAACAGACTTACCACCGCATGTATGCCAGCTGGGCTGATGAAGTTATTCCCAGGCTTGACGGCAAAACGCCACGGCAAGCGATCAAAACGCCTGCCGGTCTGGAACGGGTAAAAGGATTGCTGCGTATGTATGAAGCCCGGGAGAAAGAACAGGCCGCACAGGAAGGAAGAAAAGCAGTTTCATTTGCTTTTCTTTGGAAGTCGCTGGATATTTCGCCCTAACGTTCATTGCGGCAGACACCACCCCTGATCTTGAAAAAACGCTAAGATGAAAGGTGTCCGAGAGAGGGCGCACATTTTTTTGGTGATTTGATTGCGTACGCCAGCGCGGCCCGCCGAACTGATCCGGACCCCGGGCTGCTTCAAACGAAAAAAGGCGCGTTTATTATATGCATTAACACCGCTTTTCATGCCTGGCCCGAGTGACATTTCAGAGACTAAACATTGAATGGATGATGCGGAAACTTAAAAAAATAGCAATGGGGCAGCATGTCTGAAGACGCGCAACAGAAAAAAATCAGCTTTACCGCACGTATGCTGGGTACAGTTGAGCGTCTGGGCAACAAACTGCCCGATCCTGCAATTCTGTTTGTCGGGTTGCTGTTCATAGTCTGGGTGCTTTCGTGGCTGCTTTCGCATATAGCGTTCGACGTCATCGATCCGCGTACAGATGCGTCACTCGTTATCCATAATCTATTGTCTGGCACAGCAATAACCGAATTCATGTCGGTGATGGTAACGAATTTTTCACATTTTCATCCGGTAGGCGTGGTGCTTGTAGCGATGCTCGGAATTGGCGTTGCTGAACATACAGGTTTCATCAATTCCGCTTTGCGTGCTTTGCTGAATGTTACTCCCGAACGGTTATTGACACCGGTGGTCATTTGCGCCGGTATCATCAGCCATTCCGCTGTTGACGCCGGATACGTGCTGGTCATACCGTTGGGCGGTGTCATTTTTTATGCTGCCGGAAGGCATCCTCTGGCTGGTATAGCCGCTGCTTTTGCAGGTGTTTCGGGCGGTTTCTCTGCAAACTTTGTACCCTCATCGCTTGATCCATTACTGCAGGGTCTGTCGCAGGCCGGTGCTCAGATTCTCGATCCCGATATCGTGCTCAATCCGCTTAACAATTATTTCTTTACGGCGGCTTCATCCATTTTAATTATCGGATTTGGCTGGTTCGTGACAGAAAAAATCGTTGAACCGCGGCTGCGGCATACCGCGTTCAATAACAATACCGGAGATTTGCCTGCCATGCACGCGCTGGAACCTAACGAGCAAAAAGGGTTGCGTGCGGCGGGCCTTGTTTTTCTGCTCGGCGTCGTCGTTATGATTACAACGGCCTGGCCGTCTGAATCACCATGGCGGGATACAACAGGTGATCTCACTTCTGGCGAGGCACCAATCATGCGCTCGATTGTTTCATTGATTTTCCTGATGTTCATATTGCCGGGATGTGTATACGGTATTGTGGCTGGAACCGTGAAAAGCGCGAAAGACATTATAGATGGCATGACAAAAGCCATGCACCAGATGGCTTATTACCTCGTCATCATGTTTTTTATCGCCCAATTTGTCTATGCGTTCGGTCAGTCCAATCTTGGTGTTCTGCTTGCCCTGCAGGGGGCGGCTTTATTAAAGGCCTTGGCGCTGCCGTCGACTATTACGGTGATCGGGGTTGTTTTTATCACGGCATTCATCAATCTGTTTGTCGGTTCGGCCAGCGCAAAATGGGGGTTGCTCGCATCGATTTTTGTGCCCATGCTGATGCAGCTCGGCATTTCACCCGATCTGACGCAGGCCGCATACCGCATCGGTGATTCAAGCACCAATATCATTACACCATTGCTGCCATATTTCCCGCTTGTGGTTGTGTATTGCCAGCGTTACGTGAAGCATGCCGGAATCGGCACAGTTACAGCGATGATGTTGCCTTATTCGATAACTTTTCTCATTATCTGGACGTTATTTCTACTGCTGTTTATGTTCCTGGATCTGCCGCTTGGCATTCAATCGCGTTATGGCTATCCGTAATTGTACTGTTCAATCCGTTTGTTGACTGCGTGCATTTTTTTAGCTGTGCAGATCCGGCAATTTGCCCAATTTTCAAGAGGAAAAGGCCCGCGTTACCAGAGAGACTAAATGCGGTTTTTGATCTTCCGGATCCGCTCAAAAAAACTATTGTTCTACAAATTGACGCATAGCCTGTAACGCACCCGTCAGGTGTTCAGTAGCAATCAGCGTATGGCCTTCTTTCGCATGATTGATGGTCTCGACCAGCTGCTGGATGCTTTCGGTGATGTGTACTCTGCCTTCCGTATTGTTCTGTTCAATCGCAGCGATTTCGGCTTTTTTAACATATTCAAGGCTTTCTTTAGCGTGTTCAAGAATATGGTCAGCGTGTGCTTTATGTGATTTTGCGGTTTTTGCGTGCTCGATAGCTTCCAGCATTAATGATTTTCCACCATCGAACTCGGTGTCCAGAAAGTCCGATGCATTAATTGGGTAACTTAAAAACAGTGTAAATATTCCTGCAACCAGACATGCTGACAGATTTTTCATGATACAAGTCCTCATCATTTAAGATTCCTATGGATGTGCTGCATTTGTTTTGCTTATGCTGCATATTTTGTCATAATGGCATCCTGTTTTGAAGGCGCCGGCTGGCACAAGTTCCGCGTATTTTTCCAGCATTATGGCAGAATTCCTGATTTGGTGGTGACTTGAAATGAGGCAGTTACTGTTGATTTATATCCATGCCGGCCCAGATATACAACACATAATGTCGTCACGCAGTCAAATCCGGAGAAACCGTTAAAAAGAGGGCTTTATATGAATATTTTAATTACAGGCGGAACCGGCTTTATTGGCCAGTCATTGTGTCCGGCATTGCTTTCTGAAGGACACACAATTTCGGTTTACAGCCGTTATCCCAACAAAGTTGCGTCTATTTTTGGTAATCGGATAGAGCAAGTCGGCTCATTACGAAATCTGACAGAAGACGATCACTTCGATGCTATCGTTAACTTTGCCGGCGCGCCGATTTTTGCGGGCAGGTGGTCTGAAGAGCGCAAGCAGGTGCTTCTGAACAGTCGTTTAAATACAACACGCCTGCTGATTGATTTCATAGCAAAAGCGAAAACGAAACCGGCTGTTTTGTTAAGTGGCTCGGCAATCGGTTTTTACGGTGATCAGGGTGACACATTACTTGATGAGTCTTCTCCCGGTCTTGACGATTTTGGCCATCAATTATGCGCAGCCTGGGAACATGAGGCGGTGGCGGCAAAAGAATATGGCGTCCGGGTCTGTTTGCTTCGTACCGGATTGGTTATTGGCAAACACGGCGGTTTTCTTGAACTCATGATCCAGCCATTCAAATTTGGCCTCGGCGGCAGGCTGGGTTCAGGCAACCAGTGGATGCCCTGGATTCACATTGATGATTATGTTGCCATGTGTCAGACTCTGCTCAATAATAATGCGCTTGAAGGCGTTTTTAATTTGACTGCACCTAACCCCGCGACCAATCGTGATTTTACGCAGGCACTGGCAGCACAGTTAAAAAGGCCCGCATTGCTGCCCATGCCCGGTTGGGCTTTAAAATTTATGCTTGGTGAAAGGGCCGGGTTGTTACTGGGCAGCCAGCGAGTCATGCCCAAACGTTTACAAGACGCTGGATTTCAATTCAAATATCCGATGCTGGATGCAGCACTGGCAGATGTGCTTTAAACCGTTTTCAACGGCCTGTCGATGGCATTGAATACCAATCCGTGGCGCCGCAACACCCCTGGTTGTTGATTATGCAGATAAGCTGTTTAAATTGAGTAACTGGGAAAGCAAGCGTGTATCAAGATACTGATCGATACTGTCGGCCAGGCGGTTTATCGCGGCATCGCAAATAGCCGGATAATTCGGGGTTTCACTGCAGCTATTGAGTCCGGCCCATGTCAATAGTGCTGAACAGGCATCTGTAGACTCAAACAAACCATGCAGATAGCCGCCTATAATCAGGCCGTCTTCACTCATTGCGCCATCTGTCTCATGGTGCAAATAAACCATGGGCTTGTATTGCTTGTTGAAAACGGATACGCCGTTGTGCATCTCATAACCGGTGATGGCAGCGCCTGAAGATGCGAGTGTGCCGTGAACAGTGCGCAGTAATTTTTCCGGTTGCAGGGTCGTTTGCATATCGAAAAAAGCCAGCCCCTGGCTGCTGCCGGGCTCGCCTTCCAGCCCGGCGGGATCATGAATCAGTTTGCCCAGCATTTGAAATCCGCCGCAGACGCCCATCAGCTTGCCGCCATAACGCAAATGCCTGTGGACAGCCAGTTCCCATCCTTGTTTGCGCAACCAGTCCAGATCTGCGCGCACACTTTTCGAACCCGGAAGGATTATCAAATCAGCCGGTGGAATTGTTTCACCTGGCCCGACAAACTGCAGGTTTACCTGCGGATGCAAGCGCAATGGATCAAAGTCGGTGTGGTTGCTGATACGCGGCAATGCCGGAATTATGACTTGTAAATATTCATGTTCGACCGGTGTTATAAAACCGGAGGTATGCGGCAGCGCATCTTCGGCTTCAAGATGCAATCCCTGTAAATAAGGCAGAACACCCAGCACCGGTTTGCCGGTATACTCTTCCAGCCAGTCCAAACCGGGTTTCAGCAGTGCAATATCGCCACGGAACCGGTTAATGATGAATCCTTTAATTCGCGCGTTCTCGGTTTCGCTGAGCAAAGCGAGTGTGCCAATCAGCTGTGCAAAAACCCCGCCACGATCGATATCGGCAATCAGAATAACCGGACAGTCGACTGTTTCGGCAAAACCCATATTGGCAATATCGTTTGCACGCAGATTGATTTCAGCGGGTGAGCCCGCGCCTTCGACAATTATTTTGTCATACCGGGCAGCCAGACGTGCATATGATTCAAGTACAGCATTCATCGCAACAGTTTTATATTGGTGAAAACCATACGCATGCATATTGGATACCGCATGACCATGAATGATGACTTGTGCGCTTTTGTCTGTATTCGGTTTCAACAGCACGGGGTTCATGTCAGTATGCGGCAAAATACCCGCCGCGCATGCTTGTACGGCTTGTGCACGTCCGATTTCTCCGCCGTCAATACTTACCACGCTGTTTAGCGCCATGTTCTGTGGTTTGAACGGCGCAATACGTACCCCCTGGCGTGAAAGCCACCGGCACAAAGCAGTCACCAGCATGCTTTTTCCGGCATCGGAGGTCGTGCCCTGAATCATGAGTGTTTGAGAACCTATCATCGTGGTATGCGGGTTGTTAAATCAAAGCTGAAATCAAATACGGATACGATAGTGTTTTGTTAGGGGCTGTCAACCCCCTCAGTTCAAACTACAAATCGATTCCTTTTTGTGCGGTTATTCCGCAGCGGAATGCATGTTTGACATCACGCATTTCCGTAACTGTATCTGCCGCATCGCACAGTCTGTCAGGCGCGCCACGCCCGGTAATCACGACATGCTGCATAAGTGGACGGCTTTGCAAATCGTTTAATACCTGGTCCATATCCAGCCAGCCGAATTTGAGCGGATACGTCAGCTCGTCAATCACAACCAGATCAAACCGGGTATCACACAGCATTTTCTGTACGATAGACCAGCCGTTACGCGCGGTTGCAGTATCGCGTTCCAGATTTTGCGTATCCCAGGTAAACCCTTCGCCGAGCACATGCCAGACTATCTGTTTCTGTTTGCGGAAAAATGCCTCTTCACCGGTATCTGAACGGCCTTTGATAAACTGTGCAACACCTACACGCATACCGTGTCCCAGGGCACGCGCAGTCATACCGAATGCCGAACTTGATTTGCCCTTGCCATTACCGGTCAACACCAGCAACAATCCTTTTTCCTGGTCGGCGCGCGCAATGGCTGCGTCTACAACCTGTTTCTTTTGTTGCATGCGCTGCCGGTAACGTGCTGCTTTGTCGGCAGTGTTGGAATTTGTCATATTTGTCCAGCAGCATGTTTTTCTGTATTGAATCGTCGTGATATCAAAACAAAAATAATATGCAAGGTCATGGCTATGCCAGCATAGATAGCGAACGATTGGATATACATTGGAAAATAGGTAAAGGATCGCGCGATGAATTCAACCCATGCGGTGTCATCAAAACGGCCGGAAAAAAAATAAAAGCCGCCGCTGGAAAATAACTCGCATAATGTCAAACCCACGATCGCACACGATGTCAGTGGTATCAGTGTCTGCCATGTAAACCGATATTGACCGGCATACCAGCGACCTGCAAGCCATAGGGATGCATAGGCCGGCAGCAGGAAGCCATACGCTGGCGTCAAACAGTATCCGCTTGCGCCGCCCCAGGCATATGCGGCAAAATCAACCCACCAGCTTAACGCAAGAAATCCCAGCAAGGGCCACGTTGTTCTTAAATAAACACCGGCCAGAAAAAATATTGCCCACGAGGCGCCCGGCAGACTGTACACAGAGGAAAAGTGATAATCGCGCGTGGTAACCATCAGTACTACCAGTACCGATGCAATCATAAACTGAAGACGTCCTGATAACGGTAATGAAGTTGAGAGTGAGACCATTTTTTACTTACTCCTTGTTTTTAAGGTTGGTATCGCAACATTGCGAAGAAATTGCGTCCCGGTTGGTTGAAAAATGCGGCTGTTTCGTAATGCGCGTTAAACAGATTCTCGATACGGCCCTGTATGCGCCAGTTTTTGCCCAACTGGTATTCCGCGCGCAAGTCGAACTTGACGTAGCTATCCAGTTTACGTGTATTTCCCAGGTCGTCAAAACGTTCGCCTTCGGCCAGAAACATCGCTCCCAGCGTATATTTACCAAACTGGCGATCGGTATTAAGGCGAAAAGATTGCCGCGCGCGTCTAGGCAATACATTACCACGGTTTAAATCTGAAGAACGATTTTCCGGATCCAAAAAGGTCAGGTTGCCGTTAATCACCCAGCTTCTGATCTGTGTATTCAGAACGGCTTCCAGGCCTCTAATGCGCGCCTGATTGATATTATCAACTTCAAATGTATCGGCATCAAACGCAATCAGATCATTAATCCGGGTATCATAAACGTTCAGCGACCAACTGCCCCAGTCCATTTTTCCGCGCAACCCGAACTCCAGGCTGCGCGAATTTTCAGGATCCAGGTTGGGATTGCCTGAAATCGGGAAATACAGTTCATTAAATGTCGGTGCCTTGAACGCAGTGCCAAAGTTTGCCGTCAAGCGTATTGCTTTGGTAATCTTGTATCCGGTTCCTATCCCGCCGGTCAGTCGTGTTCCGAACTGCTCGTTCAGATCAACGCGGCCGGCAAGCTGGCCGTCAAATGATGCAATAGTTGCCTGATGTTGTGCAAAAACACCCCAATTATTGCGCGATGTAACGGTAAAAGCCTCCGTGCTGTCAACCTGGTCATTTTGATAATCCATGCCGATTGTCAGCAGCTGGTCTTTATGCACGGTAAAATCATTCAGAATTGAAATGGTATCGCGCACTGTATTAAACCGGGATGTCAGCTTGCGGCCGTTAAAACTGTCCAGGTAATCTTTGCTCCGGCCAGCTATCAGGTTTAGCTGCCAGAAATCCATTGGCGCATACTTGGCCGTTCCACCGAAAACCTGTTGCTGTAACTCGGATTTGTTCGGTGAAATGAACCCCGAAAAAGGATCGCTGGCGTCAAATTGAGTTTTACCAGCCGATTGCATAAAATTAACGCCGATTTCCACACCGTTTCTGAAGCGATAACCGGCATTGGCCGAACCGGCTACATTCCGGTAGCCATCCCGGTCGGGATCCGGACTGCTGGAAAAGCATCCCGCACTGGCCGATCCCGAACAGCTGTTAAAACCATCGGTGCCCCTGCCACTTGCCGTCAGATTAAACCAGCCCTGCTTGCTGTTACCGGACAAGCCCACGGAACCGTTCAGGGTACCGTAACTACCGCCGCCGAAGCTGAAAGTTGGTCTGAAACCGGTTTTGCCGTCTCCCTTGCGTGTAAAAATCTGTATAACCCCACCAATGGCCTCTGAACCGTACAGGCTCGAGCGCGGGCCGCGCACTATTTCAATGCGTTCGATTTGATCGATCGGAATATTTTCGAAGGGTGTTGTGCCCGATGTTGCATTGCCGACCTTAATACCGTCAATAAGCACAAGAATATGATCAGTTTCGGTGC
This sequence comes from Nitrosomonas sp. Nm51, assembly GCF_900111165.1. Classification (GTDB taxonomy): domain Bacteria; phylum Pseudomonadota; class Gammaproteobacteria; order Burkholderiales; family Nitrosomonadaceae; genus Nitrosomonas. The sequence goes on from NZ_FOGH01000003.1 coordinate 131,982, forward strand.
CGCGCATCTGCATAAATGTACTTTTCCCGGGACCGCCGTTATTGACAATGTTAATGCCAGGCGCGCCCCGCAGCAGATCGTGGATTGAACGTGCCTGTTGGCGCTCAATATCTTCGCGGTCAATGATCGTCATGGATGCCAGAACCGCATCGGCTGTCTGTGCTGTTCGCGTTGCCGTCACTGTGACAGGCTCTCTTTGGTGTGCTGGCACATAATCAAATGTCCAGCCCGTTGCGCTGACAGCACTGCAAAGCCACAGCACTGCCGCCGGCAATATTCGTCTTCTCTGTTTTATCATTTTAATCCTTCGCGCCGCCCGCGCGCAATCCGTCTAAATTACGTGCGAAGGAATAAAAAATCAGTCCAGTCAGAGAAAAACCGGAAACCTGGATTTGAATACTGCCCTCCGCAATATATGTGTATTTACTTCAGGCCGGTCTCCGGACTTATGAGCGGAGATGACTCCAGATTTGCGCCTTCCCATGCAATAATCTTGTACAGTGGCATCATGCAAACCTTGAATAAAAACAGTATGATAAACTGTTTTCTTCACTCATTTACCGTTGCGGGGGCAGTGCTGGCTTTGTTCCGTTGATACCGGATCGCACCAGCTTCCCGTTTAATCTTTTAATGTTCAAAAGGCACCTAAGGTAAGGGTGCGAAGGCTACAGAAATGCATGTTTAAAGTCAAGACCGCTTTTTTCTATCTGCCGCTGTGCCCGCGCAATCTGCAATTTACTATCTGTAATCTCGTTTAGCTTGTTGTTTTTCCTCCTGATGATGAGATTTGATACAGTGTTTCATTGCAATCAGCAGCAACAATTCACAATTGTTAACACCCTCTGCTACTCTATCCATATGATACTGTCTGGTACAGTGTTACCGTGGTGTTATGCAACGACACAGTACGCAGCAAAGGATTGTTCCCTTTTCAAGTACTGTAACGCGGTTGCAGAACACCACGGTAACGCCCTGTGGGTGAGTTTGCCAGCGTCCATGGTCTGCGTTGCATCTTTTGACAATAGAACGGCTATTGCCTGCAAGGCAGGCGTTGCCATGTATACTGACAAGTTCACTGAACCCGGCAATATCATATGGATAGAACACTGGTTTATATATTTTTCGTAGGCGGAAAAGTATTTGGATAACGCCGGAAAATTAAATCCCATACCGCATGTCCGAGTCTGATACCACGCTGTTCAAATTTGGTTACAGGCCGATAATCCGGGCGGTCTGAATAATCGGCAGCTGTGTTGTACAGTAACGGTTCGTTGTTGAGTACGTCGAGCATATGGCAGGCATAATCTTCCCAGTCCGTAGCGAGATGAATATAGGCGTTGTACTTGAGATGCTTGCACAGACGGGCAATAAACGCCGGCTGAATCAGACGGCGTTTATGATGTTTCGCCTTCGGCCAGGGGTCAGGGAAAAAAATATGCGCGCCGTCAAGGCACATGGGTGGCAGCATATGCTGCATTACTTCAACGGCGTCATGTTGAATAATGCGCAGGTTGGAAAGTCCCCGTGTTTCGATCTGATTAAGCAGGCTGCCCACACCTGGCGTATGCACTTCGACAGCCAGATAATCCTGCTCAGGGTGAGAATGCGCGATATCTGCCGTTGTTTCCCCCATGCCAAAGCCGATTTCGAATATTCTGGGTGCCTGCCGGCCAAACACAGCTTCCAGATTGATTGGTTCATGCTTAAAAGGGATACCGTGTTTGGGTAGCAGTATTTCACAGGCGCGGCGCTGTGCGGTAGAAATTCTTCCCTGGCGCAAGACAAAACTGCGGATGGTGTGCGTCATGAGCGGCTGTTTCTGGTATTTGCATGTTACTGAGGTTGCGCGCTGGCAATCACGCCGTCAACCGGCGAACTCGGGCTGGCGGTATACATTTTTTTCGCCATGCGGCCGGCCAGATACGCCTCACGGCCGGCTTCGACGGCTTTGCGCATTGCCGACGCCATTAATACGGGATTTCTGGCAGCGGCAATGGCTGTGTTCATTAATACGCCGTCGCAGCCGAGTTCCAGCGCGATGGCTGCATCAGACGCCGTGCCGACACCGGCGTCAACCAGCACCGGCACTTTGGCGTTGTCGATAATGATCTGCAGATTCCAGGGATTCAGAATGCCCATGCCTGATCCGATTAATGAAGCCAGCGGCATAATGGCAACGCAACCGATTTCCTCCAGCTGTCTGGCGGCGATCGGATCGTCGGATGTATAAACCATTACATCAAAGCCTTCCTTGACCAGTATTTCTGCTGCTGTGATCGTTTCCACGATATTTGGATAAAGCGTTTTGGGGTCTCCTAGTACTTCCAGCTTGACCAGCGTGTGGCCGTCGAGCAGCTCACGGGCCAGACGCAAAGTGCGAACAGCGTCATCAACCGTATAACAGCCTGCAGTATTGGGTAACAGGGTATACTTCGACGGCGGGACGCTGTCCAGCAGATTTGGCTCATCGGCATGTTGGCCGATATTGGTGCGGCGGATCGCAACGGTGACAATTTCTGCGCCGCTGGCTTCAATGGCCGCACGGGTTTCTGTGAAATCCTTATATTTGCCTGTGCCGACCAGGAGTCTTGAGGTATAGGTTTTTCCGGCAATGATGAGATTATCCATGAAATACTGTAATGAGTCGGATCAAGGTTGAATGGTAAACCGGCTGTGCGTGCAAGGTGGAAGTCTGTTAACCCGCAGGCATGAAGGCATGCAAGCAGCCGACAGACGATCGGGCGGTGCTAGCCGCCGCCGACTGCAACGACAATTTCGAGGCGGTCTCCGTCAGCCAGGAATTGATCATTAAACTGACTGCGCGGCACGATTTCACCGTTTCGCTCGATGGCGATACGCTTATCCTGTAAATTGTTTTCATCAATAAATTGCGCAATGTTGATAGCTTGACTGAGCTGGCGGGTTTCGCCATTGATTGTGATGTGTATCATTAAGAATAAATTATCGAATCAATCGAAAAAACAAACTGAATTAACTTGCAGCGTACATTTTATCATGATGGTGAAAAACGATGGTAGTTCAGTATATGGTTCGCTGATTACCATTATTGATAGGAATATGCGCCCAAATACAACAGCCGCACATTGTTTACGACGCGATAAGGGTATTGTGCAATTCGGGATAAACCAAGTTAATCTCCCCGCTGAATCGTTTAGGTCCCGCGGGTTGGTAAATGCTGTAGCCGGACAGTTCTCTCGGTGGAATGTAGCCTGCTATTTTTTCGAGTTCTGCAAGACGGATACCCTGTCTGACCAGGTAAATCAAATAGGTCTGCCGCAGCGTGTCGGCGTTGATTTCATTATCGCCGTTATCTGATAAATCCGCGTCGGAAATTGCGCAGTTCAGTAATGCGGCAAGGTCTTCTTCGGACAGCGGTTCCCCCGAAGCGTGCATCAGGCCGCAGGCGGTGTTTGCTAAAAGCGCTTTTAATGCCGGATTCAGCAATAGCGATCTGGGTGACTTGCCATGGATCAGCAGCTTTTCATTTTCTAAATCAATATCTTCCTGTTTAATTGTTGCGATTTCTTCCATGGTTGCGCCGCTGAGCAGCAGCGCAATCAATAACTTTTCTTTGAAACCGGCGCTGTGCAGTAATAAGCTGATCTGCTGCGAGGGGATTTCCTGCGGAGGCGGACTATTTAAAACAGGGTTTTGCCGCGGCAGTTTATCAATTGACTGCCGCGGGAGTTCGAATGCATCCTGCTTGTTGATACGCCGGTCGTACAAATGGATGCCCGAAAGATTGACAACCGATTTCGGTTCGGTTTTACGCGTGAGGAATTCGGCGATCCAGACACAGAACAGGCCGAATAGAATCGATCCGATAACAGCGATGCCGGCATCACGCAGATAATTCGGCCGCACGGGCGCGCCGGGCAGAAAAGCGCGTTCAATCACATCGACATGCGGATACTTGCCTGCGTATTTTGTTTCAATCTGGACCAGTCGCTCCTGTGTCTCGCGATAAAGGGCTTCCAGCGTCTCGAGATCGCCTTTTAACGCTTCATGTTCTGTGAAACGGGCAGAAAAGGCGGTCGCTTTGGCCTTATGCGCATTGAGTTGCTGGCGTATTTCATCGGCAGATTGCTTGGCTGCGGCATATTCCTGCTCCGCATCGGATTGAACAACCGTTTGGCCGTGCCAGCGCATGCGTTTGATTTCTGCTTCTAGGTCGCGGAGTTGTTCTGGAATGACCTTGAGTGCGGGTGATAAATTCAGATATTCCTGGGTATAGCGCAGATTCAGTTCCGCCAGTTCCTGACGCAGTTCCTGCGCCCGGTCTTCAAGCAGGCTCAGTGTGCGTGTATCTTCCTGTGGCACTACGGCCTGTCCGCGCTCAATTGCCGCATTGACTGCATCCAGTTTTGCCTTGGCTTTAACTTCCTCTTCCATGGCATCATTAAGTGATTCGTTCAGGCCCACCAGCCGTGCTGATGCTTCGTTTTCTTCGCGCTCAATGGAAGCGATATCGTGTTTCTGCCTAAACTGGTCAAGTCCGGCGCGTTTTAGTTGAATTTTTTCCGCTAATCCGTCGAGTTCCTCCTGAATAATCAGCGTAGTGTCACCCAACAACCGGGAAACTTCGGCCGCTCTGGCGTCCAGATACACATCAATCCAGGTATTGATCAGTGCCGGCAGAACTTCCGGCCTGGAACCTTCGGCAACCATTTCAACCAGATTGGTTTCGACAACCGGCCTGACATCAAGCATTTGACGGATTTCGTTGGCATTCAAGTCGATCTGGGCCGTCGTATCGTTCGCTGTTTTTAACCGTCTCGACGTTTCCGCCAGCAGTTCCGATCCCAGCAGAATTTGTTTTTGAATGGCGACATGCTGAATATCGGCATCTCCACTTGGCAAATCAATCGCGGTTTTAGCGACAGTTAACAGGGTCGCGTAGCTCAGGTATATTGCAGGGCGGGAATAAACATAACCTAACGTTAATGCCACGCTGACCAGGAAAGCGGCGGCAAAAATGATTAATCTGCGGGATTTAAACCATGGTTTGAGGTCATGCTGCGAAGGATGCCAGTCATCGCTGGCATCATTGAGAGATAAAACTGTTTCCGGAGGTAAGCGGTTAGACATGATCTACGAAATGATGCGCTTTTTCTGGATTGTTACATTTTAACAAGTTCAAAATGGATAAAAACGGATGCAGCTATATATAAAATCAAAATTTGCAATCTGCAGCATGATTTTTTCCAGTCGTAAATAAGAACCTGAAATTTAATCCGAGCAAATACGATCCAGGCAACACTCTCCATTGAGTTATTATGACTTGTATCAAGGAGTATAACAGACTACACTTATTAGCAGTGAAGCGCATCGTAATTGCTTTGAACTATCATAATAAGGTTTTATGCATGGAAGCGAAACTTTTAAAAAAACAACGCCCCAAGCATCTCAATTTGTTCAAAATCAGTCAACCGTTACCGGCCATCGTTTCGATCATGCATCGTATCAGTGGTGTACTGCTTTTTTTCCCGGGCATACCGTTGTTGCTCTATGGCCTGCAGATGCTGCTCGAGTCAGCAGATAGTTTTCAAGCGTTACTTACGCTTATGCAGAACCCGGTCGTAAAAGGCTTGGTTCTACTGTTTGTCTGGTTTAGTCTGCATCATTTGTGTGCTGGCATCCGCTTTCTTGTGCTGGATTTACATTATGGAGTCGCGCTTGCTCATGCGCGAGCAAGCAGCAAATGGGTGCTGGTTGTGAGTGTTGCACTGACGCTAGCTGCAGGAATTGTCTTATGGTAAAACAGAATGGACGTATTGTTACAGGTGCGCACTATGGCCTGAAAGACTGGCTGGCACAACGCGTGACAGCGGTGTTGATGGTTGCCTATATCGTATTGTTTGCAGTCATTGTCTGGATTTCAGCGCCGCAGAATCAGGTGGAGTGGGCGGCAATTTTCAGTTATCCAGGAATGCGCGTTGCATCGTTTCTGTTTTTAGCATCGTTGATGTGGCATGCCTGGGTGGGTGTTCGCAATGTGTTGATGGACTATATCAAGTCTGCAGCCATTCGGCTGACATTGCAGATTCTGGTGATTGTTTCCCTGCTGGCTTACCTGGTGTGGACTGCCGAAATTTTATGGAGTTGATGTGCCGGTTGTGACAAGAAAATTTGACGTTGTAATCGTTGGCGCTGGGGGTGCCGGCATGCGTGCCGCGCTGCAATTATCCGAGGCCGGACTTAAGGTTGCGGTGTTGTCCAAGGTTTTTCCGACCCGGTCGCATACTGTTTCGGCGCAGGGAGGAATTGCTGCTGCGCTGGGCAATGTAACAGAGGATAACTGGCACTGGCATATGTACGATACCGTCAAAGGTTCTGACTATCTTGGCGATCAGGACGCCATCGAATTTATGTGCCGTCAGGCCAGTGAAGTAGTGTACGAACTGGAGCATTATGGCATGCCGTTTGACCGGCTGGATAACGGTAAAATTTATCAGCGCCCGTTCGGCGGGCAGTCCCTGCATTTTGGCGGTGCGCAGGCAACGCGTTCCTGCGCGGCTGCAGATCGAACCGGTCATGCGCTGTTGCATACGCTGTATCAGCGCAACGTCAGTGCGAATACTCAGTTTTTTGTCGAATGGATGTGTCTGGATCTGATCCGTGACCAGATCGGTGATGTGCTGGGTGTTGTGGCGATGGAAATGGAAACCGGCGACGTGATGGCTTTGCAGGCAAAAGCTACATTGTTTGCAACTGGCGGCGGTGGACGTATTTTTCAAGCGAATACCAATGCGCTGACCAACACTGGCGATGGCCTCGGTATTGCGGCGCGCGCAGGCATTCCGCTTGAGGATATGGAATTCTGGCAGTTTCACCCGACCGGCATTCACGGTGTTGGCGTATTGATTAGCGAAGCGGTGAGGGGCGAAGGCGGTTACCTGATTAATCAAGGCGGCGAACGTTTTATGGAACGTTACGCGCCCAACGCCAAGGATCTGGCCAGCCGCGACGTGGTCGCGCGTTCAATGACGATTGAAATCAAGGAGGGGCGCGGTTGCGGCGAAGAAAAAGACCATCTGCTGCTAAAGCTGGATCACCTGGGTGCAGATATCATCAAATCAAGATTGCCCGGCATCCGTGAACTCGCGATGAAATTTGCGCATGTTGATCCGATTCATGATTCCATTCCCGTGGTGCCGACGGCGCACTATATGATGGGCGGCATTCCGACCAATTTTTTTGGACAGGTTGTGGCGCCGTACAAGACCGGGCCTGAAGAAATCGTTACCGGCTTTTATGCGGTGGGTGAATGTGCTTGCGTCTCGGTACATGGCGCTAATCGACTAGGGACGAATTCTCTGTTGGATATTGTCGTTTTTGGCCGCGCCGCGGCCAATCAGATAATTGAAGATCTGAAAATAAACGCGCACCACAAACCACTGCCCTCCGACGCCGCCGAAAAGACGATGGCCAGGCTTGAACGGCTGGAAAACCAGACGGATGGTGAAAGTGTTGCACAAGTGACCGATGCGCTATGCAAGACAATGCAAACCTATTGCGGCGTGTTTCGTTTCGAGGATACGCTGATGCAAGGTGTAGAGAAAATAAAAGAAGTGGCGAGCCGTGTAGAACGCACCGAAATCAAGGATAAAAGCAAGACCTTCAATACTGCCCGGATCGAAGCATTGGAACTCGATAATATGAAAGAAATTGCGATGGCAACGATGGTTTCCGCCGAGGCGCGGCGTGAAAGCCGCGGCGCGCATGCACGCGATGATTTTCCCGAGCGCGATGATGGCAACTGGCTAAGACACACGCTGTTTTTTAGCGAAAACAACCGTCTGGATTACAAGCCTGTCCGTCTTAAACCATTGACAGTGGATTCATTTCCTCCCAAAAAAAGAACCTATTAACGTCCCCTGATTTATATTGTTGTCTATCTATTCTGTCCTGATCCTGTCGGGTCTGGAAATTAACTCTTAATAGCCCTCTATCTAAAGATCACGATGAAAAAAAGTAATCTCGTTATACTATCGATTTTTATAACCGTTTGCTTATTTTTTTCTGCCCAGGTGGCAGCAGAGCAACGCTACGTCACCGACCGTTTTGAAATCATGCTGCGCAGCGGTCCGAGCAGCAAACACGCAATTCAACGCATGATAAAAAGCGGTACCGCGCTTGAATTGCTGGAACAGGACGCAGAAAACGGGTATTCACGTGTCAGGACGCATGGCGGTACCGAGGGCTGGGTGTTGAGCCGCTATTTGATGCGCGAGCCGGCGGCAAGAGTCCAGCTGGAGCATCTGGTCAAACACGTAACCGACGACGATCCTCAAAACAGCAGCATACGAAACCAGGCGAACCTGATTAAAGCTGAGTACGAAAAGATTAATAAACACATCACGCAACTTGAACAGGAAAAAAAACAACTGGAGTTGCAGCTGGATGACATCAAAAGCACAGCCGCAAATGTGCTGGCGATAGATGCGGAGAATCAGCAATTGCATCAGAAATTTGTCGAAACGAAATCGCAACTTGAAGTACTGCAGGCAGACTACAGCGCACTTAGCAACAGTAATGAAAAAGACTGGTTTATCACTGGGGCGCTGGTTCTGCTGGGCGGTTTGTTGCTGGGCATGATCATACCTAAAATCAGCTGGGGCAGGCGGTCCCGTTATGGCGGTTTTTGATTATCAGTCGAAAGTCCGCATAGTGTTTTTCAACTGTTTGTTATAATCGTATCAGTGCACTAGGATGGCGAATCTGCATTGAAAATTTATCACTTCTGCGGGAAACCCAACCGCGAATCTCCACTGTTTTTCCCAGATAGCTCTCCAGGTCAGGGAAGTGCCCGAGATGATCGTTATCGATGCGGATATTGGTCTGATTGCTGAAAATCAGGTATGTAAACCGTTTTTTTTGTTGTACTGACTGAGGTACCCCGGTATAACGCCGCCAGCCTCTGTTATCCGATGTGATTGCTGTTAGTGCTTGAGCCTGGTACCGCGGTAATCGCCATATCCCCAGCTTGCTTTGTTCAGCCAGTTTCTGCGCCAGCTCAAATTGATCTGCATGCCGTAAATTCGGCGGCATGATACTCACAAAAGCCAGGCCGTTTTTAATCAACTCGAGGTTGATGTGTTTGCCATCGGGTAAAAACACATGCGCCAGTAGTCGCCGGTATTTGTCCTGTTTTTCCAGATCATACTCCAGATAAACTTTCCGGCCTTGAAGCCTTTTTTGCAGCCATGTCTTGGCTAATTTTCCGCCTGGTTCGCCAGCACGGTGGCGGCTTTCAATTTCAGGTGTATTGACACCCAATAACCGGACACGTTTGCCGTTCTCCAGAACAAGGGTATCACCATCATAAACTTTTTTTACCCGGTGCAGATGCCGATAAACACGGTCAGGTAGTTGAACGGGTTTCGCACCATCAGTCGCTTTATCTGAATAGGTGACTCTGCCCGACGCATCTTCAACGCGGAAGATTTCAGTACTGAAGACCGTTTGAAATGGTAACCCGAGACTGATTGCCAGTACGCATGAAAAAAATTTAATGTGTTGCATGCGCATCGCTTGATCTGTTTTTTTCTGGAGACCTGACATACCGCGGTAAATGATCATGCATGTCCCGAAGACAGCAAATATGCTTTAACATAAAAATATGGCAAAATAAAAGAATTTTAATTGACAGACTGTTTGTGTGCTATTGCGTGTGTGGCCATCGCTTTTCTCGTATTCAATCTGAGCTTAAGGAGCCGCGAATAAACAAGCGTGACAATTGGGCGCGTCTGGCGGGATGCAATGCAAGGCGAGAGGATGAGTCATAGCCAAGCTATGGCGACGGCGAACAATGCCGCAGTGTACCCGCCAGATGCGATCCAGGTGTTACAGTTATTTATGAACGGCTCCTAAGTCAAAGGATGTGACATATTAACCGCAGAGTTTAAGCAACAATTACCGGGTAAAAAGCGGTTTTCTGTTTTACTTTCTAGCGATCGCAAAATATAAAGCCGGATGAGTCCGGACTGATTGAATCATTGGATACATTGTGCCGGTACGTGCTTCAAAAAATACATAATCATTAATAACGCAAAACAGTATGAACGGTACTTTATCAAAATACAGGAGTGAAAATAGCGTAAATGGAAATCGATAAAATCATCGATACCGCATTTGAACCTATTTCAAACGCCGTTGCTGCAGTTATTTTTTATAGCATTCCGTTCTTTGATCTTGAAATCAAGCTGGTGTTGTTATGGCTTGTCGCTGCCGGGCTTTTTTTTACCGTGTATCTCGGTTTTATCAATATCCGCTGCTTTTGGCATGGCATCGATGTGTTACGAGGGAAGTACGACCAGGACAATGCAGATGGACAAATCAACCGGTTCCAGGCATTGATGACTTCGCTCTCCGGTACTGTTGGTTTGGGCAATATTGCCGGGGTGGCCGTTGCTATCTCAGTAGGCGGTCCCGGCGCAGCATTCTGGATGGCGGTGATGGGTTTATTCGGCATGTCGACCAAATTTATAGAGGTTACCTTGGGCGTCAAATACCGCCAGCACGGATCCAGGCGGCATCCGGAAGCCATATCGGGCGGTCCGATGTATTATTTGAGAGCGGCTTTTAATCAATTTCACAAGCCCAGGCTGGGTAAATTTATGGCCGGGCTATTTGCGCTCTGTTGTATCGGTGGAACCGTTGGCGCCGGCGGGCTGTTTCAGGCGAATCAGGCGTACCAGCAGGCCTTGGTTGTAACCGGCGGCGAAGCCGGATTCCTGGCCGAACGCGGTTGGCTGTTCGGTATATTTATGGCGCTGCTTGTCGGATTGGTGATTCTGGGTGGTATCAAATGGATTGCGGCAGTGGCCAGCAGCGTCGTACCGATTATGGCAATAACCTATATTCTCGCAGGATTTGCGGTGATCGGCGTGCATTATGAGGCGATACCGGACGCGCTGCAGACAGTTTTTGAAATGGCGTTATATCCGGAGGCCGGAATTGGCGCGATGATGGGCGCGCTGCTAATGGGTGTGCAAAGGGCTACTTTTTCCAATGAAGCGGGTCTTGGTTCGTCTGCAATCGCGCACAGCGCCGTAAGAACAGACGTGCCTGTCAGTCAGGGTATGGTGGGTATGCTGGGGCCTTTTATTGATACAGTGGTTATCTGCATGATAACCGCGCTGGTTATCGTAATATCCGGCGCTTATGTCGAAGGCGGCGGCATTGAAGGCGTGGAACTCACATCGCGTGCCTTCGCCTCAGGAATTTCATGGTTTCCCTATGTGTTGTCGGTAACGGTCTTTTTGTTCGCTTACTCAACCATGATTTCCTGGTCCTATTATGGATTAAAATGTACGACCTATCTGTTTGGTGAGTATGATATTGTTGAAAACATTTATAAAGTTATTTTTTGTGTATTTATTGTGATCGGATCGGCGACGCAGCTGTCAAATATTATCTTGTTTACAGACTCCATGATTTTCGCCATGGCAATACCGAATATTATTGGACTGTATTTGCTCGCGCCCGAAATCAAGAAAGACCTGCAGGTTTATCTACAGAAGCTGGGAATCCGGTAGTTTATTGTCCACGATATCATCAACTGTAAACGATCTTAATGCAACACGCATCCAGGCCTGTTAGAATCACGCCGGTGCGATGTATGCGCCTTAATCCGCTGCATAACCATTTGTGACTATGACAACCGAAACGCTTGTAGAAATCAGCGATTTAAATTTTTCGTACAATACACGCGTCATCCTGAATGGCGTTAATATGACCATGAAACGCGGTCAGGTAATTGCCATCATGGGTGGAAGCGGTTCTGGAAAAACAACGCTGTTGAAATTAATTGGTGGAGTAGTGACGCCATCATCCGGCTGCGTCAAAGTCTCAGGACAGGTCATCCATGAACTTAATCGCGACAACCTGTTTGCCATGCGCCGCAAAATGGGCATGCTGTTCCAATTTGGCGCATTGTTTACCGATTTGTCGGTATTCGACAATGTGGCATTTCAAATGCGCGAGCATACCAATCTGCCGGAATCGATGATTCGCGACCTGGTGTTGATGAAGCTGCATGCAGTCGGTTTGCGTGGGGCGCACCATTTGATGCCTGCTGAGTTATCGGGTGGTATGTCGCGCCGCGTCGCTTTAGCCCGTTCGATTGCGCTCGATCCCATGCTGATGATGTTTGACGAACCTTTTACCGGCCTGGACCCGATTTCGTTGAGTGTAATCGGCAGTCTGATCCGCCGTTTGACGGATGCGCTGGAAATGACGTCAATTATAGTTACGCATGATGTACGGGAGTCGTTAAGTATCGTCGATTATGTTTATTTTATCGCGGACGGCGTAATTGCCGCGCATGGAACCCCTGATGAAGTACGAGCTTCCAAAGCGCCATTTGTGCATCAGTTCGTTCATGGCGAGACCGATGGTCCTGTGCCTTTTCATTATCCGGCACAAACATACCTCAAAGATTTGCAACTGGAGAAAACCGTTGCCTAAGCGTATTATTGCAGGCATTCAAAAGACCGGCCACCGTACCATCGAAGGTGTCCGCAGGCTCGGACAGGCTACTCGTTTTTTTCTGCTAGTGCTGTTGAAATCGGGCGCCAGCGTACGGCGTTTCAATCTGGTCGTGCGGGAACTATATTACGTCGGCGTTCTATCACTGATTATTATCGTTGTTTCAGGTCTGTTCGTGGGCATGGTGCTGGGCCTGCAGGGGTACGAGACACTGCAGAAGTATGGTTCGGAATCGGCTGTCGGCACACTGGTAGCATTATCGCTGGTGCGCGAGCTCGGACCGGTGGTGGCCGCATTGTTATTCGCCAGCCGTGCCGGTTCGGCAATCACTGCCGAAATCGGCTTGATGAAAGCGACCGAGCAACTCGCTGCAATGGGCATGATGGCCGTTGATCCGGTCGCACGCGTGGTAGCGCCGCGTTTCTGGGCGGGCGTGATATCCATGCCATTGCTGGCGGCCATATTTTCAGTTATGGGTGTATTCGGTGGTTATCTGGTTGCCGTAGTGTTTATCGGCGTTGATGCGGGTTCGTTCTGGTCGCAAATGCAAAGCAACGTTGATTTTCGCATCGATATTTTGAATGGATTTATCAAAAGCTGTTTTTTTGGCGTCGCGGTGACGGCGGTTGCCGTGTTTGAAGGGTATGATTCCCTCCCTACGGCCGAAGGCGTTTCAGGCGCGACAACCCGTACAGTTGTCACTTCATCGCTGGCTATACTGGGGCTGGATTTTATTCTGACGGCTTTCATGTTTAGAGGATTGTAAGTAATGCAACGAGCAACGCTGGATTTATGGGTCGGTTTGTTTGTTTTGGCTGGAATTGGTGCGCTCATGATTTTAAGTCTGAAAGTGGGTAATCTGGATACCTACAACGGATCGGATACGTATGTGATTAAAGGCAATTTTGAAAATATCGGTGGGCTAAAGGTCAGAGCGCCGGTTAGAAGCTCCGGTGTTTTGGTTGGTCGTGTGACGTCTATTGAGTTCAGTACGAAAACCTACAACGCCATTGTTACCATGAGTATTGAGCAGCGCTACCAGTTTCCCAAAGATACGTTTGCAAGTATTCTGACATCCGGGTTATTGGGTGAGCAGTATATCGGACTGGATGCGGGGGGTGATGAAATGATGCTTAAGGAAGGTGATACAATTATGAAAACAAACTCCGCCTTGGTTCTCGAGGAAATGATCGGGCGCTTTTTATTTGACAAGGCATCGGAAGATAATGCTTTTTAATCCGTCTGAATAGAATCCTCGTTGCTTATATTTCTATGGTTAATCAAACATTCAATGAATTTGTGAGAGAACAATGAAAAAATTGCTTGGTGTTATGCCGCTTCTGGTTTCGTTCCTGTTCGTGTTCCCGGCGTGGTCGATGATGGAACCGGACCGGCTTGTGGACGAAACTGTCCAGGAGGTTCTTGAGATTATCGGTAAAGACGATAAAATCGGCGAAGATAAGGAAAGGATGCTCGACCTGATCGAAAACAAAATCCTGCCGCACTTTGACTTTACACGCATGACAAGCCTGGCAATGGGCAAGCACTGGTCTTCTGCGGTGCCGGAACAGCAGAATGTACTGGTTAAAGAATTCAAAACACTGTTGGTCAGAACCTATTCCAATGCATTAACGACTTACCGCGATGAAACGGTAAAGGTCAACCCCATCAGAGACTTGGGAAATAAAGACGATGCCACGGTCAGGACAATCGTTCACCAGGGCAGCGGCAAGCAGCCTGTCCCGATTGATTACAGCATGAAAAAAGGATCAGACGGCTGGAAAGTTTATGATGTAACCGTTGCCGGTGTCAGTCTGGTCACCAACTACCGCGGGTCATTTAACAGCCAGATCCGTAAAGGTGGCATTGATGGATTGATCAAGGCCCTGTCGGACAAGAACCGTTCGCTGGAAGGCAAGTAAATTATTTGACATGCTTATAGATTGAAATATTGCTTCGCTATGGTGCACCGGGAAGGCAATACAATCGTAGTCCAGGGGGCTGTTACTATCCATAACGTGGTTGAATTGATGCGACAGGGGACTGCCTGCATCAATGAAGACGCTGCAAGCAGTCATTTGCAAGTCGATCTGCAGCGGATTAGCGAAGTGGATTCAACGGCCATCAGTATGCTGTTTGAGTGGTTGCGCGCGGCAAATCAAAAGAACTGCCGGCTCGAAATCATCCATCTGCCCCAAAGCCTGGAAAGCCTGGTGCAGCTGTATGACGTAACCGAGATTGTTACACCGGGCTCAGGCGGTTAATATCCCTGAAATTTCAGAAAATTCCGGTTTCATACCTACTTCTTCAACCGAAAAATTGTTTCTATGCCCGCAGCTATAGCAGTCCGGAATGTATGCAAATATTTTGGTGCGTTTTGTGCGCTTGATCATGTGGATCTGGAAATACAGGCAGGGGAGTTTTTTGCTTTGCTGGGACCCAATGGCGCCGGTAAAACAACCCTGATTCATACCATCGCAGGGCTGTCCGTTGCCGATAGCGGGTCAGTCCATG
Organism: Nitrosomonas sp. Nm51; assembly: GCF_900111165.1. Lineage (GTDB taxonomy): Bacteria > Pseudomonadota > Gammaproteobacteria > Burkholderiales > Nitrosomonadaceae > Nitrosomonas. Next base: position 147,009 of record NZ_FOGH01000003.1, read on the forward strand.
TCATGGGCAGTCATGTGGTCAGCCAATACCGGCAGGCCAGGCGGCAATTAGGCGTAGTACCGCAGGAACTTGTTTTCGATCCCTTTTTTACAGTGCGTGAAACGTTGAGAATTCAATCAGGTTATTACGGGATTGCAGATAATACTGCATGGATTAATGAAATTATTACCCGGCTGGGTCTCGCAGACAAAGCGAACACCAACATGCGCACACTCTCCGGCGGCATGAAACGGCGCGTCATGGTGGCGCAGGCACTGGTTCACAAACCGCCGGTGATTATCCTGGACGAACCCACGGCAGGCGTTGATGTGGAGTTGCGCCAGTCGCTCTGGGATTTTATCCGCCAGCTTAATATTGAAGGTCATACCATCGTATTGACCACACATTATCTGGAAGAGGCCGAAGCGTTATGTAATCGCGTTGCCATGCTCAAACATGGAAAAGTGATTGCCTTAAACAGTATGCAAAACCTCATCAGCACCATGGCAGTGGGTTATACATTGTGTCTGAAGCTGCAGCCGGACACTAGCTTGCCACCGGCGCTACAGGAGAAAAAAACAGGCTGTCGCAACGGATGTGTTGAATTGAAAATAGACAATTACACGCAGATCGAATCGATACTGGCGCAACTGCGGCAGGCCGGAATTCAGATTCAGGAAATGCAGTTATTACAGCCCGATCTTGAAGATGTGTTTGTCAATTTAATGAACAGCTCACTGCCGCAAACGCAATGACAGGCTTTCTGACCCTATTATATAAAGAGCTGTTGCGTTTCTGGAAAGTCGGTTTTCAGACCATACTGGCACCCGTTGTTTCAACGCTGTTGTATCTGCTGATATTTTTTCATGTGCTAAAAGCGCATGTGGAAGTATACCAGGGGGTATCGTACGCGGTCTTCTTGATACCGGGACTGGTGATGATGGCGGTAATGCAAAATGCATTTGCCAACGCATCATCCAGCATGATCCAGTCAAAGATCAGCGGCAATATCGTCTTTGTTTTGTTATCGCCGCTGACATACCGGGAGATCTTTTTCGCCTATATACTGGCATCGGTCGCGCGCGGCCTGCTGGTGGGCGCTGGCGTGTATTTGGTAACTGAACTGTTTTTTGAAACGCCGATTTACTGGCCTGTGTGGATCTGGATATTCGCCATACTGGGCAGCGGACTGCTGGGCGCGCTCGGCGTGATCGCCGGCATTTGGGCGGACAAATTCGATCAGCTGGCCGCGTTTCAGAATTTTATTATTATTCCATTGACATTCCTCTCCGGCGTTTTTTACTCGATTCATTCGCTGCCGCCTGTCTGGCAGTTTTTATCGCATCTCAATCCTTTCTTTTATATGATCGACGGGTTCCGCTACGGCTTTTTTGGTGCCTCGGATTTTTCTCCATACGTAAGTCTCTGCATTGTCATTGCATGTTTTACAGCTGTTTCTCTGCTGGCGATCAGAATGCTCAGGAGCGGTTATAAATTAAGGCATTGAGGGCAAAAGCGACTTGAGAAGCCGCATATGGTCGCATACGGTTTTTGATGTTCCGCATATCATCATATGCCTGGAACACTAAAAACCGTAGTCCCGGCATGATCGTTCATTTGTGTATGTAAAAACTCACACTGCTACGCATGGCTGCGGGCACCGTCGCGTATTTTGCCAAGAGACAACGATCTGATTCACTGATTGAGATAACCCCTCTGGCAATTATCCAATTTTCAATTGCCGCAAGACCTTCAGAAGTTCGAATCTACAAAAAAATTTGGGATGATCAAATCCAAAGTAGTTCCGTGCCCGTATAGATTAATAGCAATAAATGATTCAGCAACAATATCATTATCTACAAACTATTAATCTTGAAGGAGGCCAAAATGAATAATTGGTTCTTAATCTACTTGAAAGCAAGCGCTATTGTGTTATCAGGATTTATCTTATGCTCTCTGGGATGGGCGCAATCATCCGGCGAAGCAGGCAGTTCTTTCCAAGAAAAGCAATTTGAGATCATCAAATCTGATGAATCAGCGCTTGACACGATCACACCGGTCTCAACTAACACCAGGTTAGAAGCGGCTCCGCTAAAGTTAACAACAGGGCTGGCGCTCAAGACAAATGCAGCAACTATAGATGGTCCATCTGGCTGGGAAGAAGTTGAGCCACAGTATGTCATTGCTTTCGAAGAATGGGCAAAAGAAGCCGGGTTTGAGCCGACACAACAGGAAAGGGCCGAACAAAACGAAACAGGTGCCTATGTGGGCATTGCGGACCGGCCTGTGATTCACAAGAATCTCAACCTCATTGAAGTTCCTTGGGAAAGGCTGAATGCGTATCAAGCCGAAAGACAAAGTCTTCGCTTTCAAGATGCCGATACGCCACAAGCGGTTGTTGCGGCGCTTTGGCGGCACGGCCTGTTGCTAAAAGACGATCCTGTAACGCGAGAACACCTCACGGCGCTCATTGGAGAAGTAGATCCAAATCAACCTGCTGAGGTTGAATTCTCCCGGTCAGTGCCGGCTGCTGCCCTGTCAGATCAGGTAATCCGGTTTGATGGAACGTTGGCGCAAGCAAAGCCACAAAAGAGCGGCATTGGCAACAGCGGTGATATAACGCTGCCACCGCAAAAAAAAACCAGTACAGACGATACTCTCCGACCGCCTAAGCCCGGCAACGGACAGGATGGGCCAAGGATTTCCGGAACGGATGAATCAACGCCGGAACCGCCAGAAGAGCCACCAACCTTCCATGGCGAACCGATGATAAAAAATAAATGTATCGCTACAGTATATGCATTGATGAGCAGGGCCGGCAGTCATGGGCCGAATAATCTGTCTACCGCTGTGAAAGATAAAAGCACTACGGACAAAAGTGACGGTGCCAAAGAAGCAGCCTTCTATCTTGTTTTTGAGCTTATTCCAAAACACAAGGAGCACTGCGCGGATACAGACGGCGCCAATCTTAAAAAACTGACATTGGATGGCTCAATAGCCATGACAGCTTCTGCCGGCAATGTCGAAGGCGTGAGCGCATCCGCGACCGGTCAGGCCGAGTTGTCGGGATTTATAAAAGGCGGCTCTAAAGCACAAGGTCACGAGCGGTGGAACTGGAGTGACGCTGTCAAACGTGATGTTTCCGTCCGGATCGGTGTCAAAGATGTCAAATCGGAGACTGTAAAGGAAATAGGAGGCGGGGGAAAACTGATTCCCGGCGGCGGCATTGTTGAAGGAAGCGGTGGATTTCGGCAAAATAAATCGTGGAGCAGTAGCGTTGGTGAAGTGACCACAGACGCATCGGCGACTGCCACATTTAGCGCGACTGATTGGGGTTTAAGAATAGCCGATTCCCAAAGAGACCTGGAAGTAAGACTTTCAGCCAAATTGTTGACGTCTATTTCCAAAGTCCAGGAAGAAGGCGGTTTGACCGGGAACAGCAAAGGTTCGGCAGGCCAAACGTCCAGCGGACGCGTCGACTTACGATTTGTTGGAAGAGGACTGGATTGCTCCGCGGTAGGGAATATCGAAATCAAATACTGTGGATATAAATCCGATGAATTCCGGAAAAACAGCTCGACTGCCCCTGGCGGATCAGGTGGCGCTACTTCAACGGGAAGCGGATCAAAGTTTCCCGGCAGCACATTATCCAGTGGTGAAGGCAGTGAAACCGGTATAGAAATTCAGATAAAACCAAAAGGTTACATTGGCAAGGCATATTTGCAGAACGCGCCGCAGGAATGCGGGACGCCGACCGCTGAAGCATGCGTTATGGGTAAACATAAGCATAACACTTGTACAATCGCCAAAAATAATGCCAGGACAATGCTGTCTAATATCCTGAAAAATAAAGGACTTCATGAAAAGTGTGGAAGGTTGATTCAATCAATGAAACCATGCAAAGTGGTGGATAAATGCTCATGATTTAATTGGATTAAACAAAAAACGTACCGGTCTTTTATGTGATGCAAATCCGGCCATCATCGTTAGTACTGCCGTTTTGTTTGGTTCGGATGGTATGGAATACGATATTTCTTCGGATTCTGAATACACCGGTTGTGAAAATGACTTACCCGATATTGTAAATTGCTGTAAGGTAATAAACAGGTGAAAGAATAAGGATGGACGGATTATTTTATGATGCGGATGGTTTATTACCCTTTAGGTTTGCCGCCCATTTGCGGGTTCTCAAATATGACAATTCTGCATTTTACTGTGCGGCTAATGATCCGGATTAACTTGTAAACATACATATATCCAGCAAGGAAGCATTGATATGGATAAGACAGAATCAATAAAGCATGACATTACATTGCTGACGGAAGGAGATATCTACCTTTTCAGACAGGGTACGCATGCAAGGTTGTATGAAAAGCTGGGCGCCCACCCCTTTGTACATAAGGATCAATCCGGTACGTTATTTGCCGTGTGGGCGCCGAATGCGCAGTCTGTTTCGGTCATCGGTGATTTTAATAACTGGAGCGCCGACGCGCACCCGCTTAAATTACGGAATGATGATTCGGGGATCTGGGAAGGGTTCATTCCGGGTCTGTTACCGGGTTCGGTTTATAAATATCATATTGTTTCGCGGTATCACGGTTACCGCGCAGATAAAGGCGACCCTTTTGCCGTATACTGGGAAACGCCTCCCAAAACAGCGTCAAAAATCTGGGAAATGGATTATGCGTGGAGCGACGAGAACTGGATGAATCGCCGTAAAGCCGCTAATGACCTGGATGCGCCAATTTCCATTTACGAAGTGCATTCAGGTTCCTGGCGGCGGATGCTTGAAGAAGACAATCGATCGCTCAATTACCGCGAATTGGCCAAATGGCTGCCTGAATACGTGCGTGAAATGGGTTTTACGCACGTTGAATTTCTGCCGGTCACGGAACATCCTTTCTATGGTTCCTGGGGTTACCAGACGACGGGTTATTTCGCTCCGACTGCGCGGTACGGAACCCCGCAGGATTTTATGTTTCTGGTAGACAGCCTGCACCAGCAGGAAATTGGCGTCATTCTGGACTGGGTGCCTTCTCATTTTCCTGACGACACACATGGTTTGCATTATTTCGATGGCACCAATTTATTCGAGCATGCCGACCCCAAACGCGGTTACCATCCCGAGTGGCACAGTTATATCTTTAATTACGGGCGCCACGAGGTGCGCGCGTTTCTGATCAGCAGTGCTTTGTTCTGGCTGGACAAATATCATATCGACGGTCTGCGCGTTGACGCCGTCGCCTCCATGCTTTACTTGGATTATGGCCGGCGCGAGGGAGAATGGACGCCAAACGAGCATGGCGGCAACGAGGACCTTGAAGCAGTCAGCTTTCTACGCAGCCTGAACGAGGCGGTATACAGGGATTATCCGGGCGCGCAGACCATTGCTGAAGAATCCACCGCCTGGCCGGCGGTTTCCCGGCCGACATATTTGGGTGGACTGGGTTTCGGCATGAAATGGAATATGGGCTGGATGCACGATACATTGGCTTATTTCACCAAAGACCCGATTCATCGCAAGCACCATCATAATCAGCTCACATTCAGCTTGTGGTACGCGTTTCGCGAAAATTTTCTGCTTCCTTTTTCGCATGATGAAGTGGTTTACGGCAAGGGTTCAATGATCGGCAAGATGCCTGGCGATGACTGGCAGAAGTTTGCCAATTTGCGGGCGCTTTACGGTTACATGTACGGCCACCCCGGCAAAAAGCTGCTGTTTATGGGAAGCGAATTTGCGCAGCGCCGCGAATGGAATCATGACCAGAGCCTGGAATGGGACCTGTTGCAGTATGCCCCACATCGTGGCATACAGGATTGGCTGAAAGATCTTAACCGTTTCTACCGCGAAGAAGCAGCGCTTTATGAGCAGGATTTCGTGTCCGAAGGTTTTGAATGGATTGATTGTAACGACTGGGAAGAGAGTACGCTCAGTTTTATCAGGACAGCAAAGCGCAGCGGAGAAATCATTCTGGTGGTATGTAATTTTACACCGATTCTCCGCATCAACTATCGTGTGGGTGTGCCGCGCGGCGGCTGGTGGCGTGAGGCGTTGAACAGTGACGCAGAGCTGTATGGCGGCAGCGGTCATGGCAACCTGGGCGGCGTCGAAGCGGCGCCCGTCAGTGTTCACGGCAGATCGCATTCCCTGGTATTGAGCCTGCCGCCACTGACTACACTTTTTTTAAAAGCGGAGGGATAGATGGCCCTGAAGTTACCTGAAGCCGGGCAGCGTCGGGTTGTTATCGAACATGTCGAACCGCAGGTAAACTACGGACGCTTCCCCATAAAACGCTCCGTGGGCGAGACCGTCACGGTGGATGCGGATGTTTTTACCGACGGCCATGACCGTATTCACTGCTTGCTGCTGTATCGCAACGAACATCAGCCGGCATGGCATAAAACCCCGATGAAGCCGCTGCCAAACGATTGCTGGCAGGGCGCATTTCCGGTGCACGATTTGGGACGCTACTATTACACTGTGACTGCCTGGATCGATCATTTTGCCTCCTGGTCTCACGATCTGAAACGGCGTACCGAACCTGACGATGTCGATTTGGCGCTGCTTACAGGCGCGGAACTGGTCGATGCGGCCGCAAAACGTGCGAACAAAAGCGATACGAAAAAACTCAGGCATTTTGCTAAATTGTTGCACAGCAATAATGACCGGAGCGCACGTCTTGATACGGCAATGGACACGAGTCTGGCACAGTTGATGACCCGGTATGCAGACCCGGATCTGGTTAATGTGTATGACAGGGAGCTTGTTGTTGTGGTTGAACCTGCGCTGGCCCGTTTTGGCGCCTGGTATGAGGCGTTTCCCCGTTCATGCAGCACTGAACCCGGATGCCATGGTACCTTCGCTGACTGCGAGGCGCGTCTGCCGTATATTGCCGCAATGGGCTTCGATGTTTTGTATTTGCCGCCCGTCCATCCAATTGGTTATACAAAGCGCAAAGGACCGAACAACACGCTGATTGCAAAGGATCATGATCCGGGCAGTCCATGGGCTATCGGATCAAAGGAGGGCGGTCACCTCAGCATTCATCCGGAACTGGGTACATTGAAGGAGTTTCGCAATCTGGTCGACCGCGCGCGCGAGCACAAACTGGAAATCGCCATGGATATAGCATTTCAGTGCTCTCCAGATCACCCGTATGTTGCAGAACACCCCGCATGGTTCCGGCACCGTCCTGACGGCAGCGTGCAATACGCGGAAAATCCGCCAAAGAAATATGAGGACATCTATCCTTTTGATTTCGAAAGTGCTGACTGGGAGCGCTTATGGACTGAACTGGAAAATGTGTTTCGTTTCTGGATTAAACAGGGTGTGCGGATTTTTCGGGTGGACAATCCGCATACCAAAAGCTTTTATTTCTGGGAATGGGCGATCGGCAGGATCAAGCATGACCACCCTGATACGATCTTTCTGGCGGAAGCATTTACCCGCCCCAAAGTGTTGCATTATTTAGCCAAACTGGGATTCAGCCAGTCCTATAATTATTTTCCCTGGCGCAATACCAAACAAGAAATCACCGAATATCTCACACAGTTGACGCAAAGCAGGGAACGTGAATACCTGCGTCCCAATCTGTGGCCGAATACCCCGGACATCCTGACGGAATACCTGCAGTTCGGTGGACGCCCTGCCTTCATGATCCGTTTCGCACTTGCCGCAACACTGGGCGCCAGTTACGGTATTTATGGTCCTGCATATGAGCTGTTCGAAAATACGCCGAGAGAGCCTGGTGGTGAGGAATATTTGAATTCTGAAAAATATCAGATCCGGCACTGGGAGCTGCATCGGCATGACAGCCTGAAAGACTATATTGCACGCATTAACCGTATCCGCAAAGAAAATCCGGCCTTGCAACATGACTGGATGCTGCAGTTTCATGCCGTGGATAACGATGCGCTTATCTGCTACAGTAAAAATACTGATGACCTTGCCAATATTATTCTGGTATTGGTCAATCTTGACCCGCATCATACACAATCCGGATGGCTGAATATTCCGCTGGATGCTTTCGGGCTGGACGCAGACCGTTCGTACCAGGTGCATGATTTATTGAGCAATGCACGTTTTATCTGGAATGGTCCACGCAATTATGTTGAACTGAATCCCCAAATAGTACCGGCGCACATTTTTCGTCTTCGCAGGCGTGTGCGCAGCGAACGGGATTTTGATTACTATATGTAACCAAGGAAGCAAGTATGGACTGGCAACTCACGGATAAGGAAGACGATCCACTCTGGTACAAAGATGCAATTATCTACCAACTGCACGTCAAGGCTTTTTTCGATCATGACAATAATGGTATTGGTGATTTCATCGGGTTGACGCAGAAACTGGATTATATTCAGGACCTCGGTGTCAATACCATCTGGCTGCTGCCATTCTACCCGTCACCGCAACGTGATGACGGTTATGATATATCCGATTACCGCAATATCCACCCAGATTATGGTACACGCAGGGATTTTCGAAACTTTTTACGCGAGGCGCATCGGCGCGGCTTACGTGTAATCACTGAACTGGTGATCAATCATACGTCGGATCAGCATCCGTGGTTCCGGGCCGCACGCGAGGCGCCTTCAGACAGTAAGAAAAGAAACTTTTATGTCTGGAGCCAGTCCAGCCAGAAATTTTCCGAAACACGGATTATCTTTACGGATACCGAGAGTTCGAATTGGACCTGGGACGATACGGCCCAGGCATTTTACTGGCACCGTTTTTTTCATCATCAACCGGATTTGAACCACAATAATCCGGATGTGGTCAGGGCTGTGATCCGGGTTATGAACTTCTGGCTCGACATGGGGGTGGACGGATTGCGTCTTGACGCAGTTCCCTATCTTTGCGTACAGGAAGGCACCAGTAATGAAAACCTGCCGCAGACCCATGCCGTACTCAAGCATATGCGCTCGGTTGTGGATGCGCATTACCAAAATCGCCTGTTCCTGGCAGAGGCCAATCAATGGCCAGAGGACGTTCAGGATTACTTCGGACAGGGTGACGAGTGCCATATGGCTTACCATTTTCCATTAATGCCGCGGATGTATATGGCTGTGGCACTGGAAGACCGTCATCCTATTGTCGAAATCATGCAACAGACCCCGGAAATTCCTGATAGTTGCCAGTGGGCGATTTTTCTGCGCAATCATGATGAACTCACGCTGGAGATGGTAACTGACCGCGAGCGGGATTATATGTATGAGCGCTATGCCGCCGACCCCCGCATGCGCATTAATGTTGGTATTCGGCGGCGGTTGGCACCGCTGATGGACAACGATATCGACAAAATCAAATTGATGAACAGCCTGCTCATGTCCATGCCGGGTTCGCCTATTATTTATTATGGCGATGAAATCGGCATGGGTGACAACTTTTTTCTGGGCGACCGTCACGGTGTACGCACGCCCATGCAGTGGAGCCCTGACCGCAATGCCGGCTTTTCCAAGGCAGATCCGCAATTTCTGTATTTGCCGCCCATTATGGATCCGGTATACGGTTATGAAGCCGTAAATGTGGAAGCCCAGAACCGTGAGCCATCTTCATTGTTAAACTGGATGAAGCGAATCATTGCAGCGCGTCAGTCGCACCCGACATTCGGACGTGGCACATTGAATTTTTTGAACCCCGGCAACCGCAAGATTCTTGCCTATATCCGCGAATACGGTGAAGAATCCATTTTATGCGTGGCAAACCTGTCGCGTACTGCGCAGCCGGTTGAGCTCGATTTATCCCGGTTCAGAGGAAAAATACCCATTGAGTTGCTGGGGCAGACTGCTTTTCCGCCCATTGGCGATCTGCCTTATTTGTTAACGCTGCCTGGTCATCAATTTTATTGGTTTTGTCTGACTGCCGATACTGAAGCGCCGGCCTGGCATACCGACACGCCGTTGCCGTTGAAACTGCCTGTCATGGTTTTGTTCGATGGTTTGCGCAGTTTTTTATGCGAGCAGGCAGAAACGCGCAAATCGACCATGGCGGAAAAACTGCGAACGCAACTGGAACGCGAGATTCTGCCGGATTTTTTACCGGTTCAGCGTTGGTTTGCAGCTAAAACCGATCCAGTGGAGCGTGTTGAAATCGTTCGCCTCATTATCCGTTCACATGAGGACCATGAGTGGCTTTGGCTATGGGTAAAGGTTTATTTTTCACAGCAAGAGGCGCAGATTTACTTTTTGCCTTTGTCGATCATCTGGGGGGAAACTGACGACGACCATATCCGATCGTTACTACATGTTGCGCTTGCAAGGACGCGTCAACGCGCCAAGGTGGGTATAATTTATGATGCGGTATACGACGAAGGATTCTTTCGCGCCATGGTCAGATCCATGAGGCAATCTACGAATGCCAAAGCCGATTCCGGAATCATTCGCTTTTGTGCCACTTCTGCTTTTGACAAGCATGTTGACGATAGCAGTCTGGCCGCTTCTCAGCGGCCTTTGGCCGAGAGCACCAACAGTACGGTTGCATTGGGGGATCACCTGTTTCTGAAGCTTTATCGACAGATGCAGCCCGGTGTTAATCTGGAGATCGAAATGGGACGTTTTCTGACCGAAGTTTCTCCTTTTTCCAATATGTCGCCTTTAATCGGCTCAGTCGAATATGTGGAGCACAATACTGTTTCAACAACACTTGCCCTGATTCAGGCATATCGGCCCAACCAAGGCGATGGATGGAGCTATACTATCGATTATTTGCGGCGGTTTTTTGAGGACTGCCTGATTAATCCGGCAGGGGTAGAGGAAGCTGAAAACTGGCATGCTGACTATAAGTGGTTGATGCATATTCTGGGACTGCGTACTGGAGAACTGCATAAAGCGCTTGCGGTTTCGGACAGCCACCCTGATTTTGCACCGGAACCGGTTCTGCCGGCAGATCTGAAAAAATGGTGTGAGCAGGTTTGCGAGGATTCGCACAAAACACTTGAAAAACTGGCGTTGCATCACGCCGCTCTTTCGGAACATGAGCGGGCAAGCGCAGTTGAGCTGCAAGAAATGACAGCGATATTGCTGGAGCGGATTAATGCGCTGATCCCGACAGATCTTCACGCTGTCAAAACGCGTTATCATGGCGACTTTCATCTTGGCCAGGTGCTGCTCACTGAAAACGATTTTGTTATTATCGATTTTGAGGGAGAGCCGGGCAGGACTTTGGCGGAGCGCCGCCTTAAACATTCTGCGCTGCGGGACGTCGCGGGCATGCTCCGTTCTTTCAGTTACGCCGGCGCTGTTGCGCTGACAGGCTGTGCGTCAGTACGTCCGGCAGACCGTGACCGGCTGTTACCCTACGTACAGGAATGGGAAATGGCCGCACGCGATGCCTTTTTGTCCGGTTATCGCGAAGGCGTAGCGGACTGTCCTGTCTGGCCGTCCGTCGACAAGGATGCGGAACATTTAATTGAGTTGTTCATGCTGGAAAAAGCACTGTATGAGCTGCGGTATGAACTGGATCATCGCTTGGAATGGGCAGGTATTCCACTGGCAGGATTACTTGCTATTTTACACACGGCAACAAATGCATCCGGAGAAGAACCATGAAAGAGAGGAGAATCCAGCCGAACATTATGGCTTTCGTAATGGCCGGCGGCGAAGGCAGCCGCCTGCAGCCACTGACTGAAAAACGTTGCAAACCGGGTGTGCCGTTCGGCGGACGTTACCGGATTGTGGATTTTGTTTTGAGCAATTTGATTAACTCAGAGATCCGCTCAATTTATCTGCTGGTTCAATATAAGTCCCAGTCATTAATAGAGCACATTCGCAAGGCCTGGACAATTTCACCGCTGCTTCCGGAACATTTTGTAACCGTGGTGCCGCCGCAAATGCATAGAGGCAAGTCCTGGTTTACCGGCACGGCTGATTCGGTTTACCAGAATTTGGGCCTGATCAAGGAGCACCGGCCGGATCTTGTCGTGGTATTCGGCGCGGATCATATCTATCGAATGGATATCCGGCAAATGGTGCGATTCCACGTGCAGCGGCGTGCCGATGCCAGTTTGGCAGCATTGCCAATGCCCATTGGGCAATCGTCTGACTTCGGTATCATAGAGGCAGACGTTGATGGCCGGGTGATGGGTTTTCAGGAAAAACCCGCTCACCCCAGGGCAATTCCTTCTGATCCATCGCGTGCTTATGTATCCATGGGTAATTATATATTTAATACCGATGTGCTGATTGATGCGCTGCATAATTTGCACCAGCGCGAAGAAACTGATTTTGGGCGTCATTTGTTGCCGATGCTGCTGGAAAGCCATCAATTGTTTGCCTATGATTTCGCTTCTAATGATATCCCAGGCATCAAATCCTATGAGGAAAAAGGTTACTGGCGCGATGTCGGTACACTTGACGCCTATTTCGAGGCACATTTTGATGTGCTTGGGATGGAACCCCGTTTTGACGCCTTCAATCCGCAATGGCCGGTATATTCCAGTAATTATCCTGGGCCGGTAGCCCGGGTAATTGGCGGCCGGATTGACAACTGTCTGCTTGGAGCGGCCACTGTGATCAACAATGCCAATGTCCGGAATTGTATTCTTCGCCGCGAGTCTGTTATCGAGCCGGGTGCTGAACTTGAAGATTGTATTATCATGGATTATGTAAGGGTTTGCCGCGGTGCAAAATTGCGCCGCACCATTGTCGACAGGCATAACATCATCGAAGCAGGCGCGCGCATTGGTTATAATCCGGATGAAGACCGGTGCCGCTATCACGTCACGCCAACCGGCCTTGTGGTGGTGCCGTCGGGGGAAACCAGTTTTTTCGCGCGCGATTCGCGTGGAAAAGGTCATGGGTATAATGAATAGCGACATCCAAAATAAAATCAATAAACCCTTCCCGCGCTTCTGGCCCGGCAAACCGTATCCACTGGGCGCCACGTGGGACGGATCAGGTGTTAATTTCGCGCTGTTTTCGGAACATGCAGAAAAAGTCGAATTATGTTTGTTCGATGAAAAAGGACACCGTGAAGTCCAGCGAATTGTATTGCCGGAGCAGACCGATCAGGTATGGCACGGCTATCTTCCCGAGGCGCGGCCCGGCCTGTTGTATGGTTACCGGGTGTACGGGCCCTACAAACCTGAAGAAGGGCATCGCTTTAATCCGAACAAGCTGCTGCTTGATCCGTATGCTAAAGATATTCACGGCATGTTGCGCTGGAGCGACGCGCATTTTGGCTATAAGATTCACAGTAATCGCAAGGACCTCTCGTACAACTGGAGCGATAATGCGCGTGGCATGCTCAAATGCCGCGTTATTGATCCTGCATTTACCTGGGGGGATGACCGTTCGCCCCAAACGCCATGGCATGAAACTGTTATTTATGAGTTGCATGTCAAGGGTTTTACCCGGCTGCACCCGCTGATACCGCCGCGTCTGCGAGGCACTTACGCTGCACTTGCCAGCGATCCGGTCATCGAGCACTTCCACCGTCTGGGTATCACCGCAATTGAGTTGATGCCGATACATACATTCATTAACGACCATTATCTGGTTGAACGCGGGCTGAGCAACTACTGGGGTTATAACTCTATTGGATTCTTTGCGCCGGATAATCGTTATGGTACCAATGGGCGGGTGAATGAATTTAAAACGATGGTGAAAACATTGCATGCTGCGGGAATAGAGGTGATCCTGGATGTTGTTTACAACCATACGGCTGAAGGCAACCAGCTGGGACCGACACTGTCTTTTCGTGGCATCGATAACGCTGTGTATTATCGTCTGGAACCTGAGAACCCCCGTTATTACAAGGATTATACAGGTTGCGGTAACACCATGAATATGATGCATCACCGTGTACTGCAACTGATCATGGACAGCCTGCGCTACTGGGTATTGGACATGCATGTGGACGGTTTTCGCTTCGATCTGGCCGCGGCGTTGGCCCGCGGCCTGCATGACATGGATCGCCTCGGCGCATTTTTCGACACTATTCATCAGGATCCTGTGTTATCGCAGGTTAAACTCATCGCCGAACCCTGGGATCTTGGCGCTGGCGGTTATCAGGTTGGCGGCTTCCCGGTTGGTTGGGCTGAATGGAACGGCAAATACCGTGATGTTGTGCGCGATTACTGGAAGGGCGAAGGCGGTGTCATCGACGAATTGGGCTATCGGCTCACCGGCTCCAGCGATTTGTACGAGCATAACGGACGCCGTCCTTATGCGAGTATCAATTTTATTACCGCGCATGACGGATTCACCCTGCATGATCTGGTGAGCTATAATGACAAACATAATGAAGCCAATCTTGAAGAAAACCGCGACGGCGAAAACCATAACCGTAGCTGGAACTGCGGCGTGGAGGGTGAAACAGACGATCCTGAGGTCCGTAGTCTTCGAATGCGTCAGAAACGTAACTTTCTAGCCACGCTTTTCCTTTCCCAGGGTGTTCCGATGCTGGTGGCTGGTGATGAGATGGGGCGCAGTCAAGGGGGTAACAATAATGCCTACTGCCAAGACAACGAAATCAGCTGGCTTGACTGGGAGCTGAACCGCGAAAACCAGGAATTACTTAATTTTGCGCAAGCGCTGATCAGTTTAACAAAAAAGCACCCTAGCTTTCGCCGCCGCAATTTTTTTCAGGGGCACAGTATCAAGGGGAAAAAAGATATTGTCTGGCTGAACCCGGATGGCAAGGAGATGAGCGAGGAGCAATGGAAACATGACTTTGCACGTTGTCTTGGTGTTTTTCTGGCGGGATCCGGTATTAACGAACGTGACACCCACGGTCACCTGATTACTGATGACGATTTTCTCATGCTGCTAAACGCCTATCACGAAGAAATACCCTTCAAATTGCCGGACTTTGCCGCAGAACAAGACTGGACAGTACTGGTTGATACCATGGACGCAGCAATACCTCCCATTGATGCATCGCACTACCGCGGTGGTGAGAGTTATCCTTTGCAGGGGCGTTCACTTGCGCTGCTCGTACATGAACGAAAACGGGTTCCATAACGAAACCATGCTTCCTCATGTATTGTCGGAAATTCACGAATGGTTATAACGCTTTCTAGCGGATAAAGTGTTCTCTAAGAACGCAGCATGAATTTGACAATGCATTTTCCATTCATTACGTGCAATCGACAGGTGCGTCGAGTAAATCGATCCGGTTAATAGTGAATTTATTGATTCCAAGCAGCCGAGAACTTAAATGCCGAGGCGGTTGTGCTGTAGTGGAAACGTAATCCCAATAAACGATTCAGATCACGACGCCTTCCGCGCGCGATCTAATCTTGTTTGTTAAATAGGAGACGGTCAGTTACAAAGATTGCGGAAGCGCTGTTGATAGATTGCGAAACAGCTCGTAATCACTTTGAACGTTATCGCAAAGTGGTCTGACAGCATTCAGAGAAGCGATGCTGGCAGCAGCGACACGATGCTGACAAAAGAGCAATGACAGCTTCTGGACCAACATCTGAGGGACAATCTTTATCTTACCGCCAGGGAGATTGCACATTAGGTCGAGCGGACGTGGCAAGTATCAATCAGCGAAAGCGGCACGGCGCAATTGTTGATGCTTCTTTTGTCTGTCTATTCCTGGGTCTTCAATACTTGAAAAATGATGAATGGTCGATGCCGTTGGTTTGCCTGCCATTTGAAATCAAAATGATAAAATCAATTCCTCAACTTGTTTCTATTTTCAAGTGCTTTTTAGCCCGATTGCCCTGCTTGTATCGGTTATCTCGATTGAAGCTACCCATAAAATGAATTTATAATAAAGCCCTCCAGGCTGGATAGAGGGTATTTGACAATTTGCTTCAGAGTAGTTGTAAGTCGACTACAGTATCGGAATTATATCCGGATTTCGGCAAATATTGCGGCCGGGACCAGAGTAAAAAATATTAAAAGCGGCAGGTCGTAAGAATCATGCAAAATTCTGTTTTTTTAATCATTGGTTTTGTATCAAGCAAAAATGATCCATGAGGCGGTTTTTATTTACGTTTTATAGAACATTTGTTCACGCAGAAAGTAATTCATATAAATCATTAAGACTTCATCTAACGCACATCGATTATAAGCTGGTGCTGGTATGTTTGACGACTGTGCTGGTGTTGACCTGTACCTATTATTTTGGTGATTTCAGGTTTCTTGTTTCAATTCTGCAGGATGTAGGCCTTGATGGTCTTGCATTGAATCTGCATCGCGCAATGACTATTCATCCTGACGCGGACCTGTACAGGGCGTTTTACTGGGCCTCGGTCGTTATCTTTTTTTACAGTATTTTGCCGGCGATCTGTATTAAATGGATATTCAAGGACAAGTTTTCCGACTACGGAACAAGTTTTGCAGGTGCCTTTAAATACTATCGGTTATATCTGGGGATGCTGGTTGTCATGGTGCCATTGGTTATCTATTTTTCAGCAACCGATAGTTTTTTGAGAATGTATCCGTTTTATAAGGTCTCACCAGGCGACAGTTTGTTTCCGAAATTTTTTATCTGGGAGATCTTTTATTTTATGCAGTTCGTGGCGCTGGAATTTTTCTTTCGCGGGTTTATTTTGCATGGAACCAAACACCGGTTTGGATTTTATGCGATTTTTTTTATGATGGTGCCTTATTGTATGATTCATTTCGGCAAACCCATGCCGGAAACGATAGCAGCCATCATAGCTGGCGTGGTCCTGGGTTATATGAGTTTGATGAGCCGCAATATTTGGATGGGGGTATTCGTTCATTGCAGTGTTGCTTTTATGATGGATATCTCGGCATTAATCCGCCAGGGGGTATTTGGCGGCCTGGGCGCCCATGCAAGTATTAGTATAGCAACAACTTTGCAGTGACAGGAATATCATGTAATCTCCAGCTAAACCTTTCAACTTATTGATGCTTCGGAGATATGGTGATGTCAACGACAGCGAATTACAGAGTAGAGCTGACACAAGAAGAACATGAGATGCTGAGTACGCCGGTATCGACCGGCAAAGCTGCTGCCCGCAAGATAACACATGCAAGAATATTGTTGTTTGCGGACGAATACTTATCGAAGAACAATTATACTGATGAATCAATAGCCAAAAGCCCTACAAACAGGGATCGCCGCCGTAGGGCGGTTAGACGCCGCTTTATTGAGAAAGGTTTGGGCTCGGCGCTAAACCGTCAAGTGCAAGAGAACAGAAGGGCAAAGAAACTCAATGGCGAGGCGGAGGCATTCCCGGTGGCGACAGCCTGCCCTGCGGCACCGGAAGGAAGGAAGTCCTGGACATTGAAGCTGTTGGCAGACCACTTGGCAGCATGTGATATCGTGGCTTCCATCAGTCCGGAAGCTGTCAGGCAGACGCTTAAAAAACGAACAAAAGGCGAATAAATTCTGCGCAAGATTCAGCGTGCTCATGCGTCGTTAGCGCAGTCACGGGCAGCAGCTATAAAAATGCTTATTAAGAGGCACTGCGCTAGCGGCTATCCATATCCGATGTATCGCTATTTGGGCTAATACCGCATGACGACACTATCTAGGAAACTTAACATGGCTGGATTGGTAAAAAAACAACACTGCAACGTAAACACTGCTGATTATTGATAGTAATGAAAGAATGAGCAGGGTTAATATACGCCACTGTCCACTGGTGACTATTCTGCTCTGGTAGAGAAAGAATATTGAGCTGCTATACTGGACAAAGCCAAACAACAATTCAACGGTTGAATTGCTTGATAACCGAATCATGCAGGAGGCAAAATTGAATAACGCTCAATTTATTGTGCGCAAGGCAGCAGTACTGGGCGCAGGTGTCATGGGTGCCCAAATTGCAGCGCATATGGTGAATGCCAATATTGAAACTTTATTATTTGAGTTGCCGGCTGAAGCGGATGAGCCTAATGCCAATGTAGTGAAAGCGATCGAGAAATTAAAAAAGCATGAACCGGCGCCGCTGTCGGTGAAGGCCAAGGCTGCGTTTATTCAGGCTGCCAATTATGATCAGCATCTTGAGCAATTGAAAACATGTGATGTCGTAATTGAAGCAATCGCTGAACGCATTGACTGGAAGCAGGCACTTTACGAGAAAGTTGCGCCACACTTGGGTGAACAGACTATCTTTGCAAGCAATACATCCGGTCTCTCCATTAATACGCTGGCGCAGGCATTTCCGCAAGCATTGCGGCATCGTTTTTGCGGTGTTCACTTTTTTAATCCTCCGCGGTATATGCATTTGGTCGAATTGATTCCTTGCGAACAGAGCGATGCGTTGATGCTCGATAGCCTGGAATCTTTTCTGGTAACGTATTTGGGCAAGGGAGTAATTCGTGCTAAAGATACACCAAATTTCATTGCCAACCGCATTGGCGTATTCTCATTATTGGCAGCCATGCATCACGCACGTTCATTCGGACTGGCATTTGATGAAGTGGACGCCTTGACGGGTACACTGATCGGGCGGCCTAAAAGTGCGACTTTCAGAACTGCAGACGTCGTTGGTCTGGATGTGCTGGCGCATGTTATCCATACGATGCGCGATACGTTGCCGGACGATGACTGGCACTCCTATTTTGAAACACCCGATTGGCTGCGCGGATTGATTGAGGAAGATGCGCTCGGACAAAAAACCAAACGGGGTGTTTATCAGAAGGTTGGCAAGGAAATTCAGGTGCTGGATCCTGCAGAGAATACATACCGAGTTTCCTGTGGCGAGGTCAACGAGGCGCTGAAACAACAGTTAGCGTACGGCAAACCTGCGGATAAAATCGCTGTGATGCACGATAGTCAACATACTCACGGCCGGTTTCTGTGGGCAATTCACCGTGATTTATTTCATTACTGTGCTGTTCAACTGGAGCATATTGCCGATAATGCGCGTGATCTGGATCTGGCGGTACGGTGGGGTTTTGGTTGGGAGCGTGGCCCATTTGAAATCTGGCAGGGTGCCGGCTGGAAACAGGTGGTGGATTGGATTAATGGTGATATCGCAGCAGGGAAAAGTATGTGTGCTAAACCGCTGCCATCCTGGGTTATGAAAATCGGCGAAAAGGAAGTTGCGGCTGTGCATACATCCCATGGTTCTTACGCACCGGTATCGGAAACAGTACACAGACGTTCGGAGCTGCCTGTTTACCGTCGACAATTATTCCCTGACCGGCTGATCGGAGAAGATGCGACGTACGGTGAAACCATATTCGAAACCGATGCGGTCAGGATGTGGCATACAGGCGATAAAATAGCCATCCTCAGTTTTAAGAGCAAAATGCATACCATTGGCAAGGATGTGTTAAACGGAATTCTCGACGCGATCAAAGAAACCGAGAAAAACTGGCAGGCCATGGTGATCTGGCAAACTGAACCGCCGTTTTCTTTAGGTGCAAACTTAAAGCAGGCAACCGAACGTCCGAAACCGCAACATGTGGCAAAACATGCGCCGGCACAACCTTCCCCGTTAGAAAATTTTTTCAAACGGTTTAAAAAGTCAGCGCAGGCGACAGTTCACAAAGCAGCCAGAGAGTTCGATACGGCAGATGCGCTGATGGCCAGAAAACTGGCTGAAGTGGAGGTGATGGTTGCGCAATTTCAGCAGACATCGCAAGCATTGCGGTATGCTATGATACCGACGGTTGCAGCGGTGGATGGACTGGCGCTGGGCGGCGGATGTGAATTCGTTATGCATTGTGACCGTACAGTTGCTACGATGGAGACTTATATTGGTTTGGTAGAAGCAGGCATCGGCCTGTTGCCGGCGGGTGGCGGATGCAAGGAATTTGCGCTCAGGGCCGCGCAAACCGCGGTGGGAAACGATCCATTTCCACAATTGAAAAAATATTATCAAACCGTGGCCATGGCTGAATTGGCCAAAAGTGCGGAACAGGCAAAAGAATTGGGTTTCTTGCGTCCTGCAGATACCATTATTATGAATCGTTTTGAGCTGTTGCATGCGGCAAAACTACAGGCGATGACGCTTGCCGAATCGGGTTACCGGCCTCCGCTGCGGTCACGGACTATACCGGTAACAGGAAATACCGGTATTGCGACGATTGAGAGCATGCTGGTCAATATGCATGAAGGTGGATTTATTTCCGATCATGACTATTTGATTGGTAAAAAAATAGCATATGTAATGTGTGGCGGGGATTTAACGCCGGGCAGCCTGGTTGATGAAGAATGGTTTCTAGAGCTAGAACGTGCGGCATTCATGGAACTGCTCGCGACAGAGAAGACGCAGGCGCGCATTGATCATACGTTGAAAACAGGAAAGCCACTTAGAAATTAACCGGTAATCTGTTGCGAAAATGTTTTATGAATACGGGCGTATGGCGTCTGAATTCCCAGGGAGAAATAAATGACCAAGCAAATACAAGATGCCTATATTGTGGCAACTGTACGTACGCCGGTAGGTAAGGCGCCGCGCGGCATGTTCAAACATGTACGCCCCGACGACATGCTGGTTCACGTGTTGAAAGCCATCGTGGAACTGTGTGATGGACTTGATCCTGCTGCGGTTGACGATGTGGTTGTTGGTTGCGCTATGCCGGAGGCCGAGCAGGGGATCAATGTTGCACGCGTGGCTTTGTTGCTGGCGGGTTTGCCTGACAGTGTGCCGGGTATGACTATTAACCGGTTTTGCGCATCCGGCCTGCAGTCAGTTGCTATTGCGGCCGACCGTATTCGTCTGGGCGAAGCGGATGTGATGATAGCTGGCGGAACGGAAAGTATGAGCATGGTGCCGATGATGGGTAATAAGGTGGCGATGAATCCGGCAATGTTCAAGCATGATGACAATGTCGCTATTGCTTACGGTATGGGTATGACCGCTGAAAAAGTTGCCGATCAGTGGAAAGTGGATCGTGAAGCGCAGGATGCATTTGCCCTGACGAGCCATCAACGTGCTTTAAAAGCCATAGAAGAAGGAGAATTCAGGCAGGAAATCATACCCTATTCTGTTACTGAAAGATATCCAGACCTCGATACACATCAAGTGCGAGAAGCGGTGTCCGTTAGAGACACCGATGAGGGACCACGTGCGGATACGGATTCGGCGGTACTGGAAAAACTTAGGCCTGTATTTGCAACGCAAGGATCTGTAACGGCGGGTAACAGTTCGCAAATGTCTGACGGTGCCGGTGCAGTAGTTTTGATGAGTGAGTCTGCAATCCAGCGTTTTAATCTTTCTCCGCTGGGCCGTTTTGTTGGTTATTCAGTCGCCGGCGTGCCACCGGAAATTATGGGTGTCGGACCTATCAAAGCGATTCCGAAAGTGCTTGCGCAAACGGGCATCAAGCTCGATGAGCTTGACTGGATTGAATTGAACGAGGCTTTTGCCGCGCAAAGTCTGGCTGTTATTCATGAACTGGGGCTGGATCGCGAAAAGGTAAATCCGCTGGGTGGCGCGATTGCCCTGGGGCATCCTCTGGGAGCTACGGGTTCCATTCGTGTGGCCACGCTCATGCATGGCTTGCGCCGCCACAAAATGAAATACGGTATGGTGACCATGTGCATCGGCAGCGGCATGGGTGCGGCTGGCGTGTTTGAAGCGCTATAGCATTGAATCGGACACGGCACTTGAAAACGGCAGATGCGGACAAATTGCCAATAATCAGCGGACAGTGTTTAACAGTTTAGCCTGTCCTGATGGTATTTCAGGTGCTCTGCAATAAACGTGCTGATGAAATAATAGCTGTGATCGTAACCGGGATGATACCGCAGCGTCAGTTTTTGTCCGGCATTCCGGCATGCTTTTTCTAACCGGTCAGGGCAGAGTTGTTCAGGCAAAAACGGATCTTCCAGACTCTGGTCAATCAATATATCGGCTATCTGTTTGTCGTCCTCTATCAGGGCCGTTGCATCGTGCCTGCGCCAGATGCTCTGGTTTTTCCCAAATAATGGGTGAATGCAGTTGCTCAGGATGAATGCAATTCTTCCCGTATCACTTGCCGTATCGTCTCTTCAATCGTTTTTTTCTGTATTGCTTCTCGTAAGGCGGCATTGATAAGTGTCTGGTAGCCACGCCCTCCGGCTTGTTGTTTGAACCAGGCTACTACATCGGGATCAAGCGTGATGTTTATTTTCTGTTTCTTTTGTGGCAATGGTTTCAGTCCAATGCGTTGTACCGCATGCTTAAAATCATCGTCAGTCCAGACTGGTGCCTCATCCAGATCATTGGAGGCTGGCAAAATAGTTTTTTTGTTCATAACGTTTTGCTCTTCGCATTGAAATAATGTGTATCTCGTCAACGGTTTCAGTGTGTGCAATAACCACCACGTCGACACCAAGCAAACCTATTGTGGAGAATCTATTTTCTGTGTAGGCAAAGCGCGTATCAGGACGGGTAAGCGTGTGACCTGAGAAAACCCTTGGCATCAGCAAAATCCAGTCTGTGCTTTTTAAGGTTAGCTTTGCGCTTTGTTTCGTTCCACGTAAAGTTCATAGTACAAATAGTATAGATTAATATCTATACTTTCAAGGCACAGTTGAACTTATAACCGATTCAATGGTAAAGAAGGGGAGTCCTCATTGGCTCTGAAAACCTCAAAGGCGTATACAAAGACGACTAGCCAAACGGCTCCAGCGAGAAGCCACGTCATCATGTGGATCAGCGACAGTCTGAAGGGCACAAATTGTTGACTCAAAATAGGTCAAAAACACCGATTTTATAACAAAGGATTTGTCGTCTTTGAAATTATTGTTCTATTACTGTTGGTTATTTGCCTCATATTGTATTCTGTGCTTTTGATAAAAAGCAACTATCTGCCACCGCGACTAGTACATCAGCCATATTATTTTGACGGATGCAAGTACACTTAAAAATGAGTAAGATATATAGATAATCTAATCTTATTTATGAGGTGTATTGATGCCTGCCAAGAAATATATTGTCCGCTTGAGTAAAGAAGAATGCGAAACACTCACCAAATTGGTAAGAACAGGAAAAGTTGCTGCTTACAAACGGCAACGGGCACAAATTTTGTTAAAAGCGAATGTAAATCGCTTTGACGGCGGCCTGCATGACAAAGAAATAGCAAAATCACTTGATGTTGGCAGACGGACAATAGAGCGGGTCCGGCAACGACTGGTTGGAGACTGTCCCACTAACTGTGTAAATGTCTATCATTAGATTTTTAAAAGGATAGACGATGAATAAAAAGGAATTGGAGCAATTTGCCCGCAAGGC
>NZ_FOGH01000018.1 GCF_900111165.1 Nitrosomonas sp. Nm51
TCGGAGATATTTCCATAGTCAATTCAACAACGGACTCGTCCAACAAACGATTCAGATCGCGGCGCGTTCCGCGCGCGATCTAATCTTATTCGTTAGGAATAGGCGTGTTTTTAAACAATGCGCAATATCACATGGACAAGGTTAAACTTTAAAATACACTCAAGATCAAATGGTTACGTGAATAATTATTCAGCTGCGAATGAAAGGGCCGAAGATGAGGGTCATACCGCATAACCGGCAATATAGTGTGAATGAAAACAAGAGAATTTTCGTAGAAATTGTACGTGTTATGTCTCGCGATAATCGCGAGACATCACGCAAAAGCAAAAACGCGCATAGATGTCTCAGATGGCGAATACTGTCAGAATTATGCGCGAGGCTGCAGGAGTTAAGCTAAAACAGCCTTGTTGAATTAACTGGTGTCCCGCAATCAACAATTTCAGCTATTGAAAATTATCGTACTCAGCTTAGCGGAGAGAGCCAGGTATAACTATGAAACAGCGGAACCTTCTACTTCTAGCCGTACACAGTCTGAAATCAGGCACATTCCGCCAAATTTCTTTAGCCAGGGGTGCAATCCTTGCACAATCCTGACCGTCTGATCTTCTTTACAGACCAGGGTGACAAAAACATTT
The DNA here is from genome assembly GCF_900111165.1 of Nitrosomonas sp. Nm51. Classification (GTDB taxonomy): domain Bacteria; phylum Pseudomonadota; class Gammaproteobacteria; order Burkholderiales; family Nitrosomonadaceae; genus Nitrosomonas. The sequence goes on from NZ_FOGH01000018.1 coordinate 636, forward strand.
CCCTCATCCCATAGCGCGTTGTCCGGATTGCGTAAGCCACGCAAACCCAGACCACCCGCTTTTTTGATTACCGTGTAGCCTTTGGCGCCGGCTTCCATTAACAAGCTGACAAGCTCTTCAAGTTTTTCCGTCTCGATAACGATTTCGATCCGTTTTGTTGATAATATTGAATTCATCTTTTCTCTCGTGAAATCTTAATTTAACGCTTAACAGAAACTTTTGCCGGCGGCATGGAAAGACTTTAACTACCGGCAATAGCGGGAACCGGAAAATTAATCTTTGCTGGTAACAGTATTTAAAGAAAACATCAACAATGAAAAAACGATCCGGGATTCTCCTGTTTTCATAGCCGCAATAACTTTAAATAAATTAGCAAAGCGTCATATTAATAAACCCTGGTTAATGCTGACATTGGGGAAACAATTATTTTGTGCTAAAGGAAACCATTAATAAACGGGTAAAGCTGATCATTAACAATACATAATGTCCTATATTCCTTCTGATCCAATCAAAAAAGCAAACGAATGGCGTTTGAGAACGTAGTAAAGCCCGGAATTTTCCGCTATTTCAATCGTGCGCGAAATTTAGTGCAACAACCCTGGTTTAGGCGGTACAATTCTAAAAGATTCTTTTTTTGCAACTACTTGCCCCAAGAAATATCAAAAAATATTTGACGGGATTTTGGACGAATAAAATTCAAACATTGTACTCAGACAAATGATCACCTTTGAACGATCCCAAGATGCGCCTCTGGTAAATCATTGGGTCACAAGGTGCACAAGAAATACCGCTTCCTCAGGAGATTAAACATGAATAAAACACACATTGGCATGATTTTCCTAGCTATTTCTTTATTATGGCTCACTTTGAGTGCCAGCAGGCTTGCCGCCGAAGAATTGAAATTTGAAGCGGAATTAAGTGGCGCTCAGGAAGTTACAACACCGCCTGCCGGAGTGGAGACGCCAGCCACCGGTTCGATCGAAATCGAATTCGATAAAGCATTAACTCAAGCTCAACTTAGTCTGACTGTTCGCAATGGCACTGGAATCACTCAGGCTCACTTTCATTGCGCTTCTGCCGGCGAAAACGGGTCGGTAGTGGCTTTTCTTTTCGGCCCGGCTGACCCGCCGGTGGATGTGTCTGAAGGATCGGTCGACGTCACCTTGGTAAACAGCAACATTATCCCGTTTGAAACGCCTGACGACCACACTGCTGATACGTGTGGTGTTCCGCTTAACAACATCGCTTCCCTCGCTTTTGCGATGCGCGCCGGAAAAATCTACGTGAACGTACACAGCGCCGAATTTCCAGCCGGTGTAATCCGCGGCCAAATAATGCAAGCAGATGATGACGACGACGGTTTTCTAGGTTTCTAGTGTAGTGTCTTATAAATAAGCATTCATATAGCTGAGGGCTGCGATTGAAGTTGACACTGTTGTCTACAGGCAAGCCAGAAACATAAAATTGTAAAGCCATTTGAAAGATACTGTACTAGTTCTCACAACAGAGACCATGGATGTGTAGAATCGGCGCTGACCACAAAAAATTGATGAAATCAGACCGAAACTTCCGAAAAAGCGTGAAACTTTAGTTCAGAATTCCCATGAGCCTTTTTGATGTTTCAGCGTTGGTTATCGTCATGATAACGCTTGCCGCCATGCCCAGCACGAGTGTTGCCCTGGTTGTCGCCCGCTCGGCCACGATGAATCTGGTGAACGGCGTTGCCGTTTCCATGGGCATCGTGCTCGGCGATTTGATTTTTGTCGGACTGGCACTACTGGGATTGACGACACTTTCCGAACTGATGGGCGGATTCTTTTTAGCGGTCAAAGTCGCGGCGGGCATGTACTTGATCTGGTTCGGTATCAATCTGATCCGAAGCCGGACGAAAAATTTAACCTGCAAATATTCCGGCACCGACGGCGGATTACCCGCCAGTTTCCTCGCAGGCCTGTTTGTTACGCTTGGGGATGTGAAGGCGATATTCTTCTATGCGAGCCTGTTTCCGGCAATCATCGATATATCCGCGCTGACGTTGCCGGACATAGCGGCCATTCTGTTCATTACAGCCGCAACAGTCGGCGGCGTCAAACTGGCCTATGCTTTTGCGGCCACGAAAGTGATGGTGATGAACAAGGAATTGAGAACCACCAATAAAACCCGGCTGGTTTCAGCACTCTCATGATCGGTGCAGGCAGCTACCTGATCGTAAAACCCTGAAAAAAGTATACCGGATGAAAAATCGCACTTTATTGATAGTGTTGAGTGTCTTGTTGATAACCGGGTGCAGTTCACGGCAAATCTACGATTCTTTCCAATACAATCAAAGAAACGAATGTATGAAATTACCCGGATCGCAATACGATGAATGTATGGAAAGAGCAAGTAAGCCGTTTGATCAATACGAGAGAGAACGCAGTGAGGCTTTGGATAAATAGCGTTTAATATATAAGCTTCAATTCGTTCAGTATTAAAACACTGTACTATTGATCCAGATACTGGAACAGACAAAAAGCTGTGCCGTCCGGTGTCGGGAATATCCTGTGGCCCCATTATGATATAAGCGATTTGCGCACCCCACTTCTATATCTTGCGCGTAACCGATCATGCACTCTTACCGGCCTTTCTGGTCTGGGAGCTCAATCAACGGTCTTTGCAAAGTATTTCGACAGCGCAGCTGAAGGCTCGCTTACCAAAAGCATCCGGCGCGCGATACTGGAGCAAACTCAAATCACCGTGCCCCCTCTGGAAACACAACACAAAATCCTTGGATTGCATAAAGCGATACTGCAAGAAAAGAAATTGTATACTGCGCTGATCAGAAACGCCGACAAATTGATGCATGCCTTTGCCTCCGATTTGACGGCAGGCAAAACACTACAGACAGTAAACACGCACAGGGAACTACAACCATGAACACACCGATTAATCAGGGCGCACTCAATAAAGCTCTGTGGACGGCATGCGATACCTTCCGTGGCACGGTCAGTGCCGACACCTATAAGGATTTCATCCTGACCATGCTGTTCCTGAAATACATCTCCGATGTCTGGCAGGATCATTACGACGAATATAAAAAGCAATATGGCGACGAGCCGGAACTCATCAATGAGATGATGAAGAATGAGCGTTTCGTGCTTCCGCCCGGTTATTGATCAGGCGCTGCACGCACTGGAAGAAGCCAACGGCACCAAGCTGCGCGATGCGTCAAAATCGGTGTTTCAGGATATCAGTTTCAACACCGACAAGCTCGGTGAGGAAAAACAAAAAAACACCATATTGCGCCACTTGCTGGAAGACTTCGCCAAGCCTGAACTCAATTTACGACCCAGCCGCGTGGGTTCGCTCGATGTCATCGGCAACGCCTATGAATACCTGATAAAGTTGTTCGCCGCCGGTGGCGGACAAAAAGCCGGGGAATTCTACACCCCGCCTGAAGTCTCCGACCTCATCGCGGAAATTCTCGACCCGCAGGAAGGCGACACCATCTGCGACCCCGCTTGCGGCTCCGGTTCCTTGCTGATGAAATGCGGACGTAAAGTACGCGACCGGTTCAACAGCAAGAAATACGCGCTCTATGGGCAGGAAGCCATCGGCTCCACCTGGTCGCTGGCCAAGATGAACATGTTCCTGCATGGCGAGGATAATCACAAAGTCGAATGGGGCGACACCATCCGCAACCCCAAGCTGCTCGATAACAATGGCGGGTTGATGCATTTTGATATCGTTACCGCCAATCCGCCGTTCAGCCTCGATAAATGGGGCCATGACGAGGCTGAGCATGATAAGTTCGGACGGTTCCGCCGGGGCGTGCCGCCCAAGACCAAGGGCGATTACGCCTTTATCCTGCACATGATCGAAACGCTCAAACCCAAGACCGGGCGCATGGGCGTGGTCGTGCCGCATGGCGTACTGTTTCGCGGCAGTTCGGAAGGCAAAATCCGCCAGCAACTCATTGAGGAAAACCTGCTCGATTGCGTGATCGGCCTGCCGGAAAAGCTGTTTTACGGTACCGGCATCCCGGCGGCGATTTTGATCTTCAAAAAAGACAAACCCGATAACAGCGTCCTGTTCATCGACGCCAGCCGCGAATTCAAGGCCGGAAAAAACCAGAACCTACTCACGTCCAAGAATATCGACAAAGTCGTAATGACCTACCGCGCTCGCGAAAGTGTCGATAAATACGCCTATCTGGCCAGTCTGGAAGAGATTCAGGAAAATGATTACAACCTCAACATTCCGCGCTATGTCGATACGTTTGAGGAAGAAGCCGAAATCGACCTTATGGCTGTACGCAAGGAACGTGCCGAACTCAAAACACAACTCGCCGCGCTGGAAACGGAAATGGACGGCTATTTGAAAGAATTGGGGTATGTGGAATGAGTTCCGGTGAATTGATTGAGGATTCAGTTTGTCTGAAATTCCGACAAACTGCCGTGTATGGTAAAGATTACAATGTCTTACATTATAAAGAAGCTGAAGGCGGCGAATTGATAAAGCATTCAGTTGTCAAGGAATCCTTGACAACTGCCGCCGATGAAGAAGATACCGAAGTGCTGAAAAAAATGGCAAAAGATATTGAAAGCCGGGAAAAAGGAACTGAAGATGAACGTTCCTGAGGGGTGGGATATTAAAACTGTTCAAGAGATAGCAGAAGTGACCTCTGGTGGCACGCCAAGTAGAAAAAAACCTTCTTACTGGAATGGCACTGTACCATGGATAAGAACCACAGAAGTACAGAACTGTGTGCTTTATGAAACAGATGTCCAGGAATATATTAGTGAAGAGGGTCTTAAAAATTCATCAGCAAAGCTTGTTCCTAAAAATACAATTTTGCTTGCTATGATTGGCCAAGGTAAAACACGAGGCCAAGTTGCACTTCTTAAATTCAAAGCGACTACAAATCAAAATTGCGCCGCAATTATTTTCGATGAAAACCAGGAACCCGAGTTTTACTATAATTTCCTTCTTGCTCAGTATAAAAATATTCGAAATTTTAGTAATTCCGCTGGGCAGAGTAACTTAAGTGGGGCTTTAGTTAAATCCATTAGAGTTACCGTTCCACCCCTCCCAGAACAAAAGAAAATCGCCAGAATTCTTTCCACATGGGATCGGGCGATTGAGGTCACGGAAAAGCTGCTGAACAACAGCCAGCAGCAAAAAAAAGCCCTCATGCAACAACTCCTCACCGGCAAAAAACGCCTGCCCGGTTTTAGTGGGGAGTGGGAAACCAAAACTCTACGTGAGATTGGTGAAATAAAAAGCGCCGGGGTTGATAAGAAAATTATCGACGGTGAGAAACCAGTTCGTTTGTTGAATTTCACTGATGTCTTCAATCGAAGCTTCATCTATTCCCACCAACTTAACCATTGGGTTACAGCGCCGGAATCAAAAATATCTGGATGTGATGTTCGGATTGGTGATGTTTTCTTTACACCATCATCTGAAACCAGGGATGAGGCAGGAATACCTGCGGTAGCTGCTGAAAATATAGATCAATGCTGTTATAGCTATCATGTCGTGCGACTAAGGTTTACCGAAAAATGGGATTTGAATTTTAAGGCTTATGTTTTCACAACTAGCCAATTCAGAAGACAAGCATATATGCTTGCTGATGGTAGTGGCCAGCGCTATGTAATTTCTCAAGAAAATTTTCGAAAAATTCAGGTAACGTTTCCTAACTATGACGAACAAATAGCTATTGGAAAAATCCTAAAAGCCGCTGAAAGTGAGATCGAAATCCTCGAAAAAAAACTAAGCTGCCTCCGTCAGGAGAAAAAGGCGCTAATGCAACAACTCCTCACCGGTAAACGCCGCGTGCAAATCAACTGACAAAGAGGGTAATCATGGGATTGAAATTTACTGGTAGCTATGAAAACCTTAAAAGCAAATTATCTTCCTTGAATGGTGACTGGGATGAATCTCAACTTAACAAGAAAGTATTGCGAGTAAATGATGGGGTAATGAACTGGTTTGAGACAACTGGTTCAATCAACTTCCAAGGAAAAGATCCGGAAAAATCTACCCTTGAAAGTAAAGTTCCCCAGTTACTTTATCCAGATGAGTCCACTGTTTCGGTTTCGACTAGAACCGCTCCAGAACATGCCGACATAACCACAAAAGAGCAGCATGTTACATCACAGAACGATTCATTGGAAAGACAGTTCCTAACTACAGGCGTCAATGACGGCGAGCTTATCATAGGCATCGTCAGTGCAGTAGGTACAGAATTTAAGCGGGTAATTGATCCTTTGACTGATCGGCTAAAAGGCTTCGGTTACACAGTAGAAGTAATACGTGTTTCCTCGATATTATCTACCTTTTCTGGCGGCAGTGAATACGATCGCATCAAACATTTTATGTCAGCTGGTGATTCTCTAAGGGAAAAAAGTACTAATAATGCTATTTTGGCGGCAGGAGTCGCCAAAGAAATTTCAAAAAAAAGAATTACAAAATCGCAAAAGCGAGCCTACATTGTTAATTCACTCAAGCATCCACGCGAAGTTGAGTTTCTGAGAAAAGTTTATGCCAATGGTTTTTATCTGATCGGTGTCCATGCAGATGAAAAACGCCGTCACAAATATTTGACTGACGACAAAGGGTGCACTCAAGAACAAGCAAAAGAGCTTATTAAGATAGACGAAGATGAAAGTATTGATCACGGTCAAAAAACAAGGGATACCTACCATCTTTCAGACTTCTTCTTGAATCTCGGTAGCGACAATGATCAAGTCAAAAATGGACTTCAGCGCTTTTTAGAACTCATTTTCTCACACCCATATAAAAATCCAACTTTTGATGAGTTTGCCATGTTTATGGCTTTCAACAGTTCAGTACGTTCGGGTGATTTATCCCGTCAGGTCGGTGCTGTTATTAGCCGTGAAAAACAGATTATCGCTACTGGTGCAAACGATGTACCGAAATATGGTGGAGGCTTGTATTGGGCAGAGATAGATTCAACAACTGGAGAAGTTGTAGACCACCCAGATGGAAAAGACTACACCAGAGATGGAGATTCTAATAAGCAAGCGCAAGCGGAAATAATACAAGAAATTGCCAAGAACCTAATGAACGAAGGGATAGTTACTACCGATAAAGAGCTTGACCTACAAAAGGCTTTGAACGAAAGCAAAATCTCTGACCTTACTGAATTTGGCCGTGTAGTGCATGCTGAAATGGATGCCTTGCTTTCATGTAGCCGTGCTGGAATTCCAACTGCCAGTACCACCCTTTATTGCACGACATTTCCCTGTCACAACTGTGCAAAACACATCATAGCAAGTGGTATTGAGCGAGTCGTTTACGTCGAACCATATCCGAAAAGTCGTGCACTTGATTTCTATTCTGAGTCAATTCAATTACGTTCAGAGTTCGATACAACATCTACTTCCAATGAATTGGTCGCGTTTGAGCCTTTTATTGGTGTAGGGCCAAGACGTTTTCTTGATTTATTCTCAATGAGCTTAGGAGCTGGTTCCAAGTTACGACGCAAAGACAAAGAGGGCTCAATACTAGATTGGGATAAAGCAAAAGCACCGATCAGAACACCACTAATTCCTAAGTCATATCTGGAAATAGAGCAAGCCGCATCAGAAATCTGGGATAAAAGCTCATGAACGGAAAAGTCTTTTTAATGCTGCTTACACCTCTTTTTCGGAGTATGGAAAGAGATAACGAATGACACGGCACACACCAAAATTCCAGGAAGAATACAGCGCCAAGATACCGGCGCTCACGCTGCTGCATCATCTGAGTTGGCGCTTTCTGTCACCGGAGCAAGCTTTATCGGCACGCGACGGCAAAACCAGTGAGGTGGTTTTGCGTGAAGTGTTGCGGAGTGAGCTGCGCAAACGACGCTATGTTTACGCTGGGAAAGAACGCGCTTTTTCCGAGCAGGCGATTGATAACGTTATTACCGAGCTGTGCAGTCCGGCGCTGAATGAAGGTTTGGGCGTGGCCAATGAGAAAATCTATAACCATTTGCTCTATGGCATTTCAGTAAAGGAATTTGTCGATGGCAAGAAAACCAACCCGACGCTCCCAGTTATTGACTGGGACAACCCTGCCAATAACAGCTTTTTGTTTACCGAGGAATACAACGTGCAGCGCACCGGCCGCGTGGATCACCGAAGACCGGATATTGTTTGTTTTGTGAATGGCCTGCCGCTGGCCGTGATTGAAGCCAAGCGCCCGGATAATCATGGTAATAAAGGCCCGACGATAGACGAAGGGATTTCGCAGAACCTGCGTAACCAGCGCAATGACGAAATCCCGCATCTTTTTGCCTATGCTCAGCTTCTGTTTTCGATCAACGGCGCGGATGGACGTTACGGCACGCAAGGCACGCCGTTTAAATTCTGGTCGCGCTGGCGCGAGGAAGACATCTGCGAGCCGGAATTCTACGCACTCAAAAACAAAACACTGGACGAATCGGCCAAGGCTACCTTGTTTACACATCGGCCAGGTCAGGATCAGAAGTGGTATGAAAATCTGATTGCTGGCGGAGAACTGGCCGTGACCGAACAAGACCGGCTTTTGATCAGCCTGCTCTCTCCAGCTCGGTTGCTGGAGATGAGCCGATACTTTGTGTTGTTTGACAAAAAGGTCGGCAAGGTGGTGTGATCTGGCATACTACTGGCTCAGGCAAGTCCTTCACCATGGTGTTTTTGTCCAAGGCGCTGATTTTGCATGACTCCTTAAAGCAATGCCGCATTGTTGTCGTGACCGACCGCGTTGATCTGGAAGGCCAGCTCAGCAGAACATTCAGCACCGGCGGAGAGCTGGCGAGCAAGAAAGACAAAGCCGCAGCAATGGCGACTTCCGGTAGGCGGCTGGCTCAGCAGATTGCTACGGGTACTGAACGCATTATTTTTACCATCATCAATAAATTCGCCATCGCCGCTAAAATGCCGGAATGCCACAACCCGAGCGCTGACATTATCGTGCTGGTCGATGAAGGCCACCGCGGTCAAGGCGGGGAGAATTATATCCGCATGCGCCGGGCGCTGCCCAATGCGGCCTTTGTCGCCTTTACCGGCACACCGCTGCTCAAAGACGATAAAACCACCAACAAATTCGGCCCGATCATTCATGCCTATACCATGCAGCGGGCCGTGGAAGACAAAACCGTGACCCCGCTGTTGTATGAAGAGCGCATTCCCGATCTGGATGTCAATGAACGCGCGATTGACAGCTGGTTCGAACGCATCACTGAAGGGCTGACCGACGAACAAAAGACCGATCTCAAGAAAAAATTCGCCAAAAAGGGTCATCTCTATCAATCCGAAGACCGCATTCGCCTGATTGCCTATGATATCGCCAATCACTTCGTTAAAAATATTGATGAAGGACTGAAAGGCCAGCTCGCCTGTGACAGCAAATTATCGGCGATCAAATACAAGCAATTCATGGATGAACTGGGCTTGTTTGAATCGTCGATTGTCATGTCCGCGCCCGATACACGCGAAGGCAATGTGGACGTGGATGAGTCCGGCATTCCTGAAGTCACAAAATGGTGGAACGGGCATGTCGGCACGCAGGATGAAAAAGACTACACAAAGCACATTGTTGAGCGGTTTGAAAACGATGACGATCTTAAAATTCTGATCGTAGTCGATAAATTGCTGACCGGTTTTGATGAACCCCGCAATACCGTGCTGTATATCGACAAACCGCTCAAGGAACATAACCTGATTCAGGCCATCGCGCGGGTTAACCGCCTGCACCCGAAAAAGCAATTCGGCCTGTTGATTGATTATCGCGGCATATTGGCGGAGCTCGATACCACCATCGCCAAATATCAGGACTTGGCCAGCCGCACGCAAGGCGGTTTTGATATCGGCGATATCGAGGGGCTCTATCAGCAAATGAGCACCGAATATAAAAAGCTGCCGCGTCTTTATGCGGATTTATGGGCGATCTTTAAGGATGTCAAAAACAAGGGCGATTTCGAACAACTGCGCCAGGTGATTGTGCCGCGCATGCAGGAACGCAATGGCGAGATGATCGACGTGAATCAGAAAATCCGCGAGGATTTTTATGACCGCCTCAGTGAGTTCACTAATTGCCTCAAGATTGCGCTGCAATCGGCCACTTTCTACGAAGACAAGAGTTTCTCTGAAGACGACCGCAAGCATTACAAGGAAACGGTCAAGCAGTTCACCGCGCTGCGGCAGCTTGCCAAAACCGACGCCGGAGAATCTGTCGATTACGATGAATATGCCGCGCAGATCAAAAAGCTGATGGATAAACATGTGGTCGGTGTAGAGGTCAGAGAACCCGAAGGCGTTTATGAAGTCAACAAAATGGGCAAGGCGGCTGATCCCAAAGAATGGTCGGATGAGAAAACCCGCAATGAAACCGATATCATCAAAACCCGCATCACACTCATGATCGAACAGAATTTGCGCGATGACCCTTACGCGCAGGAAGTGTTTTCCAGGTTGTTAAAGAAGATCATCGAAGAGGCCGAAGCGTTATTCGATCATCCCCTCAAGCAATATATGCTGTTTCGGGAATTTGAAGAAAAGGTCGAAAAGCGTGAAGTCGAAGGCCTGCCGGACAAATTCGCCGACAACAAACATGCGCAAGCCTATTATGGAGTGCTGAAAATGATGATTGGTGAAAATCTTGCCAAAATTGACGAGGCAACCTCCGACCGCTGGGTGGAACTCTCATTCAAGGTCGACGAGATCATCACCAACGCCGTTGCCGAGCATTCGATCAATCCACAAAACATCGAGGCGGAAATCCGTAAAAACCTCCTGCCGATGATTTTTGCCGAATGTAAAAAAATCGGCTCCGGCATGGATCAGGCCAAAGCGATGATCGAGCGGATTGTGCAAGTGGTGCGGGAGGGATTGAACAAGTCATGATTTATCCTGCCCGAAAAAAAACAGCTTCGATTCAATATGGCGAGTGTGCCATAGAATTTGCCATTGAATCCCGCATTGAACTCCGATCAACCGATACCCCTAAAGTCCTGATCAAAGTCCATCCCGATTGTCGTGTGGTGGCACATGCCCCGCCACTGGCATCCGATGATGAAATTGTCCAGGCTGTTAAAAAACGCGCGCGCTGGATTTACCGGCAAATGCGCTATTTTGAAGATCAACGGAAAGATATTCTGCCGCGCCGTTATGTAAGCGGCGAAAGTCATTTTTACCTGGGACGCAGACATGTGCTGAAAATTCATGAAGCCCCACGATCTGCACCGGAAGTCAAACTGCTGCGCGGCGTGTTGGAAGTGAAAACCAGAACCCCGCAATCCGAGAAAATCAGATCATTGCTCTTTGACTGGTATAAGAAAAAGGCCAGAGAAGTGTTCGAACGCAGATTGGACGAAGTGCTTTCACAAACCCTGTGGATGAAAGAAAAACCGCCGATACGATTATTATCCATGCAAACCCAATGGGGCAGTTGCTCGCCCAAAGGGCAATTAACAATCAATCCCCATTTGGTGAAAGCACCCAGGGAATGCATTGATTATGTTCTGCTGCATGAGCTTTGCCATATCGCGGAACATAACCATTCCGAACAGTTTTACCGGCTTATGAAGCAGGTCATGCCGAACTGGGAAAAAGTGAAAGAACGGCTTGATGGCATGGCTTATTATTATTTGAATGATGTTTGAGGTTGTTGATTTTGGTGTTAGCTTTCTTAAAGCAGTCAATATTGCTATTGTTGGATACTGCCTATGAACTATGAAAATTTTAATCAGGCCATGGCCCATTGCAATACAATCCTGTCACAAATTCTAAGATTTGTTCCGAGACATGAACTTGAGTCTCTGGTCAATCGCCATCATTCGGGCCGGGCTTTTCGTACAGCAAGCCGCTGGCCGCAGTTTGTCACCATGGCAATGGCACAGTTGTCTGGCCGTATCAGCTTGCGCGATATTGTTGGCAGCGTGAGCCGCACAGGCGCACCGTCTTTATCATCTTGGCAGTGCGAAACTGGCACGCGCCAGCCTTGCACGCATGAGTGAGGACAAACCGTATACCTTGTATGAGGCGTTGTTTGGAAAACTGCTGCATCATTGCCAATGCCGGACGCAGCTTGACTTTACTTCGTTATATCGCATACGCGGCAATCTGCGTCTACAGATATTTGTGTCAGAATCAGGCTGTCATTCCGTTATGGCGCAACAGCGCATCCATTTGCGGTTCACGTCCACGAAAGGCTACGAATGACTCAAGCGCCGGCCGGCTGCCACCCACGGCCAGAATTTCATCTCTGAAACGTGAACCGGTATCCGCATCTATCACACCAGACACACTATTCGGCGCGTTTTCTTCGAACAGGCCGTAAGCATCCGCCGACAGCACTTCCGCCCATTTATAGCTGTAATAGCCCGCCGCATAGCCGCCACCGAAAATATGCGCAAAACTGTTGGGAAAGCGATTGTATGCTGGCGGAATAATGACGGCCACTTCCTGGCGCACCGCATCGAGCAGCTGCATAACGGTCTTATCACCGTGTGGATCAAAATCGAAATGTAAATGCATATCGAACAGCGCAAATTCTATCTGGCGCACCATTTGCATGCCACTTTGGAAATTCTTGGCGGCCAGCATTTTATCGAACAGCGCTTTGGGTAACGGTTCTCCGGTTTTGACATGACGCGTCATCTCACTCACCACACCCCATTCCCAGCAAAAGTTTTCCATGAACTGGCTGGGCAGCTCCACCGCATCCCATTCTACACCGTTGATACCGGAAACACTTAAGTCATCCACCTGGGTTAACAAGTGATGCAGGCCGTGACCGAATTCATGAAACAGCACAATTACTTCATTATGCGTAAACAGCGCGGGTCTGCGCTGGCCATCAATAGATACAGGACCAGAAAAATTGCAAGTCAGATAGGCCACCGGTATTTGCACTGCGCTGCCGCCTTGCTCGCAATCCATTTGTCGGCGCGCAATGGCACCGTCCATCCAGGCTCCGCCACGCTTTGTTTCGCGTGCATACAAATCAACATAAAAACGCCCGATCAATGCACCGCCGGCATCAAAAATATCGAACAGTCTGACATCCGGATGCCAGTACTGCACCTTGCGCTCGAGTTCTATTGCATCGGCCTGCACGATGGAAATACGGTACAGTTTTTCAACCAGTTTAAACATACCCGGCAAAACCTTGTCTTCCGGAAAATACTGCTTGACCTCCTGATCTGAAAAGGCGTATCGCGCCTGACGCAATTTCTCACTAGCATAAGGAATATCCCAGGCTTCAAGTTTTGGCAAATCCAGCGATTCAGTTGCAAATTGCTGCAATTCTTGTAAATCTCTCTCTGCATATGGCTTTGCTTTGGCCGCCAGCTCCCTGAGAAAATCCAATACCTGACGCGGTGAAGAAGCCATTTTAGCGGCCAGAGAAATCTCCGCATAATTTCGATAATCTAACAGTTTCGCCTCTTCTTCGCGCAACTCGAGTATTTTGTTGATTAAAGGCATATTGTCCCAGTTCTTATTTTCCGACCCACCTGCAGGTTCATTAAACTCGCTGGCACGGGTGTAGAACGCATGATACATTTTTTCACGCAAGGCACGATTATCGGCGTACTGCTGTATCGGCAAGTAGGACGGCATATGCAATGTAAATTTCCAACCCTGCCTGGAATCTTTCTCTGCCAGTTGCCTGGCAGTATGCAAAACATCTTCCGGTATCCCGGAAATTTCGTCCTGATTTTCAATCAATAACGAGAAAGCATTGGTAGCATCAAGTAAATTATCATTAAACTTTGACGACAGCGCCGACAAAGTTTCCTGAATTTTGAGAAAGCGCTTTTTCTTTTCCGGCGACAGCTCTGCCCCCCCAAGACGAAAATCTCTAAGCTCATTTTCAACAATTCGTTTACGCGCCGGACTCAACATGCCGAACTCCGTGCTTGCCTGCAATTGTTTGAATTTTTCGAATAACTGCTGATCTTGCGAAAGCTCGGCATAAAACTGCGTAATCAGCGGCAGATTCTTATTATAAACTTCGCGCAGCTCCGGTGTATTCATGACGGCGTTCAGGTGCGAAACCTGTCCCCATGCACGTGACAAACGTTCATTAGCATTCACCATGGGTTGGACAAATGACTGCCAGGTTGGCGTTTGCGAATCATTGCGTATGCGGTCAATGATTGACCTGTTTTCATTAAGCAATTCTTCAATGGCAGGCGTAATATGCGCTGTATTAATTTCCTCAAACCGGGGCAATCCCGAAAAATCGAGTAGTGGATTCGATGGCGTATTCATATACTGGAGATTATTTACGTTAAGGTTAAAGTTAAGATTGGTAGACAATATTACCATTGACTAAGGTATATCTGACTTTTCCTGGTATTTCCATACCCAGAAACGGCGTATTTTTACCCTGACTCAGCAATGCGCCTGCAGTCACTCTCCAGTAGGTTTCTGGATCGAAAATGCATAAATCCGCTGCCGCACCTGGCGACAAGTACCCGGCATCTATACCAAGCACAGCTGCGGGTTTGGCCGTAATCGTAGCCAGCACCTCTACTAGAGGGCGCTTCATTTCCAAGCCATATTTTAAAGTAAGCGGCAGCAATAATTCCACACCTGTCGCACCAATTTCCGCCTGACCGAAAGGCAGCATTTTGGCATCCTCATCAACCGGCGCATGATCAGAACAAATTGCATCAATTGTTCCATCCTGCAGACCCAGACGCAATGCATCACGATCGCTGATACTTCTCAATGGCGGTAAAACATGACAATTGGCATCAAAATAATCAATATCCATATCCGACAAGTGCAGATGATTGACTGATACATCACAGGTAATCGATACACCTTGCTGCTTGGCCGCGCGTACCATTGCCAATCCTTCGGCACTGGAGATCCTGCATAGATGAATATGCACGTTCACTACTTTTGCCAGCAGAATTATATTCGAAATGGCGACTGTTTCCGCGCACACGGGTATTGCCGGCAGTCCCAGACGGGTTGCAACTTCGCCGTCATGCGCTACACCTTCGTACGCCAGATTGGAATCCTGTGGACTGAGCCACACACTGAAGCCGAATGTAGACGCATACTGCATCGCCTGCATCAACACTCTCAAATTGGCCACCATGCCATCAGGCTGGCCGAAAACGATACATCCCGCGTCATGCAGTTCCACCATTTCGGTTAAATATTTTCCAAGCAAACCCTGCGTCAACGCGCCAATCGGATAAACATGCGCCTGATTCAGATTTCTGGCGCGATGCTTGAGCATTTCCACCAGTCCAGGCTCATCAAGCGGCGGATCTGTATCCGGCGGACAAGCAAAACTGGTCACACCACCAGCCACGGCGGCATTCATTTCAGATTCCAGGGTCGCTCTGTATTCCAGTCCCGGTTCACGCAGGCGGACCGACATATCAACCAGTCCAGGACACACAATCAAATCACCGGCATCAATAACATAATCCGGCTGAAATGCAACGGGCGATTTCCCGACAGCCAATATTTTACCAGCGGCGACAAAAACGTCCTGAATGGCGTCTGTTCCTGTTTTTGGGTCAACTAAGCGGCCATTTTTGATGTAAATTTTCATCTGAGCAATGTCCATGAAATTCTTTGACTACTAGACTTGCTGACCCGCAAGAATTGACATCACCGCCATGCGGATTGCAATGCCAAATGTCACTTGCGGCAAAATAACAGACTGGCCGCCATCGGCAACGGCCGAATCAATCTCCACGCCACGGTTCATCGGTCCCGGATGCATCACGATGGCATCTGGCCTGGCCATTGACAGCTTTTCAGGTGTCAGTCCATAGTTTTTGAAGTATTCTTCAGAGCTCGGCAGATACGCGCCTTGCATCCGTTCCTTTTGCAAACGCAGCATCATCAAGACGTCGATATTCTCTAATCCACTGTTCATATCATGAAATACACGCACGCCGAGTCGTTCCACATTGTTTGGCAACAGGGTTTTCGGTGCGATCACACGCACTTCCGGCACGCCCAGTGTTGTCAGCGCATGAATCTGGGAACGCGCCACCCTTGAATGCAGAATATCGCCAATAATGGCAACGCGCAGATTGTGAAATTCGTGTTTAAAGCGGCGGATGGTGAACATATCAAGCAGCGCCTGTGTCGGGTGTGCATGCCGGCCGTCACCGGCGTTAATTACATGAATACCCGGGCGCGCATGTTTTGCGATCAAATGCGCTGCGCCGCTTTGTGCATGCCGCACCACAAACATATCGGCATCCATCGCAGCCAGATTATTCACAGTATCAAGCAAGGTCTCACCCTTGGATTGCGCGGAAACAGCTATATTCAGATTAAACACATCGGCAGACAAGCGTTTGGCGGCGATTTCAAAAGTTGTCCGCGTGCGTGTGCTGGGTTCGAAAAAAAGATTGAAAATAGACTTTCCGCGTAACAAGGGCACTTTCTTGACATCGCGTTCGGTTACGCCCACAAATGTTTCTGCCGTATTTAATATCTGCAAGAGAATTGCAGCCGGCAGCTCTTCTGTTGTCAACAGATGCTGTAGTTTACGATGTTTGTTCAATTGCGGATTTCTATTGATCATGCCGGCATATCTTCTGCACCGTTCACTACGCCTTTTTTATTTTCCAGGCGCAGATTAAACCGCCCTTGTACATCTCGATCAAACACCAGAATACTTTCTGCCGGCAGACGCAGCCCGGCCCCTATATACTGCGCACAGATGGGCAGTTCCCGGCCACCGCGGTCAATCAGGGTTGCCAGTGCTATCGAGGCCGGTCTGCCGTAATCAAACAGCTCGTTGATGGCCGCACGTATCGTACGACCCGTTTGCAGCACATCATCTACCAGCAAAATATGTGCGCCATTGACATTAAAGGGAATTTCAGACGGTCTGACCTGCGCATGCAAACCTACTCTGTCAAAATCATCACGATAGAACGATACACTGAGCAATCCCAACGGTTCCAGGGATCGTGTTGCTGAAAGCGCTTGATGCAAGCGTTCCGCCAACCACGCTCCGCCGGTATGAATACCGACTAAAGCAGTATAATTGTTATCGCTGTCCGCTTGAATCTGGTCGAGCAGTTGATTAAGCAGTATTTCTGCGTCAGGCAATGGAATGTTGCGCATGGTATTCATCAAAAAAAGACTGAAGTATATGCTGCGCTGCGACCTGATCCAAGTGCTGTTTTTGTTTCCTCGCCGGCACGCCAGCTTGCCGTAATGCGGCACATGCTGTTTTGGATGTATAACGTTCATCCACCAATAGTACTCGAATGTTAAACCGTCCGGCCAGACGTCGTGCAAAACGCCGGCTTAAACGTGTCATTTCATGCGCCGAACCGTCCCTGTAACAGGGCAATCCAGCCACCAGAAACACCGGTTGCCAGTTTTCAATCAATGCGCCAATTAAAGAAAAACGCTGCTCGTTTTTCTCGCTGTTAATCGTCGTCAACGGATGCGCCAGCCTCAGAACAGTATCGCCGACAGCCACGCCAATACGCTTCTGCCCGAAGTCAAAGGCCAGAACCGTACCCTGAATCAACAAACCGGGAAATTGACCGGCTTCGAATACCAAGCCGGATTGACGCACTGATGTTTCAGTCATGCCGTGCGGTTTTTAATTGTATTGAACGTTTGTCAAGCATGGCCGACATCATTGGATAGCCGGGTGTAGTCTACGCCCAGCAATTCCATTGCCGCCGGCAGCCTTTCCTCTGAAGGCAAATCGAAAATCACATGCACTGAAGCCGGCACCGACAACCAGGCGTTTTGGGCCATTTCCTGCTCAAGCTGCCCGGCGGCCCATCCCGCATATCCCATGGCAACCAGCATTTGATCCGGACCTTCAGCCTCGGCAATCGCTTTTAATATATCCAATGAAGTTGTGAGCCCTAACTTTTCATTGATCGTCAGCGTCGACTGCCATTGCCCTACCGGCCGATGCAATACAAAACCGCAATCAACCTGAACAGGTCCTCCGAACAATACGGACGATTCATGGCAGAGCGGATCCTTGGTAACGATGCCCAGTTGTTTAAACAGACTGATCATGGACAACTCCATCGGCCGGTTGATGACCAGGCCCAGCGCTCCACGCTCATTATGTTCGCAGACATAAGTGACCGTTTTGGAAAAAAAGGAATTCTCCATTGCAGGCATAGCTATCAAGAAATGATGTGTTAAGTTGATATTTTCCATGGCGAATTCGTCTTTCCACTATTAAATGACGCATTACCAATCTCTGCCACTGACACGGTGATGCGATCAAACCCAATATGCGGTTTGAGTCATCACCCTGGAACTAAGTTTCATCGCAAATTTAACCGGCAAAGGTAATTCAGCACCGCCGTTGGATAAGGCCATTGTTGCATGACTGGATTCATCAATCTGCATCTGTGCCACAATGGCGCGGCTTTTTACATCGTGTTGAGGCAAACGCTGCAGATGCCCGGACAAGTGTTCGCCTACTTGTTTTTCGGTCTCGGCCAGAAAGCCCAGATTCCACTTGTCACCCATGACGCCTGCCAGCATTCCGACTGCAAAGGAACCACCATACCATAACGGATTCAGTACGCTTTTCCGTCCCCCCAGTTCTTCGATGCGCCGCTCGGTCCAGGCCAAGTGTTCGGTTTCCTCGCGCGCGGCCTCCATCAACGTTTTCTGTACTGCCTGATTGCGTGCGGTCAGACCCTGCCCTTGATACAATGCCTGCGCACAGACTTCACCGACATGGTTGACACGCATCAGCGCGGCAGACAGGTCTTTTTCAGGAACAGTTAAATCAGGCTCTGGCAAATCGTTGCCAGGTACGGGTCTGGCAGTATGCGCCGGTGTAAACAGTGTGCGCAATGCACTGTCAAAACCAATGATTAGTTTGTCGATATTCATCATCGCTCTCTCTCTTTGTGAAATAAAACAACAATCGCGATGCGCGGTAATGATTATTTTTCATCCATTTGTTGCAGTTGACGTGCCAATAACGTAACAGGGTGAATTACTTCAATTCCGGAACCAATCTTACGTAATCGTGCGGCAATATGCATTGCGCAACCCACATTCGAAGTAACCAGCACGTCAGCACCGCTTTGCATAATTATGCGTATTTTGTTATCCAGCAAACTGTCTGCCAACTCAGGCTGCCTGATAAAATAAGTACCCGCCGCACCGCAACATTGATCATTATCCGCCAAAACAACCATCTGTGCACCCGGAATTTTTTGTATGATTTGATATGGATAGTCATGGTCCCGCAATACATGGCGCAGGCTGCACGGATCCTGCACGGCCACTTTTCTTTCCAAAGGCGCAATGACGAGTTGATCCCATCCTGGCGCAGTTGCCAGAAACTTGCTGATATCGAGCGTCTTGGGAAATTCTGCATTTTCGGCACCTGCCCGTAAATTTGTTGCGCAACGGTCTACATACTCACATAACTGCGCACCACAACCCGATGCTGCACTGATGACCGCAATCACATCATGCAGCGCGCTAAATACCTGCATGTTTTTATCCCTCAACTGCGCCGCTTTTTCAGTATCACCGGCATGCTGATGCAGCGCGCCACAACAGGTTTGTGTTGATGGCACCCGCACACTGTAACCGAGCCGGTTCAACACAAAAATACAGGCATTCAGTGTCCTTGTATCCGTTAACCGCGCTATACACCCCAGGAATAATGCCACCGTACCCTTATACTCTCCGGCAGCAGGATAAAAATCCCGCCAGGCATGTGTGAGCGTATTTTTTTTCTGGTTCCCTGTATAAGGAAAAACCACCGGTGGCAATTGCGCCAATATATTTTGCATACCGGGCCGGTGTTTGAAACTGTGCTGCCACAACCGGCGTATTGCAGACAACACGCCACTTTTTTGAGATAAATAAAGCAACCATCGCAAACGGTCAAACCATACCGGATGAATAACCAATGTATTTAGCAAACGCATTAGCTGTTTCAGACTGTGTTTTGCAGAATACTCTTCGCTGTGACAGGTATCCGACACCCGGATCATCTTGCGCGCTTCATCAATAATCCGGCCATAGGCCACATGGTTCGGACAAACAGCTTCACACGCCCGGCAAGTCAGACACCGGTCGAGATGCAGTTTGAATTTGCCATTCACCGGAATCCGGTCATTAACAGCACCATTGATAATCGCAATACGTCCACGCGGTGAATCCGCCTCGGATTTCAATAAACGATAGGTCGGACAATGCGGTAAACACAATCCGCATGACACACAGCGATTGGTCTGTTCAACAAGATCCTTTTTTGAATATCCCAAAGAGAAAGGATCTTCACCCGTCATTTAACAACCCTCATTTTAGTGTTTAATTGCATTAATTCGACATACACTTTTTAAATAATATTTCATTACAAAACAATTGGTTGATCTGAAAAATAATACACATTATTTTTGCAATTAAATACTAGCCGTATCCGCTTAGAGGGTATCGTCATGTGTTATGTGCATTTATGCGCGTGCAGATTTTTGATGAATGTTTGTGAAAAGCGTGCAGAGCATAGCCATAGCTATGTTCAAGCGCTTTGAACAAACAGAATTGCACATAATACATGACGACATCCCTATAATACTTCTGGAATAATCCTAAACGACTTTTTCAATCGCAATACATATCCGGACATTCGTAACAGCCATAAGTTTTTCCCAACGTTATCGACATGAATGAATATACCGATCATTTGAGTGCTTTATTAATTTCAAGCGCCATCGTCATCTGCTGCGTGACAATGCTATGAAGCCTTGCGGCTATTAAGGCACGCCGCCAGCGCTCATGCGCACAAACGAATAGGCATACTCATTGTCATGCCCGGCCTGCCGGCAGTGCATGTCATTGAAATAATCCTGCTTGCCCTGGGGCACATGATCATGCAACAGCTGCTGGGTTTAGGGTTTAGGGTTTAGGGTTTAGGGTTTAGGGTTTAGGGTTTAGGGTTTAGGGTTTAGGGCATATCACAAACCTGGACGGCGGTAATTTTCTTGACTACACCTACTATTCATCGGTAGTCTATACAATGGTAGGCTTTGGTGATTTATTGCCAGTCGGCGCCTTACGCATACTGAGCACAGCAGAAGGACCGGTGGGACTGGCAATAATAACGTGGCCGGCTTCCTTCACTTTTCTAACCATGAAACACTTCTGGCCGCACCCATTGAACCTAGAATCAGTTGGATGATGTTTAGAGTACACTGTTCTTCCTTTTTGACAAGACGCAATGAGGCGTAATAACGCGTTATTGCAACGAATTGCAACGCAGCGAAAAAGGAAGAACAGTGTGCTATAAGCATCATAGCGTGGCCCACCCTTTTGGTGAGTAGCGTATAAAGAAATATTAGTTTTATTTCATAAGATTGGCCATAGTTGTAGCGGTCAACCGAGGATTGAATGAATCTAATGTACGCTCCGATAATTGAGCGTATGCGCCATGATTTTAACGCGTCCCTCGGATAGAAACCGTCAAACCGGATTTTTCCCGGCGACGCACAAGCTACTCAAACAATCATCAACTGATTTGGCAGGCTTTCCAGCACAACCGGCGGCGTCTGTTTACCTCACAAGACGCCGCCATCATGCTGGAAAGCAAATTGCACACCTTACGCAGTGAGCAATGCAGGGTTAGTCTGCCTGCCTTCTCAAAAACGCCGGTATATCCATCGGGTCAACACCTGACTGACGCATCGCGGCCACAGTCGCATCGTTTCTTCTGCCTGTCCGTATTACAGCAGGATCATCTGGAGACATAAAGCCTTCGCGATCATCGGTTCCAGTGCGCGAATGAACGACTGACAGTGGTTTTTTGCCCTGATTATGGACATTGCCAAGGCCGGTAGCGACCATTGTTACACGCAGATCTTCACTCATGCTTTCATCAATGACGGTACCGATAATAATTGTCGCATCTTCAGCAGTCAGCTCTTTTATGGTTCCCATTACCTCATGCACCTCGCGCATTTTCAATGATGAATTTGCGGTAATGTTAACCAGCACACCACGGGCACCTGCGAGCGATATATCCTCAAGCAACGGACTTGCCACCGCTTGCTCGGCTGCGATACGTGCACGGTCAACACCCGTTGAAATCGCTGAACCCATCATGGCCATGCCCATTTCAGACATCACTGTTTTCACGTCAGCAAAATCGACGTTTACCAGACCAGGACAGTTAATAACCTCCGCGATACCCGCAACGGCTCCATGCAGCACATCGTTAGCTGCTTTGAATGCATCCAGCATGCTGATATCGTTACCCAGAACCGCCATCAGTTTGTCATTGGGTATTACGATTAACGAATCGACATGTTGCGACAGCTCTTCCATACCCAATTGCGCCGCTTTCAGGCGTTTGCCCTCAAAGGCAAAAGGCTTGCTGACCACGGCAACTGTTAAAATGCCCATTTCCTTGGCAACATGAGCAACAACCGGTGCGGCGCCGGTACCTGTACCGCCGCCCATACCGGCAGTCACAAAAAGCATGTCGGAACCCTGAATCAATTCGGCGATGCGATCGCGGTCCTCCACCGCCGCCTCGCGCCCGATCTCGGGGTTGGCGCCTGCACCCAGGCCCCGGGTGATACCGGACCCTAACTGCAAAATAATATCTGCTTTAGTGTTTTTCAAAGCCTGTGCGTCGGTATTCATGCTGATGAATTCCACGCCTTTCATTTCATTCTGAATCATATGATCGACGGCGTTACATCCACAACCGCCAACACCTATTACTTTAATTACCGCTTCCTGCGTTTCATTATTCATAATTTCAAACATAACACCCCTCCTTTAGATCAGCACGACAAAAACCAAAAAAAGCTTTTACATACAAAATATTGAATTAAAAATTCCTTTGAAACCAATTTTTCATTCTAGAAAAAATCTGTTTTGCTGAGCTGCCCTGCAACCGCATGTGTTGCTGCAGCTTCATATGTTCTATACCTGTCATAATGAGTCCCACGCCGGTTGAATACCTCGGCGTATGCACCACGTCCTGTAAGCTTCCCTTGTAATTGGGCACACCCAGTCGCACAGGCATATGAAAGATTTCTTCGCCCAGTTCAACCATCCCGTGCAAAGAAGCACTGCCGCCCGTAATCACAATACCGGATGACAACAATTCTTCGAAACCACTGCGCCGCAACTCCGCCTGCACCATGGTATAAAGTTCTTCGGCCCGTGGTTCTATCACCTCGGCCAGGGTCTGCACGGAAAGCTGCCGCGACCCTCTGTTGCCGACATCCGGCACCTCGATCATTTCACGCGTATCAGCCAGGCTTCTCAACGCATAGCCGTAGCGGCATTTCAAATCTTCGGCATTTTTAGTCGGTGTACGCAGCGCCATAGCAATATCATTGGTAATCTGATCTCCGGCGATCGGAATCACTGCTGTATGACGGATTGCACCGTTGGTAAATACGGCGATATCGGTCGTTCCACCGCCGATATCGACCAGACAGACACCCAGATCTTTTTCATCTTCAGTTAGTACGGCCATGGCTGAGGCCAGCGGCTGCAGAATCAGATCGCGCACCTCCAATCCGCAGCGGTGAACGCATTTGACAATATTCTGAGCCGCTGAAACCGCCCCTGTAACGATATGTACTTTAACTTCCAGCCGAATGCCACTCATGCCCACCGGCTCACGCACATCTTCCTGGCCATCGATAATAAATTCCTGATTCAGGATATGCAGAATCTGTTGATCAGCCGGTATATTCACGGCCTTGGCCGCCTCCATCACGCGCTCAACATCCGCTTCCGTGACTTCCTTATCCTTGATTGGCACCATGCCATCGGAGTTGATCCCTTTGATATGACTGCCTGCAATTCCGGTAAAAACTTCATTGATTTTACAATCCGCCATCAACTCGACTTCCTCCAGCGCACGTTGAATGGCATTGACAGTTGTCTCAATATTGGCGACAACGCCTTTTTTCAAACCGCGGGATGGATGGCTGCCCAAACCGATAATTTCAAAGCCACCTTCCGGCAATAACTCTGCAACAATTGCCACAATTTTTGAGGTGCCAATATCGAGCCCGGCAATTAATTTTCTACTTTCCCTAGCTTTACCCATCTAGTCACATCTCCCTGATCTCACGTTTCTTTCTCTGAAATTTGCTTATTTTTCAATGGCTTTTCCGCTTCCGGCATATACACTGCAAATCCATTGGTATAACGCAAATCCACATAAGCAAGCGGCTTATCCTGATTCAAATGTGCGATGCTGTGGTGGTAAACTGAAACATATCGCTGCAACCTCTTTTCTATTTCATGCCTGCCCAACTCAAGAACCGTTCCCGTATTCAAATGTATGCGCCAGGCATGCCGGGAAGATAAATTGATCTCTGAGATCGACTGCTGCAATGGCGCAAGCGCTTTACTGAACTGCCGGTAACGCCGCGTGATTTCCTTTGAATTCGCCTCCATTGGCGCTGTGAATACTGGCATCTTTTCATCTAGCACGACACGAAAAACCTCTCCGTGGGAATTGACCAGCGCATGGCTGCCCCAGTGGGCCAACACCTGGTGCTCTTCCAGTCTGATGTTCAATGCTAACGGCCAGTCCCGTTCGACCTTGGCATCCCGCACCCAGGGCAAACGGGTAAACGCATCTCGTACCGCAATCAAATTGACTGACAAGAAATTGCCTTGAACATGACGCCGCACAATTGTTTCAATCTGTTCGCGGGTAATATGCTTAAGTTCGTCATGATCAGCATGCATTCCCTGAACATTCACGGTCTTCAAGGGTAAAAAACGCGGCAAACCATAGTGCTGCACAAGGGTATAAATAAGCACCGTTGCCGCCATCAAAAACAGCGCACCGGACACAAAATTTAACAAACGGCAGTTATCCCACATGCGACAAACTCAATATCTTGAGAACCAGTTCTTCAAAATCAATACCCGCAGCCTTTGCCGCCATCGGCACCAGGCTGTGACTTGTCATCCCAGGTGAAGTATTTGCTTCCAGAAAACAAAACCGGCCATCCTGGCTTAAAATAAGGTCAACCCGTCCCCATCCTTCGCATCCAAGCGTCTGATATGCCTGCAAAGCCTGAGCCTGTATCAGGCCGGTTTGATCATCCGGCAGTCCGCAGGGACAAAAATAGCGGGTTTTGTCGGAAAGATACTTGGCTTCATAATCATACAGCTCCCCGGTAACCTCTATCCTTACCAAGGGCAGCGGCGTATCGCCAAGTATTGCCGCCGTCAACTCGGTGCCCGCGATATATTCTTCTGCAAGCACCAGCGCGTCATGTTCTGCTGCCACGCGGTAAGCTTTTGCAATATCCTCCGCCCGGTCAACTTTACTCAAGCCGATGGTGGAGCCTTCGCGCACCGGTTTTATAATCAATGGCAACCCCAGCATTTGCGCAATTTTTTCAAAGTCGCTGTGCGCAGTTAACAAAGTACTGCGTGGAGAATCCACACCCGCCGCCCGCCATAACAATTTTGTACGCCATTTATCCATCGCCAACGCGCTGGCCATCACTCCGCTGCCGGTATAGGGTATGCGCATTAATTCCAGAGCGCCCTGAACCGTGCCATCTTCGCCGTAGCGTCCATGCAATGCGATATATACCCTGTCAAACTGTGCATCCGCTAATGCAGCCAGCGATTTTTTTCCCGGATCGAAAGGATGCGCATCGACGCCGCGTTGCCGCAACGCCTCAAGTACAGCCTGTCCACTCTGCAGCGAAATATCCCGCTCAGCGGAGCACCCTCCGAATAATACCGCCACTTTGCCAAAATCCTGTTCAACCACTATACGCTTCTCCCCGCCTCACCGATAACCCGGACTTCCTGAGTCAATACCACACCTTTTTCCTGCTCGACACGCGCTTTCACCATCATGATCAATGCTTCGATATCGGCAGCTGTTGCATGCCCCATATTGAGGATAAAATTTGCATGTCTGACTGAAACCATCGCGCCACCAATTTGTGCGCCTTTTAACCCACACGCCTCAATTAAGCGCGCGGCATGATCGCCGGGCGGATTTCTGAATACCGAACCCGCATTCGGCTTATTCAGTGGCTGGCTGTTCACGCGCAACGTTAACAGGCGTTTGATCTTTTCACGAGACTCAGCCTCATCGCCCGGCTTCAATCGTAAGTAACCGCCCGCAAACCATTCGAATTGATTACCGGATTTTGTTTTGGATTGGACGCTGCGGTAACCAATTGTGTAATTATCGGGCGAGCATTCAGAAATCTCCCCGCTGCGGCTAATTATTCGAACCCGTTCAACCAGTTCCCAGGCTTCCGAACCATAGCACCCCGCATTCATTGCCAATGCACCGCCGATTGTGCCGGGAATACCTGCCAGAAATTCTGCACCGGCAAGCCGATGCCTGGCCGAAAATCGCGCTACCTTGGCGCAGGCCACACCTGCACCGGCATAGACCAAACCGCCGGATTTATTACTGTCCAGCAACTGCAAATTGTCTAGCCGGGCATGGACCGCAATTACGGTTCCCGGCAGACCGCCGTCTCTTACCAGCAGATTACTGCCCAGTCCGACCAAATATGCCGGTTCGTCGATCGGCAGCTTTTGCAAGAATGCACTCAAATCTTCCAGACCGGCTGGCACATAATAACGGCGGGCTAAACCACCCACACGCCAGGAAGTATGTCGGCTCATCGGTTCATTGACCCGAATTTCGCCTTGTACGCCATATAAACTCGTTTCTCTAACATCCGTTATGTGGCAAGCTTTTTGTCTGTTCATTTGAAATATTGCGCGCATCAGCTACGCTTCCTTCAGACAGTTTACAACTTGATCATTCATTAATAATCATCAATTTCTGTTGCTTTTTTACAATTCCAGGCGCCACCTTGGATATTGACCCGGCCCCCATTACCAGCACCAGATCACCATCTTCAATCACACCCATAATGGCTGCAGTCAACTCTTCCACTGTTGTGGCGTAAATCGGTTCAACTTTCCCCTGGATACGCACCGATCTTGCCAGCGATTTACTATCTGCTGCGACTATCGGTTCTTCGCCAGCCGGAAAAACTTCTGCGAGTAACAATACATCTGCCTGAGAGAGCACCTTGACGAAATCCTCAAACAGATTGCGTGTGCGTGTATAGCGGTGCGGTTGAAACGCCAGAACAAGGCGCCGGCCGGGAAAGGCGCCGCGCGCTGCATCGATAGTCGCAGCCAGTTCGGCCGGGTGATGACCGTAGTCATCAACAAGCGCAAAACTTTGCCGCCTGGATAATCGAATCTCACCGTAATGCTGAAAACGTCGTTCAACACCTTTAAACACAGATAACGCCTTGACCATTGCCGCATCGGGCACGCCGATTTCATTCGCAACAGCAATCGCTGCCAGTGCATTTTGTATATTGTGCAGGCCCGGCAAATTCAATTTAACCGGCAATTTACGCGCTGAACCGTTCACGCCAATCAAGGCGGTAAAGTGCATTTGGCCGTAACGATGCTCTATATCAAGAGCCCGGACTTGCGCATCCTCAGCAAGTCCATAGGTAGTTATGGGCTTGGTAATGTCGGGCATGAGCGCACGCACATTGGCATCATCGATACACAACACCGCCATACCGTAAAAAGGCAGATGATGCATAAATTCAACAAAAGTCTGTTTCAGGTGGTTAAAATCATGCCCGTACGTTTCCATATGGTCTGCATCTATGTTGGTCACAACAGCAAGAACCGGTTGCAAATACAAAAATGACGCATCCGATTCGTCTGCCTCGACCACGATAAATTCACCACTGCCAAGCTTTGCATGGCAACCGGCGGCTTTCAGTCTGCCGCCAATTACAAATGTTGGATCCATATCCGCTTCAGCCAGAATACTGGCAACCAGACTGGTCGTCGTCGTTTTACCATGTGTCCCTGCTATCGCTATACCCCGCCGCAATCGCAACAATTCTGCCAGCATCAATGCACGCGGCACGACCGGAATATTTTTTTCATGCGCGGCAATCACTTCCGGGTTATCCGCCTTGACTGCAGTGGAAGTCACCACCACATCGGCACCGGCAATCTGCTGCGCCGCGTGCCCGGTATAAACCGTGACGCCAAGACTCTTGAGCCGCTGCGCCACCCAGTTATCGGACAAGTCGGAGCCGCTGATCTGATATTTCAGATTTAACAGCACTTCTGCGATACCGCTCATGCCGGAACCGCAGATACCGACGAAATGGATATGTTTAACTTTATGTTTCATGACGATACTCCGCCTGCCTGAATACAAATCTGTGCAACTTGCCGGGTTGCATCCGGCATAGCCCGTTTACGTGCGGCGACAGCCATCGCCAGCAGCTTTTCGCGTGTCAAATCACGCAGTATTGCCATCAGATTATCCGGGCTTAGGTCGGTCTGCGGCAGTAAAACCGCCGCTTGATGTTCACTCAAGAAACGTGCGTTACTTGTTTGATGATCATCCACTGCATACGGGTAAGGCACCAGTATGCTCGCCACACCCGCCGCAGCTAACTCAGCCACCGTCAATGCACCCGCCCGGCACAACACCAGATCGCAGCCAGCATAGTGCGCGGCCATATCATCAATAAACTCCATAATTTGCGCCGCCACATCGAGATCTGCGTAATTGGCGCGCAAACTACCCAGGTTGTTTTCACCGGCTTGATGAACAACCGCCGGCCGGTGATTTTCAGGCATCAGCTTCAACGCCTGCGGCACAACCGCGTTCAAAACCTGCGCACCGCGACTGCCGCCAACCACCAACAGCCTGAGCGCGCCGCTGCGCCCGGCAAAACGCTTCTCGGGCGCTTCCAACCGGGCAATTTCCGCGCGCACCGGATTTCCGACAACGGTTACCTTAGCCTTGTCTGCTTTGATTGCTTCAGGAAAACCCAACAACACCCTGTCAGCCAGTTTTGCCAGCACCCTATTGGTCAGACCCGGCACAGAATTTTGCTCATGAACAATAAGCGGCCTGTTTAGCAGCGAAGCCATCATACCACCCGGAAATGCAGGATAACCGCCCATACCCAGCACCACATCGGGCCGCACCCTGCGCAATATTCTCAAACTTTGCATCAGTGCACGGAGCAATCGGATTGGCAGAATCATCCATGTCATCACATTCTTTCCCCGCAGGCCTGAAAAATCAATTGTTTCAATTTCACAGTCATGTTGTACTACCCACCTATTCTCCATGCCTGTTTTAGTACCCAGCCAAACCACCCGCCAGCCGGCCGATTTAAGATGGTCTGCAACGGCCAGTCCAGGAAAAACATGTCCCCCGGTTCCTCCGGCCATAATCAAAATTGTCTGTACCATCTTTCACCTTTGATTTTGTGCTGCGGGCTGTCCGGCCCCATCGTTGCGCCGCGCAACCGTTGCCGGTTTTCCCAGTCAATCCGCATTAATATAGCCAGCGCAAAACACACAGCTGTAATGCTGCTGCCGCCAAAACTCATCAACGGCAGCGTCAGCCCTTTGGTCGGCAAAACACCCATATTAACGCCCATGTTAATAATGGCCTGCATGCCAATCCACAAACCGATACCCTGGGCTACAAGTGCGGCAAAATGACATTCCAGTCTGGCGGCCTGGCGCCCGATCGCAAAAGCGCGGGTTACTAAAACCGCAAACAGCACAATCACAACCGCCACACCGGAAAAGCCAAGTTCTTCAGCCAGCACAGCCAGCAAAAAATCGGTGTGCGCTTCTGGCAGGTAGAATAATTTCTCCACACTGCCGCCCAGCCCTACGCCGAACCATTCACCCCTGCCAAAAGCGATCAATGCATGACTGAGCTGATAGCCTTTACCGAGTGGGTCTGCCCAGGGATCCATAAATCCGATAATGCGTTCCAGGCGGTAGCTGGCCACATAAATCAATATCAGCATGCCTGCTGCTGCCAAACCCAAAAGCCCGGCAAATATTTTTATACTGATGCCACCCAGAAACAAGATACCGATTGTTAACGCTGCAATTACAACGGCAGCACCAAAGTCAGGCTGCCGCAACAGCAAAAATCCAACGATGACAACCGTTGTCAGCAACGGCAAAAAGCCCTTATAAAAACGGTTCATATCGGCCGCCTTGCGCACAACATAATCGGCCGCATAAATAACCATAAACAGCTTCATGACTTCAGAAGGCTGCAAATTCACCAGGTACAGGGAAATCCATCGCTGGCTGCCGTTGACTTCACGTCCGATGCCGGGCACCAGCACCAGCACCAGCAGCAACACGCCAGCGAGCAACATAAAAATGGCATACTTTTGCCAGATATAAACAGGTATTTGAAAAGCCGCAACACCGAGCAATATGCCAAGCGTCAAATAAATCACATGACGTACTAAATAATGCCCGGATTGATCCGCACCAAACTGCGCTTCGGCAATCGCCGCAGACGCAGAATAAACCATTATTAACCCGATACTCAGCAAAAACAGAACAGACCAGATCAATGCCTGGTCAAACTCAGGTATCCCGTAAGACTGCGCATGGCTTGCCCGGTAGGTCATCGTTAGCGCCTCTTCTCTGCCGAGCCGCACATCTTTGCCTCAAGGGCCCTGACCGCAGCAACAAACACTCGCGCGCGGTGCATATAATTTCTGAACATGTCATAACTTGCGCATGCCGGTGACAACAAAACCACATCATGCCTCTGCGCCAGTAAAAAACTTTTCTGTACGGCCTCCTGCATGGTTGTGGCAAACAGAACCGGAACTCCGCCGCCATCTATGGCCTTGGCTATCTTATCTGCATCACGGCCTATCAAAACGACTGCGCGCACATGCCTGGCAACGGCATCCTGCAGTGGTGAAAAATCCTGACCCTTGCCGTCGCCGCCCGCTATTAAAACCACCCTCGGTTGCAAACCATTGAGTGCAGCCACCGTTGCGCCGACATTGGTGCTTTTTGAATCATCAATAAACGTCACGTCGCCAAGTACCGTCACTTTCTCCATCCGATGCGGCAACCCCTTGAACTCCCGCAACGCGGATACCAAAGCATCAGCGGGCACTTGCAGTGCGCGGCATAATGCCAGCGCAGCCAAAGCATTGGCAGCATTATGCATACCGTTCACGCCCAGATCGGAAGTTTTCATAAGCAGCATATCACCTTCGGCCAGCCAGACATCGTCATGGCTGTGCACGAGACCGAAATCCATCGGTGTTTCCGGTTTGTTTAATCCAAAAGTCAGCTGCGCTTTCTCCACCGCCGCCATTGCCATTGACCCCACATCGTCCCGATTAAGCACCTGTACGCCCGCACCATGGGTTTCATGCTTAAAGATTCCGGCCTTTGCCATGACATAGTCCTGCATGCACGAATATCGATCCAGATGATCTTCGCTCAGATTCAGCACAGTCGCTGCATCCGCATTGAGAAACGCTGTCAGTTCCAGCTGAAAACTGGAAATTTCGAGTACCCATACTTGGGGAAGATCGCCACTGTCAAGCCGCCGCATCAATGTGCCGAGCACCGCGGGTCCGATATTCCCCGCCACTTCCACATCAAATCCCGCCTTTTTCAGCATGGCGCCCACCATCGCCGTTACCGTTGTTTTTCCATTTGTGCCTGTAATCGCAATGATTCTGTAATCTGCAGTCCCAAGCGCCAGCGCCCATTGAAATAATGTCATATCGCCCACAACCGGTACACCACGTGCAATTGCCTGTTGAATATGCGGCTCCGCCATCGGCACACCGGGGCTCATGGCAATCAGTTCAATATCGTCGAAAATCCTGTCGTCGAACGCACCTTTACAAATTTCGACTTTCGGCCGCAGGCTTTCCAGGGCTGCTGTATTAGGCGGGCTAGCGCGACTGTCGGCCACGCGTACACTGGCGCTTTGGCGTGCCAGCCATTTCGCAATCGATAATCCTGTTTCACCCATACCCAGCACTAACACATGTTTTCCTTTCAAATTCATCGCAGTTTCAATGTCGACAAACCCACCAGCACCAGAATAATGGTAATAATCCAGAACCTCACGACAACCTGATTTTCCTTCCATCCTTGTAATTCAAAGTGGTGATGCAACGGTGCCATTCGAAACACACGCCTTCCTGTCAATTTAAATGAGGTCACCTGCAACATGACCGAAAGTGCCTCCATTACAAACACGCCACCCATAATAACCAATACGATTTCCTGGCGAACAATCACGGTAATCACGCCAAGCGCGGCACCCAGTGAAAGAGCGCCCACATCACCCATAAAAACTTCTGCCGGATATGTGTTAAACCAAAGGAAAGCCAGTCCGGCGCCCGCTAATGCGCCGCAAAAAACCGATAATTCGCCAGCATTCGGGATATAAGGAATACCCAGATAGTTTGCAAAAACAACATGACCAGCTACATACGCAAAAATTGCCAGCGCACCGCCAATCATGACCGTCGGCATAATTGCCAGACCATCCAGTCCGTCTGTCAGATTTACCGCATTACTGGTGCCGACAATAACCAGATAAGTCAGCACAACAAAGCCCGTCACGCCCAGCGGAATCGAAATTTCCTTGAAGAACGGGACTATCATATTAGTCTGCGCGGGCAGTTCAGCTGTCAGCGCCAGATATAACGCCACAACGAGTGCGATTACCGACTGCCAAAAAAATTTTTTACCGGCAGACAGACCCTTTGGATTCCGGTAGACAACCTTGCGATAATCATCTATCCAGCCGATGATGCCAAAACCCAGCGTGGTCAAAAGCACCACCCAGATATAACGATTGCTTAAATCAGCCCATAACAAAGTAGTCAAAACAATTGAAACCAGGATCAAGGCACCGCCCATCGTCGGCGTCCCCGCTTTGATCAAATGCGTTTGCGGCCCGTCATCACGTACCGATTGACCGATTTTATAGGCAGTGAGCTTGCGGATCATGACCGGCCCGATCAAAAACGAAATGGCAAGCGCTGTCAGCGCCGCCAGCATAGTACGCAAGGTAATGTAACTAAAAACATTAAATGCACGAATATCCTGGGCCAGCCATTGCGAAAACTCTAGCAGCATTGCGATTTCTCCAGTCGCACCATTTCGGCCCGCATAATCATTATTAATCCGTATCTTTTTCTGTCTTTTTCATGTTTGCCTGTCAGCAATTCAAACAACACCTGTTTCGCCCCCGGCATTGGAAACTTCCAGCCGCCTGATTACTTGCTCCATATGCATAAAACGCGAACCTTTGACCAGCATTGTTACATCCGCATCCAGCAATTCTGTTGCGCAATCCAACAGCACATCCATATCGGTGAAATGCCGGGCATTGCATCCAAATGCCTCGCTTGCATATCTGCTCAGCTCGCCAAGCGTCAAAAGTTTGTCCAGTCTGGCGCGCCGCGCTTCTTCACCGATTGTCCGGTGCAAATCGATCGAAGACCTGCCCAGCTCGCCCATATCACCGAGCACCAGAATTTTTTTGCCCTTTGCAGCCGACAGTACTGCAAGCGCTGCACGCACTGATTCAGGGTTGGCGTTATAACTGTCATCAATGAGCACGGCGTTATTGTATCCACGCTTTATTTGCAGCCTTCCCCGCACACCTTTAAAACACTGCAATCCAGCCGCAATCGTTTTTTTATCAATATCGACTGCTACCGCTGCAGCTGCAGCTGCCAACGCATTGCGAATATTGTGTACGCCGGGCACGTGCAAATTAACATCGATTTCGCCATCCGGAAGTTGTAATAACAGTTTGCTGCCACAGATATCCGTCTGATATTCCGCAAAGACCTGCGCGTGCTTGCTCTGTTTATCAATGCCAAAATCGACAACTTGGCGTCCATCAGCGAGCGTGCGCCATAATGATACGTACGGATCGTCCGCATTGATTACAGCGGTCCCATTTGCACTAAGACCGGCAAAAATTTCGCCTTTGGCCTGCGCAACCGCTTCAACCGAGCCCAACCCCTGCAAATGAGCAAGGCCGGCATTGGTTATGACAGCCACATCGGGTTTTGCCAATTCAGTCAGATAAGCAATTTCACCCATATGATTCATACCCATTTCGATCACAGCAAATTGATGCGAGTCGCGCATACGCAACAGCATGAGCGGCATGCCGATATCATTATTCAGATTTCCCTCTGTTGCCAGTACAGACTGCGCCACCACTGAATTCCTCGATGCATTTTTCACACCGGCCGTGGATTGATACAGTATTGCTGCAAGCATATCTTTCACTGTCGTCTTACCGTTACTTCCTGTTACCGCAATAACCGGCATTGAAAACTGTGCACGCCAGTAAGCCCCCAGCTGCCCGAGCCCCAAACGTGTATTGTTGACAAAAATGACCGGTATTTCGGCAGACAACGTATCTGTATCCGCCTTCAAACCAACCATGGCCGCTGCCGCCCCATTATCATGCGCATCTTGTACAAACCGGCATCCTTCAAATCGCTCGCCCGTCAAGGCAACAAAAAGATCGCCTTGCCGCAAGGTTCTGCTATCCGTGCTCACCCCTGTAAATCGGGCATTTTCGCCCTGCCAGCGCGCATGCAGAACTTGAGCGGCTTCCTGCAACAGCATCATGCCCGCCCTCTTTTTCTAGTCGACAAATCATGTAACACCTGCTGCACAATTGCCGCATCGCTCAACGGAAATTTCTGTCCTTTAATCTCCTGATAAGTCTCATGCCCCTTGCCGGCGACCAGAACGACATCGCCCGCAGCAGCGCTGCTGATTGACTGGTATATTGCCAATTCGCGGTTTACCTCCGTCTGATAATTTGCCTGGCTTGCGCCGGCAACGATGTCATCTATGATTGCACCTGGATCTTCGTTACGTGGATTATCGCTGGTAAAAATGACTTCATCCGCATACCGTGTCGCCACTTCACCAATCAGCTTGCGCTTGCCTTGATCTCTGTCTCCGCCACACCCCAGCACACAATGCAAGCGACCTGTTTTACGGATTGTTTTTTTCAAAGTACGGGAATGCTGCAGCATTTCACGCAGCGTTATCAGCACTTTTTCCAGCGCATCCGGCGTATGCGCATAATCCACAATGATTACAGGCCGCCCATTACCGCCGTACTTTTCCATTCGTCCCGCAACTGGCTTTATGGTTTGCAACGCATTTACTGCATCCGGGAATGCCACACCGCTTGCAAGCAACGCCGCGGCCACTGCCAATAAATTGACCGCATTGAATTTTCCCACTAAACCAGCTTTTAACCTGTCACGATTCCCCTGGTATTCAATATCAAACGCAAGACCCTGCAGATCAAATTTCAGATTCGAACCGTACACCATGCCGCATTGCTGAGAAACCGTTTTGACAACGTCTTTTTTGAAACTGTATCCAAGTATCTGTGTAGGCTGTTGTGCAAGTTGTTGCAGCAACTCGACCCCCAGCACATCATCCAGATTGAGCACCGCATATTTTAACTTCGGCCAGAAAAACATACGCGCCTTGGTTGCGGCATAGGCATCCATATCTTTGTGATAATCCAAATGATCGCGTGACAGATTTGTTAACACTGCAACAGACAATGCCGTGCCATTGATTCGCCCCTGCTCGATCCCGTGCGATGAAACCTCTACGGCCACATTCTGGGCACCGCACTGTAAAAAACGCGCCAGATACTTTTGTAATAACACTGGATCTGGAGTTGTATTTGCTGTTGTTTCCAGCGTATCAATAAAACCGTTACCCAGCGTTCCGATCACAGCAGTTTTTTTCCGCAATGCATTCATTGCCTGTGCATACCAGTGGCTGCAAGATGTCTTGCCGTTTGTTCCGGTAAACCCGATCACCCGCAATTGACTGGATGGATGACCATACACATGATCGGCAATCAATCCGGCTTTTTCCTTCAGGTTTGCAACGGCTAATGACGGCACCTGCCACCGGGGATTCCAGGAAAATCCATAGGCGTCCCATATAACTGCATTGGCACCCGCCGATATCGCCTGCGCAATCATTTTGCGCGCATCAATCCGTTCACCCGGATAAGCCAGAAATGTATCACCTGGTCGAACGCGCCGGCTATCGGTAGCAAGATTTTTTACGGGCACACCGAGCTTCTCCAGTTGATGAACGTCAAACGATTTATTCATAGCACCAACCATCGGCGGCATCACCCCTTTTGGTCCTCCGTTAACGCTGCCGGAAACCACACCATGTCAGTTGCCGATGCGTCGTGCGGCACATTCAAGATGCGTAACGCCTCGGCCATTACCCGACTGAATACCGGCGCGGCCACTTCACCGCCAAAATACTTTCCTGCGGAAGGCTCATCCAGCATCACAGCGATGATCACACGCGGATTTGAAACGGGCGCATATCCCACAAATGAAGAAATGTATCGGTCTTTAGCATATTTTCCGTCTACAAGTTTATGCGCTGTTCCCGTCTTGCCGGCTACACGGTACCCGTTTACCCGGGCAAGCGGTGCTGTACCAGCAGCCTGCGTGGCCATTTCAAGCATCCGGCCGACTGCCAGCGCTGTCTTGCTTGAAATAACACGCTGCGCCATCACCGGAAACTCTTGCTTCTCCAATGTAACCGGCTTAAGCTCACCGCCGGTGGTAAAAATTGTATAGGCGCGCGCCAACTGCATCAACGAGACTGAAATACCGTGACCAAACGACATAGTTGCCTGCTCGACCGGCCGCCATCGGTTATAAGGACGCAACAGACCATTTGCTTCTCCTGGGTAACCAGTACCAACAGGCAGCCCAAAACCAGTATTGCTGTAAATCTCCCATAACGTCTGCGGCGGCAATGACAAGGCTATCTTGACCATACCGACATTGCTGGAAACCTGAATAACTTCCGCAACCGACAATACGCCCTTATCACGCACGTCACGTATAACGGAGCGGCCGACTTTGAAGGTGCCGGGGGAAGTCTGAAACCGGGTGTTTGGATTCACGTGGCCGGCTTCAATTGCTACCGCGACAGGAAAAGGCTTCAGTGTCGAACCAGGTTCAAACGTATCAATCAGTGCGCGGTTACGAATTCTTTCGCTATTGATACTTGACCGCGAATTTGGGTTGTAAACCGGAAAATTTGTCAAAGCAAGCACTTCGCCTGTCTGCGCATCCAGCGCGACAATACTGCCTGCTTTGGCCTTATGCACCGCAACAGCTTTTTTCAATTCGCGATGCGCAATATGCTGAATCCGTCTATCCAGCGACAAGATAACATCCTGCCCCGGTTTCGGCGCGCGGATATTTTCCACGTCTTCTATTATTCGCCCTTTATTATCCTTGAGCACGCGGCGGCTGCCCATCTCTCCTGCGAGCACCGCATTCCATCCCCGCTCAACACCTTCCTGACCCTGATCGTTGATATCTGTAAACCCCACAACGTGCGCCGCGCCTTCTCCCTCGGGATAATACCGTTTAAATTCTGTTTCAAACGCAATGCCCGGGATACGCAATGCATGGATACGCTCAGCGATCTCCGGCACAATCTGGCGTTTAAGATAGACAAAACGACTCTGTTCACGATTAATCCGCCGCTCGATTTCCGCTTCATCCATTGCCAGCAGTTCGGATAATTCCTTCAATTGTGCAGGGGTTATGGTTATTGCTTGCGGATCGGCATACACAGAAGCAACCGGTGAGCTGATAGCCAGTATCTCGCCATTCCGGTCAGTGATCATACCCCGGTCCGCGCTCATTTCGACGATCCGGCTATAACGCGCTTCCCCTTTCTGCTGCAAAAAATCATTTTGCAGGCCCTGCAGATAGGCTGCACGCATCAACAGGCCAATCAGCCCCAGAATCAGTAGAGCCAGAACCATTCTGGCACGCCCTGCAGGCATTTTTATCTGTACTGTTGCATGTTGATTAATAGGACTTAGCATTATCAAGCACCACCCATCGCGACTCATCCGCTTTTTTTGCCGAAATGATCTGGACAGAATTTGCGGATGGAATCTCCATATTCAGTTGCTCCCTTGCAGCATACTCAATTTGCCTGCGCGCGATTAGCGTGCTTTGCTCCAACTGCAATTTCCCCCATTCAATTTGCAGTTTTCGCGCTGTTTTTCTTTCATTTTCCCAGGCCATATTCAGTTTGCGCGCTTCATGCTGTATTGTCACCACGCCCAGTGCGCATATCACCAGCAATGCAATCAGAATTAAATTAAACCTAAACAAAATCATGTTTCCGCTTCACACAATACACGTTCAGCCACGCGCATCACTGCACTACGGGACCGGCTGTTTGCTGCAATTTCATGCTGCTTTGGACGTATCGCTTTTCCGACCACTTTAAACTGCCGCCAGTTAAATCGCTGCAACTCTGTCCGGCGCAATGGTATGTTGCGCGGCACCCTATCAACTCCAGCACACTCACGCATAAAACGCTTGACCATTCTGTCTTCCAGCGAATGAAAACTGATTACAACCAAACGCCCGCCAACATTCAGCAGACCCGCACTCTGCTGCAATGCTAACGACAATTCCTCAAGCTCCTGATTGATAGCGATCCGTATCGCCTGAAAAGTGCGCGTCGCCGGACTCTGCCGGCCCTCCCGCCTGCGCTCACGTGAGCGGACGGCCGCAGTAACAATCCTGGCAAGTTGCAATGTGGTAACAATAGACTGCCGCGCTCTTGCCACAACAATCGCTCTTGCAATCGACCGAGCATACCGTTCTTCGCCATATTCTCTAATCACCTTCTCTAATTCTGTTTCAGAAACTGTTTCAATCCATTGCGCAGCCGTTATTCCCCTGCTGACGTCCATCCGCATATCCAGCGGACCATCCGCGCGCAGACTGAAACCCCTACCAGCATCCAATTGTGGCGAAGACATTCCCAGATCCAGCAAAATCCCGTCCACCTTTGGCGGCGCATTCATTTCACACAATATCTCCCGCATGCGCGAGAATGCAGCATGCCTGATTTCAAACCCGGGGCCAGCGCTTGCCGAACTTTCCCGCATCATCTGCCTGCCTGCCGCCACAGCTGCCTGATCCCTGTCTATGGCAATCAGCCGGCCGGACCGACCCAAACGCGATAAGATCAAGCGGCTGTGACCGCCTCTCCCGTAAGTCCCGTCAACATAGATGCCATCCGGTTTGACCGCCAGCGCATCCACTGCTTCATGCAGAAGAACTGTAATATGCTCTGACAAATCTTCACCGCCATATCACAAAGAGAACCCATCCAACTCGGGCGGCATATCATCCTCACAAAAAGATAACGCCTCCTCTATCTGCAGATCCCACTGCCGCTCATCCCATAGTTCAAATTTTTCCCCCTGCCCAACCAGAACAACGTCTTTAGACAAGCCGGCGTAACGGCGCAGCGGCTGTGAAATCAGAATACGACCGGCACTATCTATTTCCACGTCACAGGCGCTTCCGATCAGCAAGCGTTGCAAACCGCGCACCTTAGAATTAAAACTGGACAATTCACTTAATTTTTTCTCAATTGGTTCCCACGCAGGCTGAGGATAGACTAACAGGCACTTCGACGGATCGGCGGTCACGACCAAATGTCCGGAACATTTGGAACCCAGTTCATTGCGATACCTTGCAGGTATCGCAATCCTGCCTTTTGTATCCAAACTGAGCTGCGTAACACCTCGAAACATCTCGCCCTCCGATTGTTACTAGAAAAGTTAATTTGAGCTACTTTCACCCACTATTAACCACAATTTCACAGTTATTCCCACTTTAATAAAAAAAATTCAACACGTCAAGAAAAAATAAAGATATTTTTATTTATATGACAAAGACTTAATGCAGGAAGGTTTTGAACACAAACCTCAAAGGAGATTTGATCAAAAAACAGAAGGGTTAACTGAGCTTTGCTTGCAGCAATCAATATTTGCCCACGCCAAAACGTGGCGATCGTGATTTGGCATCAACTTACAGCTAACAGATCCAGAATCGAGAAAAATAGACAAACGATTCTCTGGCGTTTCAAAATCGTTTGGGCAGTAACTTAGGCGTCGTTTATAAATAACTGTAACACTTATTTATTCGCGGCTCCTTAGGGGGTGTCGTCATGTGTTATGTGCAATTCTGTTTGTGTTCCGGACAAAAGAATCAGGTTTTGTGCCGCAGGACATGCCAGAGCATATCCAAGGCGCGAAAACGACGATAATTTTGTTGTCACCGTTTGTCGCTTTCATTTCAATATTGCCTGGAGGGCAGATTTTTCCGCAAGAATTTCTTTTCCATAACGCCAGCCACATTCAACAGCATTGAAAACGGACATAACCAGACTGAATGGAAATAAATGGGCAGTCACATCACACCGAATTTGCAACGGCCGCAATTACTGGCGAACTATACCTTGAACAGTAATCTAATGAATGCTACATTCACCAGATTCCAATTGATAAGAATCAAGCATTTTATTATTTGAAGATATATTTACTTACCATGGCATGGCATGGTACCGTGTTTGTTGATTCAAAAATCCATATCCTTTTTAATGCGGAAGAGTCCTGTTTATCTTGTCATCATAGCTTTGATTGTTGCCTTACTGGGTAACAGTTTTGGTATATCGTTCAAGAGGGAGGTCTTTACTCATGAGCTTGATCATATTCGTCAAGCACTCTCGCCCAACCCGGAACTGCACCTGCAGGCTCACCAAAACAATGTACCCACTGACGGTAAAGGACTGGATGAAGCAACGCATTTATGCCTTCATGCGGCCGGTCAATATCAACCCTTTTATTTCATCCACATATCCATACCCTGTTTACCGGCAAGCAATGAAAAGCTCACTGTATACATCCCTTTAGTCTTGCCCGACTCAGTGCCCGAATCACCCTACCATCCACCGCGAAAAACTGTCTGACAGGTTCCTGGAAAACATTCTCAGGCTTGCGGACGCACAGTAAGCAGCCAATCGAGCGTCTGTAAATTCCATACAGTATTCACTGATTTTGGATCTTTACATAAGTCCTTTGGCATAACCCAAGCCGTTTTTCAACGATCTATACTTCACTCATCAAAATTTTATAAATTGATACAAAATCGATTTTGTATCAATTTACTCGAAATGTTTGTTCCATTTCGCGCAAGAAGAATCTCTCAAGGATTCATGCATGAAGCTAAACGGATTACTAGCAGGTTTAATATTTCATCGCCATTCATTCGGATTATCAGCACTATTAGTATTCAGCCTGGGTTTTGCTGCTGTCTCCATAGCTGAAAACGGAGCACCGGTCGCTTTTGAGCCAAATGACGAGAAAACAAGCGACGCTTATCAGCCACCGACAGAAGAAAAAAAGCTTACGTTACGCAATGCAGTACAATTAGCACTGGAACATAATCCAGAGCTAGCCGCATTTGCAAAAGAGGCACTTGCATTACAAGGCCTGACACTGCAGGCAGGATTGTTACCCAACCCAGTCATTCAGTATGACGGCGAGGATGTCAGCTCCCGCTCACACGGTCCAGCTGCGCGATTTGATTCGCTTCGCATAATTCAACTGTTCGAAACCGGCGGCAAACGTTCTGCGCGCACGCGAGCCGCTTTGCTGGGACAGGAAAGTGCCGAGCAGGACTATGCAGCGAGGCGGCTGGATTTAATCGCCCGGGTTGCCAATGTATATCTGGATGTGTTAGCGGGTCAGGAACGCTCGAAGCTTGCTCTAGCCAGCCAGGAACTCGCGCAAAAGGTAGCTGATACAGCGTCAAAACGTGTCATAGCAGGCAAAGCGCCGCCGATCGAAGAAACACGGGCTCAAGTTGCGCTCGCAACTGCGAATATCGAAGTCGAGCAGGCCCAACGCAACCTGATTTCATTTCGCAGGCAACTTACTCTACTGTGGGGAGATCCAGCCCCTACTTTTACGAGCGCCTTGGGTGAATTGGAAACATTTGTAGTTATTCCTGAGTTAAATGCTCTTGAAGCGCGCTTACGGCAAAACCCGCTCGCGCTTCGCAGCCTTAAGAATCTCGAGCAACAAAGGGCATTACATACACTTGAAAAAGCGCGGCGCATACCTGATGTCACGCTAAATGTCGGTATCAGACGCTATGGATGGGACATTTCGAATGACACCACGGCACTGGTCGGTCTTTCAATACCGTTACCGCTGTTTGACCGGAACCAGGGCAATCTGATGGCTGCTCAGCAGCGCGTCAACCGTGCGGTGGATGATCAAGCTGCTATGGAGTTGCAGCTGAGAACGCTGCTCACCCAGGCATATGAATCACTTATCGCAGCAGACACCCAAATCAGCATGCTGCGCGACGAAATTCTTCCCGGTGCACGGGAGACATTCCGAATGGCAAACCGCGGCTACGAATTAGGCAGATTCGGTTTTTTGGAATTGCTCGACGCCCAGC
Source organism: Nitrosomonas sp. Nm51 (assembly GCF_900111165.1). Taxonomy (GTDB): domain Bacteria; phylum Pseudomonadota; class Gammaproteobacteria; order Burkholderiales; family Nitrosomonadaceae; genus Nitrosomonas. Next base: position 42,847 of record NZ_FOGH01000018.1, read on the forward strand.
GCACTCTGTTTCAAAATCAAACGCTTTATCTTCAGGCATTATCCAACTACCAGCGATTGATCAATGAAGTAGAACGCCTGACCGCCGCACCCATGGAGCCTGCTAACCAAAAGCCACAAAAATAGATTTAAACAGTGGCGTACAGGAATCTTCTGATTTATTGAAGAATCAAGGAGCATAGTGTGAACAAAACCAATCTCAAGCCGATTATCATCGTAATCGTTGTCGGCATCATACTCGGAACAGTTATCCTTAATATGGAAAAAACAACCGTTTCAGAGGAAGCCGATCCTGACAGTGTGTCAAGCGCATCAACGGAATCAAATCAAGAGGAAGCGACCGGCCCCAAAGGTGGCAGGATTTTCACCACGGATGATTTCAGCGTAGAAGTCACTATTTATGAAAGAGGCGTTGAACCACAATTTCGTGTTTATCTTTATGAAAAGAACAAGCCAATACCACCGGGTGAAGCCAGAGTTGTTATTACTCTGTCTCGACTGGGTCGCTCAGCCCAATTATTTTCCTTCAAACCGGTTGGCGATTACTTGCTCGGAGATGGGATTGTAGAAGAACCCCATTCATTTGAAGCTGCAATAGCCGCAGAATGGAAAAATAAGGTATATCACTGGGGCTACAGTCAAATTGAAGCCCGCATTGAAATGAACGACGAAACCCTGACCAAAACAGGGATCGAAATTAAAACGGCAGGCCCAGCCGTCATTCGCCCCAAACTTCAATTACCTGGTATTGTCACCTTTAACAAACTCAATATTGTTCCAGTTGTTCCGCGCGCTACCGGCATTGCTATTGAGGTTCCTCGCGACCTTGGTGAAAAAGTTGAAAAAGGTGATGTTTTGGCGATTTTCCAGAGTCAGTTGCTGGCTGATCTACGCAGTCAGTACCTTGCCGCAGATAAACGGCTTGCATTGGCAAATGTAAATTATCAACGCGAAAAGCAACTCTGGGAAGAAAAAATAACTGCCAAGCAGGAGTATCTGACAACACAGCAATTACTCAGCGAAGCAGAAATTGCGCTCGATCTCGCCGCAGCAAGACTACGCGCCATTGGCGAAGAACCCGATGCGGTAAAACAACTAAAAAACCTGACACATTACGAGATTAGATCACCGATTGCAGGTTTGATAACAGGCAAAGCCATTGCCCGCGGTCAGGTTTTTAGAGAACACGATCCAATCTTTACTGTCGTTGACACTTCCACCATGTACGCTGATTTGACCGTATATCCAAAGGATCTGGCTACGGTAAAAATCGGCCAACAAGCTACTATCAAATCTACAGCGGCGAAAATAGAAGGTACCGGTGAAATTACATTTATCACTGCGATGGTTGACCCGCAAACCCGCACTGCAATGGCGCGCATCATCCTGAACAATCAGGATGGGTTGTGGCGTGACGGCATGTTTGTCAATGGTTTCATCAGTACCGAGGAAATTGAAGTGCCGGTAGCTGTCAGCATGGATGCATTGCAGACGCTTTTTGACTGGACAGTCGTTTTTGGTCGCTATGACGATTATTTCGAAGCACGTCCACTCAAATTGGGCCGTAATGATGGTGAAATGATCGAAGTGCTTGAAGGACTGCAGTCCGGCGAGCATTACGCCGCAGGCAACAGTTTTGCAATCAAGGCTGAGTTAGGAAAGTCCGGTGCTGAGCATGACCATTAGCAAGCAGTGAGAATGGCACATTTCGATAAATACTCAGGCCGAATGACAGGGAATTCAATTTTTTTAACCAGATAGCGAGACAGAACCTTGTTCGAGCGAATTTTACAATTATCCATAAATTATCGCAGCTTGGTGATGGTGGCTGTTTTTGCCATGGCTTTGCTGGGCATATACAGTTACCAGAAGATACCAATTGATGCGGTACCGGATATTACCAATGTTCAGGTACAGATCAATACCGAGGCCCCCGGTTATTCACCTCTGGAAACAGAGCAACGGCTGACTTTTCCGATAGAAACGATCATGATGGGATTGCCGCATCTCGACTATACCCGCTCGCTGTCTCGCTATGGCCTGTCTCAGGTTACTGTCGTCTTTAAAGACGGCACCGATGTTTATTTTGCTCGCCAGCTAGTCAGTCAGCGCATACAAGAAGTCAAAGACCTCCTGCCGGCTGGAATTGAACCTCGCATGGGACCTATCTCAACAGGTCTAGGCGAGATCTTCATGTGGACCGTGGATGCGCTAAAAGGGGCAAAAAAACCTGACGGTACCGACTATACAACAACCGATCTGCGGGAAATCCAAGACTGGATTATTCGCCCTCAGTTACTGACTGTCAAAGGCGTTACAGAAGTCAACTCTATCGGAGGCTATGTCAAACAATTTCATGTAACGCCTTATCCCGAAAAGCTGATTTCATTGGGCCTGACTCTTCAGGATGTTGTGACTGCGCTGGAACGCAATAATCTGAATATTGGCGCGGGGTATATCGAAAGAAGAGGCGAACAGTACCTTGTCAGAGTGCCCGGCCAGGTTACCAATCTGCCCGAGATCGGTGAAATTATACTGGGCAGCCGCCAGGGTATTCCGATTCTCATAAAAGATGTTGCCGACGTTCTTATCGGCAAGGAATTACGTAATGGCGCCGCGACGCAAAATGGCAAGGAAGCCGTTTTGGGTACGGCGCATATGCTGATCGGCGAAAACAGTCAAATCGTTTCAGAGGCTGCGGCTGCGAAGCTGGAAGAAATTAATCGCAATTTGCCGCCGGGCATTGCAGCGACGCCGGTATACAACCGTACAACTTTAGTTGACAAAACCATTCAAACGGTTGCCTCCAACTTGACCGAAGGCGCGATTCTGGTCATTGCGGTGCTGTTCCTGTTTCTCGGTAATCTGCGCGCTGCACTGATCACTGCTCTGGTGATTCCGTTATCCATGCTATTCACCTTAACCGGCATGGTTGCCAACAACGTCAGCGCCAATCTGATGAGCCTTGGCGCACTTGATTTTGGCATTATTGTCGACGGCGCCATCGTCATTATTGAAAACTGTATACGGCATTTGGCGCAAGAGCAGACACGACTGGGACGGCGCCTGGCACTTTCCGAGCGGCTGGAAATCGTTTTTTCCAGCAGCAAAGAAACACGGCGCGCGCTGCTATTTGGCCAGACCATTATCCTGATTGTCTATATTCCGATTTTCGCGTTATCCGGGGTAGAGGGAAAAATGTTCCACCCCATGGCCTATACCGTTGTCACGGCGCTACTCGGCGCCATCATTTTATCGATTACATTCGTTCCTGCCGCAGTTGCGCTGTTTCTAACAGGCGACATAAAGGACAAAGAAAGCCGGGTAGTCACTCGTTCCAAACAAATATATCTGCCGATGCTGCTGTGGGTCTTGCGCAACAAAGCGCTGACCGTAACACTCACAGTAACGGTCATGATTCTCTGCGGGTTACTCGCCACCCGGCTTGGCAGTGAATTCGTTCCCAGCCTGAACGAAGGCGATATTGCACTGCATGCCATACGCATTCCGGGAACAAGCCTGTCAACTGCGATCGAAATGCAAAATGAGCTGGAGAAAAAAATCAAATCGTTTGCCGAGGTTGAACGGGTTTTCTCAAAAATCGGCACGCCCGAAATTGCAACTGACCCAATGCCGCCTAGCGTGGCTGACATTTTTATCATTTTGAAAGATCAGGACCTGTGGGAGGGTCCATATAAAACCAAAGACGAGCTTATTACCGCCATGGAAAAAGCGGTATTCGATGTACCCGGCAATAATTACGAATTCACTCAACCCATACAAATGCGGTTTAACGAGCTGATTTCAGGCGTACGCGCAGATGTTGCGGTGAAAGTTTTCGGCGATGACATGGATGTCTTGCATAGTATGGGCGACAAAATTTTGGCGGTTATAGAGGCGATTCCGGGAGCCGCTGATGCGAAAATTGAGCAACTGACCGGTCTGCCCATGCTGTCCATCAACATGGATCGCGCAAAAATGGCGCGATATGGTTTGAATGTATCGGATATTCAGAATATCGTTACTATCGCAGTCGGCGGCATGCCTGCCGGCCTTATTTACGAAGGTGACAGGCGCTTCAATCTAGTAGTGCGTTTACCTGAACAATTACGCGGCGATATTGAAGCACTCAAACGATTACCCGTCGAACTGCCAAGCGCAGTGATGAACCTGCAGCCGGGTACACCCTCACCTCTCGCATATCTGACACTGAGTGATGTCGTTGATTTCGAAATCATAGTCGGACCCAACCAAATCAGCCGTGAAAACGGTAAACGCAGGGTGGTTGTCAGCGCGAATGTTCGCGGCAGCGATCTGGGCACTTTTGTACACGAAGCACAAACCCGTATCGCTGAAAATGTAAATATCCCGCCTGGTTACTGGATTGCCTGGGGAGGGCAGTACGAGCAGCTGGTTTCGGCCACAGAACGCCTAGTGATCGTTGTCCCCATCGCACTCGGCTTGATTTTTATCTTGTTGTATTTAATGTTCGGAAATCTGAAGGACGGTCTTTTGGTTTTTACCGGTGTTCCATTCGCATTGTCCGGTGGCATTGTTGCACTCTGGCTACGCGATATTCCCTTGTCAATCTCTGCAGCTGTCGGTTTTATCGCCCTGTCGGGCATTGCTGTACTCAATGGTCTGGTTTTGTTAACATTCATTCGCAATCTTCGCAAACAGGGGCTTATGCTGGAAGATGCTATCCAGACGGGCGCGTTGACAAGGCTGCGGCCTGTACTGATGACCGGCTTGACAGACGCCATCGGTTTTGTACCAATGGCGATCGCCGTGAGTATTGGCGCAGAAGTGCAACGCCCGCTGGCAACTGTAGTGATTGGCGGCATATTAACATCAACAGTTTTAACTATGCTGGTACTACCGGTTTTGTACCAGCTTGCTTACAGGAAAGACACTCAATTAACGGACAAAAAAGTTAAAAAAGTGAACATGAATTAAAAATGATTGTCGAATTTATTGACACTTTTTAGTAAAGGCGGGCTTCTCTTTACCGGGATCAGCATAACTTGTTGTATTATCAATATTATATTTTTCATACTAAACTGGCCCAATATTTGCTTATAATTAGATATAGCGATAATGTATTTATTACTGATGAATAGTATCCACCTATGAGTGCCAAGCATGACTGAAGAACAATCACACGTACAAACGGACTCAACACATCAAACAGCGGAAACTTCCGTGAAGAAGATACGCAAGCACAAAAGAAGGAAATTACTTAAAGGTGCGGTTGCAGTGCCGGTTGTCATGACACTGTATAGTGGCGCAGCTCTGGCCCGTACCAGCAATATCACGGGAGAAGCCGATTCCATTGAAAACGCCGTTTTTAAAGACACGCCCAATGGTCCGCAACTGCTCTGCGTGTTTCCTGATCCAATGCAGACACAGATTCCGGGGGGACCTTACGATCTGGGTCCACTACCACAGGCAACGCTTATACAAGAGCCCAAGATCGATCTCACCGCAAGTGCAGACACAGTTTTAACCAGTAAAATGCAACAACTGGAAGCGTGTCACACCCGTGGTGGAATCATGATTTCAGCCGCCGCCTATACTTCGATAATGACCAAAGCTGATATCAACATCAATCTGACTTTGTAACAGGCAAAGGTGTCATTGCATACAACAACATTCTGGTTTACACATTAAACCAGTTAAATGGAATCCTATGATTGATTGACACCTCACAGAAAAATCCAGTTAGTTCTTAAACGATTTGATCGTTTAAGGTTGATCAATACGGTTTCCGTTCGTTATACCCGTTATATCCGAAACGTGCACCACTCAGTTTTACTAAACGCTAAACCAGACTAAACTTAGATTGATGAATATTCCTTCGATTCAGTCTAACAGAGACCGTTGAAAAAACTTCCGCGCCGCCGCTGCAGCGTTAAGAACAGATTCAAGATGCGCAAGTATTATACATAGACGCTGTTTTTCGCCTGTTCTTTCCTGCACCAGTCTCGAAAACGTTTTTCAGCAACCCGCTAATGATACACTTCGATCCTTTAAATAGTTCGGTATTACCATGCGCTGGCGAGCAAATCAATTTCACACATTATTAATCGAAGACTGGAATGAAGAATATACCGTGTTTCAGCCCGACTCAGGAAAAACACATTTCTTCAACCAGATGAGCATACAAATGCTCATTTACCTTGATCAGAATCCAGCGACACTGGAAGAAATCAGCACCCATCTTGCCATGCAGTTTCAGCAAACGCCGGATAATAGCTTTCTGAGAAGTATAGAAAAAGTACTTCATCATTTTGATACACTGGGTTTAGTCAGTAAACTACATCAGGATTCCCGGCATGATGATCAAGCAGATTCCGTATAAGGAATTCCACAGGCTATTGCTCAACCAGGGACTCAGAGTTGCAATCGGCCCTTTTAACGTTTGTGTTCAAACCGCATACGCACCGCTCGCCGAACAGCTTTATAAGCTGTACTGCCATTACCGTTTGGTACAGGATGAAATCGCCGAATTTCATGTGCGCATCGTAACCGAACGTCTTTACAAAAATCCATTCAGGCAAAATGTACGTTTTCTTCTGGACGGTCAATCTCCTTTTAATAGTTTTCCTCCGGAACAGGCGCTAGCAGTGCTGGAATGGGGCATTAATCTGGCTATTGCAGTGCGCGTCAACCACTTATTGATACTACATTCGGCCGTAGTCGAAAAAAACGGTCATGCAATTTTATTTCCGGCCTGGCCGGGCAGCGGCAAAACAACCTTGTGTACGGTTTTGTGTTACCGCGGGTTCCGCCTGCTTTCAGATGAGTTTGGACTCATGGATCCCAGACGGCGTCTTTTTCTTCCCATTCCCCGTTTGATGCCGCTTAAAAACGAATCTATCGCCGTCATCCGCAGCTATCTTCCCGAAATCGTCATGGGTCAATCAATACCAAACACGCAAAAGGGTACGGTCGCGCATGTCCGCCCACCGGAGCAAAGCCTGTTGCAGTCAGAACATACTGCAAAAGCCAAGTGGATAATTTTTCCCAAATGGATTGCCGGCTCACCGGCAAAAATTGAAGCCATTTCCGATTCTGAGGCGTTCATGCTGCTTGCAAGTAATGCATTTAATTATGAGGTGCTTGGCGCAACAGGGTTTATGGCTGTTGCAGATCTGATTCGCAGCTGTGATTGCTATAAACTGGTATATTCCGATTTCGACAATGTCATGGATGTGTTGCACAAATTGATTAATGAGGCCTGACCTGCCACCACATTGCCAGACCCTGCTGCAAGGATTGATTAACCCTGCGCGTCTCATCGACTATAGCGATTCGCACTGGGAACTGCTGATCCGGCTGGCCAGACGTGTAAAGCTTCTTGGACGCCTGGCATTCCTTGTAAAAGAACACGGTTTCTGGAATCAGTTACCACCAAGAATCGCCAGCCAATTGTCATCGGGTCTTGTTCAGGCCGAAAAACTGCAACAGCTGAATCGATGGGAATTAAACAGGATCCTATGGGCGCTGAATGACTTTGATACTTCCATTATCGTCCTCAAAGGTGTCGCTTACGGATTGGCGCAAATACCGTATGCAGCGGGACGATTATCCGTCGATCTCGATCTGCTGGTTCCCAAAGCAGATTTGGCAGACATTGAGTCACTTCTGATGGTTAAAGGCTGGAGGCATCTCCCGCTCTCCGCCTATGATGAGCACTACTACCGTGTCTGGAGTCATGAAATTCCGCCGTTGATTCATGCCGAGCGTGAAACTGAAGTGGATATCCATCACACGCTGATACCGGTGACCAGCCGGTTGAAAATTGACACAAAACTGCTTTTTGACGCCGCAATTCCAGTCAAAGATACAACGATTAGCGTGCTGAGCCCGGTAGACATGGTGATACACTGCGCTGTCAACCTGTTTCAAAATAATGAAATCGCTAACGATTTACGGGACCTGTTGGATCTGCATGACTTATTGGTTTTTTTCAGCATGCAGGAAATTGATTTCTGGATCCGGTTAACGGATCGCGCCAACCAGCTGAAATTAGCGCGCATTGTGTATTACGGCCTGTATTTCAGTCAATCGATATTCAAAACACCTGTACCGGAAGAAATTTACAATCGTCTGCACGCACGGCCGGGCAGGCTGAACATGTGGCTAATGCACCGGCTGGTACCATTAGCGCTATTTCCGCAACATCCTGACAAACCGGCGCTGTCCGCATTACTGGCACGGCTGTTGCTGTATCTGCGCAGCCATATGATTCGTATGCCTTTTTATATTCTGCTGCCGCACCTGTTCTACAAAACTGTCCGCAAGCTGCAATTTAAAAAACAGAAATAATCATTTTCAAAAAAGATAAATCGATTTTCTATTCGACCGCATTGCACCTGCCCGGTCCGTATGAACTCAATGAGAACATACTGTAATCAGGCCGTGTAACAATAGAGAACAATACTCGGCAGAATTTTTGCATCAGAATACAGAAGTGGCGATACAGTCTGACAACCGGCCAGTTGTTTGCAAGGCATGGTTTTTTTGTCTGCCGTGCGCTGTTCATAATGATGACTAGCGTCATCGATTGCTATCCATCAATATCTAGTGTAGTGTCCTTCAGTCAAATATATCGACGAAATCAACCGACGCGCAAGGAATAAGCCATGAAAAAGTTTTTTTTAGTGTTTCTGCTTTATATCTTCGCCAATAAAGCTTATGCTTTGTCAATCGTTTATGACGGATTTGAGTGCGAAGCTGATTCAGCGGTACTTTCTGCCGCCGCACAGAGCAGGTTCAGCACCGTCGAAAACTTGCAAGATGATAAGTATAGATTGCTGCTTACTGGAGGCTACCTGGTATTTGAAGACAATATCTGCATAGAACCTCTTGAAGAACCCTTTGAAAATATCACAACTATTGATCCTCTAATCACTAATCTTTCACAGATCGCAGCCATTGCGCATTTCAGAAACAACATCTTAGTTGTCTCATACGGACTCATGAAACAAAATACAAGCACGACTTCCGGTATCCCGACATTATTCGCAGATATTAATTTCCCAAAGGCATTCACACTGACTTTTGAATACCTGCCATCTAGGCAAGCTTTCAAGCTTATCAGCGCAAGTCAAATCAATAATCCTATTTTCCTCAGTTAGATCTACAAAAATTAGCTCAAACGTAGTAGTGTCAAGGTTTTCGGACTAAAGACAGGAGTCACCCAATGGGTGAAATG
>NZ_FOGH01000012.1 GCF_900111165.1 Nitrosomonas sp. Nm51
ACCGGTTGCCATTCCTGGTGTTGCCGCTGCCTTTCTTTTTACCGTTGGATAGATGCGCACTACCGACACAACGACAGTACGAAACATAATTGCCGGCGCCGGCAAACCGTGCGATGTCGCCGGTCTCAAGCTAGATACGCCATGCTGGTGCCAAGCGCAACCAGTATTCCATATTGGCGCCTCCTCCACGTAGCGCTTGCCAATCCAGAACTGTACCGGTGTGGCGAGTAGTCATTGAAGCCAGCGGGGTAATACATCCAATATCATGGCCGGTAAACATGGTGCCCATCTGCATGGCCAGAGGTAGTGTAAGCACAGCGGAAATCCAGGATAAACGTAATTCGGCGCCGATATGCCGCAGGCTGTCGCGCTTTCTCCTCGGCATAGCCTTTATTGCTGATTTCACTGCGCCATAACCTGCATTTTCTACCGTGGCGGTCAGTTGATCTGCCGTTGTCAACCTGGTGTGAAATTGACTTTGGCTGTTTCAGTTGCAACATTATTGACCTGTGCTGTGACACCGGGTAGCGTATTTAATGCTTTTTCGATGTGTCCTGCGCACACTGCACAAGTCATCTTGTGTAATTGCAGCTACAATGTTTACGGGACGATTTGAAAGTCGGCTTTTTCTATGGTCTGGATGAGTGCGTCTGTCCCGATCCACCGGTCATCGTAATGAACACGTGCCTTCTCGCTGGTGAAATTGATAGCTGTCTCCACGCCGGGAAGTTTGTTCAGATTTTTTTCGATACGGGAAGCGCAGGCTGTACAGGCCATGCCGGTTATAGCAAATTCGATTTGCTTGCGCGTGGCTGTGTTCATTATTGCTGGTCAATTTATGCCCAATAAATAGGTAGGTTGTCATGGGCATTGAAATGTGTGCGTCATGCTTATCATATAGTGCATCTGATTTGGAAATCGAGTGTGAACCGATGATTTCTATTGATTGGCTTGTTGTTCCGGTATTATCATACCGTCAATTAGTTGCACATTGTCGCCGTGGTGCAAGTGAGAAACATCGGGCACACTGATAATTTGCCGACTACCGTCTTGCATCGTGACGCCGACGTGATAATGCTGCTGTACCTGGTGAGCGTGTCTGCCGGGCGTGTGATCGGTATGCGGATGTGTATCATGTTCACCGATTCTTCGTGCGATGGTTCCGGCAATGATACCGCTGGCCATGGCATTGATTGCATTACCTTGGGCGCTATTGATGAAATCAATGATGCCGCAGTTAATGCAGTTTGATCCTGATTGCGGCAGCGGTGATAATGGTGCGGATGGGGCCGCAGGGCGATGGACGATACCGGCATCGGTGCTTTTGATGCTGATGCTGTTTCTGGCACCGGAAATTGCTGTGCCTGTACGTTGTATGGACCGGGCAGGCAGGTTTAAATTGGGTTTTACGCCGGGTATGGGCACCGGCGCCTGTATAGTGGGTTGCTGTGTTATGGATTCATTGACTTCGCCGGATTGGGCCAGGGTCGTTCCACTTACAGAAATGAAAACGGCGGTCAGGACAACTTGAATCGAATTTTTTTTGCCGTATTGCATATATTTCCTTATGCTTGATTATGTTTCACATTTGGAGTCTGAAAAAATTGATTAGTTTCTGCAACGCTGAAGGTTGGCATTCAAAAAATCAGAAAGAGCAATGGCAATATCATGCGGATAGAGTACTAATTGTTATACTTTGTCGTTTTCAGACTTGTCCGACATGGCACTTTTGTCTGTTTGCCGGCTTTTTTTTATCGTATACGCGGCAATGATAATGCCAACCTCATAAAGCAGGCAAAGCGGAACTGCCAGCATAAATTGGGAAATAACATCGGGCGGGGTGATTATGGCTGCAATGACAAATGATCCGACGATGACATAAGGACGGATTTCTTTTAGTTTTTCAATCGTGATAAAACCGGTCTTAACGAGAACCATTACGACAACAGGTACTTCAAACGTTATGCCGAATGCCATAAACATGGATAAGACAAAATTGAGATATTTGTTGATGTCTGTCATTACAGCGACGCCTTCCGGTGCAAAATAAGTAATGAACTCAAACACCAAGGGTAAAGCAGCAAAATAAGCGAACGACATGCCTAAAAAGAATAACAGGCTGCCGGCAATAACCAGCGGCAGCGCAAGACGCTTTTCATGTGCGTAAAGGCCGGGAGCAATAAAAGCCCAGACCTGATACAGTGTATGTGGCAAAGTAATGACAAAGGCGAGCATCATCGCGACTTTCATTGGTACAAAAAAGGGTGTTGCGACATCGGTGGCGATCATCTGTCCACCCTGAGGCAACTTTTCTAGCAGTGGTTGCGCCAGCATGGTATACAGTTCCCGGGCATAAAAGGCGCATGGTATAAAACCGATAAGCAGTCCGCCCAGTATGCGGATCAGCCGGGTGCGCAGTTCAACTAGGTGCGATAAGAGCGAGCCTTCAACAGTCATGGTTGATTTAACCGCGGGGTATGGAAGATTGAATATGCATGAGATAGGCGCGAACCAAAAATATGGACTACGCCAGGCTAAGGTGAAGCCTGGTCGTGATCTGATGATTTCTGGCGGGGTTCTGAGGCGGTTGTTTCCGTATCGGCGCCGGATTTCGAATAGGTATCATCGGAGTGTGGCAGCGCTGCATTTTCCCCTGGTTCGGATCCGGCCATCGATTTGACTTCGTGTATTTCCTTGCGTACGGAATCTTCGATTGATTGCACGGTTTCCTGCATGGTGTGATGCATTTGTTTCAGTTCTTCCATGCGCATTTCATTGTGAATATCCGTCCTGACGCTGTAAACAAACTGCCGGCACCGGCTGATCAAGTGACCCAATGTCCGGGCTACCTGTGGTAGCCGCTCCGGACCTACGACTATCAATGCAATGATTGATATGATCAGGATTTCAAAGAAGCTGATATCAAACATATTACTGTTGTCAATGTTCGGACATACCTAAATTACCGATGCAGGGCAATATTTCGTACCCCGCATATAAATTTCATCGCATCGTCTGACACTGCAATTCGAGTTATGTTTTGGACTGCGGGTTTTCTTTGGAAGTGCTGCTTGAGGCCTGATGATGGTTGCTGTCAGATTTTTGTTCGTCTGGCTTATTTGCATTCTGAGCTGTTCCCGTACCAAATGCACCCATATCTTTAGGCTCGTCGTCGAATGTCAGGCTGTCATGCTTTGAAGTCTGGGAAGCATTTTTTTCAGTATCTGTTTCCCTCATGCCCTCTTTAAAACTTTTAATGGCACTGCCGAGATCGCCGCCAAGATTGCGTAGTTTTTTTGTGCCGAAAACCAGAACAACGATAATTAATACAACAATCCAATGCCAAATACTGAATGTGCCCATTTCTGCCTCCTGTGTTCTATCGAACAATACTAGCTTTTTTGCATCATGGCGGGCAGACGCTCCTTACTGCCGATAATATGGATATGCAAATGAAATACTTCCTGACCGCCTACCCGGCCAGTATTGATAATTGTGCGAAAACCATCGATACAACCCTGTTCTTTCGCAAGCGCTGGTGCTAATAATAGCATTTTTCCGAGTATCGCCTGGTGCGTTTTTTCACACACCATGAGTGATGCAATATGGATTCTGGGTATAATCAGAAAATGCACCGGTGCTGCCGGATTAATATCATTGAATGCGATAAGATCGTCATCTTCATAAATGATCTGGGCCGGAATTTCGTTGCGCAGGATTTTGCAGAATATACAGTTGTCATTTTCCATCGTGTGTTATCCTTTATCGCCAACGTTGCGCGCGGCTTTTTCAGTGATGCCGGAAACACCTTCGCGTCTTTCCAGTTCCTTCAGTACGTCTTCCGGCGTCAATCCATGATACGCCAGCAGGATCAGACAGTGAAACCAGAGGTCCGCCGTTTCGCGGACAACGTGTTGTGCATCACCATCTTTAGATGCCATTAACGTTTCTGCAGATTCTTCGGCGATTTTTTTAAGTATGTTGTCATGTCCGCTTTGCAGCAATTTTGCCACATATGAACTGCCAGCATCAGCCTGTTTGCGCATTTCAATAATTTCTGACAAACGGTGCAGTATGGTCGGTTGCATCATTTTTTATAGATCGTGTCCGGGTTTTTAAGAATAGGTGAGGTGGTGACCCAGTGTTTATTGTCGAGTTTTCTGAAAAAACAGTGATGCCTGCCGGTATGGCAGGCAATGCCGCCCTTCTGTTCTACACGCAACAGCACAACATCGCCGTCGCAATCAAGACGGATGTCCTTTACTTTTTGCGTGTGGCCTGATTCTTCACCTTTATGCCAGAGTTTTTGGCGGGAACGGGACCAGTAGACAGCTTCACCTTTTTCAACTGTTAATTTCAGTGCCTCGCGGTTCATCCAGGCAACCATTAAGACTGTTCCGCCTTCGGTTTCCTGCGCAATTACCGGTACCAGCCCGTCATCAGACCAGTTGATTTCACTTAGCCATGTCGAAGTCATTATCTCTATACAGCGAAAATAAAATGTTTGTGCATCTTCTGGCGCGCAATCCATAAGATATTGTCAGGTCAGGTACAGCGTCACTGCATGGCGTTATCACAGTACGCGCCAGCGGGTGTTTTCCCTTTTCAAGTATTATAGCGCGATTGCAGGGCACCACGGTAGCGCCCTGTGGCTGAGTTTGTCAGCGGCTATGGATGTATTGTGCGCGTTGCGCCTTTAGGGCAATAGAACGATTTCCTGCAAGGCGTGTCTTGTCATGTACACTGACAGGTTGACTGAACCCGTCAATATCACATGGATAGAGTACCGCATTACAGACGGACTTCGATACCGTTTTCAGCCATACGCTGTTTGGCCTGATTGATGCTGAATTCGCCATAGTGAAAGATACTGGCGGCCAGCACCGCATCCGCATGGCCGTTCAGAATGCCGTCAACCAGATGATCCAGATTGCCGACACCGCCGCTGGCAATGACGGGAATGTCGATTGCATCCGAGACTGCACGCGTTAACGCTATGTCAAAACCATTGCGTGTGCCGTCTCTGTCCATGCTGGTCAGCAAAATTTCTCCGGCACCTAATGATTGCATTTTTTGCGCCCAGTGAATTACTTCAATCCCCGTTGGTGTCCGGCCTCCATGTGTAAAAACTTCCCAGCGCAGTTCATGATTTTCTGTGTTAACGCGTTTGGCATCAATTGCAACCACAATGCATTGGGCGCCAAAGTGGCCCGTAGCGTCTGAGACCAGTTGCGGATTGAGAACAGCCGACGTATTGATGCTGACTTTGTCTGCCCCGGCGTTTAGCAGTCTGCGCACGTCCTCGACTTTACGGACGCCGCCACCGACAGTCAGCGGTATAAAAACCTGTGATGCAACATCTTCAATAATATGCAGAATCAGATCGCGATTGTCCGAACTGGCGGTAATATCGAGAAACGTTAATTCATCTGCGCCCTGCTCATCATAGCGGCGTGCGATTTCAACCGGGTCGCCTGCGTCACGTAATTCGACAAAGTTAACGCCTTTTACGACGCGCCCGTTCGTTACATCGAGGCAGGGAATAATGCGTTTGGCTAGGCCCATGTATTTAACCGCCTGAAGTGAAAAAAATGGGAAAGTACATGCCTACGAATAAGAAACGCGGTCTCATTAAAAACCGGCGTTATTATGTAGTTCGTCAGCCAGTGTTTGCGCTGCTTTAAAATCCAGTGTGCCTTCATAGATTGCGCGCCCCGTAATTGCGCCCATGACACCTTCGGTTTCAATCGAACACAATGTCCGCACATCTTCCAGATCAGTAATACCGCCGCTGGCGATGACAGGAATGGTCAGCTTGCTGGCAAGATCGACAGTCGCTTTGATATTAACGCCATTGAGCATGCCGTCCCGTCCGATGTCGGTGTAGATAATGGCTTCAACGCCGTAATCTTCAAATTTTAAGGCCAGATCAATTACATCATGACCGGTTACTTTGGACCATCCATCAACAGCCACTTTTCCATCTTTCGCGTCAAGCCCAACCAGAATATGACCTGGAAACGCATTACAGGCATCATGCAAAAAGCCGGGAATCTTTACAGCTGCCGTACCGATGATGATATAGCTTACCCCTTCGTCAAGATAGCTTTCGATTGTATCCAGATCGCGTATCCCGCCACCCAGCTGAATCGGGATTTGATTGTCAATAGCCTGTACGATTTCGCGAATAGCACTTTTGTTTTTAGGTTTGCCGGCAAACGCGCCGTTCAAATCGACCAGGTGCAACCGCCGTGCGCCCTGATCCAGCCAGTGTGCCGCCATTTCTCCCGGATTTTCCGAAAAGACAGTAGCGTCTTCCATGACGCCTTGCTTCAGACGAACGCAGTGTCCATCCTTGAGATCGATTGCAGGAATTATCAACATACCAAATTCAGTCAGAGTTGAGTTGTTAAATCGAATTAGGAGCCGCGAATAAATAAGTGTGACAATCGGACGCGTCTGGCGGGATGCAATGCAAGGCGGGAGGATCAGTCATAGCACAAGCCATGGCGACGGCGAACAACGCCGCAGTGTACCCGCCAGATGCGATCCAGGTGTTACAGTTATTTATGAACGACTCCTTAGTCTGTGCCAGCATGAGCGAATGCGCGAGGTCTTAGATGTCGGGCGACCATCTCGAAAAGTTGCGCAGCAGCGTTAATCCCGCGTGATCGCTCTTTTCAGGATGGAACTGTACCGCGAAAATGTTATCTTTGGCAACCGCACAGGTGAACGCGAAAGGGTAGCGGCTTTGTGCGGCGATAATGGCGGTATCCGGTGTTTCTACATAATAGCTGTGGACAAAATAAAACCGTGCGTTGTCGGCGATACCCTTCCAGAGGGGGTGAACATGCGTGTGGAATACCTGATTCCAACCCATGTGCGGTACTTTAAGTTTCTGTCCGTCCGGCATTGTCATGGCTTCTGCCGGAAAATGCACGACTTTTCCGGGAAGAATATGCAGTCCCTCGACATGACCTTCTTCGCTTTCTTCAAACAGCATTTGCAGGCCAATGCAAATGCCGAGAAACGGTTTATTTCGTGCCGCCTTTACGACTGCATCATGCAGTCCGTGTGTGTTCAGTGCGTGCATGCAATTTGGCATCGCGCCCTGTCCTGGTACCACAACCCGTTCAGCCTGGCTGACGATAAACGGATCGCTTGTTACGGTAACAGCGGCATCGGGTGCGACATGTTCGAGCGCTTTATGGACGGAACGCAGGTTCCCCATGCCATAATCAACTACTGCTATATCGGTCATTTCTGGAAAAAGAGGTGGGTGAGATCAGCTTATAGCATGCCTTTGGTTGATGGGATGACGTCTGCGGCTTTCTGGTCATATTCAAGCGCCATGCGCAGCGCACGGCCGAATGCTTTGAAGATGGTTTCGGCCTGATGATGCGCGTTTTTTCCGGTTAGATTATCGATGTGCAAGGTAACCAGCGCATGGTTGACGAACCCTTGAAAAAACTCACTGATCAGGTCAACATCAAAATCGCCGATGCGGGCGCGTACGAATTCGGCGTTCAGTGTCAGGCCGGGACGCCCGGACAAATCAATGACTACACGCGATAACGCCTCATCAAGCGGTACATAGGCGTGGCCATAGCGACGGATGCCTTTTTTGTCGCCGAGTGCTTTGGTGAAAGCCTGGCCAAGCGTGATGCCGATGTCTTCCACGGTGTGATGCGCGTCAATATGCAGATCGCCTTTGGCTGTAATGTCAATATCCAGCATGCCGTGGCGCGCGATCTGGTCGAGCATGTGTTCAAGAAAAGGTATGCCTGTATTCATGGCGGCGCTGCCTTTGCCGTCCAGATTCAGGCTGACCGTAATCTGAGTTTCCAGTGTGTTACGTGTGACTTGGGCCTGACGCATAGATCGATAAGGCTTTTAAGGCGGGTGGCGCGGACTGGCTGAATCTGAGTTTATTCACTTAATAACGTTTCTAATGCCGTAACAAATTGTGTGTTTTCCTCTGCTGTGCCAATTGTGACACGCAGGCAATTATCCAACAAGGCGTGCGTGCGATCAAGATTTTTAATTAAAATACCTCGCTGTTTAAGTTTCCGGAAGATGCCGGTCGCATTATCTACGCGGAACAGGATGAAATTGGCATCGGAAGGAAATACCTCAAGTGTTTTCAGCGTGGTCAGTCGGGCAAACATTCTGGCGCGTTCGGTTTTGATCTGTTCAGCCTGATCCAGCAGTACATCCATGTGACACAGTACACTTTGTGTCACGCATTGCGTCAGCACACTGACATTATACGGCAGGCGCAGTTTTTCAAATTCGGTCAACCAGGCCGGACGGCCGATGAGCAGACCCAGCCGCAATCCCGCCAGCCCAAGCTTGGACAGCGTGCGCATCAGCAGCAGATTGGGATAATCAGTCAGTTTGTCCATAACGCTGGCGCCGGCAAATGCATGATACGCTTCATCGATGACTACAATTCCGGGTGTGGCCTCAATGATTTTCAGAATAGCTTGCTCGTCAAATAAATTGCCGGTTGGATTGTTGGGGTATGCGAGAAAAATGACGGCGGGTTGATGGCGTGCGATGGCGTCCAGCGTGGCGTCGAGGTCAAGTGCAAAATCCGCAGTCAATGGCACGCCGGTGTACTGCATATTGGCAAATGTCGCAATCATACGGAACATGACAAACGCGGGCTCGACACTCAACACAATGGCGCCGGGCCGGGCCGCCGCCATGGCGATAATCTGGATGATTTCATCGGAGCCGTTCCCAAGCATGACATCCATTTGATCCGGAATCGTCAGTGCCTCGCGCAGCGCCGCTTTCAAATCGGCCGCGTTCGGGTCGGGGTAGCGGTTGATCGGCGCGCCGGCTGCAAGGCTTGAAATTTCATTTTGTAAAGCCTGCGGTAATGCGTACGGATTTTCCATGGCATCGAGTTTGACCATGCCGGTTGCGGGCGGGACGTGGTAGGCTTTCAGTGCGAGGATTTCAGGGCGGATAATATCAGATGGTTTGTGTGAATAAGACATCAGAGCTTTTTTTAGTGTGATCTGTGCTTTATGAATGCGGCGTTAAGTTTCGTTTCGCAAGTCAGGAAGGTATTCGATTCTGTCCAGACGTGCCATGATTCTGTCGATGAACGCCCGGGCTTGACTTGTTTGATATCATCAGCCATTGAAAAAAACACGGCCGCGAGTATGGCGCGTATGCCGAAGGTACTCCAAAAACAGATTCCTGCTGCTTGCTTTCATTGTTTACATTTTTTGACATCATGAGCGGGAAGTTTAGCATTAGCGGATAAAAAAAACAGGGTATCTGCACAATGCGCAGATATGATAACGATCAAATGACGCAACTGGAACATATTGAAACCATCGAAAAACGGCTGTGGCGCGGCGCGGACAATCTGCGCGCCAACAGCAATTACGCCAGTAACGAGTATTTTCTGCCGGTGATGGGGCTGATTTTTCTGCGCCATGCGTACAGCCGCTATCTGCAGGTCAAACCCGGTATCGAAGCTTCGCTGCCGCGCCGCGGCGGGCAGACGCGGCCTTTGACGAAGGAAGACTTTTCCAGCAAGAGCGCGATCTATCTGAAACCGCAAGCGCAATTCGACACGCTGGTAAGCCTCAAGGACAGCGACGACCGGGCGCAGGCGGTGATCAACGCGATGGAAGCAATCGAGTCGGATTACGACACGCTGAAAGGCATTCTGCCCAAAAGCGAATATCAGGAACTCGACAACGATGTGCTCGGCAGTCTGCTGCGCACGTTCAACGATCCGGCGCTGAAAAAAGCAACCGGCGATATCTTCGGGCGCATTTATGAATATTTCCTGACCCAGTTTGCCAACCAGAGCGCGCATGACGGCGGTGAGTTTTTTACCCCGGTATCCATCGTGCAGATGATCGTCAACGTCATCGAACCCGATCACGGCACGGTGATCGACCCCGCCTGCGGATCGGGCGGCATGTTTGTGCAAAGCGCGCACTTTATCGAAAAACTGCACAAAAACCCGCAGGAGGCCGCCACTTTCTACGGCCAGGAGAAAAACCCGACTACCATTCGCCTCGCCAAAATGAACCTCGCCGTGCATGGCCTGGAAGGCAACATCCAGAAAGGCATCACCTACTACGAAGACCAGCACGAGCTGTGCGGCAGGGCCGACTTCGTCATGGCCAACCCGCCGTTCAACGTCGACGATGTCGACGCCGAAAAAATCAAGAACGATCCGCGCCTGCCGTTCGGTCTGCCGAGCGTCAACAAGAAGGGTGCAGTCTCCAACGGCAACTATCTGTGGATTTCGTACTTTTACAGCTATCTGAACCCGGCAGGGCGTGCCGGGTTTGTGATGTCGTCGCAGGCGTCGAGCGCGGGCGGTCAGGAGGCCGAAGTGCGGCGCAAACTGGTGGAATCCGGCGACGTCGATGTCATGATCGCGATCCGTTCGAACTTCTTTTATACGCGTTCGGTGCCGTGCGAACTGTGGTTCTTCAACCGCAACAAACCCGCGCAGTTGAAAGACAAAGTGCTGATGCTCGACGCGCGCAATGTTTTCCGCAAGGTTACGCGCAAGATTTATGACTTTTCGCCGGAACAGCTCGCCAATCTGACGGCGATCATCTGGCTGCATCGCGGTGAGCAGCAGCGCTTTCTCACACGGGTTGCAAGCTATCTGCAAACCACGCTCGATGAGGCGCAACAATCTATTCCGGCCATCGAGAATTTTATTAGTGCGCTGCAAAGCCTGACCGGCAAACTGGACACCATCGACGAAGAAACCCGGCAGGCCATCGGTCTGTTCAAAACCGACCGCAAAGCGTTTGAAATGAGCATAACCGGTCAATCCAATGTCTGGGCCAAAGCACCGCGCGATAATGTAGGGTTGTTGCAGGCCGCCAAAGACCTGGAACCGCTCGCCGAAACTAGCCGCGATTTACTCAAGCAAATCGACCAGCTCTATAAATTCGTTGATAAGCATGTCAAGGACAGCAATGAACGCGGTCTGAACCGGCTGCTCAACGCACTCGACGACTTGCGTAAAGAAGCGGTGGAACAGCTCAAGCAGGTGCGCTATACCTTCAAGCAGGCGCGCTGGTTGCAGGAGCGTTTTCCCGAAGCACAACTTCGTGATGTCGAGGGGTTGGTCAAACTCGTGACCATAGACGAAATCAAAGTCAACGATTGGAGCCTCACGCCGGGGCGCTATGTTGGCGTCGCACCCGAACCGGAAGACGAGGACTTCGACTTCGAGGAAACGCTTCGTGATATTCATATCGAACTGAAAGGGTTGAATGAGGAAGCGGCGATTCTGGCTGCTCAGATTCAGAAGAATTTTGAGGAGTTGGGGGTGTGAGTTGGACTGAAAGAAGTATTGGGGAAATATCAAAAATTGTAACAAAAGGTACAACACCATCTACTTATGGAATGCCTTTTACAGAAAATGGCGTCAACTTCATCAAAGCTGAAGCGCTAAATGGTGATGTGACTTTAGACCGTAGTGGATTCACATTTGTCGATGATGAGACACATGAAAAACTTAAAAGGTCACAGTTGATCGAGAACGATGTTCTGATAACAATTGCCGGAGCAAATGTTGGTAAATGCGGTTTTGTTCGACAGTCAGATGTTCCAGCCAATGCTAACCAAGCGGTGGGTATTATAAGAGTGAAGTCGGATGAAGTTAATCCACGCTATATTTATTATCACTTCAAGAAACCTGCAACTTTTGCAATGTGTCAAGGAATTGGTGGTGGTCAAGCAGCACAACCAAATATCAATTTGACCGTGCTTAAGAATTTTAAGGTTAACCTGCCAGATGTTCAGTATCAAAATAAAGTTGTCGAAATTATTGAAGCCTACGACGGCCTCATCGAAAATAACAAGCGCCGGATTGCGTTACTGGAAGAATCCGCACGACAGCTCTACAAGGAATGGTTTGTCCGTTTCCGCTACCCCGGCCATGAGCATGTCAAGATCGTTGATGGTGTGCCGGAGGGGTGGGAAAAAATAGATATAGGAAATCTTGCTAGTTTTTTAAGCAGAGGGATGACGCCAAAGTACGATGATGAAGGTGAATTTATAGTCATAAATCAGAAGTGCATAAGAAATAGACTGTTATCTTTTAATCTTGTACGTCGGCAAGATAAAGAAGTCGACGAGAAGAAGTTGATTCGGTATGGAGATGTACTAATTAATTCAACTGGCACAGGAACCCTTGGGCGTGTTGCCCAATGTTGGACGAATCCAAATAAGTGCACAGTTGATACCCACGTCACTATTGTGCGCCCTAAAGACAATGTAGATAAGTTATGGTTTGGTTATTCGTTAATGGAACTAGAATGTCGTTTTGAAGATATGGGAGAGGGTGCTACAAATCAAAAGGAACTTAAAAAATCGTTAGTATCTGCTTTAAGTGTAGTACTGCCTCCCAAAATAATCACAAAACAATTTGAAGATATTATTACTAACATCACAAATCAAATTGTTGTATTAAGCGATCAAAATAATAACCTTACTCGTGCCCGCGACCTCCTCCTCCCCAAACTTATGAACGGAGAAATTGCCGTCTGATGAAATTTTTATCAGAAAAAAGGAAAAGAAAATGGCATTGACAACATTAACATCGAAAGGGCGGGTGACGATTCCGAAACAAATCAGGGAATCGTTGAATTTGAAAACAGGCGATAAAATTGAAATCGTTGTTACCGAAAAAGGAGAGGCGATTATCCGGCCGGTTTCAAGGAAAGTGGATGACGTTTTCTGTATGTTGCATCAGGCTGACAGAAAAGCTGTCTCAGTCAAAGCCATGAACGATGCTGTCAATAAACACATGAAAGTCAGATATCAATAAACAGAACCTGTATGCATTCTCAGCGAATAAAACCTCTCTAATGAGTCCCCTGAATGAAGACACGCTGGTACAGCAAACCACCGCCGATTATCTTGAAACACAGCTCGGTTGGGACAGCGTGTTTGCGTATAACAGCGAAACCTTTGGTACTGAAGGTACATTAGGGCGGCAGTCGGACAAGGATGTGGTGCTGACCCGTTATCTGAATGAAGCGCTGGTAAAGCTGAATCCCGGCCTGCCCGGTGCGGCGTATCAGGACGCACTGCGCCAGATGGTTGACGCGCCGGTGACGCAAAATACCTTGCAGATCAACCGCGAGCAGTATGAGCGGGTTAAAAACGGCGTGCTGGTGCAATACCGCAACAGCAAGGGCGAGCTGGAAAAGAAACGCCTGAAAGTGTTTGACTTCGAGAAGCCGGAAAACAATCACTTCCTGTGCGTGCGTGAACTATGGGTGCGCGGCGACATTTACCGCCGCCGCGCGGATATTGTCGGCTTTGTCAACGGCCTGCCGCTGTTGTTCATCGAATGCAAGACGCTGCACAAAGACATCCGTCACGCGTTTGAAAAAAACCTGTGCGATTACAAAGACACCGTGCCGCATCTGTTTCACCACAATGCGCTGATTATTCTGGCCAATGGCGTCGATGCCAGAATCGGTTCAGTTTCAAGCCGCTTTGAGCATTTCAATGACTGGAAGCGGCTGGCCGAAGACGAGCCCGGCGTGGTGGATATGGAAACCCTGCTCAAAGGCGTGTGCAACAAGCGCAATTTTATCGATCTGTTAGAGAATTTCATTGTATTCGACGAAAGCAGGGAAAAGATGGTCAAGATTGTTGCGCGCAATCACCAGTATCTCGGCGTAAACCGCGCTATCGATGCCGTGAAGCACAGAAAAGAACGTAACGGCAGGCTCGGCGTTTTCTGGCATACGCAGGGCTCGGGAAAATCGTATTCGATGGTGTTCTTCACCCGCAAGATTCACCGACGGCTGGGCAGCAATTTTACCTTTCTGATCTGCACCGACCGTGACGATCTCGATGGACAGATTTATAAAACCTATGCCGGTTGCGGCCTGGTCGACAATGACCGCGACCCGTGCCGCGCGGGATCGGGTGATAATCTAAAAGAATTGCTGAGCCACCAGCACAAGGCGTATGTGTTTACGCTGGTGCAGAAATTCAATCAGGATGTTAATCCGGACGACCCCTATTCAGACCGTGACGATGTGATCGTCATCACCGATGAAGCGCACCGCACGCAGTATGGCCGCTTATCATTAAATCTGCGCAATGCGTTACCCAAGGCGAGTTATATCGGTTTTACCGGCACGCCGTTGTTCAAGGACGACGAAATCACCCGGCGCGTATTTGGTGAATATGTCTCGACCTATGATTTTCAACGTGCAGTGGAAGACAACGCCACCGTGCCACTGTATTACGACGCGCGCGGCGAGAAACTCGGTATCGCCACCAGCGAACTGAACGAGCGTATTGCCGAGAAGCTCGAGGAAATCGAGATCGACGATATCGATACCGCCACCCGGCTGGAAAACGAACTCAAGCGCGATTATCACCTGATCACCGCAGAAAGCCGCTTGCAGCAAATCGCCGAAGATTTTGTCACGCATTACAGCACTCAGTGGGAAACCGGCAAGGTCATGCTGGTCTGCATCGACAAAGTCACCTGCGTGCGCATGCATGGATTGATTCTGGCGTGCTGGAACCAGCGCATCGTCGAACTTGAACAGCAGCTGGAAGCTGTGGATGAACAGGCAGCTGCAGATTTGTCGCGCCAGATCGACTGGATGCGGGGGACGCGCATGGCGGTGGTGGTCAGTGAAGAACAGGGCGAAGTGGACAAGTTCCGCAAATGGAACCTGGAGATCACCCCGCACCGTAAACTGATCAAGCAAGGGTTTGAAACCGGTGACGGCAAGCGCATCGATATCGAGACCGCGTTCAAGAAAGAAGACCATCCGTTCCGGGTGGCGATTGTCTGTGCCATGTGGTTGACCGGCTTTGACGTGCCCAGCCTGTCGACGCTGTATCTCGACAAACCGCTGAAAGCGCATACGCTGATGCAGGCCATCGCGCGCGCCAACCGCGTGCATGAAGGCAAGAATAACGGGCTGATCGTCGATTACTGCGGCATCCTGAAGAATCTGCGCAAGGCGCTGGCGACATTCGCCGGGCATCAGGGCGCGGGTATGACTGATGGCGGCGGCATTCCGCCGGAGATTGATCCGGTGCGTCCTGAAGAAGAATTGCTCGCAGACCTTGAAGAAGCCATTGACAGCGTCAGGGCATTTTTACAGGCGCAGGGTTTCAGGCTTGAAGACGTGCTGGAGAAAACAGGCTTTGACCGCAACAGGGCCATTGTTGACGCCAGGGAGGCGGTCAATCAGAACGATGAAACCCGCAAGCGCTTTGAAATCATCTGCCGTGAAGTGTTCAAGAAATTCAGGGCGTGCCTGACCATCAAGGACATTAACCGGTATCGGCATGCTTACGACGCCGTCAACATCATTTACAAAAAACTGCAGGAAGGCGTTGAAAAAGCAGACATCTCAAACATCATATGCGAACTGCACCGCATCATTGAAGGAAACATTGAACCGGTAACCTCCGATAATGAACCTGGCATTAGAGAAGACCGGGCGCTGTACGATATCAGCCGGATCAACTTTGAACGGCTAAAGAAAGAATTCGAACGCGCCCGCGCCAAGAACACGATTGTTCACGATCTGAAGATGGCAATTGAAAAGAAGCTGTTCAGAATGATGCAACAGAATCCCACCCGAATCGATTTTCAGAAACATTTTGAGCAGATCATCGAAGCCTATAACCGTGAGAAAAACCGCGCCACCATCGAACAGACATTTGAAGACATGATGCGTTTTGCAGAGAACCTTGATGAGGAAGGCAGGCGCGCTGGCCGGGAAAAGCTTGACGAAGAATCACTGGCATTGTTCGATCTGCTGTTCAAGCCTGATTTATCCCGGCAGGAAATTGACCGGCTGAAGCAGGTAGCGACCGGCCTGTACCAGACCCTGCAGGCGCAACTGGCGCAGATTCAGGATTTTGCCGCCAAGCAGAGTACGCGCGATGAAGTCAAGATATTCATCAAGAATTATTTATGGGATAACCGCACCGGACTGCCGGCAAGCTTTCAAAATAATGAGATCGAGGAAAAGGCCGACGTAGTGTTTGCGCATGTGCTGATACGTGAGAAGCATCATCAATCAACGCAGAATAATGCGCTGCGTTGAACAGGAGAGAGCTGAACAAATACCGTCAATTTGTATCATTGAAATGACCCCGGTTTTCCTGGCAATAGCGTGACAATATAGCCTGCGCAGATAATAAAAGACCCACCTGAGCGGGTCTTTTATTATCTATGATTATCTAAGCGCTAGCCGCTCAGCTTTTGGTGTTGCCAGAATCAGCAAAAACCGGTTTGTCTCCTTGTTTTTCAGCCATTTTCTTGTGATAGGCAGCTTTTTCCATATTTTCTACCGCGGCTTTTTCATATTCGTGAATTTTATATTTCACATGTTTTTTAATATCCTGACCGTGCTTGCCGAAATAGCTGCTGCGTGATTTATGTTTGAGCGCATCGATCTGTTCATCGATTTTTGCCAGCATCTCGTTGGCCTGCGCCTCATAGTAATGTACTAGCGCATCATGATCGACATGATTGGTTTTAATATCCTGTCCTGCCGCAATCGCGTTCACTGGTAAAGCAAAAAATACCACCGCAGCAACGATTGCAATGTTTATATTTTGCAAAATTCCGGTTTTCATGGCTGCGCTCCTTTAATTAACGTCATCATGGTAGAAATTCTAGTTAATTCAGGATGGCAAGTATATTGGGGATGCCATTATTTTAACCTAAGTGAAACCATTAAAAGCCGAAGTCCGGGGTAAACACGCCGTATGGTCGTGTAGTCTGCTCGTTCCATGAAGATCAGATACGTTCAAATTTTTCAGCTAAAACGCCAACAGGTTTTTAAATCTTTTCTATGTTCAAGCGTATAGCGCACCCCAGGGTCCGGATCGGCTCAACCCAACTTAACTCAGCTGTAACGGAATTATGGTTTTGTATCGGAATTGCCAGTGGTGCTATTTGGCCTTGTCACGATAGTTTCGGCAGTGCGCTTTAAAAATGGCGAGATTAGCAGCAACAAGCCAAAGCCTACCGGAAAAGCAATGCTCCAGGAACGCAGCCATTCTTCCACATAATTGCTTGAAAAACCGGGATTGACCGCAGTTACGGTCGCCGAAACACACCCGGTCACAACGCCGGACATCGTTAGACTGTAAATCAGGTGCAGCAGAACTTTTTGTTTCGTGTTGCATGACTATCGCTACAAACAGATCTGATGCATTTCTATGGATACTGGTCTATTTCTCTTTTGAAACCCCGGGCGAAACGCCAAACCGTTTCTCCAGTGCAAAATGCCGGATTGCTCAATCACACGGTGCGCTGTTTTTTTGCATGCTGGCGTCAGTCAGTTTTCGGCAGCCGCATTGCCTGTATTCAATGATTGCATCAAACGCTGAATCCGTAAAACCCTTTTTTTGACTTCAGGTATTTGCACCTGGACTTTAAGCCGGTCCGGTCCGGCGAGGGAATATTCACGGCCGCTTTGAATCAACTGGATAATTCTGGCGGGATCAACCGGCGGCTCGGGTGTGAACTGTATTTGTATGCTTTCAGCGCTGGCGTCAATGCGGATAATGCCGAGCGGTTTTGCGGCAATGCGCAGGCGGTGGCAGTCGAGCAGAGCCCTGGCTGGATCGGGCAGCAGTCCAAAGCGGTCGATCAACTCGCTTTGAATATCGTCGAGCTGTTCGTTGTCGGCGCAATTGGCCATGCGTTTGTACAGGACAAGACGCTCGTGAATGTCGTGACAATAATTTTCCGGGAGCAGGGCGGGGGCATGCAGGTTGATTTCGGTTGCAACCCCGAGGGGGTGTTCCATGTCGGGTTCATGACCCTGTTTCAGCGACTGAATGGCGGTGTCGAGCATGGCGCTGTACAGGCTGAAACCGACTTCCTGCATTTCGCCGCTTTGCGATTCGCTCAACACCGCACCCGCCCCGCGGATTTCCAGATCATGCATGGCCAGATAAAAGCCTGATCCCAATTCTTCCATTGCCTGAATTGCTTCCAGACGTTTCTTGGCCTGGGCGCTGAGCGTCTGCATATCGGGTGTTAGCAGATAAGCGTAAGCCTGATGATGAGAACGCCCTACGCGTCCGCGCAGTTGATGCAGTTGCGCCAGTCCGAATTTGTTGGCGTTGTTGATGATAATGGTGTTGGCGCTGGGCACGTCAATACCGGTTTCGATAATGGTGGTGCATAACAGGACATTAAAACGCTGCTGGTAAAAATCGCGCATCACATGCTCCAGTTCACGTTCGCGCATCTGGCCATGGGCAATCTGTATACGCGCTTCGGGCAGCAGATCGACAAGTTTGTCATGCATATACCGAATGGTATTGACTTCATTATGCAGAAAGTAAATCTGCCCGCCGCGTTTGAGTTCCCGCAGACATGCTTCGCGAATAAGCGCCATGGAAAAATTACTGACAAATGTTTTGATTGCCAGTCGGCGCTGCGGTGCAGTTGCAATGATGGAGAAATCACGCAGACCCTCCAGCGACATCGCCAAAGTACGTGGAATCGGAGTGGCTGTCAGTGTCAGTACATCGACTTCAGCGCGCAGTTTTTTGAGTTGTTCTTTCTGGCGCACGCCAAAACGGTGCTCTTCATCGATGATCACCAGACCCAGGTTTTTGAATTTGACGCTTTTCTGTATCAGTTTGTGCGTGCCGATGACGATATCGATCTGGCTGCGTGCAAGTGCCTCCAGGGTTTGCGTTTGTTCCTTGGTCGACCGGAACCGTGAGAGTTCTGCTATTTTTACCGGCCATTGATCAGCGATCAGGCCGAAACGGTCGGAAAAATTCTGAAAGTGTTGTTCGGCCAACAGCGTGGTGGGTACCAGAACTGCAACCTGTTTGCCGTCAGCCACAGTCACAAAAGCCGCGCGCAACGCGACTTCGGTTTTGCCAAACCCAACATCGCCGCAGACCAGCCTATCCATTGGTTTTTCTGACTTTAAATCCGCAAGGACAGCATGAATGGCAGCAGCCTGGTCCGCGGTTTCTTCGAAGCCGAAACCTTCCGTAAACGCTTCATATTCATGTTGATTGAACTTGAATGCGTGCCCCCGCCTTGCAGCGCGTTGCGCATACAAGTTAAGCAGTTCGGCAGCGGTATCGCGTACCTGCTGCATGGCTTTACGCTTGGCTTTGTCCCATTGACTGCTGCCCAGTTTATGCAATGGCGCCGATTCCGGTGATGCGCCGCTGTAGCGGCCGATCAAATACAACTGTGAAACAGGCACGTATAACTTATCACCGCCCTCATATTCCAGTGAGAGAAATTCGCTGAGGCTGCCATTCTCATCTTCGGCGAGATCCATGCTGACCAGTCCCAAATAGCGGCCGATGCCATGCTGTTCATGAACAACCGGATCGCCGGGCTTGATTTCGGACAGGTCGCGCAAAATATTATCGGCCGCGGTGGTTTTGCGTGATTCTCTTTCGCGGCGCCCGGGAACATGTGATGCAACATATAATTCGCTTTCGGTAATAAAAGCGAACCTTTCTGTATCGTGAATAAACCCGTTGTACAGCGGTGCTACGCAGAGCATAAAGGGCTGCGGGCTTGAGAGAAATTGGGCGTAGTTCTCACACAACAGCGGATAAAGGTTATGCTGGTTAAAATATTCTGCGATCAATTCTCGCCGGCCTTTGCTCTCGGCAACCACCAGCACACGTCCGCCGCTGCTGGTGTAATCGTCGGCAAAGGCAGTCAACTGCGCCAATGGATTATCTGCGTAACGGTTGACGGCGATCGGCGGTAATGGAGAAGTTGCAAGTGGTTCGGCTTTTTTGCTTTCTGCCTCTGGCAGTATTTCGATGCGGGCGTAGGATTTCAATCTGCCGAAAAACGTATCGGCGGATAAAAACAGTTCTTCGGGGGGAAGTAATGGCCGGTCGAGATCAGCCCGCAGCAATTGATAGCGGGACTGGGTGTCGTGCCAGAACTCATCGAGTACCGGTCGCACGTCCTGATGGAGGCAGAGTACTGTTTCCTGCGGCAAATAATCAAACAATGTGGCGGTCTGGTCGAAAAACAGGGGCAGGTAGTATTCGATACCGGCCGGTGCGATACCCTTGCTGACATCCTTGTAAATCTGCCTTTTGGTTGGATCGCCCTCAAATTTTTCACGGAATTTGCTGCGAAAACATGTCCGGCCGGCCTCGTCCAAAGGAAATTCGCGTGCAGGCAGCAGGCGTATTTCGTTGACTGGATAAATACTTCGCTGGGTGTCTACGTCAAAAGTGCGGATGCTGTCGATTTCATTATCCAGCAGATCGATACGATAGGGTATGGCGCTGCCCATTGGAAACAGGTCGATCAGCCCGCCCCGTATACTATATTCGCCAGGCGAGAATACCTGCGTAACGTGTGAATAACCTGCCATGGTCATCTGGCTGCGCAATGCGTCAATATTCAGTACATCATTTTTCTGGAGAAAGAATGAGTGCGCAGCCAGATATTCGCGCGGCAAAATGCGGTACAACGCTGTCGTTAACGGCGCGATCAGAACATCACAGGATTTGTTCATGATCTGATAGAGCGTTGCCAGCCGTTCTGAAACCAGGTCATGATGCGGTGAGAATGTATCGTAAGGCAGTGTTTCCCAGTCGGCCAGCAAGTGAATCTGTAATTCAGGATTGAAAAACGGTATTTCCTCCAGTAAACGCTGTGCTTCGCGTGCACTGGCTGTGATAATGGCTAATGGCTTTGTCTGCTGCGCGAGTTGTGCCAGTACGAATGAATCGCTTGATCCTGCATAACTGCAATAACGTAAAACTTTTCCGGGGGAAGGGCGTGTAAACGGGTTAGACATACAATGCAATAATTATCCGGGGCTCATCGCGAAGGCACAAACACATATAATAAAACGATGACGCTATGGCGTTTTATTATATGTCATTTTGCAACACGGTTACTGTTTCAAGTTGTCTGCATGTTTAAACGTTAGGGGTACTCAGACAAAATTTTCGAATAAAATTGCGGTTTTGACAAATTTTTCGCTTAATTATTGCTTTTTCTGCCGTAAATAACTATTAATGTGTGCATTAACAGGACGGTATCGAGCCGATGGGTTGGTCACGGTCTTGGTAAGCAAATTTCCAGACGAGTGATTATAGTGTATTTTCACTTGATATTAATCGACTTGTAAAGCGATCACGCGATGTGTTGACTGAAAAAGATACAGTCAGATTGATCAATAAAAACAGTGATGAACTTAATTCCAATACGCCCTGATGAATACCTCAAATGAAAATGAAGTGATACCAATCAAGGACAAACTGATTGACCTGATCCAGAACGATCCCGATTTGCCGACGCTTGGCAATGCTATATCCGAAGTGATTCAATTGACTTCTTCAGACGAGCAGTCATTGGAACAATTGAGCAATTTCATTTTGTTGGATCCGTCGCTGACATTGAAAATCCTTCGATTGTCCAATTCAATTACGTATCGTTCATCGGCAATGGCCGTCACCAGTATTTCGGCTGCGATTCAGTTACTGGGGTTGAATACGATTAAAGCCTGTGCACTGGCTATGATTATGGTCGACAGGATGCCGCACAAACATGCCAAAGCCGTGCGCACAGAATTGATGCTGGCACTGTCGGCCAGTCTGATCGGACGCAGTCTTGCTAAACGCAGTGCTTATCCAAACGCGGATGAAGTGACGATTGCTGCGCTGTTTAGAAATATAGGACGGCTCATTGTGGCCGCTTATGATGACCGTCTGTATCATGAGACGATGGCGCTGGCCAGAGAAAAGGAATATACGGAAGCACGTGCTTCTTTACAGAAGCTCGGCTGCACCTTTCACTGGTTAACAGAGTATGCGCTGCGCAAATGGAATATTCCGGATTCGATCATTCAGGCCATGAAGCTGTTGCCGGGTAAATTTCTTAAATCCCCTAAAAACCGGAATGAATGGATGCAGCAGGTGACTGAACTCAGTAATCATGCAGCGTTAATGGCTGCACCAGATACTACAGCTATCCAAGTACCGTCAACCGATGATTTGTTAAGCCGCTTTGGTAAAGCGCTGCATCTCGATGCTGCCAGATTAAAAGCCCTGGTCGAAGAATCTTCAGGACAGATTCAGAATGTCTGCAGTCAGATTTCAAGCCTGCAGGTTGATGATAGAATAGAGGAAAAATCATGTTACAGTGAAACTGAAGCTGACTCGGAAACTGAGTTTTCAAACTGTCGGGTTTTCGATACCGAAACAGTACAGCAGACAGAAGACTGTCAAAGAAGCGGCAAACCTTATAATGCGGCTGACCGGTTGTTAACGGGTATTCAGGAAGTTTCAGAAATGCTTGCTTCCAGTCAGTTTAATCTCAGTTCCTTAATGATGCTGGTGCTGGAAACATACTACAACAGTCTGGGTTTTAAATTTGTCACCATTTGTCTGAAAGATGTTAAAACCAATCAGTTCCGGGCAAGAAATTCTCTTGGATTTAATCACGAAAAAGTCCGCGATAATTTTGTTTTTCCGGATATTAAATCCAGCGATTTATTCAGTATGGCCATAAAACGAAATGTCGATTTGTCCATTTCCGATGCAACAGAACCCAAAATCCGTAATGCGTTGCCGGACTGGCACACAACACTACTACCGCATACCAAGAGTTTTATTCTGTTGCCATTGGTTGTTCAGCAAGACAAACCAGTCGGCTTGATTTATGCGGATCGATCGGTCATTGCGCATGAAGGCATCACGACAAACGAAATGCGATTGATTAAATCGCTGAAAGCACAGGTGCTGGTAGCGCTGCACGATAAAAGATGAATGATTCAAGTCGTATCCGGCCTGGAATGAAACGTCTGGCAGGCAAAGCGAAAATCGATGAGCGTTTTTTCGGCACGGCCCAGGACTGTTTTGGCAGAATATTTTTTTATTTTTCTTTTTTGCGATATTCCGGAAGGAACGCCGGTCAGTAATTCGAGACCTTCTGTTACATGCTGCATGGTGTAAATATGGAACAGATTTTGTTCAACGGCTTCAATGACATCATGGTTGAGCATCAAATGTCTTTTGTTACGGTGCGGAATCAAAACCCCGTGTTCACCATTTAAACCACTTCTTGCGCAGATATTGAAAAAACCTTCAATCTTGTCATTGATACCGCCGACAGGGAGAACTTCGCCGTATTGGTTTAATGCGCCGGTTATTGCGATGCTTTGTTTAACCGGAATGCGGGATAATGAAGAAAGCAGTGCATAAAACTCGGCGCAAGATGCTGAGTCACCTTCAATGCCTGTGTATTCCTGTTCAAAAACGATGGATGCGTTCAATGCAAGCGGCGCTATATGTGCAAACAAAGCGGATAAGTAGTTATGTAGTATCAATACGCCTTTATCATGAATCGGTCCGGACATGTCAACTTCGTGTGCAATATTCGACAGCCCGTTTTCTCCGGCAAAGGTGCGTGCGGTTACGCGTACCGGTGCGCCAAAACAGTAGTCGCCCATTTCAATCAGGGTAATCGCGTTCAACTGGCCAATTTTTTGGCCGTCCAGAGCGATCAGTATGTCGCCATCGGTAATAGCTTCCTGCAGCCACTGGTCCGGTGCATTATGACGAACGGCGCGTGTCTGCAGCGCGGCCGCCACATCGGCAGTTTCCACTAATTTTTCTCCACGGGCCTTACACTGTGCCGCACTTTCCAGAACAAGCATTTCCATGCGCGCAAATATTGCGCTCTGTCGCGTCTGGTCATCGACTGCACGGTGCGATTCCTCCAGCAGACGAGCCACTGCGGCAGCGGAAAAATGTGGCAGTTTTTTTGACTGGCATATATGCGTTACAAAAACGGAAGATGCGTGATAAGTTTCCGGATTTGATTTGAAACTGTCGGTAAAATCGACTTTTACACGAAAACGGCGAATGAACTCCGGGTCTTCATATTGCAGATAGTAATAATCTTCACGTGATCCGATTAAAACAATTTTAATACTGATATCCACAGCTTCCGGATCAATTGAAACGGGGATATTTGCTGCGAATGTGGATGCCGATTCTCCAATCTGCAGCCGTTTGCTGCGTAGCAAACGCCGCAGCCTGGTCCAGAGCATCGGATCTGACAATAGATCGCTTAAATGCAGCATAATGAATCCGCCATGCGCTTTATGCAGACTGCCGGCCCGGATATGCATGAAATCGGTTTTAACTTTACCTTCTTCAAACTGGTAGTCTATGTTGCCAAACAGTGAATGGATGTGTGGATTATCTTCAACAATGACCGGTGCGCCTTTAAGTCCGGAATTGTCCACTGCCAGATTAATCTGGTAGCAGGATAATATTTCGTCCAGTGTGTCGGGTTGTTCCGGGCCGGTGGCAGGGTCCATTTCAATGGACGCCGATTCAAACAGGGACAGGTTATCCAGAATATCCTGTATAACCTGTTCCAGAAAAAGCGTTAGCCGTCTGTTTTTCTTGAGTGCAGAATGTAGTTTATTACGCAGGCTGTTAAAACGTTGATCGAGAATCGGTTGAATATTATTGCGCTTGAGTGATGCAAGCGCGTTTTTTTTATCATTCTCAACGCGTTTGATTGCTTCAAAATACCTGGTAATCTCGGCATGTAATTCCTGTTCGGTCTGATCTATTTTGGCCCGTTGTGTTTTCGGCAGTTTAAAAAGTTCGTCTTCGGTCAGAATTTTTCCTTTGTTATCGCGCATCGTGAACACGATTTGTTCGGTTTCACGACGAATGGAAAAATTTCTCTCTTCTGCATACGCATCCAGATGCGTATAGAGTTCTGTTTCAGCTGTCTTGAATTTTTTCAACAGGCGGTCCTGTTTGATTTTAAAATCCCGGCCATTCAGGCAAAGTGTTATTTCATCAAACAGTGTTGCCGTCAATTTTTCCAGAGAGTTGCGCAGCAAACGCCCCTGTCCGGCGGGTGTGCGCAAAGCAACAGGTTTTTCGGGTGTAGTGAAGTTGTAGAGATAACATAAATCCGGGGGAACAGCACTTTTCTCTGCGGTCTCGATCATTGCCTGCAGTAATAATGAAGACCGTCCGCTGCCCACTTCGCCAAGGACAAACAGGTGGTAATCAGGCAATTGCATAGCCAGCCCGAAACTTGCGGCGGTTTTTGCGCGTTCCTGACCAATCCATGAAAGGGGGAACTGCAATAACGCTGAAGTGTCTTTAAATCCAAGCGCTTCCGGGTCAATATTGATGCGCAGCTCGGTAGATTTCAGGAGAATTGCCGGCATATGTTAATAGATACCTCTAAATATATTCGCAGAATTACCGTAATTTTATCAACCGATTATGGCCGTGCTAATGCAGCACCGGGCAATCTATCCAAATCCCAGGAATCCTCCCGATTGATGATTCCAGAGCTGGGCATACAATTGATTATTGGCGATTAGCATCGCATGCGTGCCCTGCTCAACAATACGTCCTTTGTCCAAAACAATCAGTCTGTCCATTGCTGCAATGGTAGACAAGCGATGCGCAATGGCAATCACGGTTTTTCCCTGCATCAGCTGGTAAAGACTTTGCTGGATACTTGCTTCCACTTCCGAGTCAAGCGCAGAAGTGGCTTCGTCCAGTACCAGAATCGGTGCGTCTTTCAGCAGTACGCGCGCGATTGCTATACGCTGTCGCTGTCCGCCAGACAGTGTCACGCCGCGTTCACCGACATGTGCGTCATAACCGCGGCGTCCCTTGATATCCTGCAATGCCATAATAAATTCATGTGCCTGGGCTTTTCGGGCTGCTGCGATCATTTGCGCCTCTGTTGCATCAGGTTTTCCAAACAGGATATTGTCACGAACGGAACGGTGTAATAACGACGTGTCTTGTGTCACCATGGCGATATTACTGCGCAGACTATCCTGAGTAACTGTGTGAATATCCTGTCCGTCAATTGTTATCGTGCCTTGTTGAAGATCAAAAAAACGTAGTAACAAATTAACAAATGTGGACTTGCCGGAACCCGAACGGCCAACGACGCCGACTTTTTCGCCGTGTTCTATTTTGATATTCAGTTTATGAAATATTTTAGGTACGGTAATGGACTGGTTTGTGCGGTTGGTTTTGGTGGAGGCGGTTTCAAGATCATCGACGTGGTAGGAAAAACCAACATTTTCAAACTGAATTTCTCCGCGCAATACATGTAAGATGGACGCATTCGGTTTATCCCTGACAATCTGCGGTTTTGACAAAGTATTGATCCCGTCCTGCGCCGTACCTATATTTTCGAATAAATTGTTAACTTCCCACATGATCCAGTGCGACATGCCTGTCAGACGGATTGCCAGGCTCATCACGATAGCGATTGCACCTGGTCCAAGTGCATCGTTCATCCAGAGATGTAAACCCAGTACACAAATTGTAAAAACAAGCAGCATGTTGATTGTCCACACGCATATGTTCAGCCAGGTTGCCAGGCGCATTTGCGGGTAAACTGTTGCCATGAATTCCTGCATGCCCGTTTTAGCGTATGCTGATTCACGTTCACTGTGGGAAAACAGTTTTAATGTTGTGATATTGGTGTAGCTGTCGACAATACGTCCAGTCATTATGGAACGGGCATCCGCCTGTAAGGTGGAAATACGCTTAAGTTGCGGTACAAAATAAGACAGGATACTGATATAAGCGATCACCCAGACCAATAACGGTATGCATAAACGCAGGTCGGCGTCCGCGACCAGTAACAGGGTTGTAACCAGATAAACGGTCACAAAAAGTATCACATCGAGTAGTTTAAGTACTGTCTCGCGTACCGCGAGCGCTGTTTGCATGACTTTGGTGGCGATGCGGCCGCTGAATTCATGCTGAAAAAAAGCGTAGCTTTGGTTAAGCAGATATCGGTGGGCCAGCCAGCGAACCCGCATCGGAAAATTTCCCATGAGTGTCTGTTGAATGACCATGGAATGCAGAAACACAACAACCGGTATGAATATCAGAATGAAAATGGTCATGGCCAGTAATACCGGCCATTCAGTGTCGAGAAAATGTTGTGTGTTTTGCTCAGCCAGCCAGTCAACCATTTGACCAAGAATGCCGTACAGCATGGCTTCGCTGATAGCCAGGCAGGTGGTCAGTATAGCCAGCAAAACCAGATAAGGCTCGATACCCCGAACATAATGGCGGCAGAATTGATATACCCCCTTCGGAGGTTCGGTTGGATGTTCGGGGGGGAAGGGTGTGATCAGCCGCTCAAAAAAACCAAATATGGTTTTCATGAAGATCTAGCCGCTTAACCGCTCGAATATGCGAAAGCCTGCGACATATGTGCCAATGGCAGAACCCATTGTCGACAAGATGAAAATTAACAGTATGCGGGTAACCCGATTGTTCCACCAACCTTTCAAACTGGTAGTATCGCTGCGCAGGCGCTCAAAATCATGTACTTTTGGCTTGCGCAAAAAAGTTTCTGCAGCAGCTACAACCATACCTGCCCCAATTGTCGGGTTGAGCGATGTCAAGGGTGCAGCGAGAAAAGCAGTAATGATTGTCAATGGATGCGCAAGCGCTATTGCAGCGCCAAGAGCGGATAACCCGCCATTGATGAGTATCCAGTCCAGTACCATGGCAGTGCCGATTTCAGGGCTGCGCATGAATCCGATTGCGAAACCGGTCAGAATCAGTAAAACAATTATCCATGGTAAATATTTAAACCAGCTTGAAGAAACCGGTTGTGCTTCCAGCGTGTTAATGGTTTCATCAGGATCGCTGATACTTTGATGTGAGACTAGGCGCTGTATGCCGCTCATATGGCCTGCCCCGACAATGGCGAGAATATGCTGATAGTTGTTTTCATTGCTTTCTTTGATGAGGCGTGCAGACATATACTCATCACGCTCGCTGATCAGCGGTTTGAATAAATCTTTTTCATTTTCTGCAAACTGGGAGAATGTACTTTCCAGCACGTCACCCTCTTTTAATTTTTCAATTTCTTCTGCGCTAACTTTTTCTTTACTGATCACACTGTGGATTAAACCACCTAACAGACCCATGCGTTTCCACCACGGTACGTTGTGATAGATACGCTTCAGCGTGATACCAATTTCTCTGTCGATCAATAACACAGGCAATTGAGCGGTTTGCGCATCCTCGATTGCGACACGCATTTCAGCGCCGGGCTCAATACCGAACTGCTCGGCCATGCGTTGTTGAAAGGCGCCTAATGCCAAACTGGCGGCGACCATGCTGGCTTGACCGTTTTTGATTACTTGAAACAGATCCATTTTAGCCATGGCGTCAGGATTGACAATGGCTTTATGACGACTTGGACATAATTCGATGGCAATGGCATCGTATACTCCCGAAGCGATCAATTCTTGTACCTTGTCTGCACTGGCTTTTGATACGTGTGCGGTACCCAGCATTGTGATACTGCGTTTGCCAATTTGGACTGTTTTAATTGGTTCAGTCGCTAAAGTCACATTTTGTGAAATTGCGAGATCAGGTAATTCTTTTGTGCTCATGGATAAAAAGCTTGCAGGTTATGCGATAACATAAAATGGATCCGGTCACGGCCTGTTATGGTTGCCAATCAGCATGTTAATTAGGATTATCAGACCGCCGTGATTGATTTTTTAACTGATTCACTCAATCTTAATGAATGGGTGTGATAAAAATCACGGTGCTTTAAAAGAAAAACGGGTAATTTATACACTTGTTTTCGCCTTTGGACTGATTTATTTGCATTATAGTCTAACTTATGTGATGGCAATCTTATTGAATTAACAAACAGAGCGTCCAGAATTGATGGTGTGTTGTTGATACCGGTTAGTTGCGGTCATTTGAGTTGAATGAATGGTTTTATGACGAGGCCCTTTAATCCCTACACAATGTGGGGATTTTTTTCGGTTGATTCATTTGACCGTGTCGTATATGCCGTCGTCGCGGTTTCATGCCTCCGATGACAATGTTAGTCTATAACGATCATGGGTCTGATAGCCAGTTGCCGGGTTATGGTGTTCGCGGCTTGTTGAGCCAGTACATGACTGGCATACGGGCCTGCATGAACTTTAAATAAACCGTTTTGCCGGGTTATGCCAATTACTTTTTGAAGCCAGGGAAGCTGGTCTTGGATATGGGACAGGTAAATCCGCGCATTGTCCATATTTCCGAACGCGCCAAGCTGCAGGTATGCTTCAATTTCATTTTTCACTTTGTCGATTGGGCGCGCAGCCTGGTCATCAGATGATGCAATTTGTTTAATCTCCGCAGGTAATATCGATTCAACAATCACTTCACCTGTGCCATTGCCGATGATATCGAGTTTGTAGGCCGCTGTGTATGAAAGATCGATCAGCCGATCGGATAAAAATGGACCGCGATCGTTAATCCGTACAATCACGGTATTGCCGTTATGAATGTTGGTAACCCGTGCATAGCTTGGCAACGGTAATGTCGGGTGTGCTGCTGTCATCGCATACATATCGTAAATTTCACCCGATGCCGTTTGACTACCGTGATAACGCCGCCCATACCAGGAAGCAGTGCCGCGTGCGTTATACGGCTCGAGCGTTGTCATCGGTTCGAACAACTGTCCCATCACTTTGTATGGCCGCTTATTGGCCGCACGTAGCGGCTCCAGTTTGGGTACGGCATCCGGTATCAGATGTAGATCGCCGGGCGGATTATCACCGGGGCCGTCGTCCAGGTAGTACCCACCGCCACTGTGTTTGACCGATAGCTGTTGTGTCGAATTCATGTCCAGTACGTCAGATTCCGTATGCGCATCATATTGAGATGTGCTTGCGCAGCCTGAGATGGACAATAATATCGCTGGCATAATAATTTTTACTAACAGTTTTGATATGAAGGGAATACGTACGCAATGTATATAGCGTTTGTGGAATAGTAGTTTGTTCATCATGTTTTTACGAGTTTGGGATGTGTTTGAATACTCATCAGAATACCGAAACCGAGTAGCATGGTTACCATGGACGTGCCGCCATAACTGATTAAAGGCAGTGGTACGCCGACGACAGGCAGAATACCGCTGACCATACTCATATTGACGAAAATATAGGTGCAGAAGGTCAATGTGATTGAACCGGCTATCAGCCGCGTAAATTGCGTCGATGCATTTGCAGTGATAACCATGCAACGTCCTATAACTATCAAGTACAGTAATAATAATAGAGAATTGCCAATTAAGCCAAATTCTTCTGAAAATACGGCAAAAATAAAATCAGTACTTTGTTCAGGTAAAAAATCCAGCTGGGTTTGTGTGCCGTTTTGCCAGCCCTTGCCGACTAAACCGCCCGAGCCGATGGCAATTGATGACTGTATGGTATGGTAGCCCGCGCCTAGCGCATCCTGAGAAGGGTCCAGTAATGTTAGTACACGCTGGCGCTGATAGTCGTGCATGAATGACCATAGCACCGGGACGCTGCTGACTGCTGCAATAATAAGGCCGGCTATGATACGCCATGATAAACCGGCTAGAAACAATACATAAAAACCACTGGCTGCGATCAAAAGCGCCGTGCCGAGGTCAGGTTGGCGCAATATCAGCAAGACCGGCAACAGCAGAATGATTGCGGCGCTCAAATATTCTCTGAGGCGCAACGTAATTTCATATTTATCGAAATACCAGGCCATCATTAACGGTACCGCGATTTTCATGACTTCAGAAGGTTGAATGCGTGTTATGCCGATATTTAGCCAGCGGCGCGCACCATTGTTAATTTCGCCAAAGAATGCTACGCCGATTAGCAGAACGAATCCGAGTATATACAACGGCAGAGCAAGCCGCATAATCTGCTGTAAAGGAATATTGGCGACCAGCCACATAACACTCAGTGCAATCAACATGTGAAAGCCCTGTTTGATAACCTTGCTGATATCGCTGCCGGTAGCGCTGTATAATGTGACTAGGCCAATTGCCATCAGGATCAGTATGCCTGTTAACAGAAAACTGTCGATATAGCGTGTCAGATAGTGCCAGAGTTTTTTAACGCCAGCCAGCGGCATTTTTAATTTTGAATCGGATAAACTGGACATAAAGCGTTACGATTAATGTGGATGCGTATGCGTATGTTCTAAAGATGCCACTGCTTCTGCTGTTTTAGATTCCGGCAGTATACCAAACAAAAAATAATCCAAAACCTGTCGGGCTATTGGTGCCGCGGTTGAACCGCCGCTGCCGCCGTTTTCGACCAATACCGACAAAGCGATCGTCGGGTTATCGGCAGGCGCGTAAGCAACAAACATTGCGTGATCGCGGTGGCGTTCAGCTACAAGCTCTTCCTTATAACGCTCATTCTGTTTGATGCCGATCACCTGCGAAGTACCAGTTTTGCCTGCAAACATGTACTGTGTACCGGCAGCGGCGTTTGCTGCAGTGCCGCCGGGCCGGGTGACATCAACCAATGCCTGGTGAACCAGTTCCATATTCTGCGGTTCGTGATTAATAGTATATAGTACATTTTTAGGCAGTTCGCGCGTGACTCCGGTCTGGCTGTTTGTGATCTGTTTGACAAAATGCGGCCGGTAGGCTTTGCCGCGGTTGGCAATGATTCCGGTTGAAAAAGCCAGCTGTAAAGGTGTGGCCAGTACATAACCCTGACCTATGCCGACCGAGATTGTATCGCCGGCGTACCACCGCTGATTATGGCGGCGCATTTTCCACTCCCGCGAGGGCAGCAGGCCGTCGACTTCACCATAGATGTCTATGCCTGTTTTTTCCCCGAGCCCAAACTGCTTGATATAGTTATGAATGCGGTCTATGCCCATATCATGCGCAAGACTGTAATAATAGGTGTCACAGGAGACAACCAGCGATTTATGTAGATCAACGCGGCCGTGCCCGCCTACTTTCCAGTCGCGGTAACGGCGTTTGGAGCCTGGCAAACTGAAGTAACCGATATCACTAATGGCATACCAGGGCGAGCGCAAACCAAGTTCGAGCGCGGCGAGTGCCATGAATGGCTTAAACGTTGAGCCTGGAGGGTAAACACCCCGCAGTGCACGGTTATTCAGTGGTTTGTCGATTGAGTCGTTTAATTGTCTCCAGTTTTTATGGTCGATGCCGCCGACAAACAAATTGGCGTCAAATCCCGGCTTGCTGACAAATGCCAGCACTTCACCGTTTTTCGGATCAATTGCAACAAGCGCGCCACGGCGGTCACCGAAGGCATCATCGGCAATCTTTTGTAAATCGATATCCAATGAAAGAATCAGATTATTGCCTGATATTGGTGGAGTACGCGATAAAACCCGGATTGACCGGCCGGCCGCATCGGTTTCCACTTCGTCAAAACCGGTATTGCCGTGCAGTTCTTTTTCATAACTCTGCTCGATACCGGTTCGCCCAATAAAGTGAGAACCACGGTAGTTGTCAAGCTCACCGGATGCTTCAAGTTGCTCCAGGTCTTTATCGCTGATGCGGCTGATATAACCAACAACATGCGCCGCCAGCTCGCCGTAAGGATAATAGCGCAGGATCCGCGCCTGAATTTCCACGCCTGGGAAGCGGTAACGATTGGCAGCAAAACGCGCCACTTCTTCGTCATTCAAGCGGTTACGAATGGGCAAGCTCTTAAAGCGCTTATTTTCGCGCAGCAATTTTCTGAATTGCTCCAGGTCACTGGGTTTGATTTCGACGTAATTGGCAAGCTCCTTCAGCGTGGCGTCGAGGTCAGGAATTCTATTGGGTGTTAATTCCAAAGTATAGGTTGAATAGTTTTGCGCAAGTATTTTGCCATTGCGATCAAGAATCAAACCACGATTAGGCACCAGTGGTGCGATGGAAATACGGTTTGCTTCGGCCAATGTATGGTAGTGCTCGCCCTGTGTGATTTGCAAATAAAAAAAACGGGTAAAAAGGGCCAGAAACAGTAATAACACAAAACCAGCGCATATGGTCAGCCGTTTACGGAATTTGTACAGTTCAAGTGGGTGATTTCGAAGCTCTACAATAGATTTCATAATACATTGGAGTCATATCTGTGTTGCAACGGATAACGCAATAGGAAAGCGACGATAGGCCAGATAATCGCACCACTGAGCGATCCCAGAAAATAATGCCAACTCGGCAGATT
Source organism: Nitrosomonas sp. Nm51 (assembly GCF_900111165.1). Taxonomy (GTDB): domain Bacteria; phylum Pseudomonadota; class Gammaproteobacteria; order Burkholderiales; family Nitrosomonadaceae; genus Nitrosomonas. Next base: position 33,033 of record NZ_FOGH01000012.1, read on the forward strand.
GGCACCACCAAGCAATTCGATAATCACAAGCGCGCTTTGCATGATCAACAACATTACGAAAATCTGGGGGATTTGCTGCACTAGGCTAAATACTTTGACGCGGCGGCGAAAAACCGCTGCAATGTATACAACTACACAATACACCAGCGCATAATGCCCCAAAACAGAGGAATGATGTACGTCCATCATCAAGCCGACACAAAAAGCAATACTCATGCTCAGGCGCTGCGGTTGGTTGATATTCCAGAACAGGATAACCAGCGCAGCAAAATCGGGACGTATGGCCAGTGCGAATGATTGCAATGGGATAAAATTCAGGACCAATGCCACGCTAAGGCTGGCAAGCACATACCATGTTTTTGCAGGCGCAAGCATATCTTTGCTGACATACTTGTTGGGATTGATTTTAGATTCATCAATTACTTTCAGACTCAACGCTGGATTCCTTGGCGGGACTTTCGGGAGAAACGGGTAGAGCCGGGGATAGCGATAAAATCAATACCTGCCGGTTGCGATCGACGCCTGCGACAGGTGTGCCGGATATTTGCGCGAAATTATCCGATGGGTGACGCTTGATTTCAGTGATCACGGCAACCGGCAGTCCTCGCGGATATACCCCGCCGATACCGGATGTGGCCAGCAAATCGCCCTCACGGATATCCGTATTCACCGATAAATAGCGTAACTCAATTTCGTTGTTTTTTCCGGTGCCTGAAATTACTGTGCGGATATTGTTGCGCACAATTTGTATTGGTACCGAATGGTCTTTGTCAGTAATCAGCGTGACTTCGGATGCTAGTGGATATACTTGCGTGATTTGTCCGATAATGCCTTTGTAATCGATCACTATCTGACCCGCCTGGATGCCATGGTATGCGCCTTTATTCACAGTGATTTTATGGCTGAATGGATCGCGCGGGGTATAGAGAATTTCAGCCATGACCGCTGTGGCTGTGGTTTTTGTGTGGATGGTATTGACTGCGCCGAGCAGTTTGCGCAAATGGGTATTTTCGGCTTCCAGTGCTTTTAAACGCAATAGCTTTTCACTGTTGCGGAGGAAGTGTTCCCTGAGATAGGTGTTTTCTTCAAGGATGTGAAAACTGCCAATATAATCCATGACTGTATCATGTACATTTGATGGAAAAAGCGCCACTTGCTGCATCGGATAAATGATCATTGCGATGGCCTGCCGCATTTCCGGTACAAATTTGAAACGAAGATCCTCGGCCATGAGCAGGCATGAGAGCAGTATAAATAAAAATAGACGTGCTAGCGGACCTGGTCCATGCCTGAAAAACTGAGGCGTTGAATCCATTTATTCAGTAATAGAAATTCCAGATGTAAATCGGCTGCTGAGAAGACAGTTACAGGCAGTCAGCTTAGTTATGTTATGTTTATAGACGATTAGTCCTCAATATAATTGTAGAGTATCTGTCAATCGCTGGCAAAGATGCCGATTGACTGGTCCATGTTTTCAAGTGCAATGCCGGCGCCGCGGGCAACGCAGGATAGCGGATCGTCGGCGACAATAACCGACAACCCGGTTTCTTCCATCAGTAGACGGTCAATGTCACGCAGCAGCGCGCCGCCACCGGTCATCACCATGCCTTTCTCTGCAATGTCAGAGCCCAGTTCGGGTGGCGTATGTTCCAATGCCGTTTTAACGGCACTGGCAATGCTGTTGAGCGGCTCGTTTAGCGCTTCAAGAATTTCATTGCTTGATATGGTAAAGCTGCGAGGGATACCTTCCGCCAGATTGCGACCCTTGACTTCAATTTCTCGTACTTCAGATCCCGGAAATGCCGAGCCGATCTCCTTTTTAATAAATTCCGCTGTCACTTCCCCAATTAACATGCCATAGTTTCTGCGGATATAATTGATGATCGCTTCATCAAATTTGTCACCGCCAACACGCACCGAATTGGAGTACACAATGCCGCCCAGAGAAATAATGCCGACTTCGGTAGTACCGCCGCCAATGTCAACCACCATGGAACCGGTAGGGGATTCCACGGGCAGGTCTGCACCCAGCGCCGCAGCCATGGGTTCCTCGATTAATTCCACTTTGCGTGCTCCGGCACCGTAAGCGGCTTCGCGAATTGCGCGCCGTTCCACCTGGGTGGAGCCGTAAGGGACGCAGATGACGATGCGTGGATTGGCGGAAAAAAGACGGGGTGGATTAACTTTCCGGATAAACATTTTGAGCATTTGCTCGGTGACTGTGAAGTCCGCAATAACGCCGTCCTTCATAGGCCGGATGGCCGTGATATTGCCGGGTGTGCGGCCCAGCATCTGCTTGGCCGCCAAGCCAACCTGCTGAATCATTTTCTTTCCGTTGGTGCCGCTTTCCTCGCGAATCGCTACAACCGATGGCTCGTCAAGTACCACACCTTGGCCACGCACATAAATCAGCGTATTGGCCGTGCCCAGATCGATCGCCATATCAGTTGAAAAATAGCTGCCAAAAAAATTGTTGCTGAGAAAATTAAACATGGTGGCAATATCCGTTAATTGTGAATGGTGAAGGACATATCATAATAGTAGAAAATGCAATAAAATTGGTACGCCGAACAAACGGCGTCATGATACCCTATTACTCCTTTAAATATAAGATTCACACGTTATATGACTTTATCGACTGACGATGTAAAACAAATTGCTAGCCTTGCATATATCAAGATTGACGAGGATGAAACGAAGGCTGTTTTGGCCGAGTTGTCCGATATTTTTAAGCTGATTGAAACGATGCAGGCGGTCGATACATCCGGCGTGGCGCCGATGTCTCATGCGCAGGATGTAGTGCAGCGGCTGCGCGAAGACCGGGTGAGTGAATCAGATCAACATGAATTATATCAATCGATCGCACCACAGGTCGAGGAAGGCTTGTACCTCGTCCCCAAAGTGATAGAGTAAACCCGGCCTCACCGCATGTATGCATGTTACTGAGAAAGTCTGCGCTAACGTGCACATTGCGCGCATAGCAGTCATCATTTTAAGACAAACCGAGAACACTAACTGGTCGTCTTCAACCCATCTATGCGTATAATCCACAAACAATAATAACATGTTAAACGACAGTCTTAAGCAATTAGCCAAACGGCTTGCCGGTAAAGAAGTTTCGAGCGTGGAACTGACTGCAGAATTCCTCGGGCGGATCAATCAGCTAAACCCGGCATACAATGCATTTATCACCGTTGATGCCGAAAAGTCGCTAGAGCAGGCGCGCGCTGCTGACCGGAAAATAGCCGCGGGCGAAGCTGGACCGCTGACAGGAATACCGATAGCGCAGAAAGACATCTTCTGTACCCAAGGATGGTTGACAACATGCGGTTCCAGAATGCTGTCAAACTTTGTTTCACCTTATGACGCCGGTGTTATCGAACGGTTTAATGCGGCAGGTGCTGTAAATGCCGGCAAGACCAATATGGATGAATTTGCCATGGGGTCCAGTAATGAAAACTCATTTTACGGTCCGGTCAGAAACCCATGGGATATCAATGCGGTACCGGGCGGCAGCTCGGGCGGGTCGGCCTGTGCGGTTGCGGCGCGGATGACGCCGGCCGCAACGGGTACTGACACTGGCGGTTCGATCCGGCAACCTGCGGCGTTATGCGGAATATCCGGAATCAAACCCACTTACGGCACGGTCTCCCGGTATGGCATGATCGCTTTTGCGTCGAGCCTCGATCAAGGCGGGCCAATGGCGAAATCCGCTGAGGACCTGGCATTAATGCTCAATGTCATGACCGGCTTTGATGCGCGCGATTCAACCAGCCTGCAACGTGAAGCGGAAGACTATGCGCGCGATCTGGAAAAACCGTTAGCCGGTCTGCGCATCGGTCTGCCTCAAGAGTATTTTGCAGAAGGCATGCATGCCGATGTTGCGCGAGCGATCGAGCAGGCGCTTGATGAATTTCGCAGGCTGGGCGCGGAAATGCGTGAAGTGTCGTTACCGAATTCACCGTTGTCGATACCTGTATATTATGTGCTGGCACCGGCCGAAGCTTCCAGTAATCTGTCGCGTTTTGACGGCGTACGTTATGGTTATCGCGCTGAATCCTATCAGGATCTCCAGGATATGTACCGTAAAACCCGTGCCGAGGGTTTTGGTACGGAAGTGAAGCGCCGCATTCTGATCGGCACTTATGTGCTGTCACATGGCTACTACGATGCCTATTATATCCAGGCACAGAAAGTTCGCCGCCTGATCGCGCAGGATTTCACACGTGCATTCACACAGTGCGATGTCATCATGGGACCGACAGCGCCATCGGTAGCTTTTGATCTCGGCGAAAAAAGCAGCGATCCGGTGCAAATGTATCTGTCGGATATTTATACCAGCGCTGCAAGTCTTGCGGGATTACCTGGCATGTCGATTCCGGTCGGGTTCGGGGAGAAAAACAGGCCGGTGGGCCTGCATATTATTGGTAATTACTTTGCCGAAGCGCGCATGCTCAACGCCGCGTATCAATATCAGCAGGCGACAGACTGGCACCGGAGAATGCCTGATGTATAAATCCAGCACTATCCTGTTTCATCAAATATATTGAATTGGAAATCAAATATGCAATGGGAAATTGTCATTGGTCTTGAGATTCATGCGCAACTGTCTACGCAATCCAAGATTTTCTCGGGCGCATCGATTGCATATGGTGCGATGCCCAATACACAGGCCTGTATTGTTGATCTGGCGCTGCCGGGCGTATTGCCGGTATTGAATCAAGGCGCGGTTGAACGCGCGGTCAAATTCGGTCTTGCTATCGGTGCAAAAATCAATTCACCATCCATTTTTGCGCGCAAGAATTACTTTTATCCCGACTTGCCCAAAGGATATCAAATCAGCCAGTATGAGTTTCCTATTGTTGAAGGTGGCAATATCCGCATTCAGACGGGTGAAACTGAAAAAGACATCCGCCTGACACGCGCGCATCTGGAAGAAGACGCCGGCAAGTCCCTGCACGAGGATTTTCATGGTATGAGTGGTATTGACCTGAACCGCGCGGGCACGCCGCTGCTGGAAATCGTTTCCGAACCCGATATGCGCAGCAGTGCGGAAGCAGTTGCTTACGCCAAGATCTTGCATGCCCTGGTACGCTGGATCGGGATTTGTGACGGCAACATGCAGGAAGGTTCGTTCCGCTGTGATGCCAACGTGTCGGTACGTCCGCACGGTAGTGAAGCATTCGGGAAACGCTGCGAAATCAAGAATCTGAATTCGTTTCGTTTTCTTGAAAAGGCAATCGAATTCGAAGCGGAACGCCAGATTGAAATACTCGAAGACGGTGGCAGTGTGCGGCAGGAAACCCGGCTCTACGATGCCAATAAAGGCGAAACGCGCACGATGCGCAGCAAAGAGGATGCCAACGATTATCGTTATTTCCCTGATCCCGATTTATTACCTGTTGAAATCAAGCCGGACTGGATCGCACGGCTGCAGGAAACGCTGCCGGAACTACCGCAGGCCAGACGCGAACGTTATGTATCTGACTTTGGCCTGTCGGCTTATGATGCATCGGTGCTGACCGGTTCGCGAGAACTTTCAGAATACTTTGAGGCCACGGTAAAGCAGTTGCCGGCACAGGCAAAGCTGTGCGCCAACTGGATCATGGGCGAAATCAGTGCGCGACTGAACAAGACGGATATGGACATAGCCGCGTGTCCGGTTGCGCCTGAAGCACTGGCGGCACTGCTGTCGCGTATTGATGACGGCACCATTTCCGGCAAAGCGGCGAAAACCGTATTTGACGGCCTATGGCAAGGCGAAATGGATCAGCAAGTTGACGCCATTATCGATGCAAAAGGGTTGAAGCAAATTTCAGACGATAGCGCGATTGAACAGCAGGTCGATGCTGCGCTGGCGGCAAACGCGCAACTGGTGGCCGACTTTCGCGGCGGCAAGGAAAAGGCGTTTAACGCACTGGTCGGCAAGGTGATGAAAGCGACCCAAGGCAAAGCAAACCCTGCACAGGTGAACGCAGCACTTAGAAAAAAACTGTCCGGTCAATAACTGCCGGTTACGCTGAATTTGGAATCGTCAAATCGTCAAATCGCCATAATGACTTGTTGCAGGGTGAAGTCAGTCCAGCCCGGTACGCAGATTTTTTAATTTGAGTGATCCTGGCGCGAGCTTTTCAGCGCGTTGCAAATAAACCCTGGCGTTGTTTTTCTTGCCGTCTGCGATCGCTTTTTCCGCGAGATGAATGTACATGTCAACCATTTTCTGTATGCCGGCAAGCGCCTCGGCGTTACCGGATTCGATTGTCAGCACTGTCTGGTAGTGTTCGTAAGCATTGTCGCCCGGCGGTGTGGTCATGCGAAAGTCTTTAAGTGCCTTTTCTGCAGCAGCCAGATGCTGTGCGACGGCTGTGTCAACCGGTGCGGGTGCGGTGGATTCAGCATCAGCCGTTCCGGTCTCTGCTGCAACCGTATCTGAATTGACCGCTTCATCGCCCGATGTGTTCGCGTCCGCGCCGCGGTCTGACATGGCGGCTTCTGATTCAGCTGTTTCCGCCTTGGGCATGTGTGACAGATTTTCCGTGCTACCCGCAGCATTTGCCTCCGGATTATCCAGGTCAATAATCAAGTCGGGCGCAAATTCGGTGTCGATGTTGAATTCAGTATCGGGCACATCGGCAAAACCTTGCGTTTCAGCCGGGCCCATCGCGATTCGACCGGCGTCCTGCTGCGCCGAGACAGATGCAGAACTGGTTGCTGTTGCGGTATCAACAGATTCTGCCGCGTCGTTATTTTCCCGTGAAGACAGCAGTTCAACCACGGTTAAAGCGGCGACGATTACGATACCGCCAATCCAAAGCGCATTACTCGAATTCGCCATGAGATAACTCCTATATCATTTTAAGCACGATCAGACACGATGCTATGCATTGGAAACAATGCGCTGCCGTTTGAAACTACTTCCGCTGAAGCTGTTTATTCTGCCCGGTTATGGCCATTACGGCAATATAAAAGTGTTGGTGTATGGCTGATCTGTAGCTTGCTGCTACTGTCAAGGCCATTAAATACGAATTGCTTATAGGCTTGCCAGTCAAAATACGGCCCCGGGTCCGTTTTCCGTCCGGGCGCGATATCCGCGTGTCCGGCGATGTCGGTAATCGGATAATGTTTACACAGGCACTGGGTCAAAGCGGCCAGCGCATTATACTGCGCGTCAATGAATGGCGTTGTGTCACTGCCTTCCAGTTCAATGCCGATGGAAAAATCATTGCACTGGTCTTTTCCACGCCAGCGTGAAGTGCCGGCATGCCAGGCACGTTTGTTACAGGGTACAAACTGGATAATTTCACCATCGCGCCGGATGAAAAAATGGCTGGATACTTTCAGGCCGGCGATGCCTGTATAATAGGAATGCGACTGCGGGTTAAGTTGGTTGGTGAATAATTCAATCACGCCATTGCCGCCGAATTCTCCGGGTGGCAGACTGATACTGTGAATGACCAGCAGGGTGATTTCAGTACCTTCAGGACGGTTATCACAATTGGGGGAAGCGATATATTGAAAACTGTCGTTAAGGTAAAGACAGCTGTCAGCATCAATTTTCATGGAATGATCCAAATTAATCGTTGAATGATCATCTGCGCATGAATGATGATACCTGATAATACACACGATTCTCTACATTACTGGTTTATGTACGCTGGCAAATTTATCACGTTAGAAGGTATCGACGGCGCGGGCAAATCGACGCAGCTTGCGTATCTGTCTGCATTGCTGCAGCAGAAACAGCAGACTGTGGTAGTGACCAGAGAACCGGGCGGTACAGCATTGGGCGAACGGCTGCGTGCTCTGTTGCTCGATCAATCCAGTGCGATGCATCCCGAAACCGAGGCATTACTCATGTTCGCGGCACGACGCGAGCATATCGACAAAGTCATTGTTCCCGCATTGCAAGACGGCAGCTGGGTGGTATCCGACCGTTTTACCGATGCCAGTTTTGCTTATCAAGGTGGCGGCAGGCAAATCGACCGGGAGAAACTGGCGTTACTTGAACAATGGGTGCAGGGCGGTCTGCAGCCTGATTTGACATTATTTTTTGACGTTCCAATCGAACTCGGCCTGCAACGCGTCAGCGCGATGAAAACGCCAGACCGCTTTGAGCAGGAGCGGCAGGATTTCTTTCGGCGTGTACGCGATGCGTATCTGGCGCGCGCGTGTGAGTTTCCGCAACGCATTCATATCATTGATGCGCGTCAGCCTGTCAACGCCGTCAAGGCTGAAGTGGCCAGTACGATTGAAACATTATGTGCAGGTTCTCGGTTATGAATCCATTGCCAGTCTGGCAGCAGCGCATATGGGAGAAACTGATGCGTGGGGGGGTGGTGCGCAGCCACGCCCTGTTGCTCAAGGGCAGGCCAGGTATCGGGAAATACAGGTTTGCACGCATGCTGGCCAAATCACTGTTATGCGTCAATCCGGATGCGCGTCATACTGCTTGCGGGCGATGCACTGGCTGTAATTGGTTTGCGCAACACACGCATCCCAATTTTGCGCTGATTGCACCCGATGCCTTGATGTTAAGCCTGAGCAGCCGTGCTTTAGACGCGAATCATTCAACAAAAGTGCCTGACCCGCCCGCCGGAGAGCGGCAAACGAAACAGCGGGCCGGGCAACAGATCACTATCGGACAGATCCGCGGGTTAAACGATTTTGTGTATTTAACAGGCCATCAGGCGGGCTTCAAAATTGTTCTGATCTATCCTGCGGAAACGATGAATACTGCGGCAGCCAATGCGTTATTAAAAAAGCTGGAGGAGCCGCCCGAGTGTACGTTGTTTATTCTGGTTGCGCATCAGCCGCAACGTGTGCTGCCGACCATTCGCAGTCGCTGCCTGCAGATTGTGATGCCCGCGCCCGATATTGAAACAGCGATACAATGGATGCTGCAACATTGGCCACAACAGACGGATGCCGAAAAATACCCGGACTCGTTGCAACTGGATAAACGGCAATATGCGCATATGTTACTGGCGTTGTCCGGTTATTCGCCGTTTTTGGCATTGCCGTTAGTTGATACGATAGAGCGGCACCGGCAGTTTATCGACGCTGTCAGTACGTATGCAAGCTTTGATCCGCTGGCATTGGCCGAGGCGATGCAACAACAGGAACTGACCGTGACCATTGACTGGCTGCAGAAATGGTGCTACGACCTGGCAGGTTTTCACGTTGCCAGGCGAGTGCGCTATCATCCGTATCTGGAGGCGCGCATTCAACCCCTGTGTCAGCAGATTAACCTGCAGGCGTGTTTGGCGTACCTGCATTTTCTGAACACCCGTCAGCCGCTATCCCGGCATCCTGTCAATGTCCGCTTGTTTTTAGAGGAAATCTTTATTCAGTACGGCAGGCTGCTTGCGTCAGAATCGGCAGTGCCCGAATTCGATGTTTAACTGACGGCCGGTTGCGCAGCAAATCAGTCAATGTAAAACAATCCCCGGTGCCGGGCTATCTGCCAGTCCGGCGCATCGTGTGATCGACATAACCCGAACTGAAACGAAGGCTGCAGTTCCGGGAATTTGAAACGCATGTCATAAAACCAGTAGCAGCGCATTTGGTCTGAATGATCGATGCGCTCGAGCAGCGGATACCGGGCGAACTGACGGAACGGTTTAAATGCAGCGTGCTGCCAGGCAGCGCGAACCGCTTCGGATTGTTCGATATCGTCGCCAAATTGTCTGAGCAAGCGCCAGTGAATGTCCGTGACGGGCTGGTATGCGGCGGCCATTTTCGGCAGCAGCCAGTTTTTTCCAGGTTCGTTTTGCGTATTGTTGTCTGAACCGAGGTCGACGAGCGCCACATAATAACGATCATTTTCTTCAATGATGATTTTCCAGTGAAATGGCGACAGCGGTTGCGGCAGTGCACTGATACACGCTTCCGGCAAGGCGCTGACATGATTTTCCGCGATGTCGAGCGCATGCGTGCGCTGCATAAACAAAAAAACTATATAACCGGCCAGAACGCACATGGCTGCTGCCGCAGGAGTTCTATGGTGTGGATAACGCCACGAAATGATCAAGCCGGAAAGTATTATCAGGGTGAACCACGGGTCGATCACAAACACCAGTGGCAGTGCATAGCGTTCGGTTGAGAGCGGCGCAAACAGCATTAATCCATACGAAGTAATCAAGTCGCCAGCAATGTGAATAGCCAGCCCCAGGCACACGGGCAGGTAAAACAACCGCCATCCGTACTGCGGTGAACCGGTCCGGCTGGCCAGCCATGCAAACAGCTGCGCGAGCAGCCAGGCCCAGAAAGGCAGCAGGATCAACGAATGCGTCGGGCCCTGGTGCCAGTTCAGATAGATCAGGGTGTCGATCAGGCGCAGCGCGAAGTCCAGATCGGGGAATGCCGCCGCAAAAAAACCGGCAGCGGCCAGCAGGTGCAGCGGCAGACGGGCGGTTTTTGCTGTATGCGCCGTTTGATGCGATTGAGCGGTGGCTGCGGCGCGTGCCAGCAGCGCTCCACTCATCGCATGTGTGAGTGGGTCCATGGTTTATTCGGGCTGCGTGCGCGTTTCGACTGCTACATTCCCGGCAGACGTGGCGGGCGCCGATTGGTCGTCGTTGATGCCGCTTGTTGTGGTGTCCGCGATCAGTCTGGTTTTGTTCCCTGAGGTGGCGTCTGGCTGGTGGTTGCTGTCAGCGCGCGCGCGGCCGTAAACTGCCTGATCGAGAATTTCAGCCAATTGTAACTGCTGTGCCAGAAAGGCCCGCGTGCGCTGCGCGTTATCCGATTCGTCGAACATCCAGCGAGTAAATGTCGCGAGATATAGCGTGGTCAGCGCGGTTTCCTCGAGCGCGCGGCGTAAAAAAGTGCCGTCCCGCTGCGCCGCTTCGCGCATCCACTGCACTGTGCGGCTGATGCGCATGATCGCCGGAATCTGGATATGAATGTGTCCAGGCTCGAGCTTGGAACCGATCATCTGGCGTGTGACCGTGCGGTGCGCAGCCAGCGCGTCAAGCCATGCCATGACCAGACGATGCAGGCGTTCGCGCGGCGGCAATGCCAGAAAATCGTCTTGCTTGGCAAGCTTGAGCATGCTGCCGTCGGCGCGGTCGAACCAGGCATCGATAATGTCTTCTTTTTCGCGGAAATACGGACGAATATCATCGAGTGTAATCTTCAGTTCAGCGGCGATATCGAACAGCCGCACAGCCTCCCAGCACGAACGCTCCGCAATGGCAACCGCCTGGTCGACAATCGCCTCGCGCAGATTCGGATAATCAGTCATGGTTTGTATTCTCCGAAGAATCAGGGTAACACCCCGTTTGCAGGAACTATAGCATAAATAATGCATTTGCCATGTTACAGGCGCCTTTGATGTGGCATTCGCCGCAGTAAAATGCCAACAAAAAAATGCTTGTTTTTTTACGTGCAAGACATTTTATCTTTAAATTAGCCGCCGCTTTGTTGCTTTATCTTGCAGTAATTCATGCTTGCGGCAAATGCCGCAACGATAAAGTTTAGTGATGGCTTTGGACATTGATCAGCAGCAGACCAGCAAGTTAAATTTTAATTTTGATGGTCGCGTGCGTTTGTCCACAAAAACTGTGGATAACTCTGTGGACAAGATGTAAATTTTGTATTTAACATCCCTTTACATAACATTTTTCTTTAATCCGATTAATTTTTATACGATTATTAATGATTTATAATCAATAACTTAATTTTTATCCCAATGTTTACACGGGTTTGCGTTAAATTCAAAATCCTTTTCTAAAGGATGTGGATGATTCTTAAATGTCAAGTGTTTTTTTCGCATAAAAATTTTCTGTTTTGCTGCCAGCAGGCGCGAAAATTTTCAGCCGGTAAATGAAGTAAACGGGCTAAATGGCTGTTGTTTATCGTTTTATAGTTTGCATTTATATGACAGTCGCATGACGGAACGGACAGAATTTTTTATCTGTAATTTCTTGACTGAAAATTGCCGGCATTCGATTTTACTCACGAGCGCGAACGGTTACACTATGCAATTTTGATAGTTTGATTTCATGCTCACAATACATTCACTGACTTATCTTCAGGGCGGTACGCCCTTGTTGCAGGACTGCCATCTTCAAGTCTTTGCGGGACAACGCATTGGTCTCGTAGGTAGTAACGGCAGCGGCAAGTCGACGCTGTTTCGTCTGATGCGCGGTTCGGTCAAACCGGATGCCGGCGAGATTGTTTTGCAGGCGGGCAAGACCATCGCATTTGTCGAGCAGGAAATTATCGATACAACACAACCCGCCTTGACATTTGTGCTCGATGGCGACGCCGAGCTGCGGCGACTCGAAAACATTCTGGCGCAGGCGCAACACGATGCAGCCTGGTTCGAGGCGCAACAGCAGTTCGAAGTGATTGACGGTTATGGCGCTCAGGCACGTGCAGCGCAGTTGCTAAGCGGCCTGGGCTTTGCCAGCGACGAACTGCAACGCCCCGTGACACAGTTTTCTGGAGGTTGGCGCATGCGTCTGAATCTGGCGCGTGCGCTGATGCACCGTGCTGACTTGCTGTTGCTCGATGAACCGACCAACCATCTGGATCTGGAAGCGATACTTTGGCTTGAACAGTATCTGGTGCGCTATCCCGGCAGTCTTGTTGTGGTGTCCCACGACCGCGAGTTTCTCAATGCCTGTGTCAACCGTATCGCGCATATCCATCGCCGGCGGATCGAGAATTATACCGGTAATTACGATGATTTCGAGCGTGCACGCGCGGAGCGGCTGCAGCAGCATACGCAGGCGTATCAACAGCAGCAGAAACAGATCGCACACATGGAGGATTTTGTGCGCCGTTTTCGTGCCAAGGCGACCAAGGCAAAACAGGCGCAAAGCCGCATCAAAGCGCTGGAGCGGTTAACGCGGATTGCACCGGTGCATATCGAAAACGGCCGTTTTGAACTGCAGATCGACGCACCTGAACGCAGTCCTGATGTGCTGCTGCGGGCCAAGCAGATAAGCTTTGGTTTTGCAAACAGACCGTTGTTTGAAAAGGTGCAACTGGTGCTGCAGGCAGGTGCGCGCATCGCATTGCTGGGACCGAATGGCGCCGGAAAATCTACGCTGATCAAGTTGCTGACTGGAGACATTCTGCCCGATTCCGGTACAGTTGAATGGGCGCCGAATCTGCGCATCGGCTACTTCGCGCAGCATCAGCTCGATCTTCTGGATGCCAATGCGACGCCGCTGCAGCATCTTGCGCGTCTTGCGCCCGAACATACCGAACTGGTTTTACGCAGCTTTTTGGGGCGCTTCGGTATGGGCGGGGATACCGAAAACCGGCCGGTAGGCACATTTTCAGGCGGCGAAAAAAGCCGTCTGGCGCTTGCACTGCTGGCGTGGAAAAAACCGCATCTGCTATTGCTCGACGAACCGACCAATCATCTGGATCTGGATATGCGTGATGCGCTGACACTGGCTTTGGAGGCATATACAGGCGCCGTGGTGCTGGTTTCGCATGACCGTAGCCTGGTGCGTGCGATCGCGGATGAATTATTGCTGGTCGCAGACGGTCGTGTGCAATTGTTTGATGGCGATCTGGATGATTACAAGCAGTGGATCAATACCAGACGCGCTGAGGCGGTGCAAGCGCGTCCGCATCCGGCAGCGGAAAAAACAAGACAGAAGCCGCCAGTCAGAGCAAATAAAAAAACATTGCTTGCCAAACAGTCGAAGCTGGAGGCAGCTATCGATGCCGCTCAGAAAGAGCTTGCCGAAGCGCGCCGGCAGCTGGCAGATCCGGTAATTTATACGCAACGCACGCGTACGGAAATTGACCAGCTCAGCGTTGTGCATGACATGCTTGAACAAAAAATCGCCGATCTGGAAGAAAGCTGGCTGGAACTGGAAATGACGCTGGAGGAATAAAATAAGGCGGTGCTCGTTATAATTGTATGCATAAGTTGAATCGCTACAGCGCGGTCAGGACGCGGAACGCTAATACAGTATCACGCTCAGCGGGTAATTCAATACGCCATTCGGCCGTATTAGCGGTGATTTTCTGATGTGGATGCGATTCGGACAGCATGCGCCAGTCACCGGGAACGGGTTCGCGGACGATTACCGTGACGGCTTCTTTTTTTGCGTTGCTGAGCGTGATCCGGTGCGCTGTCTCGAATTGCCGCGTATTCGGATCAGGCGATGGAATTTTTTTAAAGTCAATCTGTTTTTTCTCTGCTGTAATATCGAATGCCTGCCCCAGTTGCAGCCGAACCATCACATTGCCGGGTGTGTGGCTTAGCGTGTCTTCGCCGACAAAATGCAGATCGTTATGTTGATCCCGCTTGTAGGCGCGAATGATACCGGCCGGTAACGGTACACCCAGCTCGCCGCCGTTGTTGCGGAATTTAATGAAAGTGTCTACCGCCTGTTTTTGTTCGGCATGGCGGTAATGGCCAGAATAATAATGATTCTGTCCTGTTAAAATAAACTGCTTTTCGATTGGAATCGCACGCGCGGACATGAAGGCAACTTGCTGACTTTGATTGTCGCGTAACGTGGTTTTGACAGGAAGCGGATAACGGTGCAGTTCAAAATGTGCGGTATTGTCGATATCGGCAGCTGCTGCGCTCATGGATTCAAGTTCCCGGCTGAATTGTTTGGCCACGGGGCGGCTGGCAGGTTGTACCTGGTTGATATCACCGGCGATCAATTGAATTCTGGCATGGTGAAAATCGATGCCGCTCTGGTTCGTGAGCGTGGCCATACCGGTCAAACTGGCCTGCCGGTCTTGTTGATCGAGTTCTAAAATATAATCAGCCTGCCACGAAAGCCCATGGCTCAGGTATGTTAACTGCAATGGCTGCGGTTTGTTATGCCGGGTTATCTGGCTGTCCAGTACAGCCGTCATTGCCGGTTTGTCGCGCAACCCATCAGGGATTTCAGAAAATGCCAAACGGCCGGGCATGCCGGTCTCAATACGATCGGAAAACTTGAGGATGATGCCGCCGTTGGTCGTCAGCACCGTGGCCGTCTCTTTGTGTTCGTCGCCGGTAGCCGGATTTAAACGTATGACAGTGACTGGTTTGCCAGTATGGCTCTCCAGTAATTGTTGTGGTGTCAGCAAATTCAGATTAAAGTGCTGAGCCACGGTTTGCAGCAGTTCGGGCCGCTCTGAATGACTTAACCAAGCGGTCTGCGGTTTGATTCTGGCGGAGATTTCCTGCCAGACCAGACGGTTGAGGCCGTGCTGCAGCGTGATATGGCGGGTATCCTTAACCAAGGCAAGGTCATGCTGGTACAGTGAAAGCGCTATTTCCGCCTGATCGCCGCGGGTTGTGGTTATCTCGGTAGCGGCAAATGCTGCTTGCAGGCTGATAGCGGCCGCTATGATCAGCCCGGCCAGTGTAATGATGTAAATGGTTAAACGGCGGGCAAGGGTTTTGTTCATGGCTGACTCCTGTTCCAGACAATTGTTGATGGCGGGGTTTTGAACGGCTTTGTTGTTTCGCGCCGAATACGCCGGGCCTGATAAGCCCGCTGGGAATTGTACCAGTGTGTCAGGGCTTGCGGGGAGTGCGGGTTATCGCAATCGCAGCGGATGATGCAAGATCCTTTTCGGGCGGGGTGGATATAACACCGGGTTTTGTTTGATCAGATGCTGGACGAATTGATTGAACGGCTGTATCCGGTGACAATAGCGGGATGGCTGGCTGCGCATGGTGATGCGCTGTTGCGGCCAGTACGGCGCGTATTCTGGCCGTTGCCGCTGCTGTTGCTTTTTTGTTTTCTTCAGTTTGCGCAATGATCGCTTCGTTGGCCATGCGTTCGACAGTTTCACGCCGTGCGGCTTCCTCGCGGGCCTTTTCCTCCAGTTCAGCGCGTTTGCTGATAATAGCCAGTGCGGCGGAATCGGCTCTGGCTTTAGCCAGAGCTGCTTCGGAGGCTTTGGTTTCCGCGTCTAACAGGGCTTTTGCTTTGTTGGCAGCGTCAATTTTTGCTTGCGCCCGGGTAACAACGAGACTGGTGATTTTCTGTTCGGTTTGCAAACGTTCGGCGGCCGCGCGCTTTGCATCCGTCATCGCCTGGATGCGCAGCTCGGCATCCGCGAGCAGGCGTTGTTCGGTCTCAGCCTTGGCGCTGGCTTCTTCGGCCGCTCGAAGATCAGCGTTGGCTCTGGTTTCAGAAATTTCTCGGGCGTGTTTTTCAGCTACGGTTTTTTGCTCGGCCGCTTCCGTGGCAGCGATATCTGCCTGTTTGCGCGCCCGGGCTTCTGCGGCAGCCTGCAGGCAGGCTTCGCGGCGAATCTGTGCGGCCTGCGCTGCTTCTGTCTCTGTTGCTTTCTGTTGCTCAGCGGCGGTACGGGCGTCGCGCTCGGCGTTCAGTTTGATCTCGGCTGCAGTTTTTACTTCCAGTTCACACTGTAAGCGCTGGCTTTTTTCAGCCAGTGTCTGGGATTCGATTTGTATGCGTGCGCGAATGGCTGCAGCGGCTTCCGACTCTTTTTGTGCTATCGATTCCGAAATTTGCGCAGCGGCTGCCTCCGCTTCTTTTTTCGTGCGCGCCATTTGTGCCGCTTCTGCATCCTTTTGCTGGCGTTGTTGTGCGGTTTCGGCTGCCTGAGATTCCTCTTTGGCTTTTTCCTGCGCGGCCCGCGCTGCATCGGATTCTGCGCGCACACGGGCCTCAGCCGAACACCGGGCACTGGTTTCTGCCTCCAGGCGCTTTGCAATTTGTTGCTGAATTTCGGTTTCCAGACGTGTACGCTGCTGTATTTCCTCCAGCTCTTTTTTCTCCGCACTAGCATTTGCATTGGCCAAAGCAAGCTGCTTTTCGTTTTCGCGGATTTTTGCTTCAGCGATTTCCCTGGCGCGGTTTTCGGCCTCGATAACAGCCAGCGCAGTTTGTTGCGCCTGTTCGGCTTTTTCTGTATTGTTTTTAACGGTTTCCGCTGCTTTTTTTTCAGCGCGCAGCTGTGCATCCGATATGTCAAGCGCAGCGGCTTCCTGACTGACCCGCTCGCGGGCCTCTTCTACAATTGCGGATTCCGTTTTGAGCTTGGTGTGCAAAATAACAGCCAGTTCTTTTTCGGCCTTGATTTTTTCTTCCGCAAGTTGCCGTGCCTGGATTTCCCTTTGTCTGTTTGCTCTGGCTTCATTCGCCGCCAACGATTCAGCTTGCGCGCGTGATCTGGCTTCTTCGGTAGCCTGTGTCTCGGCCTTGAGCCGTTCTTCAGCGGCAACGCGTGCTTTGGCTTCTGCTCTTGCTCTGGCTTCGGCGGCAACCCTGGCTTTTGTTTCAATTGCCAGTCTTTTTTGCGCTTCTTGGATGGCGTGGTCTTCCGCGCTCAGGCGTTCATGATGCTCCCGTCTGAGTTGATGCTCGATATCGGCAAGCGTCATGTTGTCGTCCGATGCCGGTTGATATGATTGCAGCAGGTCGGATTGTCCGGCTGGATGTCCTGGCAAATCCAGAAAATACAAATCATTGTCGGCCGCATTAGCAATCGTCGGTTCAAAAGATTCGTTCGACGGCGATTTTTTTCGCAATGATTGAATTAATCTGGATTTGAATGTCATGTTCTGTTGTACCTGATTATACTGCGCAATCCTTATCTTATTTGGCAATAATCCTTAAACATCTTGTGTTGGAAGCTGACTCTCAAACAGGCAAATCTGCATAACCTGTTCAGTGGGCATGCTTTTTAATAGCAGCATTTTATCATTTTTTAAAAATGTAACGCTTGGGATAAAGGACAAAATAAAGCCTATTTCTTATTTGGCGGATGATGAATTAAATGCGTTGCACCATACGGATTGGCAGGTGTCCGGCGTTGAAATCATGGTATAGCGATGCCAGGCAGATTGACCAGGTGTGACATAAATTCGAATCCATTTTGAATCAATTTTTCCAGTATTGGCGTATAAAAGGTGATGCTCAGTGCAAGCATCAGGAAACCAATTGATAATGTAATCGGGAAGCCGACAGCAAAAATATTCAATTGTGGCGCTGCACGGGTCAATATGCCGAGTGCCAAGTTGGTGATCAGTAACGCGGTTAATACCGGCAGGGCAAGCTGAAGGCCGGATTTGAAAATTTCTCCGCCCCATTCTGCCAGCAGACTGAACGACAATACAGAGATGCCGTCTGCCCCGATGGGCAACGCATTAAAACTTTGCGCGATCAGGGCGATCATGAGCAAGTGACCATCGATTGCCAAAAAAGCCAGACTTGCAATAATGCCCAGAAACCGTCCAATCAAGGCGACCTGACCGGAGCTTTGCGGATCAAAAAAAATGGCGAAAGCGAGGCCCATTTGCAAGCCGATGATTTCTCCTGCCATTTCGACAGCAACAAAAACGATACGCATGACAAGCCCGATTGCTGCGCCAATAATTATTTGCTGAACTAAAATCAATAATCCGGTACCCGAAAAGGGATCCGCTGACGGGGCGGGTTGTTCGATAGTCGGCGCAACCAGTATTGTAATCAAAATCGCGAGTCCTACCTTGACTCTGACCGGCACACTGGGGTTGCCGAGTATTGGCGCGCTGGCGATCAACGCGAGAATCCGAAACAGCGGCCATATGAATGCCGCCATGACGGCATCCAGTTCAGCGCTGGTGATGCTGATCACGGGTCAGCTTATGCGTCGTTTTATTCATCAATGGGCCGGTGTGTGGCAAGCGGTTAACTGACCGCAAGCCAGGGGATGCTGGTGAATAAACGGTGCATGTAATCGGTCATGACACTCAGCATCCAGGGTCCGGCAACCACCATAACCAGAAACATGACCAGCAGTTTTGGTATGAAAGACAACGTCATTTCATTGATTTGCGTGGCAGCCTGAAAGATACTGACAATCAGACCCGTAATCAGCGCGGTCAGCAATAGCGGAGCGGAAATCATGAAGGTGATTTCAAGTGCTTGCCGGCCAATGGTCATCGCATTTTCTGGCGTCATGACTTTTCCTTTTATCGGTCAGGTGAAAAAACTTTGTGTCAGCGATCCAATCAATAAATGCCAGCCGTCGACCAGAACAAACAGCATTAACTTGAACGGCAGGGAAATAATCATTGGCGAAAGCATCATCATACCCATGGACATCAAAACGCTGGCGACGACCATATCTATGATCAGAAATGGAATAAAAATAATAAAGCCGATCTGGAACGCGGTTTTTAGTTCACTGGTGATATAGGCTGGCACCAGTATCTTGAAGGGTACTTGCTCCGGGGATTCAATGTCATCATGATCGGCAATTTGTATGAACAATGCCAGATCGCTTTCCCGTGTCTGATGCAGCATAAAGGTGCGCAGCGGCCCACTGGCGATATCGGCGGCTTCCATGATATCGATTTTGTCTTCCGAAAATGGCAGATATGCTTCGTTATAAACACGATCGATAACGGGTGACATAATAAAAAATGTCAAAAACAGAGCAATTCCGATCAATACCTGGTTGGGAGGGGAAGACTGCGTTCCCAGTGCCATGCGCAGCAATGACAGGACGATAATAATACGCGTAAAACTTGACATCATCAGCACCACCGCAGGAATGAATGTCAACGATGTGAGCAGTATCAGCGCCTGTAGGCTGAGAGTATACGTGGAACCGCCATCGGGCGCGGGCGTGCTGGTAAATGCGGGAAAACCGGATTGCTGTGCCAATGCCGGCATAGCAAAGCAACCTGAAAGCAGGATGGCCAGTTTTAGAAGTTTGTGTAGGATATGTCGCATTCTGGTTCAATAATTGCCGTGATTACACTGAGAATTAATCATAAGCCCTTGTTAAGGTAGCTCGTTTTTACTGATGCTTTTATTCAGTATTTTTGAAAATTGCCCGGCTGATTTTTCCGTTTTCTGTTCTGCAGCATGCTGCGGTGGTTTTTCCGTGCTGTGCAGTGTGTTGATTTGACCGGGCGTGACGCCGAGTACCAGCCGGGTTTCTCCGATTTCCACAATTACGACGCGCTCGCGCTGGCCAATGCTGGCAGCAGCAACGACTTTAATGTGACCTGTTGCTGCTGCCGGAATATTGGCAAAGCGTTTAAACAGCCAGGCAACAACGACAATGATCATTAATACCAGCAGCAGACCGGTAATCATTTTCGTGATACTTTCAGCCGCGATGACTGATTCCGGCTGAACCGGGTTTTTGGATTCCGTCTCAGCCAAAACCGCCAATGGACAGGTAAGCAGCAAAAACAGGCAACAATGTTTCAACATGACAAATGACCGGTTATCGATTGAGTTTGCGGATTCTTTCGCTGGGCGTAATGATGTCTGTGAGCCGGATACCGAATTTGTCGTTAACGACTACGACTTCGCCCTGAGCGATCAGACATCCATTAACAAGAACATCCATCGGCTCACCTGCGAGTCCGTCCAGTTCAACAACCGATCCTTGTGCCAGTTGCAGTAAATTCTTGATGGCGATTTTGGTACGACCGAGTTCCACTGTCAGTTGAACCGGAATATCGAGAATCAGGTCGATATCGTTTGACGTATTAGTCAACGCGCCCTCGTTGGAGAATTGCTTGAATACTGTGGCGCTGGCGTTTTTTGTGCCTGGAAAAGCGCCATCCTGAACACTGTTATTCGTACCGGCAGCTGGTTCCTGTTCAACCGTTGTTTCGGCAGCGACCGCTGTATCCGGGTTTTGTGTGGTTGCTTCCTGTTCAGCCATCGCTTCTGCCCAGCTGTCCAGTTCGTTTTGTTCTGCTGTAGTATCTGTCATTTGATTCTCCGGTAGTTAATCGGCTTCTTTTTGGGAAATCATGGAATTCACCTTGAGCGCATATTGTCCGTTGATAATGCCGTAACGGCATTCCATGACCGGAACGCTGTCAACTTCTGCAATTACGGATTCCGGGATGTCAATCGGTACAACGTCGCCAACTTGCATTCCGAGAATCTGCTCAAATGTCATTCGGGTCTGCCCCAGGTTCGCAACCAGTTCAACTTCCGCTCCCTGTATTTGTCTGGACAGCGATCTTACCCAGCGTTTGTCAATATCCATTTGTTCACCTTGTAATGCACTATAAAGTAGGTCGCGGATCGGTTCGACCATCGAATAGGGAATGCAGACATGAAATTCTCCACTATTGCCACTGAGATCAAGATCGAAAGAAACGCACACGACGACTTCATTGGGCGTGGCAACCGAAGCAAATTGCGGATTCATTTCGGAGCGGACATATTCAAACTGAACCGGATAAACCGGCTTCCAGGACTTTTCATATTCTTCGAATACCACATTCAGCAGCCGTTTAATTATGCGCTGTTCGGTTTCGGTAAAGTCACGCCCTTCGACGCGCGAGTGGTAGCGTCCATCGCCGCCGAACAGATTGTCAATAATCAGAAATACCAGGTCCGGTTCGAAAACCATCAAGGCAGAGCCGCGCAGTGGTTTGATTTGAATAATGTTCAGATTGGTCGGCACCACGAGGTTGCGGACAAATTCACTGAATTTGATAACTTTGACAGGCCCGACCGCAATGTCGACCGTGCGGCGAATGAAATTGAAGAGCCCAATGCGCAGCAAACGCGCGAAGCGTTCGTTAATAATCTCAAAGGTGGGCATGCGCCCACGGACAATACGCTCCTGCGTTGCGAGATTGTACGTCCTGACGCCGGACTCAACATTCTCCTGTTTTTCTTCGTCCTGTTCGCCAGTCGCACTTTTCAGCAGTGCATCGACTTCGTCTTGTGAGAGAAAATCTTCTGCCATTTGGTTTTATTGAATAACAAATGAAGTGAATAAAACTGCCATAACCTCTTCGCGCAGTATCTCTGAATCAAGCGATTTCTTGATTTCTTCGGTTAATTCCGCGCCTAATTGTTTTTTGCCAATCAAAGTGGAGACATCGTTTGCGGTTTTACTGGTTAACAACAGGAGAACCCGGTTGCGGATTTCGGGCATTTGCCGGTCGATCTCTTGAGAAACATCGGTATCACGGATTTTTACCGTTAATCCGAGTTGGAGGTACTGGTTTCTGTCTTCTGGCTGTAAATTAACCGTAAAGATGTCAAGCTCTTTAAACGCAGTGGGTATTTTTTTGGGACGGGCGGGCTCGTATTCATCTTCCTGTTGTCCTTGCATAAAAAACCACGCGCCGCCAGCGCCTGCCCCGATGGCAATAACCGAGACAAGTATCATGATGACCAGTCCTTTTTTGCCGCTTTTCTTTTCTGCTGCTGTATCTGACATTTCATAGGCTCCGTGCTTAATTGCCAGGCATTATGAAAGATGTCGACAACGCTTGATATGGCAAATAACAAGCAATTATTAGGTTTTTTTAAGATACCGGTATTTCAGGCTGATACTTTGTCCAGCAAAATTGATATTTTCTTCTGTATCTGCCCTGCCAGTCGCATTGAGTAATTGGCACTCCCTAATGCGAAATTGTTGGCGTATGTGGGTTTTCCTGCAGGTATTATTCCTGGTGATTTCAAACGCTATTATTTGTGCTAATCTGAACTAATCTATTTGCATGCCGCACGTTTTGACTTGACCGAGGCCGCGATCAAGGCGCGAAACCAAACGCAGTATTTTTGTAAGCCATGATTCGCTGGCTGCCGTTGGGAACAATAAATTGACTATGGAGAAAATGCCATGAAAGTTGCAGTTATTTTCAATAAACGCAAAAAAAGTCAGGGTGAAGGCGTGATCAACGTTTTTGGCGCGCAGAATCAGGAAACCTATAATCCCGCTACGGTTGAGCGTGTTGCAGCGGCTTTGGAACAGGGCGGGCATAATGTGCGTGTAATTGACGGCAATATACATGTGATTGAGCAGTTGCAGGAATTCATGCCGAGGGTGGTGCAGGGGGATCAGCCGGGCATGGTGTTTAATATGGCCTATGGCATTCAGGGAGTTAGCCGTTATACGCATATTCCTTCGTTGCTGGAGATGCTTGGCATTCCCTATGTCGGTTCCAGTCCTGCCGGCCATGGCATCGCGCTGGACAAGGTGACCACTAAGGTTATGGTTCAGGCCGCGGGCCTGCCGACAGCACCATACTGGGTGTTCCACAATGCTGATCAGATTCAGGGCGACCTGCCGTTTCCCGTGATTACCAAGCCCAAAATGGAAGCGGTATCGCTTGGCATTCAGGTGATTCACGACATGAATTCGTTGAGATCGGCAATCTCAGGATTGATCGATCAGTTCAAACAGCCTGTTCTCGTCGAACAATTCATTCCCGGCAGAGAGTTTGCGGTGGGCGTGCTGGGCAATCAGGATCCCGAGATTTTTCCGATTGTTGAAATTGATTTGGAGGGCGATCCACTCGGTATTCAAAGTCTGGAAGATAAACTGAAAAAACCAAAAAACAAAATTTGTCCGGCGCAGATCGACGACAAGCTCGCCAGTGAATTACGCAGGTTAACCGTGGAAACGTTTAAGGTGCTCGGAATTTTCGATTTTGGCCGCGTTGATTTCCGCATGGATCAGGACGGCAATCTGTATATTCTTGAGTTGAATTCCATGGCCAGCCTCGGCTTAACGGGGACCTACGTCAGCGCGGCAAAAGTTGCGGGCTATACGTATGAATCCTTAATCAATCGCATGCTGGATGTTGCGGTTGAACGTTATTTCGGCAAAGAGTTTGAGGATGCTGCATCGGGCCATGAGCATCCGGCAGCAGCCCAGAAGAAAGACCCGCTGCGAATCAGACTCAGAAGTTATCTGCGCAGCAATATCGATACGATGGAAGACTATCTGTCCAAAATGGTGGATATCAATTCCTTTATTGAAAATGTAGAAGGTGTTAATACGCTGGGCCGGTGGATTTCAAGCCAGCTATCCGGTTCCGGTTTTGACAGGCAGGTTTTTTCGATGTCCGAGTTCGGTAATATGCTTTATTTTACCAACCATACCGGGGAAACTAATGATGTACTGATTGTCGGCAACCTTGATAATCCCGTGGATTATGAGGACTACATTCCTTTTTCCGAGGAACGTGGGCGCATTTACGGAACGGGCGTGGCCAGAGGAAAAGGAGGGATTGCTGTTCTGCTTGGCGCGTTGAAGGCATTACGCTACACGCGTGCCCTCAGGCGCGTCAAGATCGGTCTGTTGTTTATTACGGATGATTCAAAAGGCGGCGTGGCATCGAGCAAGATAATGCATGAGTTGTCTTCAAAATCGGATTATGTGTTGGGATTGAGCGGAGGCGGTCCCGGCGGTGATATTGTGACTGCAAGTCTGGGTTCCACCTGCTTTAACGTCGAAGTCAACCGCAAGCAAGGTAGGGCGTCCAGTCAGTATTTCTCGGATGAGCACGATCCGGTTCTGTACTGCGCTCAGAAAATCAGTCAGTTAAAAAAACTGAATTCCGTAGAAACCGGTGTTTATGTAACATTGACCGGATTCGAGACGCGTAGCAATGCCGATTTGCCTGCTTATCATGCCGCGTTGTCTTTTGTGTTGCATTTTCAGAATTCCGAACAGAGTAAGAAACTGGATAATCTGGTGATGCGTATCTTCGCACCCAAAATGCAAGATGCCGTTCGTGTTAATATCACAAAGGGAGCGCATAGAAAACCGTTTTTGCAGAACGATAAAACCCTGCAATTTTACGATCAGATCGAAAAAATCGCCAAGGTGGTTGAAGTGCGCATTATTCAGGAAGACGCCGGTATCGCTTCCTTGCTGGCGAATGTCGCGCCCGGAGTCGCCGCGGTTGATGGCATGGGTCCCCGAACCGGCGGCTACGGTTCGAGAGACAAGTATATTGTGCGTGACAGCATGATCGACCGCAGTGTGTTGCTGGCGTATCTGATTTACAAAATTGGGAAAAATTTTGCCTGATGAATCTGCATATTATTGAGGGGCGTTTTACGCCGTCTGAGGACGGCAAGTGTGCTGAAGCATCAGACGGCATGGTGTCGACCGCTTTTCCGCAGGCGACTCAGGCCGGGGTGGAAATGCTGCGCAAAGGCGGTAATGCCATCGATGCGGCCTGTGCCGCGGCATTTGCGCTTGGCGTTTGTGAACCGCAGGCCAGCGGACTGGGTGGCCAGTCGCACGCGATCATGCATTTTCAGGGTAAAACTATTGCTATAGACGGATCCAGCCGCGTACCTTCATTAGCGCACCTGGATCAGATAACCGGAAATCACCAGTTAGTCAAAGGACACCGTGCGGCAACCGTGCCCAGTACGCCGGCTGTACTGGGTTATTTGCATTTTCGTTACGGCTCGCTGGACTGGTCTGAGATACTGCAACCAGCCATTCAACTGGCATCTGACGGTTACCGGATTACACAGTTGCAGCATAATTTGCAGAAACGTGAACTGAAAAATTTTTTAAAGATACCCGGGCGGTCCGGTGCGCAGTATTTTCTCAAAGACGGCAAACAGCCCTACAAGCCTGGTGACTCGTTCAGGCAGCCTGACCTGGCGAGGTTGCTCGAGAAAATCGCCTGGCACGGGATCAAGGCATTTTATACGGGGAGTGTCGCTGAACAAATTGATCAGGATATGCGCCGGCATGACGGATTTCTCAGAGCGGAGGACCTCGCGCATATTCCCTGGCCTGTGGAGCGAAAGCCGTTGCGCAGAAATTACCGGAGTATCAAGGTGTTTACCTCTCCACCGCCTTCAGCCGGCAGAACGCTGTTGTTGATGCTGCAAATTTTAAGGTATCTGCCGCCGCATTTGCTGCTGGAACGCGATCCGAAATCATTTCATTTTATCGCCGAAGCTTTCAGAAAAGCGCTGCTCAATCATAAAGAACGTCCGTTTGATCCCAATGTCTATCCACAACTGCCGGATGACAAACAACTGCTGAGCAGTAATTACGCTAAAAGACTGTCCGCATCGATTTGCGATGTGATTGACGCGACTTTGCCATCGCAGGATATTTATCCCAGTCAATACGATACCACGCATCTATCGGTAATGGATAATCAGGGTAACGCAATCGGTATCACCCAGTCGATAGAACTGGTTTATGGTTCCAAAACGGCCGCTGCCGGGCTGGGCTTTTTATATAACAACTATATGAGTTCACTTGAGTTTAACGATCCGTCGCATCCATATTACCTGCGTCCGAATGCGATACCATGGAGTTCGGTTGCGCCGATTATCTGTTTTTACAAGGACAAATTATGGATGGTTGCGGGCAGCCCGGGCAGTGAACGGATTTTTTCAACCATGAGCCAGTTCCTGTTTCACATAGCAGATGGCGGCATGCCGATCAGTCAGGCTATGACTTACCCAAGATTTCACTGCTCCGTTGGTGGAACGCTGAGCATAGAAGCCGACCGTTTTCCGGCGGAAGTATTGGGTTATCTGCAGTCGGCAGGCTACAAAATGGATTTGCGCGAGCCGTATTCTTTTTATCTTGGCGCAGTGCACGCGGTCCTCAAATGTCAGACCAGCACTCTGTTCCAGGGTGTTGCGGAGATTCGCAGGGACGGCAGTGCGTCCGGTGTGTCAGATCCGGAAAAATCAGTGTCATGACGCCGTTTCCTGTTTTACTTTCTATACCGCATGGCGGAGACCAGGCCCCTCCCGAATTGATACGCCATATTGTGATTTCGAAGCAGGCCATGCTGGCGGATAGCGATTTCCGTACCCGTGAAATTTATGGTCTAAGCGAGGAAGCTGCGGCAGTTGTCGATACGCCGATTGCGCGTGTCTATGTGGATTTGAACCGTGCCCCGGACGATTTGCCACCCGCCAATCCCGATGGTGTGATCAAGCGCCTCAGTTGCCACGGGGTGCAAATTTACCGTGATGAAATATGGCGCGATCAAGCCCTGGTGCATACGTTGCTGGAGAAATATTACGTTCCCTACCATCAAAAAATACAATTCATGCTTCAAAGCCGTCAGGATCTTGAATTGATGCTGGATTGCCATTCCATGGAGGCAGTCGGGCCTGTGATCGGCCCTGACCAAGGTGCTATGCGTCCGGCTATATGCCTTGGCAGCCGGCACGGCGGCAGTTGCAGTCCTGCAACAGTACAACGCTTCGCTGCAATCATGCGCCGCGCTTTTGAGTTGCGTGAAGGTCAGGTAACGATAGACCGGCCATTTGCTGGTGGTTACATTACCAGGCATTATGGCAACAATCCGCTGCCCTGCATTCAGATAGAGTTAAACCGCGGGCTCTATCTTGACAAGGGCGGGTCGAATGATGAACATGCTGCTCAGATCGCTATTCAAAAAATTGTGGAATTACAACAAAAGTTCAGGTATGCGTTAGAACTGTTTTTTGTCCGGGCATGATGCGTTCCTTTGCTTCAATCCGGAAGCCTGTCTCAGGCATAGTGGAATTCGCTGAAAAAAGTATGGCCACCATCCTCGGGCAACACTGCTAACGTATCGGACTACTGCACTTGTATGTTGCGTCGTTTTGCTGTTTCCGTTTTGGGCAAGGTTATTTCCAGAATACCGTTTTTTGGTGACGCCGTTATTTTTGAGTCATCAACGGCGCAGGGTAAATTAATTGAGCGCGCACCAGCATTTCGCTTTCCCTGTCGATGACATCTAAGTTGGGTAATCGTTGTTCATCAAATTCAAAAACGTTGTCGAACAGAGGGGTATCGCGCCGATGCCATAATGACGGCTGATTGCGACCAAAGATACGATCGAAAACGCGCTCCATGCCGGCAAAGGGGCGAGACGGCCATAAAAGATGGCTTGGATATCGCTGGCTTCTTTCGGTTGTTACCGGTATATTTTCTTGATTGGATTCAGATATGTTTCTCTCCTTTTTTATTCAGTATAAAAATCCAAGCTATTAAGCATGGAGACGTTTTGTTTCTTTATGAACGGGATAGATCGTGACAATGATCCGATGTTGATCGAACGTATTGGTGTCGTTGAAGTACAGCTCACCGGAAAAGTGCGCACCGTTCATACCGGTTACATTAAAATGGCGGCCGATGCGTGAAAGAAAACGCAAATATGTATTTACGCGCTCACCGTCTTCCAGCAAATCAATCTCAGCCAACTGCGGAATCACCCTGGAAATATGCGGCTTGTCTACTTGACCCGGTGAATAATCTAGCAATCTTGCGCCTTCATCGTTGGTCTCGAGTATTACGCCGTCTTCTGAAAGCATAAAAATAGCCGGTTTACTCTCATCTTGATTTAAATCGCCAAACCATTGGCTATGATGGCCTGCCGTTATTTCTTTTGATTGCGTTTTCATCGGTTTTCCTCCTTTTCCGCCGCCAGCCAGTCGTTCAGTTCATGTCCGGGTGCAAACCCGCGCTCAAGCGCTTTATAGTAAGCTGCTTCTTTGATTCGCAATTGTGATTCAGAAGCCCCGTTACCGGTGTCGGCCTGGGTCTTTCCAGCGCGCTTGACAGTTGGTTTGCCGCTGCGGCTTTGAGGTTTGGTTGCTATCGTTTCCATCCGGATCTCCTTATTATTTAATGAATTAATCTTGTCTCAAATCGAGTTTCTTCCATTAATAAAAAAGCATTTCTGGATTTTTGTTCTTTGCTTTCTGCATTTAAATTCTACCCAAATGCAAAAAAAAATATATACGTGTTGACACGTAGGGGATATCCCTTATATATAGTAAGGTCAGTCAATCCATTAATCCAGATCGAACATGGAATTCCATGCATTCCTTGTCATGAGTCTCTGAAATTGCGGAGAGTAAAAAAATAATCACCGCACATGTTTCAAATGAGCCACCCGGCGACGGAAATTTCCGCAAGTTGCTCGATGCAATGGTTGAAGCGATGTTACTCGTCGATACATCAGGGTCTATCGTGCTGGCCAATTCTGCAGCACAGCATTTATGCGGTTACCCAAATGACGCACTTTGCGGTATGGAAATCGAAATGCTTGTGCCGCATCGCTTTCGAGACCACCATCGCAGGTATCGGGCTATGTATTACAAGCATCCGCGCAAGCGGCCGATGGGCAACGACAGAGATATTAGGCTGTTGAACCGCAGCGGTGAAGAAATCAGTGTCGATATCAGTCTCAGTCCAATTACGATCAAAAAACATCTGTATATATTAGCTACGTTAAACGCCATAGACCGGCGCTATCAGGTTGAAAGCGCGCTGAGGGAGAACGAGGAGCGCTTATGGCTGATTCAGCAGGCCGCTGGTGCGGGCATATTCGATATCGATTGCGTAAACGGCCGGGTTTATTGTGACGAACGCATGCGCGGGCTTTTGGGTAACGAAGCCGGAGAAAATATGGCGCTGGAAAAATTTTTCGCTGCGATTCATCCGGGAGACCGCGCAAAATGCAGGGCAGTATTTGATGAAACGATTGACCTGTCTGCAAATGGACGATGCCGCGGCGAGTTTCGACTCGCGCAACCACCAGATTGTACAGAACACTGGATTGCGACACTGGGGCAGGCCCAGTTCGAAAACGGAAAAGCGAAACGTATAGTCGGTATTGCGCGTGATATTACAGAACGTAAGTTACTTGAACAAACGCTTCAGCAGCAGCGAAATGAGACCGAAGCGTTATTCAGCCAACAGGTTGCCATCATCACCGCATCCGCCATTGCACACGAAATCAATTCGCCGCTGACTGCTGTTTCAGCTTACGGTGAAGTTGCGCATCACGCATTGAGCGTTTCGCCAATCGATTGTGATAGAGCGAAAGTAGCGCTTGACGGGTGTGTGCAGCAGGCGCAGAAAGCTGGAGAAAAACTGCATGAACTAATCGGTTTTCTGCAAAACCGTGAAGTTCAGACCGAAACACTGAATTTAAACCGTATTATAGAGGATGCATTGTTGCAGACACGTAATGACGGATTCGGGGAATTTCAGCTTGCGCTGGATCTGAAGCCAGACCTTCCTGCGGTAAAGGCCAACAGGATTCAAATACAAAGGGTGCTGGTGAATTTGATCAGAAACGCGGTGGAAGCCATGCGGGCAGAGAATGTTGTTAATTCAGAAATTGCCATTACAGTAGAAACATTATCGGGAGAAAATATGGCGATTGTAACAATCAAGGATAATGGTCCGGGCATAGACCGGAATACGATCTGCCGAATATTTGACCCTTTTTTTACCACGAAACCGACAGGATTTGGTGTGGGTTTGTCAATCAGCCGGGCATTGATAGAGGCCAACGGCGGGCAGCTCTGGATTGACCCTGATTTCCGGCATGGCGCGCAGTTTCATTTTACATTGCCTTACGCGTCATGACTGTCAGCCGTTATACCGTTTTTATTATTGATGACGATGCGGCAGTGCGTCATTCGTTAATGTTGATGATCAAGCAGGAAGGTATTTCCGTCCGGGTATTCGACAGTGCTGGAGCGTTTCTCGAGCAGTGCAGCCCGGATGACGAGGGCTGTATTGTTGTTGATATCAATATGCCCGGCATGAATGGCTTGCGGCTTCAGAAGCTACTCAACAGCCGTAACTATATGTTGCCGGTAATTTTTCTTACAGGTTGTGGCACTATTCCCCAAAGCGTCAAAGCGATGAAGGCTGGCGCACTTGATTTTCTGACTAAGCCGGTTACACGCGCCAAACTGATCGCAAGCATCCACTCTGCGTTTTCCGAATGTGAAAAACAACTGCTGGTGGAGAAACATAACCGCAAAGTAAAACATTTTTTAGCAACGTTAACTGAACGTGAAAAAGAAGTGATAGCGCTAATTGTTCAGGGGTTTTCAAATAAAGAAATTGCCGCACATCTGGGTATCAGCCATCGAACCGTTGAAATCCACAGAAGCCATATTATGCATAAATCGGGTGTTGCGAGTCTTCTGGAGCTGGTGCAGCTTGTAAATGATGCTGGTGTGAATGCGCATAGCCTTTCAAATGGATAGCCTGCCAAAATAAGCTGCTTTAGCGAATTTTCAGTTGTATCTGTTGTATATCTATGTGGATGGTGATTCGGATGGCGCCCCGGTAGTCGCAGAGGCAGCTGATCGCACACAGTCAGCGATTCTGACTGTGTGCGATCAGCAACGGCCGGATCTTGAAAAGACTGTGCCGCATGTTAAAGCTGAAGAAGAATCAGTCGTCATCATGATCATCGTCATCATCATGATCATCGTCGTCATCATCATGATGATGATGGTAGTGATCGTCATGGTAACGATGGTAATGTTTCATTGCTGAATTGTTTCCGGAGAAAGCGACTCTCCAGTTATCTGAATTTCCACGGCGGTCCATATGTACGGTCAGGTATGATCCGTTATATTCCACACACGGAATAATGAGCAGACCACGCGCAATGTCGACGGTTGAAATACATTTGTCTACAGTGACTGTTTTAATTTCGAAGCAG
This sequence comes from Nitrosomonas sp. Nm51, assembly GCF_900111165.1. Lineage (GTDB taxonomy): Bacteria > Pseudomonadota > Gammaproteobacteria > Burkholderiales > Nitrosomonadaceae > Nitrosomonas. The sequence continues at coordinate 64,210 of NZ_FOGH01000012.1, forward strand.
TTCGATATATCGACCGTAACGGTGTCGACAAAAGGGCTGCCATCGCTATCAAGTGGATGGATCGTGACAACGGCGTAATCATGTTTGACAACCACATCGGTTGCGGTGCTGAGCAGAGCGGTTACATCGTTGCCGGCAGGATCGAGTAATGGCGGCGCTGTGCACTGATCGAGCGCACCGGTATGCAGATCCTTAACAATCAAACCGCCATCGGCAATAAAGATACGGTCACGCTTGACGACGACCTGTTCCGCCCATGCGGTGTTTATCACTGCAAAAAAAATAATAAAAATTGAAAATGGTTTGATGCGCAAATCATGCATTGTTTGTATAACTCCTGTTAATTTATGATCCCTGCGCTGCTGAGAGCGGTCGGAATGAGAATGAATTTATATGATTTCTACAAGGCCGGATTGATAACGTGCCGGTCAATCTCGCACCGCTTCGTGTATAATTTTCCCATGGTGCGAATTATAAAGGAATGCATGTCAAACTGAACAAATTTTTATAATGACGTAACAGAATTTTTTCGAGTGCATACGGGTGTGATATCAAATTTCAAGTGATCGATTCCTGTCAAAAATTGTTTCAGGACAGCCGACCGCGTTAGGCGTTAGCCGTCTGCAGCGACAGTTCGCGAATGGCTACCGGCTTCGAGTCTTTGTTTGCGATTGAATATTCCGGGTGTCGTTCTGGTTGATGAAGAACGGCGAAAAATTGAAAATGGAAATTGAAGAAGGACTGAACACTATGATTACACAAACAATCGATTATCAGGATGGAGATACGTTGCTTGAAGGCTATCTGGCCTATAAAGACGATGCGGTTATACCAAAACCAGCTGTGCTTGTGGCGCATGACTGGAGCGGGCGGCGTGAATTTGCTTGTAAAGCTGCCGAGAGAGTGGCAGCAATGGGGTATGTCGGTTTTGCGCTAGATATGTACGGAAAGAGCGTGTTTGGCAAAGACGGAGATATCGAAGGAAATAGTGCATTAATGCGTCCGTTTGCAGACGACCGGACACTGCTTAGACGCAGGATAACAGCGGCGCTGCAGGCAGCTCGGAATCTGCCGTATGTCGATGTTTCGAAAGTGGCGGCTATGGGCTATTGTTTTGGTGGCATGTGCGTATTGGAATTGGCGCGTTCGGGTGCCGATGTGAGCGGAGTGATCAGCATTCATGGCATATTCGCGCCGGGGGATGTTGCGAACGAAGCGATAACCGCCAAGGTATTGTGTCTGCATGGACATGACGATCCCATGGTGCCGCCAGAGCAGGTGTTGGCGTTTGAACAGGAAATGACCGAGTCTAACGTAGACTGGCAGGTGCATGTGTATGGCGGCACCATGCATGCTTTTACCAATCCTGTGGCAAATAACCCCGGTTTTGGGACGGTTTACAGAGAAACGGCGGCGAATCGCGCTTACCAGTCAGTCGCTGGTTTTTTGCAAGAAATCTTTGAAATCTCTGGATGATAGTGCGAAACAACACGGCAATGAGATTTTGATTGTTGTTATGGCTGTTATAACCCGACTTACCTATATCATGTAATGAAAAACTAAAGATCTTTTTGATAACAGGTGACTGTGTGGCTGAATATTCTTCAAAGATTGATGTTCAGAAAAAAGAAAAAATTCCTTCTTTGCTGGATAAACTGGCCTCGTTAACGACGATACGGGACATCGAACTGTTTGAACTCAGTCTGTTGAAAACCATGGCGGAGTTACTGAAAATAAAGCAGATTTCAATGTATAAACTAAGTCAGGATTATTCAAGGTGCGGTTTGATCGTGTATTCAATGCCATCATCGGAAGATGGCCTTAAACAGTGTTTGTCCGAATCCCGGACGATTGATGCAACGGAGATCGAAACACCCGAAGAGATCAGGTCTGTACTGAACCGGGTAGATAAAACCAGAAAACCGTTTATAAATGATCAAAATGAATGTTATTCGATTATCTATCCGGTCAAGAGTGAACAAAAGATAGAGAGCCTGTTGTCTTTTGAGCTTCCGCATTCTCTAACCAATAGTGAGGTGCTGGTCATCAGCAGCCTGCTGGCGATTGCGGATAACTTTCGCAAGCTGCTGGACGAAAATCAGAAAGACAAACTGACCGGTTTGCTAAACCGCCATACATTTGAGCAGAGTATCGACAAAATTCAGGCCTTGTCACTGAATTTTGATACCAATGGCCTTTTGAAACAGGTTGATGAGGACAAACGGAAAGCGCAGGAGGAATTGGAAAAATATTGTCTGGCTATCATTGATATCGATAATTTTAAACAGATCAACGATCGCTTCGGACATATTATCGGAGACGAGGTGTTGTTGCTGTTATCATATATTATGAAACAAAATTTCCGCGCCAAGGACCTGCTGTTTCGTTTTGGCGGAGAAGAATTTGTTGTAATTTACCGTGTTCAATGCAAAGAAGAAGCGCAAACTGTTCTGGAGCGGTTTCGTAAAGTTACCGAGGATTATCGTTTTCCACAGGTTAATTCGGTGACAATCAGCATTGGTGCGACATATATTGATAAAAACAGTCTGCTTGCAGCAGAAATAATCGGTAATGCTGACAAGGCCCTGTATTTTGCAAAAAATAATGGAAAAAATCAAACCCATTTTTATGAAGACCTTATCCAATGCGGGCATTTGGTAGAACATGAAGAAACGGGAACAGTCGATTTCTTCTGATTTAAATGTCATGCTCTGATGCAGTCAATTTCCAGTTAAGCTGCTCGCCCGCGCAAATCGGTACCAGTGTGTCTGTAGCGTAACGGATCACTTCAGGAATCCGCCAGGTGATCCTGCTGAGCGTAATTGATGCCTTGTTTCGCGGTAATTGATAAAAATCGGCACCGTTGAAGCTTGCAAACGCTTCTAGCTTGTCCAGCGCGCCTGCCTGTTCAAACGTTTCCGCATACAATTCCATGGCGGCGTGTGCCGTGAATATGCCCGCGCAACCGCAACTGTTTTCTTTCAGCATGCGCGTATGCGGCGCGCTGTCGGTGCCGAGAAAAAATTTTTTATTTCCGCTGGTCGCGGCCCTGATCAACGCCTGACGGTGATTCTCACGCTTCAGTATCGGCAGACAGTAATAATGCGGGCGCACGCCTCCCAGGAATAGCGCATTGCGGTTATAGCGCAGGTGGTGCGCGGTTATCGTGGCGGCAATGTTGTCGGGCGCACCGGATATGAACGCCACAGCATCCTGGGTTGTAATATGTTCCAGCACAATGCGAAGCTCCGGAAAACGGTAAATTAACGGTGCCAGTATGTGGTCGATGAAAATTTTTTCTCTGTCGAATATATCAACATCTGGATCGGTAACTTCGCCGTGAATCAGCAGCGGCATATTGTTTTTCTGCATTGCTTCCAGCGTGGCATAGCTGCGTGTGATATCAGTGACGCCTGCATCGGAATGGGTTGTGGCGCCCGCGGGATAAAGCTTGACACCGTGAATGCGGCCGCTGTCTTTTGCGCGTAGAATTTCGTCGGGTTTGGTATTGTCGGTTAAATAAAGCGACATCAGCGGCTCAAAGGTGTTGTTGAGATTGCCGGGTAATGCTGCCAGAATGCGCTGCCGGTATGCCAATGCCTGGTCTGTCGTTACAACAGGCGGCTTCAGATTCGGCATGATGATGGCGCGCCCGAATTGCCTGGCGGAGAAAGGCAGTACTGCCTGCATTTGTGCATCATCGCGCAGGTGCAGGTGAAAATCATCAGGTCGGGTGATTTGCAGTGTATGAGGCATATCCAAACAGAATTACATAATTACATTAGAGGGTGTTAAAAAAACGGTTACAGGACACAGAAGTCACAGTATACGCAGTGTGTTCTATCAGTTGCAAAGTCAGCTTTTTAGTGACAGGGCGATCTGATATAAAGCACTCCTGTTTTCTCCAGAGATTTCGGCGGTCAGTTTCACGGCCTGTTTCAAAGGCAATTCCGCCAGTAACACCCTGAGCGTGTTTCGTGCTTGTTTGCTGATACGGGGTTTTTCTTCAGCTTGCGCACCACAAACCAACAGAACGAATTCACCTTTTTGACGGTGACTGTCGGCATTTATCCACATGACTGCTTCATCGAATGTGCAGGTATGAATGGTTTCAAATAATTTGGTCAACTCACGGGCGATAGTTAACTGGCGCTGTGCGCCGAAAATGGCGGTCATGTCAGTAAGGCATTCAAGAATACGGTGCGGCGCCTCATAAAAAATCAATGTGTATGGTGATGCAGCAAGTGCGGCCAGCGCGCGCTGGCGCAGACCGGCTTTTGCTGGCAAAAAGCCATAAAACAAAAAGTGCGGGTTTGTAATGCCTGCTGCGGACAGTGCGCAGATGGCCGCATTAGCGCCCGGTATCGGTATAATTGTAAAGCCATGCTCGCGAACACGCTGCACCAGCAGTGCGCCGGGATCGGAGACGGCCGGCGTGCCCGCATCGGTAAGCAATGCGATGGATTTTTCCGCTGCTAAAAAAGCGAGAATTTTGTCGGCTGTATTTTTTTCATTATGTTGATGCAGAGCAACCAGCTTGGTGTTTTTTACAGTGATACGATGATGCGATAATAAGTGCATCGAATTTTGAGTGTGTTCGGCTGCGATGACATCAACAAGGCCAAGTATCTGTATGGCGCGCAGGCTGATGTCGTTGAGGTTTCCTATTGGCGTTGCTACCACATATAATGCACTTTTAACTGACATAAAATGATTACAATGCGACGCTTTTACATCGTGCGTTTTTATCTTGTTATCTGGCTGGGGTGTATAACACTATACGGCAGCCAGTCTGTTTTTGCTACTCACCCGGAGGGGTATTTTCCGGATGCTGCCTCGGCGCCCATGCCGGGTTATACAGTGGTGCCGCATGTTGCGCTGATTCTGCCGCTGCAGTCACAGACATTCGGTACGGCGGCGGAAATGGTAAAACAGGGTTTTACTGTTGCGGCGGAACGCGAAGAAGCGTTACCGCTGATGGTGCGCATTTATTCGACAACGGATGATCCGCTGGATGTTTTGATCACGTACCATCAGGCGCTGGATGCCGGCGCCGTATTTATTGTTGGTCCGCTCACACGGAACGGGGTTACGGCGCTAGCTTCCAGTCATGTGGTCGCGGTGCCGACACTGGCACTGAATGCGACGGACAATGATATGATGCTGCCGCAGAATTTGTTTTTATTCGGCTTGCAGTCGGAGTCCGAAGCCGCTTATACAGCTGAAATAGCCCTGTCTACAGGAAAAAGCCATGTCATCGTCATAAAAGACGGCAGCGGATTGTCGCGGCGCCTGCAGAGGGCATTTGCCGACCGCTGGCTGTCCGAATTCGGCAATACGGCGGAATCGATCGAATACGAAGAATCGCAGTCTTTTTTTTCGCAATTGCGAAGATATACCGGTGGTGACGAGAATGTTGTTTTTTTGGCGCTGGATGCGAATAAAGCGCGCCGTATCAGATCCTATTTAAATCCGCAAACACCCGTGTATGCGACTTCACAGATTTTTGTCACCAGTCAGGATCCGTTGTTTAATCACGATCTCAACGGTATCCGGTTTGTGGATATGCCCTGGTTGCTGCAGCCCGATCATCCCGCCGTCATGGCCTACCGCAGCTCGGACAGAACAAGAGACAAGGATAGCGAGCGCCTTTTTGCGCTTGGTATCGATGCATTCCGGTTAATGCGACATATGCTGCAAATGCATTCGCCCTATGGTATAGCATTTGATGGCGTTACCGGCGACATCCGGTTTGCGGGACCGGCATATTTTATCCGCGAACCGGTCGCCGCAAAAATCGATGACGGCAAAGTCAAGGTCCTGGAAAAATGACGCTAATCCCGTTATATGAAAGGCAGTGATGCTGAACAAATGGCGGCAGCCTATCTGCTGCGCCAGGGCCTTGTGCTGAAAGCGCGAAATTACCGCTGCCGTTTTGGCGAAATTGACCTGATCATGTCTGAAGGAAAGCAGTTGGTTTTTATCGAAGTCAGAATGCGGGCCAGCGATGTTTTTGGCGGCGCTGCCGGTAGTATCACGGCGGCTAAACAAACCAGACTGTTGCGCGCGGCGCGGCATTACCTGTCCGGACTGGGTAGTATGCCTGCATGCCGCTTTGACGCAGTGCTGATTACGGGTGTGCGCAATCCGGTCATTCAATGGATCAAAAATGCATTTGGCGAATAATTGACCGGCTGATTACAAATGAATGCTTCGTCCACCATCCACCGCAATAATTTGACCCGTTATATATGGCGCATCATCAATTAAAAATTGCACGGTTTTTGCGATGTCGTCCGGTTCGCCGGTGCATTTTAACAATGTTCCCTGAATAATCTTTTCGCGCTGGTGAGTATCTGACCAGATACTGTTTTCGGGCCACATAATGGGCCCGGGCGATACACCGTTTACGCGCACATCGGGCGCCATTTCGAGCGCCAAAGATTTGGTAAGCGCCTGTAAACCGCCTTTCGCTGCGTTGTAGATGACAAAATTCTTCAACGGCCGCTCGGTATGGATGTCCACAATGTTGATCACGCAACCGCGTTGCGTCTTAAGATACGGTTCGGCCGCCTGTGTCAGAAATAACGGCGCCATCAGGTTGCTGCCGATCAGATCGTTCCATGCATCGGTTGTGCATGCAGACAACGGTGTTGCAAAAAAGCTGGAGGCATTATTGACTAAAACATCCAGATGATCGTGACGCGTTACAGTTTTTTCGATAAGATCCGGCAGCAGACCGGTATCCAGTAAATCTGCCTGTACCAGTGAAGCCGAATCGGCTCTTTTTTGATTAAGCTCATGTTGCAGTGCGCGCGCTTCTTCCATTGAACTGCGATAATGAATGACAATCACTGCACCCTGCGCATGAAGCCGCCGGCAAATTGCCGCGCCTACGCGTTTTGCCCCCCCTGTTACCAGAACAACTTTTCCTTGCACGGTGATCTCCCGTAAAATACTTGATAGTTATTTTGTGCGTTTTGAAAGCGCACAAATCAGATTTAAACTGCAATTTATCATAATGAAACTGATTTAACGATGTCTGTCGATACCACACACATAACCCGTTCAGCATTATCGAATTTGCCAACATGCGATGATATTGCTTTGACGCACAGTCGAAAACTGCAGTCGGTTATTCGCGACGCAATAGCATCTGCCGGTGGCTGGATTCCGTTTGCACGTTATATGGAATATGCGCTGTACCAACCCGGGCTCGGGTACTATAACGGCGGCGCCACAAAGCTGGGTGGCAGCGGCGATTTTGTTACAGCACCCGAAATTTCCGCATTATTCGGCTATACGCTGGCAACACAAGTACGGCAGATTTCCGATTGGGTTGCCGGACAAAACGGCGCCGCCGATATACTCGAGTTGGGAGCAGGTTCTGGCAAACTTGCGGTAGATCTGCTGCAGGAACTGGAGCGGCAGAATTGCCTGCCGCGACACTATTATATTCTCGAAGTCAGCGCAGAGTTGCGCGAGCGTCAACAACACCTGCTGGCCGATAAGATACCGAATTTGAAGACGCGCGTAAGCTGGCTTACGCAACTTCCCGATCAATTTGCCGGTACCATTCTGGCAAACGAAGTATTGGATGCGTTGCCTGTTCATTTAGTGAAATGGCAGGGCAATCAATGCTTTGAGCGGGGTGTTACCTGGGTGCAACATGATCGTGCCGGTGAGTTTGCCTGGGAAGACCGGCCGATCGACAATGAGGCGCTCGGAATGACTGCGTCGGCGTTGTCCAGGTTGATGACCCCGGAACAGCAGGTTGATTTTAGCTATATCAGCGAAATCAATCTGAACGCTGCGTATCTAATGCAAACCCTGGCAGGCATACTGTGTTCCGGTGCGGCGATACTGATCGACTATGGATTTGGCCAGGGCGAATACTATCATCCGCAACGCTATCAGGGTACACTCATGTGCCACTACCGGCATCATGTGCATCATGATCCCTTTTTCCTGCCTGGGTTACAGGACATAACCAGCCATGTCGATTTCAGTGCACTGGTCGCGGCAGTTGAGAATACGGATTTGTCATTACTGGGTTACACTACGCAGGCGCATTTTTTGTTAAATTGCGGAGCGACGGAGATACTCGCCCGGACGCCGGCGGAAGATGTGCAGAACTACCTGCCGCTGGCCAATCAATTGCAAAAGCTAGTCAGCCCGGCTGAAATGGGCGAGTTATTCAAGGTCATTGCGTTCGGTAAACAGACCACTGAACCGTTGATTGGTTTTGCCGGTGGAGACAGAACCCGGATGCTGTAAATTGTATTATTTCATTCTGATCTGACGGATAGTGTCAAACGGCAGTAAAAGCTGACGGTCGGATTTTGGCGGCAATCGGCCATCAACAGTCTGTCACCAGTTTCCAATAAACTGCTGGTGAACTTATAAAGCGATCACTCAGTAAATCTTAACTGCCGGAAAAGTTAATTTAGATGTGAGTTTCTCACGCCGTTGTTACTAAACTGAAGTTTCTTTTTTCCCTATGCGGCCATCCGCAATAATGCTTTGATGAAAGAATTTTGTTTGGGTTTGCCTGGTTAGATCAACTGATATCTTTGTTATACATTATAAACAACATGTTATTGTTATTTTTCCAGAAAAAACAATATTCTTACCCGTCTTGCCTTCCTCTTGCCTTCCCTTTTGGTACTTCAATTTTTAGGAGTCGTTCATAAATAACTGTAACACCTGGGCGCGTCTGGCGGGCACACTGCGGCGCCAGGGCAATCGGGCTTAAATTACTCCAATAATTCGTAGCAGATAATCATTATCCCAACCTGCCTTTAACCGTTTTGTTTTTACACCAACTTTTGA
>NZ_FOGH01000107.1 GCF_900111165.1 Nitrosomonas sp. Nm51
ACTCTAAAATAGTAACAAGTAACAAGTAACAAGTAACAAGCAACAACGCCGGTACACCACTGTCATATGACAGCCGGTGTACCGGCTTTTTTGTTCGAATCTATGGTTATTTTTTTACATTATGAGTGCAATGCGATGCAACCTATCAAATCGTTCTTAAATTTCGTGCGCGTTGTATGAAATGACACATGTAACACAGCTAATTACACATCTTACCAAGGCCGGTTAATAGAATCATCATTGCAGCAAGCATTCACCGCTTATGCTTTGAAAAAAAGCAAGATCGGAAGTATTAACCTGGGTAATGTGATTTTATTAGTCCGAAGTAAGGTTAAAACCACCGCCTTTAAGGCAGTAAGATTTATCTTTTAAAATTTTGAACGTACCGTGATACTAAAAATAGGGGAGTATCATGGACTATCGTTATGGCAGTCATACAGCTTTCAAGATACAGTACCATTTTGTATTTGTAACAAAATATCGCCGAAATATGCTGTGAGTCAGGATAATATACAATATACCGGTGTTGATATTTGCGTCGCCGAGCATGGCGCTCAACAAAATAAAATGAGGCATTTCAAAGAAGCAGCTTCTGCGTAGCTGTTTTAAAAGTGTTTCTCAGATTTAAAAAAACGTTACGGAAGCGCCATTTCAAAGGCTAAGATACGCGCATAAGAGGGAAAAAGTCGTTGGCGCTTTGTATTTTGTGTGTTTGTGATAAATCAATTGCTGGAATGTAAGCTACTACTACCCGGTTAGTAAGCGATTAAATTAGATGTGTTCGCTCATGCCTATTTTGGTGTTGTTAACTTATGGTATAAGTAACTATTTGGATTTATTTGGTACTTTGCTAGATGATCGGCTTTTCAGAAGAGCAATTACTACTTGACATTAAGCTGCCAGTAACACCTTCGTTAAACAATTTTGTGCCTGGGCGTAATTTTGAGTTAATACAAACGTTAAAAAAAACGCTTTTTTTTCACGAAAAGGAACGCTTTTTTTATATCTGGGGTAATTCTGGATGTGGAAAAAGCCATTTGCTGCAGGCCGTAGTAGGTTTTTATCTACAAAGTAAAGACGCAGCCTACTATTTTCCTGGCGAGATAAGTCAAGGTGTTCAGTTGATAGATGATCCGCGTTGTGTAGCCATCGATGATGTAGAATTGTTAGATGATGCAGCACAAGTGGCATTGTTCAATATCTATAATCAATTCAGGGAAGATGGGAATGCTATTTTGCTGGTCAGCGGTTTATTCCCGCCAGTGCAGCTAAATCTGCGACGAGATTTAGTAACACGGTTAGGATCAGGTCTCGTCTATCAAGTTCACGAACTAACCGAAGAAGAAAAAATAAAAGCGTTGCAGCAGCAAGCCATTGAACGAGGATTTGTTTTAAAGTATGCAGTTTGCCGATATCTGTTACATCATACTCAACGCGATTTGTCATCGCTGATGATGATACTTGATGCGTTAGACCGATTTTCTTTAGTTCACCAATGCCAAATTACGATTCCTTTATTAAAAAAACTACTGAACGGTAAGTTATAACAAGTATTTAATATTATGAAACTGACATTATTTGACTTGGATAATACTTTAATCACAGGCGATAGTGATTTTGAGTGGGCACAATTTTTAATTGAAAAAAAAGCATTAGATCGTGAGTTGCACGAAGCCCGTAATCTTGAATTTTACGAGCAATACAAAGCTGGCACCTTAAATATTCATGAATTCTTAGATTTTCAGCTTAAGCCATTATCAAGACATTCTCGAAGTCAGCTGGAAAAATGGCGATGTGAATTCATCAAAAAAAAAATCAAGCCACTCATCGCGCCGGGTGCAAAAGAACTGATACAAAGTCATATGCTGGACGGCGATCTGTGTATTATTATCACAGCAACAAATAGTTTTGTAACTACCCCAATAGTGCAAATGCTTGGAGTCAATAATTTGATTGCTACAAATCCTGAGGAGAAAAATGGCGAATTTACAGGTAAAGTTTCAGGTACGCCCAGTTTTAGAGAAGGTAAGATTGATCGGCTTGAAGATTGGCTTGATTGGCATAATCTGACATGGTTATCTTTTCTACAAAGCTGGTTTTACAGTGATTCCTTAAATGACCTGCCGTTGTTAAGTAAAGTAACCCACCCAGTTGCTGTTGATCCAGATGCCACGCTAAAAAAGCATGCTGAGGCAAAGGGCTGGCCTGTTATTAGTTTACGCTAGTGTTTAATTGCATCAATTCGGCATATACTTTTTAAAGAATATTTCATTACAAAACAATTGATTGATCTGAAAAATAAAACACATTATTTTTGCAATTAAACACTAGTACATCGTCCACCTTAAAATGACGGATAAAGATGTTTTAATTTAATGCGAGCATCTTCCGTCGTAAAGCGCCAGTTCATTTCACTGTTTTTCATGTTTCTTTGCTTTACCCAGCGTCTACTTCCTGAGTCAAATATTGCCTGTCCGCCATACGATCACTCATGCACTGCCTGGACAATAAACTAAATTCAATCTCTGCCATATTCAACCAGCTGCCATGTTCGGCGTATAGTGAAACTTCAGCTTGTCTAAAATACGACGCGCCTCAGAAGGTTCAAAGGTTTTATATAACGATGCCCCCGTATGGGTATTCAGATTATCCATTACCAAACGAA
>NZ_FOGH01000002.1 GCF_900111165.1 Nitrosomonas sp. Nm51
AATAAACTTGTTCATCTTGAAAACAAGTTTAAACACAACAGCGGGTCTTGACTATTGGGGTTACTATTAATCTTGGTTAAGTGAAACCATTAGGTATTGTTACAGATCCGCGAATCCGGTCCTGGTGCGCATAAGGCTTGTCTTCATTCATACGGACAAAGCCTGGAGCTGGAGCGTGTCAGTTTCGCGCTGCCAAGATGATAAAATTACAATGGACCGTTGCCTTATTCTCCAGTATTACTCAATAAGTTAGAGAAAAGCCTATTGTGACAATTTTGGTTAAGCCAGGCCTTTTCATTTATCAGTTAACGGTATTAAAGATCATAACGCAGCCCACAGGACTGACCAGGGAAGTTTTGATGAAGCCATGAATGTGTATCGACGCTGGCTATGCGATAGCCTAAACAGTGTTTGCAGGCACCGCAGCAGATTGACGGTACGTGAAAGGTAAAATGCGCGATAATGGCCAGGAGTGTATAGACAAACCAGATTGATTATTGATTTCAATTGCTTAAACACCGGAATGATAACAAAAATTACGCGTTGTCGCAACCATATCCAGCTGTATCCAAAGGATAAATTTCGATTCTGCCCTATTGATGGCGGGGTCATAGCTGGTGCTATTTCACCATGGCCGACAGCCAACACCGCCACAATTCCTGAAATTATTAAACTCAATCACATGTTCTTTCAGGAAACAAATTTAATGCTGTGTTCTTACAGTAAATTTCAAATTGCATCGGAAGCAGGAGCGAGATTAAGTCCCAACTTTCCTCCAAACTTCTAACGCTGCTCGTTTCTTCAGCACGCCTTGCCGGTGCCTGCGGATTAATGCGCTAAAAAAGCGTGAAACTTTAGGCAGCTAACAAACTGCCATCTTTGATGGATTCAGGCGATAAGCCTCCGGCTCTGCCGGAAGTAATTTAACTGTGCATGCAGGAATAGTGTCTGTTGGTAACAGGCTTTAATTCAAGTGAGTGTGTGCAACGTATTATACTGGCGGTGAAAATAAATTGCGTGGTTGCAAGAGATATCTCCATTTGTTAATGTGCAAAAATGAGGTGCAATAATTTGGTGCGGTTAACGGTTATGGGTGAAAATGCTGCATAAACTTTCGGTCAATGTAATTTTTCCAATGCCAGACCCATTTTCCCTGCAAGAAAATCAAACCTCGTGACACCACTGCATGCTTTCTGCCCGTGGTTAATAAACTCAAAAATCGTTGCTGTGGTTCGAATGGAATAAGCTTTTTTTGTGTGAATGTTGCGATAATATTGTTTGAGAGCACGGTTCCTTGTCGCACTGCAAATACGCCTGCTTTTGGTAGTGCTTTTGGTAAAAATGCGGCGCAATCACCTGCGGCAAATATATTGTGATGTTCGATGCTTTGCAAATATTGATTGATCATTATAAAGCCCTGAGTGTTACATCTTAAACCACTTTCTGCTGGCCATGAATATGCGCCGGCATGTGTCGCCCATACAGCAAAATCATATTCCAGGGACGAGCCATCCTGTAAATGCAGCAGATGCCGATCAATTGAAGCGACACGGCCATTTTTTACTGTAATGTTCAGAGACTGCAAATGCCTTATAAAAAAATTTTGTACTGCGCTATTATGCGCGGCGAGAATAGTCGAGTCCGCGTTAATAAGTGTGTATGAGGCATCTAAAGTTGTTGTGTTTTGCAAACGATAATGCATGGCGAGCAATACTTCAATGCCTCCGGCACCACCACCGATCACGACAATATGTCGTTTTCGTCTTGATCCGGCATGAGATTTAAGCCAAAGAGACCAATGTAGTAAGAAATTACCAACGGGTTTGATTGCATGGCCGTAAGTTTCTGCGCCTCGAATGCCATGTATAGCAGGATGTGAGCCTATATTAATTGATAACAGGTCATATTTAATTGGCGGAATTCTTGAGCAATTAATGATCTGCAGATCAAGATTGATCCTCTCGACAGAGCTGCGAACAAATTTTATTCCCGCCCATTGGCAAAGACGGTGTAAATTTATATGACATTCTTCAAATGAATAGTGACCCGCGATCAGGCCCGGCAACATACCGGAGTAGGCTGTATGTGCATCCGGGCTGATTAATGTAATATCTGTGTTGCGCAGTGGTTTTGCTAGTAATTGCCTGATCACCATCACATGAGTGTGACCACCGCCAATTAAACACAAATGGTTTTTGCTGGATAAATATGTTTTCATTACCGAACACAGTACAATTTATAGATTGTGAGTTGATAAGAATAAAAAAATTGGTAATTTGCTGCAATATAAATTAGTCTATTGCCGAGCAGTAGGCGAATTTGAAGATTTTTCGTTAATAGTAAACGAGCTGCTGAAAAATGTTTCCGTGACAAACAGTAAGTTAGGAAAAAGCTGAAAATTCTGAATTTATGCTTGAAATTATTCGTTACGCAGCAAAGCAGCGTGACAACATAGTCGTTTTCAGTGGCTTGATAACAAACTAATCCAATGAAATATTTTTAATTATAAGTGCAACAATATGAACGTTATCGTTTGTTGTTTATGTTCCATAAGTACGGAGGGTGCCAATGAAATTAAGCGAAATCAAAGTTCTATCAGTCAGTGTGGTTTTTTTGTTTACTGCTGGATTGTTATCCGGCTGCGGTAACGAGCCTGAAGATGCGACAAATCAAAATCAGGGAATGGCGGCAGATGAGCCAGTTCAAAGTTTAGAAACAATCATTGAGCCTGAACGGGTAGTCGACAATGAAAATGCGGAGGATACCGAGCCGTTTGGTAATATCGATCTGGAAGAGGAAATGAATTCCATGGAAGGAATTCTTAATGACTTATCCGATGCTACAAGCGATACCTTTGATGCAACTGCAGAAACAGCAAACGAATCGATGGAAGCTGTAACGGAAAAAACGAGCGAAGCGGCCGATATGATGATGGGTGCTGCGGAAGAAATGGCTACTGAAGCTGAAAAAACCGTCAGTGGAATGCAAGAGGATGCGGCAGAAACACTTGAAGCGACAATTGTAGATCCGGCTGCTGAAGTATTTGAAGACTCTCAAGAAGTTGTGACAGCAACACCTGATCTGATACGTCGTGTTCAACAAGCATTGGCCAACGCCGGTTATAACCCAGGGCCAGTCGATGGTATCAGTGGACCAAAAACACTAGCTGCCATCGAAAACTTTCAACAAGACAATAATCTTGCAACGGGTGAGCTCACCAAGGAAACTTTGCGAATGCTTGGTGTAGATTTTTAAGCGGTTGTATTAACCTGTCGATGGCACTCCATCAGTAACTAAAATATTGGGGTGCTAGCCGGAATATTTCAAGGAAAAAGAATATGAGCTAAAAATAAAGCCCATTCTAAATAGTAGAAGGCTGCAGCTATGAACGCCATTAAAAATGGCATTACCCAGGTATGTGTTGTATTTATACAAATCATACAAGAGGCTACTATCATACGCTAAATTTCAGCAATTAACTGTTTCGTTGTTTGTTTTGAGAAAACTGTATTGACAGCGAATAAGAATAACATGGGCTGGTATTTCTGCTTCAATATAGGAATGCGATATAATCCCGGCATTCATTATCAGGATAGTTAATACTTAAATTTTGGTGTTTTCGAATCCGGGTGTGTATAAATACATTTATTAATCGATTGTATGCATTTGTCATAGATTGATACGTTTAGTATCTTTCTTTCTGACGCATAAAGCTTAGCGTTATTTGCAACTATTTACTGCAATCGATTCAAGATCTTGGAGGTTTTTCCCATGGGAGTACCCTTACGCCAACAAATCACTGTAGGCACTTATTTGATGAAGCAAAAGATTTTGGGAGTTAAAAAATATCCACTGGTATTAATGTTGGAACCGCTATTTCGTTGTAATTTGGCATGTGCGGGTTGCGGAAAAATTGCACACCCGGAAGAAATTCTGGACAAACGGCTGTCGTATGATGAGTGTATGCAGGCTGTTGATGAATGTGGCGCACCTATGGTTTCCATACCTGGCGGCGAGCCTTTGCTGCATAAAGAAATGCCGCAAATTGTTGCGGGTATCATTGAACGAAAAAAATATGTTTATTTATGTACCAATGCGTTGCTGCTGAAAAAAAGGATTGATGACTATACTCCATCGCCTTATTTAACATTTTCGGTACACCTGGATGGCATGCGAGAAAGGCATGATGCCTCAGTATGTCAGGAGGGTGTGTTTGACCGCGCGGTTGAGGCTATCAAAATTGCACTTGAAAAAGGATTTAGAGTTACAGTTAACTGTACTTTATTTCAGGGCGAAACGCCGGAAGATGTTGTCGAATTCCTTGATTATGCCATGGAACTCGGTGTAGAAGGTGCAACAATTGCGCCTGGATTTAGTTATGAGCATGCACCGAAGCAAGATGTATTTATTAAGGGTGCCGATACGAAAAAATTATTTCGCGGTATTTTTGCATTAGGTAAAAAACTGAAACGTAAATGGCGGCTCAATCATTCAGCGCTTTATCTTGATTTTCTGGCGGGCAATCAGGATTATAAGTGTACACCTTGGGGCAATCCGACGCGCAATGTTTTTGGCTGGCAAAAACCTTGTTACCTTCTGGCTGATGAAGGTTATGTCGCTACATTTCAGGAATTGCTTGATACTACGCCGTGGGAGAAATACGGCAACGCCAACAATCCGAAATGCGCCCAGTGTATGGCGCATTGTGGTTATGAAGCCACTGCAGTTGAAGATACATTACGCCATCCTTGGAAAGCTTTTGTAACTTCTGTTAAGGGTCCAAAAACGACCGGTGAAATGGTTGCGGAACCCATACCGCAGTGGGCTACTGAGGCGGGGAAGAAAGACAAAAAGCTGAGGGACATTGCCGTTACGATTACAAATAAATAATTAAGCAGCCATCAACTTTGAAAGATGGTGCCAATGCCCGCAGGCAGTATCGTCGTGCGGTGTGATCAGTAAATAGCATCAGTGCACTGAGTTTCTTCCGGGATAATAATCTTTTTATGGTTGATCCGTTGTTGGTCGGGTTGTTGAGTGCTGCGCTGGGTGTTATTGGCTGGTGGTCGATACTGCTGTTTCCTTGGCGCCCGGCAGGCACTGGTGAGCAAATAGAGCCTGAATCACAAATGTCATTGCCGCAGAATCTTGGCGATGTTACCGTGTTGATTCCCGCGCGCAATGAAGCACAGTTTATTGACTATACGCTTGAAACTGTCAAGATTCAGGGAACCGGTATAAAGATCATTGTTATTGATGATCAATCTACGGACGCTACTGCACAGCTGGCCCGGAAGATCGGTGCACAGGTTATAACTGGGACCGCCCCGCCAGCGGGCTGGAGCGGCAAGCTTTGGGCGCTTGAGCAAGGTTTGCGGGAAGTGCGTACCGCTTATACATTATTACTTGATGCGGATATTGCTTTATCGCCCGGTATTATTGCGACCCTGCTAAAAAAAGCAAAAAATGAGCAATGTGTTCTGGTGTCGTTGATGGCTGCGCCGCCTCTAAACAACAGTATGGAACGCTTGCTCATGCCTGCATTTATTTTTTTCTTCAAACAGCTATATCCTTTTGGTCTGGCTAACAAACCTGCTTCCCGAATGGCTGCCGCTGCGGGCGGCTGCATACTGATAGAAACGCGGGCACTGCGCTTGGTAGGCGCTTTCGGCAGTCTACATAATGCACTGATAGACGATTGTACGCTGGCTGCACGTATCAAACATGCGGGTAACAAAATTTGGATAGGGTTAAGTCATTCAGCCCGCATTCATCGTGGTTATCATAAACTGGATACGATCTGGGAAATGGTATCGCGAACAGCGTACACCCAGTTGAATTATTCGTTGCTATTACTGATATTTTGTACCGCGATGATGGTATCGATGTTCTGGTTTGCGCCATTCGTATTTTTGTTGCTGCCGGATCTGAAAACTTATATGATCAGTGCAATCGCATGGTCGGCCATGTACTTGGCATACAGACCAACTCTGATTTATTATCATCGTTCACCACTCTGGGTATTGACGTTGCCAGTTATTGGCACACTTTATCTTGCCATGACATGGGCTTCTGCAATACGTTATTGGCGTGGCGAACGCGCACGCTGGAAAGACCGTCAATATGAAAGCAAAACAGACTATTAGAAAAAAAAGCTGGGTGCTGGGTTCAAACGTTGTTGTGATGCTGTCGTTATTTTTGATTGCCTTTGCTGGTGTCTTGCGCGCAAATGAACCCGAACCGGATAGTGCACGCGCTGTGGTATCTTATTTGCAGCAGTCCGTATTGCAAGCTATGCGTGAGGGCGAGCAAATGCGCTATTCGGAACGTGTGAAATTCTTAACGCAGGTGATCAACCAGACACATGATATTGAATTGATTATCAAAACAATTCTTGGTGCAACTCTCTGGCATGAACTGGATGCATCTGAACAGAATCTAATCATAGAAACATTCCGTCAACTCAGTATCGCGACATATGCTGGCCGGTTTAAACAATACAATGGTGAACAATTTGAGTTTATTGAGCAACGTGATTTGCCGCGAGATCAAGAACTGGTGCGTAGTCAGCTTATCAAGAGCGATGGTGGTGCTGTCAGTTTTGATTATGTGCTGCATCAACCTGCAAAGCAATGGCTGATTATCAACATTCTATTTGATGGCGTGAGTGATCTGGCAATTAAACGTAGTGAATATCGGTCAATCCTGCAGCGTGAAGGGTTTCAGTCATTAATAGATATGCTAAATGTCAAAATCGCAGAGGCTGAGCACAGCGAATAATCGAATCAACCAATGCCTGATGACGCTGTCAACTTATCACTATTAAGTTGTAGGAATGTGCGTGCTTAAAAGGATTTTTTGTGAAGATTTCAAATGGCGCAGGTAACCGTTTTTTTACACGCTGGACAATCTTTTCCTATCAAAAAGCCATTTGGTTCATTGTCTTGGCGGTTGTCGTGGCTGGACTCAGTCTGCTGTATACCGCTAATAATCTTGGGGTGCATACTGATACAACGGACATGCTGTCAGAAGATGTACCTTTTCGTGTTAACCACAAACGTTACAAAGAAGCTTTTCCACAATACGAAGATGCGCTGCTGCTGGTAGTGGATGCGCCTACACCAGAGCAAGCACATGCGGCCGCTAAACGGTTAACCCGCTACCTTCAGAATGACAGAACGCATTTCTACGAAGCCAGTTATTTGAGTGGCGATTCATTCTTTGAACAAAACGGTCTGCTTTTTAAAAGCATTCCCGAACTGGAGGCCATTACCGATCAGCTTGCCACAGCTCAACCGTTGATTGCGCGTTTGGCTGAGAATCTGACACTGAATACGTTTGCTTCGGTATTGACCGAGGCGGTAAATGAGGTCAGCAAAGGCAGAAATCTGGAACTTGATACCGTGTTCAACAGTATCAGTGCAACGTTGGATGCCCGGCTTGCGGGAGCGCCACGTGCGCTATCGTGGCAAATACTGTTAGATGCAGAACAACAAACCGGTTTGTATCAGGAGCTGGTCCTGACCAGGCCCAAACATGACTATACGCAGTTATTCGCCGCCGAGCACTCGTTGAATGCCGTGCGTGAGGCGGCCTTGGACATCGGTTTAACACGCGATGCGCCTGAGCAATTGCGTATTACAGGCGAAGCGGCGCTCGCGTATGATGAACTGCACAGCGCCATGCGCGGCGCACAAGATGCCGGAATACTGGCGCTGGTTCTGGTTATTGCAGTTTTGCTGATGGCATTACGCACTGCCGGCGCAATCATGACGGTCATGTTCAGTCTCGTGCTTGGACTTATTTTAACGGCTGCCTTTGCGACGTTTGCCGTGGGTCATTTGAATCTGATTTCAATTGCCTTTGCAGTGTTGTACATTGGACTGGGCGTGGATTATGCAATACATTTTTTGTTGCGACACGAAGAAATCAGAAAAACCGGTGCTCCGGTTATTCAAACGCTGCCCACAGCAGGTAGTGATATCGGAAAAGCTTTGACAATCTGCGCGATAACCACGGCAATCGGTTTTTATGCATTTATACCGACATCCTACGATGGTGTTGCGGAGCTTGGCTTGATCTCCGGCTCAGGCATGATTATCAGTCTGTTGGTAACATTGACGATTGTGCCTGCTTTACAACGATTCTTCCCGATCCGGCCCATCAAACCGCTGATTTCTGTTCAGCCGCTGCATACAGCCCTGGAATGGCCGATACATGCCCGAAAAAGCGTTTATCTTTTGACGGTATTGGCTGTGTTGCTTTCGGTATTCGCGTTACCGAAGATACGATTTGATTATAATCTGCTCAATCTGAACGATCCGCGAGCGGAATCTGTGATGACTTTCCGTGATTTATTGGAGAATGCAGAGGACTCGCCGTGGCATATTATTGCCCTGGCGAATAGCCGTAGCGAGACCGAACAACTCGTTCAACAGCTATCCGAGTTACCGGAAGTGGATAAAGTCATCTCCATACTGGATTTTGTACCCGATGATCAGGAAGAAAAACTTCACTTGATCGCAGAGATGGCGATGACACTCGGGCCGATTTCATTTGCGTCGACTACCCAAGAACGCATAGATGTGGATTTGCAGCGAGCAGCACTACTGAATTTACAAAGCGCACTGGCACGCTTTCTTGACGAGCAGCCTGCGCACACCTCCGCCCGTGCGGCAAAAAACCTGCATACATCAATACTTAACCTGCTATCACAGTTGGATACACCTACTGAAGATTTAGCACAGCAAAAGCTGCTGTCCGCGGTTGAACACGACTTGCTGCATTTACTGCCTGTGTCCATTCAGCGCCTGCAGCTTGCTTTAAATGCTTTGCCGTTCACACTGCGGGATATCCCGGAGTCAGTCAGAATGCACTGGCTGAGCGGAAATGGCGTCTACCGCATTGCGGTCTATCCAACTGAGAATATCGATGACAACGATGCATTGAAACAGTTTGTGCGTGCGGTTCAGCATATAACGCCTGGCGCAACGGGTGTGCCCGTCATCAGCCTCGAGGCCGGTAAAGCAGTGGTGGACGCGTTTATACATGCCTTCTCACTGGCATTTATCGGGGTTATAGTCGCATTGCTAATACTACTCAGAAATATAAAATCGACCGTGCTCGTTTTGTTGCCGCTACTGCTTGCAGCACTGTTTACAGGTGCGGTAACCGTATTTTTGGGTTTGCCATTTAATTTCGCCAATGTAATTGCTTTGCCGCTGATTTTGGGTATCGGAATCGATTGCAGCGTTCATATGGTTCACAGAAGTCGCAATAATGGGGAGGCGTATGAAAATTTACTGCATACCAGTACAACGCGCGCGATTTATTATAGTGCATTAACGACGATGGCCGGCTTTGGCAGTCTAATTTTTTCGCAACATCAGGGCACCGCCAGTATGGGACTGCTGTTGCTGGTCGGTGTTGTGTTGACGCTGGTGTGCGTATTAGTCATTTTGCCCGTATTGTTACATACTGCCGATAACAAAAGGGCGGCTTAAAATATTTTCGTTATCACGGTCAGAATGTAGAGCTTGATGCTATCGTTTTTTATGCTCTAGCGCAGCTGCAAAAAAACCATCAGTCTTATGTGTGTCGGGCGATAGCTGTAGGAATTTTCCGGTATTAACCATAATTTTCTGCTCTGCCAACAGTTCGGAGCAGTCTAGCAAATCGAATTCTGCATTGCTTGATTGAAAATTCTCAATTATGCGCTGGTTTTCTTCAGGCAAAAAACTGCAGGTTGCGTACACCAATCGTCCTCCCGGTTTTACCATGGTAGCCGCTGCTGACAGAATTGAGGACTGTTTAGCCTTTAATTCTTCAATGCTTTGTGGTGTCAGGCGCCACTTTAAATCAGGGTTGCGGCGTAGTGTTCCCAAACCGCTGCATGGTGCATCAACCAGCACCCGGTCGATTTTTTTTGCAAGACGCTTTATTTTAAGATCGTGTTCGTTGGCAATGCGTTGAATATGCACATTGGATAATCCTGAACGTTTGAGGCGCGGTTTCAGATTATTTAATCTTTTTTCATTAATATCAAAAGCGTATACACGGCCTTTCGAATGCATGAGTGCACCGAGCAGTAACGTTTTTCCACCAGCGCCAGCGCAAAAATCCACTATCATTTCGCCACGCTTTGGCGCCATTAGGTAACCTAGTAATTGACTGCCTTCGTCTTGTACTTCAATTTTGCCGGATAAAAAAAGTGGGTGACGATTGATTGCAGGCTTGCTGTGCAAGCGGATACCGCAGGGAGAAAAGGATGTTGCTTCTGCGGAAAAGCACTCATTTATGAGTGTCTCGAGAACATGCTCGCGTTTGGTCAGCAATGTATTTACACGTACGTCCAGCGGCGCGGCGTTTTGTAGCGAAAGCCCGAGCCTGAGTATGGCATCATTTGACATGAATCGCCTCAGTTTCTCAATCAGCCATTCGGGCAATTCTGCCTGGACAGTCAGCGGTTGAGATTTCAGTTCGATCGTATGGAGAGTCTGTAACCATTTCATTTCAGAATCCTGAGCCCAGCTTTTGAATTTGCGTATATCAACGTTTCGAAACCGGACCAGGTATGCAAGCAGCAACGAGCGGGGTGTGACCGGATTAATACACCGCTCCAGAAAAAATCGATGGCGCAGCATGCCAAATGCTGTTTCAGCAATAAAAGCACGATCATGCACGCCGAGTTTTGGATTGTGCTGAAAAAAACGCCTTAAAATGGCATCTGCAGGATATTCGAGGGGCAACAGCATTTGGATGGCAGTAACTGCTTTGTTCAGTTGCGCAGGTGTTATATGCATTCGTGTAGCAGAATTATTGTGTACAGCAGGTTATGTCAGTTGCGTAGTCGATATGTAGTTCGGCGATCATTTTATCAACGTCCAGGCCATCTTTTTCTACGGATTGAATATGCACTGGTATCATGTGATAGTCCGGCGCGAGCCATATTTTTCTCTGTATTTTGTCGTCGCTGTTACGCAGTTTTGTCAATACTATCGTGTCCAACTCGCCAAGCGGTGTACTGAGTTTCTCACTGCTGATTTTAAATTGCATCAACTGCAGACTGCGTCCGTCAGTCACATGGATACCCAGAAGATTTCCCGCCTGTAGTTCATGTGTACAGGAGAAAATAAAATGGTACGATAGGCTCAATCGATCCAATGTGCCAGCTTGCAAAGGCGTCTGTTTTTCTTCAGTACCGTGTTTAAGCGTTAAGATCTCCTTTTCCCAGTCAAACAGCGCCAAACTTGAATTACTGTTTGTTCTCTGATCAGAGTAACGGGTGGGTTTCAGGCCCTTTTCGGTTACAATGCCTTGACTGCTCCTGATAATACTGCCGGGGTTGATTATCTTGAAAATGCCGGTCGCTTGCGCGTTACTGGTGATGCTAAATGTGTGTACATCGCTTTCCTGGTTGATATCAACTGTTTCATTCAATTCACCGTGGCCGATACCGGTTTTAACGATGTAACTGATATGAATATGTGCCGATGAATCAGCCGCAGTGCTGTTTTCAGTGCCCGGATTGTTTTCTGCTGACAAGACTGAAAAACTTATCCACCAGAAACCAATAAAGACCCGAGAGACCTTCATTCCTGCAACCCGGGTGAGTAGATCACCGAATTGTGAACGCGGCTATCGGCTATCGTTACAGCGTTGGCAGAAAGTCTGACTCGGCCTTGCAGAAACCAGCGTACCGCTTGGGGATAGATTTGGTGTTCTTGTTCTAACACACGTTTGGCCAATGATTCTTCAGTATCATCGGAAAACACTGGAACGGCCGCTTGGATTACGATAGGACCATGATCGAGTTCCCGCGTTACGAAATGAACCGTGCAGCCATGAATTTTTACACCATCGCGTAACGCGCGCCTGTGTGTGTGCAATCCTGGAAATGCCGGTAACAGGGATGGATGAATGTTCATAAGCCGTTGATGATAATGAAGAACAAAATCGTCTGTGAGTATACGCATAAAGCCGGCAAGCGCAATCAGGTCTGGTTGATAACGGTCAATTTCATCAGCCAGTGCAGTATCGAATGCTGAGCGATCAGAAAAAGTCTGGTGATTAATGCATACCGTTTGCACACGGTTATTAGCTGCGGTCTCGAGTCCTACGGCGGCAGGATTGCTGCTGATTACGATGATACGATCAACAGGCAGTTTGGCATCAAGCAAAGCTTGCATATTGCTGCCACGGCCGGAAATTAAAATGACCAGGGTTTTCATGAAAACCGTACCTAGAGGTGTTTAGTTCAGCACGACTGCAGGTTGGTCTGACATACGTTGCTTTATTTCTCCAATTAAGTAAACCGTCTCACCGGCCTCTTGAAGACTTTGCATGGCGGTATCTGCCTGATCGGCACCGACTATTACGACCATACCAATACCGCAGTTAAAAACACGGAACATTTCATCATCGCTTACTTGCCCTTGTTTTTGCAACCATTTGAAGAGTACCGGTAAATCCCAGGTGTTTGTGCGCAGTTTTACAGCAGCGTGAGCTGGGAGGATGCGTGGCAGGTTCTCAATTAAACCACCGCCGGTAATATGCGCAAGACCTTTAACAGGCAGTTGTTTCATCAATGCCAACAGTGGTTTTACATAAATCCTCGTCGGCGCCATGATAATATCACTGAGCGGTTTGCCGTAAAAATCCTGCGATAAATCAATGTGGTTTGTACTGATGATTTTACGAATCAATGAATAGCCGTTTGCATGTGCGCCGCTCGAAGCCAAACCGATTACTGCGTCACCAGTTTGTATGGAAGCACCGTTGATGATCTGTTCTTTTTCGACCATTCCCACCGCGAAACCTGCCAGGTCATATTCACCCGCAGGATACATACCCGGCATCTCCGCAGTTTCACCGCCAATTAATGCGCAGCCGGCCAGCTCACAACCGGTAGCGATACCACTGACAACAGCCGCCGCTGTATCAGCATCGAGTTTGCCGCAAGCGTAATAATCGAGGAAAAACAGTGGTTCTGCACCAGATACCAAAATGTCATTTACGCTCATGGCTACCAGATCAATGCCAATAGTGTCGTGCCGGCGCAATTCGAAAGCCAGTTTTAGCTTGGTGCCGACACCGTCAGTGCCTGATACCAGTACAGGATTTTGGTATTCTCTGGAAATTTCAAATAATGCGCCAAACCCGCCTATGCCAGTCAATACTTCCGGGCGTAACGTACGTTTGGCAAGCGGTTTAATTGTCTGTATCAGGCCGTTGCCGGCGTCAATATTGACGCCGGCATCGCGATAGGAAAGTGAGGTTGTTGATTTGTTTGGTGAATTGTCGTCGTCGGAATAGTGCGTGGTCACGGTATTCTTTTACACTTACTGAGTGAAGATCTTGACCGGGTATTTTACAGCAAATATAGCTTGCTCATCTCCCAATTATTGCATGAATAACCATTCTGACGTAATAGCAAGTTATTTGTTGGACAGGAATGGATGTCGTATCAATCAGTGACGGTGGTGGCCGCCGCCTCTGTGACCACCACCCTTGTGCCTTCCTCTGAAGTGTGAGTGCCCGCGTCCGGCATGTGCTTGACTACCGCGGAATTGTTTATGCCCGCCCCGAAAACTGCCGCCTCTGCGCCCTCCTCTGAAATGTGAGTGTCCACGTCCGATGTATCCGTGACTGCCTCGAAAATGCTTATGGCCGCCGCGGATGTGTCCGTGTCCAGCACCATAGTGTTTATGAGGACGATAAAAACGACCGGAGCCGCCGAAGTATCGCGTCCCGCCGTAGAATGCTGGTTGGTAGCTGTGGCCGCTGTGGCCGCTGCCGACACTTCCATAGTAACCCCCTCCACTGTAGTAGGGAGGGGTTGCACATCCGCTGAGAAACAGCGTGGCGACTAGAGCAGACGCGATTAAAAATTTTTTTGCATTCATGATGCGCCTCCAAAAATGTATCAGGTATTTGAATTGTTTTTTCAGCCTGATCTTTGAAATACACGCAGCAGGAAAGTTTTTGTCTGTTTGATCTTGCCTGCTCCGCGCGTCAGCCGAAAGTAAGTCACATACTTTCGATTTTCATGATTGAATTGTATGGTGATTAAACTGAATCATTACTGAATATAAATTAACAAGCATTTTGCTGTTAATGAGCTGTGGATGGTTGTGTCATCGCGGATTTGAAGACAAGTTTTCAGTCCGGTATGACTCATCGCCTGCAAGTTGGTGCTGAATTATACTAATCGTGAATGAAAATTTGGTTTGGCCTTATAAGCGGAACCCGCGAAGGGGGAAAATATCAATGCATGTATGAGGGGCGGGTCATCCCATATTAGCGATGAAATTTCTGTAATGGAAATGGAGTGAAGGGGATGTGTTGGCTCGGGCAAAGCACTTGCCAGCCCGGTTCGGGGAGGAGTGTATGTATGCTTTGCATGTAGTATTAGCATTGAGAGGCGCTAATGGGATGACCGGCAGGAGCCGTATGAATCGAGAGGTTCACGTACGGAGTCTGTGAGAAGCTGGGGGTGAAATGGGACTGTAAGGGACTGTAAATTAAACTGTATAATTGTGAAATCCTCCGGCTTACTCGACCTATGCGTATTTATATCCACTACACTTCAAACTTTGGCATTCAAACACAATCGATAATCCGAAAATTATCGGCCAACAAAGAAAACAATGCTTACTTACAGCACTTATAAGCGGCAAAATCATCGCGGGCTTGCTTGAACGGAGCGTAAGTTTCAGAGTGTTCGCCATACAGAATTTCTTTTTTGAAGATTCATGCTCAAGAGTCCTTTTTATTGCGAATAAAAGCCTCAATCACTATTGAGGGCAATTGACAAAACACTCCAATTTCCGCTCGCTGCAGGTACCCGCTTTGTACACCCGGACATGCTGGCGAACAGTTCCACGTTGTGCTGCTGGAGAATCTATATTTCCTGTTCAAATTTGCGTGTCAAGTGAGGATTCTCACATCGTTGTGACGCAATACGCTGCTACCCTTAGCCATGAGAAAAATTTTGTGATTCGACAGGGTTCAATACTTATTTTAGAAGGGGAATAAAAAGAACAGGTATAGACAGCCTTGTTGGAAAAGGAGTAGTCAACATGTTTAAAAGCAAACACAAACTTTATTATGAAACAGATAGTGCGCATAAGAACCGCAGGTACGATAGCTTGGATTTTCCAGATAACCGACACTATCCGGATCGCCGCAACGACGAAGATTATGCTTGCGGAAATCTGCCACGTTATCATCAAATACATTCAAATCCACGGCCCCTGCCGTTGCACCGAGTCTATCCGTTTCATATGGATGAATTGCTGCAAATGATAGATTGAACACGATAAGCCAGAACGGCTTCAATAGTATGAGCCGGTCAAAAAACGATGTTGCTGACAAACTGATTGACCGGCAGGAGGAGATTGTCATGACAGAACGTAACATTTATTTGAAAATCGAACAGATCGAAGGCTACAGTCCTGTGGAGCCTGATGAAAAGGCGCCGCCTCCGATCGAATACAGACGTGATTGCATGCGCGGTGAAGGACACTTGGACGGAACGATTCCGGCATCCGAAGTCAAAGCCCGCTCGCTTACTGCATTAACCTACCGGGAATATCTCGACGCCGGATATGTTTTGCCAAAGGTCGATAAACTAATTCGAAATGACATCAACGAGCCGGTATATGATCACCGTGTGCCCGGCACCGTTATCTATACTTACCCCGGCGAGATTCTTAAAATTCATGTGTGGAACTGTGATAACGCGCCGCATGCTTTTCACGTCCACGGCCTTGATTATGGCATAGATTCGGATGGCGCCTACCCATTCGGCGTTCATGCAGAGGATGGCCGCCGTTCCGATGAAATCTGCCCGGGCGATACTTGGACATATACATTCTCTGTGGCCGATGATTCCATCGGTGCATGGCCGTTCCACGATCACTGGCGGAAAGTGTCGGTGAGCGTTAATCGGGGGCTTTTTGGCGGCATCGTTGTACTGCCGAAAGGTATCAGGCCACCGGGAAGTTTTGTGATTCCACCGAAACTCGCCGCGCTTCCCGAGGAAGTGTTAAAACGGGTTAACCGGAAAAAAGCGCGTTTAGACGCTTTACCGGAAAATTCCAGAATGCATATTGAAAATCAGCTTGATTTTCTCAAGGAATGGATCGAATCGGTGTTGTTTTCTGAGAATAATCTGGCGCAGAATGAAGATGTTATGCTTGAATTGGGCCGCAAGTTGGAAAATGCGGATAACGGCTGTTTCTCGCAGTCCTATATATCGGGTATTGAAGCGGTCGATGACAGTATTAAACAGTTTTCTTCTGATGCAAAAATAAAATCTGCTTCCGTCAGTGAAGCGCTGATAAATAATGATGCGCTTTCATTCAGGCACTTGTTTCCGTTATTCGGTCCCATTCATGCGCCTTTGTTTCTTCATATAATGATGAATCCGGATGCCGACCCTGTTTTCGACAGCGGCGACCTTGAGGAACTGGTCGGGGTTTTCGAGTTTACTTTTGAGGTGGCTGGAGATTTTGATTATTTTTGTCAATTTCATCCGGTTATGACCGGCACCGTTCACGTCGTAGCTGGCGGTCCGGCAAGTGTGACGGTAAACATCGTCGACGGTCCGCCAATGGACTTCAGTCCCAAAGAAATTACTGTAGGAGTAGGCGGCACCGTGCGCTGGGAAAACCACAGTGTTCAGCATCACACGGTCACGTCGGTTGATGGTGGCGCGGTGCAAAGCCACTGCCTTAACGGACGCGCTTTCTCCGGAAACACGCCGACAATTCTCGGTTTTTCGGGTCAGCGTATTCGCTGGTATGTGTTTAATCTGGATTTCGGCCATGAATTCCACAACTTCCATACCCACGCGATGCGCTGGAAATTCGTCGGTCATGAAAACCAGGATACCCGGGCGCTCAGTCCGGCCGAATCTTTTGTGGTGGAAACGACAATCCCACAGGTGATGCTGCTCACGGGAAAATTCAAAGCACTGCAGGAAAAATGGCCGAAGCCAAAGGATGCCCGTCTTTATCTGGTTAAAGGCGACTTCGTTTTCCATTGTCATGTGCATCATCATATGATGAACGGCATGATTGGAATCGTGCGCGCGCGTCAGTTTTTGTGGTTAACCGAAGAATTGGCAAATGAACTGAAGCAAACCACAAATTTACTTCCCTATAATGGCGCCAACGCTTGCCCGGATGTTGATCTGCAGCGCTGCATGAAAGGCGGAGAAGGCGAGTGGATCGAAATTCCCGGCGCACCGGAAGTTACCATGATGCATTCAATGCCTTTGCCGAATACAACCAAAATGCTGTATTGGGGATACACCGATGCAGATCAAAGCAGGCTCTTTGACTGGGCGACCGGTGCATACAGTCAACCGGCAAATCAACCGGCCGATCTGCCGGGGCATAATCTTAATTCTTCCAATCTCTGGTCAGGAGAGCATGCTTTTTTTGATGATGCTGCGGGCACGCTCATCGCACACGGCGGATTGACGGCAGGACAACAAAAGAGCTTTCTTTTCGATCCTGCAACCGAAACCTGGTCAGCGACAGCCGATACGGCCGACGCCCGTTTTTATTCAACCACCCTGACACTGGCTGACGGCAAGATATTGACCCTGTACGGATCGGCGTCAAAATCAATTGAAGTCTACGACCCTGTCGCCGCTACCTGGAGCGCACCGCTGGCCATGCCGGTTGCAATGAATCACCATGTTTACTATCCATGGACTTTCTTGCAACCGGATGGAAAGCTGTTCATTGCCGGACCGCACGATCCATCAAACCGTTTTGACTGGAACAATGCGGCGGCCACCCTGGAAACCTTTCCGACCATCAACGGTAATCGCAGCACTGGCGGCGAAAAAGGCACGGCAGTCATGCTCATGCTGCGGCCGCCCAGCTATAAGCCGGAAGTAGTCATTATTGGTGGCAACACGCCAACGACCGAACAGACGGCAGAAATTATCGATCTGTCGCAAGCTGTTCCTGCTTGGCAGTCTTTACCAAACCTTAATGAACCA
The DNA here is from genome assembly GCF_900111165.1 of Nitrosomonas sp. Nm51. Taxonomy (GTDB): domain Bacteria; phylum Pseudomonadota; class Gammaproteobacteria; order Burkholderiales; family Nitrosomonadaceae; genus Nitrosomonas. The sequence goes on from NZ_FOGH01000002.1 coordinate 18,020, forward strand.
AGACCGTTTCAAGTGAACAGTATATTGTTGCCGGATGGCCGGATTTTTGTTGCGGGCGGGATCAGTAACGGTGTAGATGGCGGTCCGTCAGAAATTTACGACCCGTTGAATCCCGGTGATGGCTGGACATTAGGGCCTGTCATGCAGCATGCCCGCGGATATCACAGTTCGATGGTGATGATGCCCGATGGCAGCCTGATTTTCGGTGGCGACCCGCAGGTTGGTGGTGCGCCGACTAACCATGAGCGATTCTATCCCGGATATTTTGAGGTGGCCCGACCGGCAATCACCAGCAGCCCGGCTATGATTAATTACGGTACGGGATTTACCATCGATACGCCCAATGCTGCCGATATAAGCGAGGTTATTCTGATGGCCGCAGGCGCTGTCACACATGGCTTTAACATGACACAGCGCGGCGTGGAATGCGTCATAGACGCTGCGGGAATCGCCAGCATCGACGTTGTTGCGCCGCCTGACGGAAATATAGCGCCTCCGGGATGGTGGATACTGTTTATTTTAGACGCCAACCGCATACCTTCAGAAGGACGCTGGATCAGGCTCAGTGCATAGCGTAGCGCTTTTTCGTTATTTGCCTGAAGCATATACTGTAAAACGCCCGCATATAAATTGCGGGCGTTTTTCTATTCCTGCCCGGAGTCAGCGTCAATCAGATAAGGCTAGCCCGGGCTAGTCTGCCGCATCGATGACGGTTTAGGAAGAGGAGTCCATCCCACCGGGTTAATCCTGTGAATAATAAACAGTGCAGGGTCTGCGCAAGCTGCGGTTATTTCACTGATGGTTCGCTTTTATTACATAATCGTTCAAGATTTAACGGGCCAGAGTCGTTGCATGGGTATGATTGACTTTACGGTAAATAATGATGAACGAACCCGCCGAAATCAACGAATTTTCAGCCTTGCTGCGCGCCAGGGTGCCGTTGATCCTGATCGAGACACATGAAGAGCCGCGTATTCTGAAACTGCTGACACAGGCATCCAGTCTGGAAAATCAATTGATGATGCGGTGGAGTATCGTAGACGGGCTCGGCCGCGTTGCTGGAACAGGCGGCGGTACCGGTCAGTTTGCCGCCAGTGCAAATGGCGATCACGGTAAGGCTATTTATCAGACAAATGAATTGATTGACTGTCTGAGGCATATCGATAAGTCGTCTCAGAATGGCGTTTATGTCCTGTGCGACGCACACCCCGGATTCAAGGATGCCGTAGCGGTACGTCTGATTCGCGAGATCGCCATGGACCATGCAAGCTGTGCGCGTACACTGGTGTTCGTCAGCCCGGTGCTGGAAGATGTGCCTTCGGAGCTGCTGCGGCTGGCCGGACATTTCAAGCCGAAATTGCCGACACGTGACGATATCCGGTCGGTCGTTGTCAGCGAAGCACAGTTGTATCACACCCAAAACGGCGATAAAGTGCGCGGTGACCGCCGCACGGTTGATTTGCTGATTATGCATTTGCTCGGGCTTGAATTTGAAGACGTGCGCCGTCTGGTGCGTCAGGCGCTGCGCGCGGATGGAGAAATTAATCAGGACGATATTCGGCGCATTCTTACGATCAAACACAGGGCATTGGGAGGGGAAGGCGTACTGGGTTTCGAGGAGTCTTCATTCAAGTTTGACGCCATCGGCGGGCTGGTGCGCATGAAACACTGGGTGGCATTGCGTCAGAAACCGTTTCTGGATCCAAAGACCGCAGCGCTTGACCGGCCCAGGGGAATTTTACTGCTTGGCGTGATGGGTGGCGGCAAAAGTCTTGCCGCACGTGCGGTTGCGGGCGAGTGGAACATACCGCTGATGCGTCTGGATTTCGGCGCGATGTATAACAAGTTTTACGGCGAGAGCGAACGCAATCTGCGCGCCGCGCTGGCTGCTGCAGAGGGCATGGCGCCGTGCGTGCTGTGGATCGACGAACTTGAAAAGGGGCTGGGTGGAAACGGAGGCGAGCAGGACGGCGGCGTGTCGCGCCGCATACTGGGTACATTCCTGACCTGGCTGTCCGAACGCAGTAATGCGGCAAAGCCGGTGTTCATCGTGGCAACAGCGAACGATATTTCGACACTGCCGCCTGAACTTATTCGCAAAGGGCGTTTTGATGAAATCTTTTTTGTCGATTTTCCAAACACCGCGGCACGCGAACAGATTTTTACCATTCATTTGAAAAAGCGGGGTTTTGATCCGGCAGCATTCGATCTGGCTGCACTGGCCGCAAATGCCAGCAGCTTTTCAGGCGCCGAAATCGAACAGGCGGTGATTGCCGCTATTTTTGAAGCGGCAGCGCGCGATGGAGAGCATGCGCTGACTTCAACCGATGTTTTGCATGAGCTTGAACGCACGCGCCCGTTGTCCGTGGTGATGGCCGAACGGATCGGCAAACTGCGCGCATGGGCGCATGACAGGGCGGTATTGGCGGACGATCTGCACGATTGATCTGAGATCGGTATAAATAAGAAAGGGGCGAACAAATAAGCTGTAAACATCTGTTTACTTGTTCGCCAGTTTTTCTGGTGACCAGCCGGCATGCATATGCCGGGTCATTAGCTCAGCTTTGCGGCATCTATCCAGAGCCGCTTCACCACTTAATGTTTAACCAGGTATGCCGATATTGAACTGCGGGACTCAAGAATTCCGGAGGTTGTATTTAAAATGTTTTCGCTTAAATGATCTGTATCGAATTAGTTGAATATGTCAGTCAGGTGTCAATTCGGAACCGTTTCCATAAAAACAGTAAATGCTCAAAATGAATGCGGCCTGATTGCGGGTCGCCGGTAATACCTGATAGCAGCATCGAGGCAGACGATCCCCCAGTGAATAAATTTGCAGAAATTGAAAAATGAATCTATTGAACAAACATTCAGTTGCAGGCAAGTTGCTGCAGATTATTTTTATTAGTCTGCTGCTTCTGATACTGCTTGTTTTTATCCTGGTTGCGAACAACGAAATAAAAAGTTCGCTGCGTACCTCGGAGGACCAGCTTGCCGGCCTTGCAAGAGTAACGGCAAATAATTTGCAGGCATCGCTGGCTTTTAACGATCACGAGAGCGCTCAGGGTATTATTGAGTCCCTAAAGCAAATATCTTCTATTCTGAAAGCTACCGTTACTAATCAGGACGACCAGGTAATTGCGCAATTTGAAAACAACGAGGAAGACGGGCTTCCTGACTGGCTTCCTGTTCATGAGATAAATTTCGATCAGCCGGTAATCTTCGGGCAGGAACGCATAGGAAATCTGCAATTGCGATATGGGCTGGGAAGGATGTGGTCGCAATTAGGCGAGAACCTGGCTATATTTACTTCCATCGTGCTGGCGGTTTTCTTGCTGGCTGGCTTCATGGTGCGACGTATGACATCTAATGTCATACGGCCGATTACCAATTTGTCGGAGATAGCAAAAAAGGTTGCCGGTTCAAGGCAATACTCATTTCGCGTGATAAGGCAGACCAATACGGATGAAGTGAGCGTTTTGGTGGATACCTTCAACAAGATGCTTGATCAAATACAAAAAAGAGATAATGAGCTCGCACAGCATCAACTCCATCTCGAGCGTAAAATCGAAGAGCGCACCTTGGAATTACGTCTGGCGAAAGAAGCTGCGGAAGCGGCAAACAAAGCCAAATCTCAGTTTCTGGCTAATATGAGCCATGAGATCCGTACCCCGATGAATGGCGTGCTGGGTATGGCCGAATTACTATTGGAAACCCCGCTGAACGAAAAACAGCTTCGTTTTGTAAATACGCTGCATAATTCTGGCGAATCATTGCTTTCCATTATTAATGATATTCTCGATTTTTCCAAAATCGAGGCCGGGCGGTTCGAGCTGGAGGCTTTGGATTTCAATTTATACAAGTTGGCCGAAGAAGTGGTCGATCTTTTTTCTGAACGGGCTTACAGCAAGAAACTCGAACTGAACTACCGGATTGCGCCGGAAATTCCTGCGTGGGTCAGGGGCGACCCGACAAGAATAAAGCAAGTGCTGAGTAATCTTGTTGGGAACGCAATTAAATTTACAGAAGAAGGGGAAATCATAATTGATATCAGCCGGAAAGCAACTGCGGCCGATCCGGTGCAAACAAATAATGCCGGTTCTTTTTATATACGTTTTAATGTGCGCGATACCGGTATCGGTATCAGTGAAGATATCGTGCCATGCCTGTTTCAGGCTTTCTCGCAGGCCGATGATTCTACGACGCGTAAATACGGCGGAACGGGGTTGGGACTTGCGATCTCTAAACAACTGGTAGAGTTGATGGGGGGAGGTTGCATCCAGGTCAATAGCCGTGCCGGGGCAGGCAGCGAGTTTTCCTTTGCGCTGCCGTTTCAAGCTGCGCACAGTATGGAGTGCGCGGAGTCGGAGAAAGAAATTCCGGCATTACACGATATCCGGTTATTGATTGTCGAAGACAACGATACCAATCGGGACATTCTGCGAAATTACGCCCGGTCGTGGGGTATGCAAGTAGAAACGGCATCCAACGGAACCAATGCACTGGCGGCTTTAAGAAAAGCTGCGGCAATCCGGCAATCTTACGAATTAGTACTTATCGACATGAAAATGCCCGGCATGAGCGGACTTGAACTGGGGAAGCAGATCAAGGCTGATCCAGTATTGGCTCAGATACCGCTAATCATGCTCACTTCAACGGTTTTCAAAGGCGAGTCTGTATATGCAAAAGAAATAGGATTCGTGACATATGTGACAAAACCTATCCGGAAGACCGAATTGTTTCAATGCTTCAAGCTTGCGCTGGGAGGCAGTGATAGCAATGCTGCGCGGACTGAAAGTAAATCCGGTGCGCAGTCGAAGGCATTGTCAAAACTTGATTGCCGTGTATTACTGGTTGAAGATAACCCTGTCAATCAGGAAGTCGCGCTTTCAATGCTGAAAAGTTTTGGTTGCGAAGCTGATGTTGCCGGCAATGGCCTGGAAGCGCTTGAAACATTAAAACACAGAGAATATGACCTGGTGTTCATGGATTGTATGATGCCGGAAATGGATGGATACAGCGCCACCGGTGAAATCAGGCAGCGGCAGGCGGCAGGTCGGTTATCCGCATTTCCTGTCATTGCGTTAACCGCTAATGCTATCGAAGGTGACCGTGAGATGTGCCTGGCTGCCGGAATGGATGATTATTTAACCAAGCCTTTCAAGCCGGGGGATTTGCACAGCATACTTAAAAAATGGCTGCAACATCCTGACGCAGCCAATTCGGAAGCAGAAGATATACAGATACAGGTCGATGAATCCATTGTTTTTTCTAAAGCGCTGTTGTCTATTCAGCTACTTGAAGCGGATTATGGTAAAGAACTGCTCAGACAGGTGATTAAAACGTACCTCGCAAATGCCGGTAAATTAATGCAGGCACTTGAGAAAGCCTGGAACATGGGTGATCTGGAAGCAATTCAGATGACGTCTCATACACTTAAATCCAGTAGCGGACAGATCGGTGCCGATGATTTGGCAGAACTTTTTCGCAACGTGGAGAACGAAGCGCGCAGCCAGCGTTATGATGCTTCAGGCAGGACGCTGGCAAGTATTCAGGACCAATTTACCCAAACGTGTTCATCATTAACGGCTTATCTTGAGCAGCCTTAGTACTCTTTCAACTTGATATTGCCATGTACAGCGTTACCGTGGTGTTATGCAACAAGGCGAAGCACACAGGGAAGAGCTATTCCCTTTTCAAGTACTGCAACGCGGTTGCAGGACACCACGGTAACGCCCTGTGGGTGAGCTTGTCAGCATCCATGGACTGCGTTGTGTCTTTTGGCAATAGAACGGCTATTTCCTGCAAGACACGCTTTGCCATGAACGCTGACAAGTTCACTGAACACGGCAATATCAAGTTGAAAGAGTACTGGTCCTTTTCCAAAGGCGCATTAATCTGAAAGCATCATCATCCGTCATCGTAATCGATGACGATCCGCTGACCCGGCTAATCGCGGCAGTAAACTGCAGACAATCGGTCTGAATATTCTAAAAGCGGCAAGCGGTGAAGAAGGGTTGCGACTGTTTGATGAGAACAGAGCCGGCGCTGTATTGCCTGCCGCGGTTGAATCCTGAACGGTTCTTCGCCGCTCACGGCCAGCTCCCGCCAGCCGTTCATTTATCCCGATGCAGTTGTACCCGTGTTTTTTCCGTTCACCCGGTGCACAGTACGTACGGCATGATACCGTACAACATCGGGGTTGCCGGCATGATTGCTATGCTAAACATATTGTACTTGTACTAGAACGGCGTCTGACTGCAACCGCGTCAACCGGGTTGAAATGATTCACGCGAATCACCGGAGATTAAAATACGAAACCCCGCGAAATGTAACAATCCCGGCGGAGGCAACCAGAAAGGCCGGAGGTGGACTGGAGCAGGCCGGGTTGACGAAGTGTAACCCAACGTTAAAACGCAATCACGATATAACAATAGCCGGGATTTGAGTGAAACAATGGAATTGTGTGTACGAAATTCCGGGGAATGTGGAAATTACTCGGAATGCAAGAATGGCGGAAAAGCGTAGGCCCGATTACGGAAGCTAATCGGGCCTACGCAAGCTGTTGCATTTTAATACCATAAAAAAACACCCCGAAAGGAGTGTTTTGTAGAATTTTGTTTTTAGCAGATTGGGCCGGCTGCGCGCGTACGGCAACCCGCATTTGCGTTGTCAACAACCCAGGTAATCCTCCCATTAGCTGCAAGTGTTCCAATATATTGCATGGTATCAGCGGCTGTAATACCATTAACTACATTGGGTGTTGCGGTGAGTGTTGCTTGTTGAGCGGCAAGTGCAACGGTTACTTGAGTTGGGTTAAATGGACTTGTTGCGACATTAACACCGACTTGAGGAAAGCCTGCGTCAATAGCTTGTTGACTTGGTACGCCCGCAGCAACGCTTACATTACCATCAAAAGCACCGGCAGCATTACAAGTACCATCTTGCGCACATACTTCTACGGCTACTTTGTAAGGGGTGAGTCCGTTGATCACTTCAGTAAAGCGCGCTTTCAACGTGTAGTTCTGATAAGCAGGCACCGCAATTGCTGCCAGAATACCGATAATTGCCACGACGATCATCAATTCAATCAATGTAAAACCTTTTTGTGCTGTATGCATGTTTAAGTCTCCTAAAAGTTGGTTTTTTTCATTCCACACGGTGTGTGTGCTTTATTTAAAGCAGGAACCGTGCCAGTTTTTTGTCACCGCGGTTTTTTAACCTGGAATCTTCAGTTGTTGTAGCGATCAACTGATCTTAGGTTTAATTGCCGAAGACTTCGTTCCACAGTGCGGTGACGGCCAGACGGTCGTCGTTCAGCTGCGCGGTTTCGATGCGGTTGAGCGCCTGCGGCGCGTCGCCGGCCGCGGATGCGCCGGTCAGGCTGCCGTCGCTGTTGAGCCGCTGGCGGTGCTGGATGCGGCGGAATTCGCGGTAGGCGGCGCGGGATTTTTCCGCGTTTCCGGCCGAGATCAGGCCCAGTTTTGCAGCCAGTTTCAATAACGCGATGTTGCCGATGTTGCCGGTCAGTTCGGGGTATTGGTGGGCGTAATTCAGAACGAGAAACTGCACGATAAATTCCACGTCGATAATGCCACCGCGGTCGTGCTTGATATCGAACAGGTCGGTCTGGTTCGGGTGCGCGTCGCGCATTTTTTCGCGCATGGACAGGATTTCCTGTTTCAGCTGCTGACTGCCGCGGCGCTGGCAAAGTATTTCTTTGCGTGTGGATTCAAAGGCCTGTGCGACATTTTTTTCGCCGGCGACGCAACGTGCGCGGGTCAGCGCCTGATGCTCCCAGACCCATGCCTGGGTGTGCTGGTACTGCGAGAAGGCTTCGATGGAATGCACCCATAAGCCGCTGTTGCCGTTGGGCCTGAGCCGCAAATCGGTGGCATACAGCAGTCCGGCCGATGTCTGGCTGTTGAGCCAGGTATTGATGCTGTGCGCCAGTTTTGTATACGTTTCCGCGGCATCGGGGTGGTCGTCCTCATATAAAAAAACGATATCGAGGTCGGAGGCATAGCCGAGCTCCTTGCCGCCCAGCTTGCCGTAGCCGATGACGGCGAAGCGCGGCGTGTCCCGGTGCCGCTTTCTGAGGCCGTCCCAGGCCAGGGTCAGCACGGCTTCCAGAACCAGATCCGCCAGCGCTGTCAGATGATCGCTGAGTGTTTCCAGTTTGAGCGCGCCTTCCAGGTCGGTAACCAGCAGCCGGAACACCTGCGCATGCTGAAAGTGACGTAAATGGTCCATTTGCCAACCAATTACGTCACTTTTGGGTTTATTGATATGATTGAGCTGGCCGGCCAGTTCGTTTTTCAGCTTTTCCCAGTCCGGCAACGGATTGGGCTCCCGGTGCCGCAGCAGTTCATCGAGCAGAATCGGATGCCTGCTCAAATAATCGCTGGCCCATTGACTGATGCTGACAAGCTTGGCCAGGCGCGGCAATGTGTCCGGGTGTTCCAGCAGCAGTGTCAGGTAGGACGCCGGCGATGATTTTTGCGAACTGATGGCTTCCAGCAGTTTGAGCATGCGCTCGAGCGTGGTCTCCACGGGCGCGAGCCGCGCTATCGTCTCGATCAGGGCCGGCATCAGCATGCGGATTTTTTGCTGGCTGGTCTCGGGCAGTTGCTGGTAGAAGTGGCTTTGATGGAATTGCTGGACGCGTTCGGAGATTTTTGTGGGCTCGTCAAACCCCAGCGTGCTCAGTTGCGATGTGGCAGCCTCTTTTTGCGCCGCATTTTCCGGTTGGGGGTGCCACAGCTGCGACAAAATATCATGCGCAGGCGATTTTTTCGGCGCCGAAAAAATCAGTTCGAAATGACGGGAAACATGCATGCGGTGCACATCCAGTTGCTGCAGGAAATCTTCGTAATGCGCAAACCCCATTGCCGTTGCGATCAGCTGCCGGTCTTCCGGGTTTTGCGGCAGCGTCTGCGTTTGCTGGTCGTCAAGAAATTGCAGACGGTGCTCCAGTTTGCGCAGAAACCGGTAAGCATCAATCAGTTCCGTTACGGTCTGGACGGGCAGTTGCTGTTTTCGCTGCAGCTGCTGCAAAACGTCCAGTGTCGGACGGATGCACAGGCCGACGTCATGGCCGCCGCGTATCAGTTGAAAAACCTGCGTGATGAACTCAATTTCGCGAATGCCGCCCGGGCCCAGCTTGATGTTGTCGTGCATTTCACGCCGCTCCACTTCTTTGCGAAGTTGCCGGTGCAGGCTGCGCATCGATGCGTAAGCGCCGAAGTCAAGGTATTTGCGGAATACAAATGGTTTGACAATCTGCTCCATGAGCTTCGATTCATCGTCAGCGGCTGTATTTTCGGAAATGACGCGGCCTTTGATCCAGGCATGGCGTTCCCATTCGCGCCCCTGTGTCTGAAGATACTCGTTCAGCATGTCGAAACTGATGGCCAGCGGGCTGCATTCGCCATGCGGCCGCAGGCGCATATCGACTCTGAATACATAGCCGTCAACGGTATAATCGTTCAGGCTGGCGATTAGCTTGCGGCCAAGGCGCGCAAAAAATTCATGATTGGAAATGGATTTTTTGCCGTCGGTTTCCCCATCTTCCGGGTATACAAAGATCAGATCGACATCGGATGAAACATTAAGCTCACGGCCGCCGAGTTTGCCCATGGCGACAACCAGTAGTTGTTGCGACCGGCTGCTGTTTTTTCTTTTTGGCGTGCCGAAACGTTCGGGAACGGAAAGCCATTGTTCGTGATGTTGAAGCGCATAATTGATACTGAGTTCCGCCAGATCGGTCATGGTTGACATGACTTCGGGCAGATCGGCGCAGCCGCTGATATCACGGATGGCCAGGCGCGCTATGACCAGCCTGCGCAGTTTGCGCAAAATGCCGTTTAACCCGGCTTCGTCCTGAACTGCAATTCCGGTGTCGCGCTGCAAGAAATCCAGCATTTCGGTTCTTTGGAAAGGGCGGGACGCACCGGCGAGCAAAATATCTTTTTGCGACGGATCGCTGTTGATAATACGTTGCACATAGCGGCTAAACGAAACCGCTTGTTCAAAACGAATGGAAAATGTCGGGTCGCTTGCATTCATGGCGCTATTGTAACGCTTCAGGATGATTTCCGGTAAAACAGCGGCATTGGCTTGCGTGCCTGCATCGCATGACGATAAGGTAATTGAAAATAGAATCACGCCGGAGTAAGTGTTAGAATCAGCGTTTGGCGTGGAAAAACGCCCGAAAAGACGATACCGGAATTGCGTATAAAAAAGATAACGATAGAAATTGTTTGACCATGGTGAACGATCCAGCGAATTACAGTCACAGCCAAAGTGCATCTGCGTATGATGACGGTTTCTTTGCCGCGGCTATACAGATGGCGTCTGGACCCAGTGTTGATGCGAACCTGGAGGAAGCGGCGCGCCATATCGAAGATGCGGTTTCGCAGCAGGCAAGGCTTGTTGTTCTGCCCGAATATTTTTGCGTTATGGGGATGAAGGACACGGATAAACTGCTGGTGATGGAAGAGTTCGGCAATGGGCCGATTCAGAATTTTCTCAGCGAAACGGCAAAGCGTCTGGGCATATGGCTGGTCGGTGGATCTGTGCCGCTGGTTTCTCCTGACCCGGATAAAATCTACAATAGCTGTCTGGTATATGCAGATGACGGCAATCTGGCGGCCCGGTACGACAAAATTCATTTGTTTGGGTTGAGCATGGGACAGGAAAATTATGCAGAAGATAAAACCATCATGGCGGGGGATAAAGTTGTAACGCTGGATTCGCCTTTTGGCAGGATCGGGTTGTCAATCTGTTATGATCTGCGGTTTCCGGAACTCTACCGCAAGATGGCGGATGTGGACATTGTCCTTGCGCCCGCAGCGTTTACCGCAGTTACCGGTAAAGCGCACTGGGAAATACTGTTGCGCGCGCGGGCGATTGAAAACCTGGCTTACGTGATTGCGCCTGCGCAAGGCGGTTATCATGTCAACGGACGGGAAACCAATGGGGACAGTATGATTGTAGATCCCTGGGGAGTCGTTATGAAGCGCCTGCCGCGCGGATCAGGTGCAGTTGTGGCGAAGCTGGATCCGGAGTATCGGGCCCGGATACGCAAAAGCCTGCCCGCGCTCAAACATCGCAAGCTTAGTTATATGTAGACATGTCTGCGCATATAACAGGTACATGTTGAATTCAAACAAAACCAAATAGTGAGATCATGACTGGAACATCTGATTTTTTTGCCATAGCGGATAACTGCCTGTTATCACCCTATAATATCGATACCAATAGGCTGCAGCAGGTTTTCGGTCAGATATTGAAACATGAGATAGATTATGCAGATCTCTACTTTCAATACAGCCGTTCGGAAAGCTGGGTGCTGGAGGAAGGTATCGTCAAGTCCGGCAGTTTTAATATCGAGCAGGGTGTCGGCGTGCGGGCAATCAGCGGCGACAAAACAGCTTTTGCGTACTCGGATGATATCAGTATGGCAGCGTTGGAGTCGGCTGCCAGGGCGACGCGGGCCATTGCCAGCCAGGGTGGCGAGCAATCGGTAAAGGTGAGCCGAAGCAGCGGCGTCCAAGACCGGTCCTTGCTCTATTTGCCAGAAGATCCTTTGGCCAGTCTGAACGATTCAGACAAGGTTTCGGTACTTGAGAGGCTGGAAAGATATGCGCGCGCGCAGGATGCACGTGTGGTTCAGGTGATGGCGGCGCTGGCAGGTGAATACGAAGTCATTTTGGTGACCAGAAGTGATGGCATGCTTGCAGCCGATGTCAGGCCGCTTGTGCGTTTGTCGCTACAAGTGATTGCCGAGGAGAATGGACGCAGGGAACAGGGCGCGGCCGGTGGCGGCGGTCGCTTCGAGTATGATTATTTTTCAGATGCAATGTTGCGTGAATATGCGGCAAAAGCGGTGCATCAGGCAGTAATGAATCTCGAAGCGCGCGCGGCGCCGGCGGGTACCATGACAGTTGTGCTGGGTAGCGGCTGGCCAGGGATATTGCTGCATGAGGCGATCGGACACGGCCTGGAGGGCGATTTCAATCGCAAGGGGAGTTCGGCATTTTCCGGAAGGATTGGCCAGCGCGTTGCCGCGCCGGGCGTTACAGTGGTGGACGATGGAACGATTCCGCGCAGAAGAGGTTCGTTGAACATTGATGACGAAGGTAATCCTACGCAATGCACGACCCTCATCGAGGACGGTATACTCCGGGGCTATTTACAGGACAGTCTGAATGCACGTCTGATGAATCTGCCGGTTACGGGAAACGGACGCCGCGAATCGTTTGCCCATCTTCCAATGCCGCGTATGACGAATACCTATATGCATAATGGCGACCTGGAAGCGGAAGAGATTATTGCGTCCGTTAAAGACGGACTCTATGCCGTCAACTTCGGTGGCGGACAGGTCGATATTACCAGCGGCAAATTTGTTTTTTCCGCCGCAGAAGCTTACCGGATAGAAAATGGTAAGATTACTTACCCTGTGAAAGGCGCAACGCTGATAGGCAACGGGCCCGATGTGTTGACCCGCGTGTCCATGATCGGCAATGATCTGGCGCTGGATCCCGGTGTCGGCACGTGCGGAAAAGACGGGCAGAGTGTCCCTGTCGGCGTGGGACAGCCGACATTGCGGGTTGATGGGCTTACGGTGGGCGGTACAGGAGGCGGTACAGGAAATGGGTGACTGCCAATAAAACAATTAAAAATTTTTGATAGTTAACTGAATTTGATTTTGGGATGCAAACAGCATGAGTGAGGAATTAACCGGAGCGGAAATTACGATTCGCTGCCTGCAAGCGGAGGGTGTTGACTGTATTTTCGGCTATCCGGGCGGGGCGGTACTGTTTATTTATGATGAATTATTCAAGCAGAATAAAGTAAGGCACATTCTCGTCAGGCATGAGCAGGCTGCAGTGCATGCGGCCGATGGTTATGCGCGTTCCAGCAATAAAGTGGGCGTGGCGCTGGTGACATCGGGGCCGGGCGTAACCAATGCTGTTACCGGCATCGCAACAGCCTATATGGATTCGATACCCATGGTTGTGATCAGCGGACAGGTGCCAACCAATGCAATCGGACTGGATGCATTTCAGGAAGTGGATACCGTGGGCATTACACGTCCTTGTGTGAAGCATAATTTTCTGGTCAGCGATATCAGCGAATTGGCGATAACCATGAAAAAAGCCTTTTATATTGCGGCAACTGGCCGGCCGGGGCCGGTGCTGGTTGATATACCCAAGGATGTGACGCAGCAAAAAATGGTCTTTACATATCCGGAAAAAATCGCGATGCGCTCATATAACCCAGTCATCCGGGGTAATCCCAAACAAATCAAGAAAGCGGTCGAGCTGATATTGGGTTCACAAAGACCGGTCATTTATACCGGTGGCGGCATTATTCTCAGTGATGCGGCGAAACAGTTGACCGAGCTGACTAAAATGCTGAACTTTCCCTGCACCAATACACTGATGGGATTGGGTGGTTATCCGGCGACAGACAGGCAATTCATCGGCATGCTGGGCATGCACGGCACTTATGAAGCCAATATGGCGATGCAGTATTGTGATGTGTTAATCGCTATCGGAGCGCGTTTCGATGACCGTGTCATCGGCAATCCCAAACATTTTTTTAATGAAAGCCGTAAAATTATTCATATTGATATCGATCCGTCATCGATCTCAAAACGTGTGAAGGTCGATATTCCCATTGTGGGCAATGTGCCGGATGTGCTGAAGGAATTGATTAAACTGCTGAAAAGCACCAAGGAAGACCCGGACCAGACGGCATTAAACGAATGGTGGAAGCAGATTGAGTTATGGCGCGAACGCGACTGTCTCAAATTTGACAGGCAGAGCGACATTATCAAGCCGCAAATGGTGGTAGAAAAACTGTACGAAGTGACCAAGGGTGATGCTTTTGTAACGTCCGATGTTGGGCAGCATCAGATGTGGGCTGCGCAGTTCTACAAATTTGACAAGCCGCGGCGCTGGATTAATTCGGGGGGGCTGGGTACCATGGGTTTTGGAATGCCTGCCGCAATGGGTGTGCAGTTTGCCAATCCCAAAGGCAAGGTTGCGTGTATAACGGGTGAGGCCAGTATTCAAATGTGCATACAGGAATTATCGACGTGCAGACAATACAGACTGCCTTTAAAAATCGTTAATTTAAATAATCGTTATATGGGTATGGTCAGGCAGTGGCAGGAATTTTTTCACGGTAACCGTTATGCCGAGTCCTATATGGATGCATTACCCGACTTTATCAAACTTGCAGAAAGCTACGGTCACGTTGGCATGAGAATAGAACGGCCCGAAGATGTGGAGGGCGCGTTGCGGGAAGCATTCAAGCTGAAAGATCAGTTAGTGTTTTTAGACTTTATTACTGACCAGACTGAAAATGTTTTTCCAATGGTGCCGGGTGGCAAAGGTCTTTCAGAAATGATTCTGGTATAAAAGAAATGCGACATATTATTTCACTGTTAATGGAAAATGAAGCGGGTGCTTTATCCCGCGTGGCGGGCCTGTTTTCCGCCCGTGGATACAATATTGAATCGCTTTCGGTGGCGCCTACCGAAGACCCGACATTATCACGAATGACACTGGTGACGTCGGGTTCGGACGAAGTAATCGAACAGGTAACGAAGCAGTTAAACAAATTGATCGAAGTTGTAAAGGTGATTGATTTAATTGATGGCAATCATATCGAGCGGGAACTGATGCTGGTGAAAATAAGGGCGACCGGCGCCGATCGCGATGAAATTAAACGGCTGGCCGATATTTTTCGCGGTTGTATCATCGATGTAACGGATAAGTCGTATACGATTGAGCTAACGGGGACGAGTTCCAAACTGGATGCATTTCTGGGAGCTATCGACAATAGCGCTGTTTTGGAAACGGTCAGAACGGGCGCATCAGGCATCGGGCGCGGAGATTGGGTTTTAAAGGTATAATCCGGGTTTATCCATAACAATTGATGGTTTGGTATTCGCGATCAGAAACGGTTTGTCTTGCTTTTTCTGGTTACAATTAATTATCTAAAGGGAAATAATGAAAGTTTTTTACGATAAAGATGCGGATTTATCTTTGATTAAACAGAAAAAAGTAACCATTGTCGGATATGGCTCGCAAGGACATGCACATGCAAATAACCTGAGTGAATCCGGTGTCCAGGTAACCGTCGGCTTGCGTAAAGGCGGAGCATCCTGGGGCAAGGCTGAAAACGCCGGGCTTAACGTCAGGGAGGTGGCTGAGTCAGTTAACGATGCGGATGTGGTCATGGTGTTATTGCCCGACGAACAGATGGCCTCCGTTTATGTCAATGAAATTGAACCCGGATTAAAACATAATGCGACATTGGCTTTTGCGCACGGGTTTAACATTCATTATGGTCAAATAGCGCCGCGCGATGATCTGGATGTGATCATGATCGCTCCAAAAGGTCCGGGTCATCTGGTGCGTTCGACGTATCTGCAAGGCGGCGGTGTTCCGTCGCTCATTGCGGTACATCAGGATAAATCCGGCCAAGCGCGTGATGTTGCACTGTCTTATGCCGCCGCAAATGGCGGTACCCGGGGCGGTGTTATTGAAACAAGTTTCCGTGAAGAAACAGAAACGGATTTGTTCGGTGAGCAGGTTGTGTTATGTGGTGGATTGACAGCGCTGATTCAAACCGGTTTCGAGACGCTGGTAGAAGCAGGTTATGCGCCAGAAATGGCTTATTTCGAGTGTCTGCACGAAGTAAAATTAATTGTGGATCTGATTTACGAGGGTGGAATTGCCAATATGCGCTATTCGATTTCGAACAATGCGGAGTATGGCGATATTTCTAGAGGACCGCGTATCATTACCGATGAAACGCGTGCCGAAATGCGCGATATTCTGCGTCAGATTCAGACCGGCGAGTATGCCCGCGAATTTATCCTCGAAAACCAATCCGGTGCGCCGATGCTGAAATCCAGCAGACGTCTTGCGTCAGAACATCAAATTGAACAAGTGGGGGCTCAATTGCGCGGCATGATGCCCTGGATCAAAAAAAATCAGCTGGTCGATCAGGGCAAGAACTGATTCAGTGTGTTGCGATCATTAACGATTATCCATGTTTTTCTATTCTTTCTTAATTTAATAACATGCCAAACTATCCGCATCCACTGATTGCCAGAGAGGGCTGGTTTTTTATTGCGATTGCATTTTTAATTGCTCTGCTGGTAAACATCTACGCCGGTTTTATCTGGGCGGTGTTTTTTTGGCTAGCAGCCGTTTTTGTTCTGCAATTTTTTCGTGATCCGCCACGCGATGTGCCCACGATTCCCAACGCCGTTTTATCACCGGCTGATGGCAGGATAGTGGCGGTAGAGTCCGTGCATGATCCGTATTTAAAACGAGACGCTGTTAAGGTCAGTGTGTTTATGAATGTTTTCAATGTGCATTCCAACCGCAGCCCGGTCGATGGCGATGTGCGCGATAAATGGTATTTTCCGGGTAAATTTATAAACGCCGATTTACCCAAGGCTTCTCTGGAAAATGAGCGTAATGCATTATGGATTAAGACTGGTGACGGTTCGGATGTAACCTGCGTTCAGGTGGCGGGACTCATTG
This sequence comes from Nitrosomonas sp. Nm51, assembly GCF_900111165.1. Classification (GTDB taxonomy): domain Bacteria; phylum Pseudomonadota; class Gammaproteobacteria; order Burkholderiales; family Nitrosomonadaceae; genus Nitrosomonas. Next base: position 34,594 of record NZ_FOGH01000002.1, read on the forward strand.
CCAAACGAATTTTATGCAATGTGGCGCCGGGAGACCATCTCGCACGCGGTCAACGGTTTGGTTTTATCCGCTTTGGTTCTCGTGTGGATGTTTATCTTCCGCCCGGTACCAGAATAAATGTCAATATTGGAGATAAGGTATACGCGACGACGACAGTGCTGGCTGAATTGAGAAAATAAAAAATAAGGCAATATCATATGGGTAAAGTGCTGGTTTTTTAAATCGTACGGTTTTGATTTTGATCTGCGTGATAACTGGTGGAACAATTTTATTTTATTTTTCTGGAAAATCGCACCCATGTCTGAATCTCAGCCGGAGTCTGCCTTGACGCAATCACGTTTACGCCGCCGTGGGATTTATCTGCTACCAAATCTGTTTACAACAGCAGCGTTATTTGCAGGCTTTTATGCAATTATTCAGGCAATTAACGGAAATTTCGAGCATTCTGCAATTGCCGTTTTTATCGCGATAATACTTGATGGTTTGGATGGCCGGGTCGCAAGAATGACACATACGCAAACTGAGTTTGGCGCCGAATACGACAGTATATCCGACATGGTTTCGTTCGGTGTTGCGCCGGCGCTGATTATGTACGAATGGGCGTTAAAGGAGACGGGGCAGCTGGGCTGGATTGCGGCATTCATTTACTGTGCCTGTGCGGCATTGAGACTGGCTCGCTTTAATGCCAATATTCACGTTATCGACAAACGTTTTTTTCAGGGACTGCCAAGTCCGGCAGCTGCTGCATTGATGGCTGGTTTGGTATGGGTAATGCTGGATTTTCAAATTGCAGGAACGGATATCAAGTGGCTTGTATTGATCGTAACACTTTTTGCCGGCTTGACCATGGTCAGTAACATACCATTTCACAGTGGCAAGGATATCAACCTGAAGAAAAGAGTGCCTTTTGTCACGATTTTATTGTTGATGCTGTTCTTTTTTGTGTTAATTCCGAGTCATCCGCCCTTGGTGTTATTCTGCCTGTTCGCAGGTTATGCGCTGTCAGGTTATTTAATAAAAGTGTGGCGGTTTGGCAAGAACAGAAAATCCTAGTACGCTATCAGTATGATATTGCCAGGTGCGGCGTTACCGTGGCGTTATGCACAGCACGCAGCAGGGAAGGGCTGCTCCCTTTTCAAATACTGTAACGCAGTTGCAGAACACCACGGTAGCGCCCTGTGGGTGAGCTTGTCAGCGTCCATGGCCTGCGTTGCGTCTTTTGACAATAGAACGACTATTGCCTGCAAGACACCCCTAACTATTGCACAAAATAAAAAAACTATTTATATTATGGCATTATGTTGACCATATCATATGCTTTTCCTTATTATTTTCTTGCTGCGTTGCCATGTTCAATGGAAACGGGGCGACTGCTGCGCCTTGCGCGCTGAATATCTAGAATCTCATCCCTTTTTAGTTTCCAAGTTATAAAACCCGACACAGGTTTTATATTCCGATACGATGTTTCTTCCAGAAGTGGAGTGATAGATGCAAGAACAATTAATTATTTTTGATACGACCCTGCGTGATGGTGAGCAGAGTCCTGGCGCTTCAATGACCAAAGAGGAAAAGGTGCGCATCGCCTGGCAGTTGGAGCGCATGGGGGTAGATGTGATTGAGGCGGGCTTTCCCGCAGCGTCTAACGGTGATTTTGAGGCTGTAAAGGCTGTTGCCGAATCGGTCAGGGAGAGTACTGTTTGCGGTCTGGCGCGTGCTGTAGAAGCGGATATCAGACGAACGGGTGATGCGCTTGACAATACCGGTCCTTCGCGTATCCATACCTTTATAGCAACGTCGCCCATTCATATGAAAAATAAATTGCGCATGTCGCCGGATCAGGTGATTGAGCAAGCGGTTAAAGCAATCAAATGGGCTAGTGAATATACCGACAATATTGAATTTTCTCCGGAAGACGCGGGACGCTCCGAGATTGATTTTTTATGTAGGATAATTGAAAAAGTCATTGGGGCAGGCGCTAAAACGGTTAATATTCCGGACACTGTCGGCTATACCATGCCGGAGCAATTCGGTAAATTGATCCGCACCCTGCGAGAACGGATACCTAATTCTGACCAAGCTGTATTTTCTGTACATTGTCATAATGATCTTGGACTCGCTGTGGCAAATTCTTTGTCAGCTGTCATGAATGGAGCGCGCCAGGTTGAATGTACCATCAATGGACTTGGTGAGCGGGCAGGTAACGCATCATTGGAAGAAATTGTGATGGCTGTGCGAACGCGGCAGGATTACTTTCCTTGCGATACAAAAATTGATGCCAAGCATATTGTGCCTGCCAGCAAGCTGGTTTCAGGTATTACGGGCTTTCCAGTTCAGCCTAATAAGGCGATTGTTGGTGCCAACGCATTTGCGCATGAATCCGGTATCCATCAGGATGGTGTATTGAAACACCGCGAAACCTATGAAATTATGCGGGCGGAAGATGTGGGCTGGGGCGCCAATAAATTGCTGCTGGGTAAACATTCTGGCCGCAACGCATTCCGCAGCCGTTTAAAAGAACTTGGTATCGAACTCGAATCCGAGGAAGTACTGAATAATACCTTTATGCGGTTCAAGGAATTGGCGGATAAAAAGCATGAGATATTCGATGAAGATCTGCAAGCATTGGTGTCGGACGAAGTACTTGTATTGCAGGAGCGTTATCGTTTACTGTCTTTAAAGATACGGTGTGAAACGGGTGAAGTTCCCTATGCATGTATTGTGATCTCCGATCATGGCAATGAAATGCAGGCTGAATCGGAAGGCAGCGGTCCGGTCGATGCAACGTTTTGTGCTGTAGAAAAGCTGTTGAAAAGCGGAGCACAGCTTCAACTGTTTTCAGTTAACAATATTACCAGTGGAACCGATGCGCAGGGGGAAGTGACTGTGCGTCTGCAAAAATCCGGCCGTATCGTCAATGGGCATGGTGCGGATACCGATATTGTTGTGGCGTCTGCAAAGGCTTATTTGAGCGCCCTGAATAAATTGCACGGTCAACTGGAGCGCGCGCATCCGCAGGTCTGATAAGCACATGAATTTTAATGGATTGTTTCGATTAATATCAAAGCAAAAATTACGCTTTTCCACCGGTATCCTGTTACTGGTAATTACGGTGGGGGCGCAGGCATTCCGGTTCCAGGATACAGATGGAAAAATACATACGCTGGCGGACTACAAGGGGCGATGGGTTATCGTCAATTTTTGGGCAACTTGGTGTCCTCCCTGTCTGGAGGAAATTCCCGACTTAATCGCATTGTATGAGAGCCGTGACGATGTCATGGTGATAGGTGTTGCCATGGAATTTACGGATCCGGATGTGGTGACGGCGTTCGCGCAATCCATGTCGATTACCTATCCAACAGTGCTCGGCAACAGGCGAATAGCTTCGCAGCTTGATGAGATTTCGCTGTTGCCGAGCACGTATTTTTTTGATCCGGAAGGTAAACCGGCTGCGCGGCAACAGGGCATTGTAACGCGCGAGAGTATTGAGGCGTTTATCAGCACAAGATAATGTGCTTGCCGAAAATGGCGGGCGTTACACGGCGGGTTGAGAATAATGCCAGGTGCCGTGTAGTATATCAAATACAAGCTGCGGGTAGGTGGCTTGTCCTAGGCTGCCATTGTAGCGTCCAAGGGCGCGGAAATAGTCACCGTTTTCTTTGTTGAGATAATGCCTGAGAATCATGCAGCCGTATCTTAAGTTGACGCGCAGATGAAACAAATTATGCTTTTCGTCTCCGATGGTTTCAATCCAGAATGGCATGATCTGCATATATCCCCGTGCACCGGCATGGGATATGGCGTATTTTCTAAAACCGCTTTCAACTTGAATGACACTGAGAACGAGCTGAGGATCAAGCCCTGCACGCGCTGCTTCATAGTAAACTGTTCGTAAAAACGATTCACGTTCGCTTTGATCCGGCTTAAAACGTTTGAGACGTTCACTCATAACTGACAACCACGCATTATCAGTTACCAGCCTGGCATATTCCTGATGGGTCACCGCAATGTCATTGATATCCGCTTGTGTAAATATTTGCGTGCTGATGATCAGGTGTTCATAACGCTGAACGTTTGAATATGCCGTAATTGGAAGCAGTAAAAATAAGAGAACAGCTGTCAATTGATACATAGTTTTGCCTCGATAAACGTGTTGATTTCATCCAGGGCCACCGTTTGCGCATCTCGATCAGTGCGTCCTTTGTATTCAACGCATGACTGTTTTAATCCGCGATCGCTGACGACGATGCGATGAGGTATGCCGATTAGCTCCATGTCGGCGAACATGACGCCCGGCCGCTCATTGCGGTCATCCAGCAACACATCTATTTTTGCGTCTGAAAAAAAAGTGTAGAGTCTTTCGGTTTCGGACCGTACCTGCTCATTTTTATGCATGCCGATTGGAATGATAACCAGTTGAAACGGTGCCATGGATACTGGAAAAATAATACCGTGATCATCGTAATTTTGCTCTATTGCCGCGGCGACGATGCGGGAAATACCAATGCCATAACAACCCATTTCAAGATTTTGGGTCTGTCCGTGCTCATTTAGATAGTGTGCTTTCATCATCGCCGAATACTTTGTGCGCAGTTTGAAAATATGTCCAACCTCGATTCCCCGGCATATTTCCAGAATACCTTTGCCGTCAGGTGATAGCTCGCCCGCAGTTACATTGCGGATGTCGAATACAAACTCCGGTTTTTCAAGATCCCGGCCAAAATTGGCGTGCGTGAAATGATAACCTTCCTCATTGGCGCCGCAGACGAAATTATTCATCTGCATGACCGCCGCATCTGCGATAACTACAGTTTTTAATCCCACAGGACCGATGTAGCCCGGCATTGTGCCGGTTTCATCCAGGATAGTCTGTTCACTGGCCATTGAAAAATCGGCTAAAAAAGGGATTTTACGGACTTTGAGTTCATTGAGCTGATGATCGCCGCGCAGCAACAATAAGTACAGCGTGTTATTGGCTGTGACGGCGAGCGTTTTAACCGTTTTTTGTAACGGGATGCCGAGAAAACCAGCCACTTCGGCGCAAGTCTTTTGATTCGGTGTGGATACTTTCTGTAGCTCGCCGGCGGGACCTTCAGGTGGAGCGGCCGGTAATCGGGATGTGGCGAGTTCTATATTGGCCGCATAGTCCGATTCCGGGCAGAATACAATGGCATCTTCACCCGATTCGGCCAACACGTGAAATTCGTGTGAGCCGCTGCCTCCAATAGCACCCGGATCGGCGGATACTGAGCGAAAATCCAACCCCAGACGGGTAAATATCCGGTTGTAGGTTTCATGCATTAATTGATAGGTTTCATCCAGACTGTCGGCATCAGCATGAAAAGAATAAGCGTCTTTCATCAAGAATTCGCGCGCGCGCATGACGCCAAAACGCGGCCGGATTTCATCGCGGAATTTTGTTTGTATTTGGTAAAAGTTGAGCGGCAGTTGGCGGTAGCTGCTGATTTCACGGCGGGCAATATCGGTTATAATTTCTTCATGGGTTGGGCCAAAACAGAAATCATGGTCATGGCGGTCCTTGATCTTCAGCATTTGCGGACCGAAAACATCCCATCTTCCCGTCTCTTGCCACAATTCGGCTGGCTGTATTGCCGGCATGAGCAGTTCAATAGCGCCACTCCGGTTCATTTCCTCGCGGACAATCGATTCAATTTTTCGTAAAACTCTTAAACCGATAGGCAACCAAGTATATAAACCACTGCCCAGCCGTTTAATCAATCCTGCGCGCAGCATCAGCTTGTGACTGATGAGTTCAGCTTCCGCAGGTGCCTCTTTAAGCGTAGAAATAAAAAATTGCGAGACGCGCATGCCAGATTCCATTATGATTAAAAGGGAAGCAATTCTACCTTGAATTCTTTTTTCAAGTGTGATTTAGTCTTGCTTATAACAATGAAATAATTCTTGCAATCGAATAAAATATTTGTGTGAGCTGACAGTTTTATTCAACGCTGTTTGCATGATGCTTTTAATCTACAACAAAGTATGAAAAAATCCACACTATTTTAATGGGTCAAATGGATTGTTCGCATGATTGACCGTAATGGATATCGCCCAAATGTCGGTATTATTTTGCTCAATTCAAAAAATGAAGTGTTCTGGGGAAAGCGAATTAGGCAAAATTCCTGGCAGTTTCCGCAAGGCGGCATCAAATCCGGAGAAAGTCCTGAGCAGGCCATGTATCGGGAATTAGCGGAAGAAGTAGGCCTGCTTCCCAGTCATGTTAAGATTATGGGGCGAACCCGGGACTGGTTGCGTTATGAAGTGCCGGAAAAATGGATCAGGCGTGAGTGGCGAGGAAATTATAAAGGGCAAAAGCAGATTTGGTACTTGTTGCGCCTGATAGGTAGAGACAGCGATGTGTCTTTACGCAGAAGCGCTCATCCTGAATTTGATGCATGGCGTTGGAACCAATACTGGGTGGAACTGGATACAGTTGTAGAATTCAAACGTAACGTGTACAAACAGGCGTTGACCGAGCTGTCGCGCCTGCTGGCTGTCAGTGCAGAGAGCGCGTCTGGCAAGTCACTGTAATTCAGTATCGCTGGATTTGGGTGTATGAATCGAACAGCCGCCCTAAAATTGGTGCGCAGAATAATAGAAAAGGGACAGGGGCAACCGCTCCTTTTTTATTGAGTTTCTGTGGTGTATTTTATCTGGCGTAATCGGCTGCGCTTTTTAGCCGTTTGTTTTTAAGGGGATTATCCATGATGATGCGTACACTGGTGGTGTCGCTGCTATCAATCGGCACGCTTGTCGCCGCGTTTAATGCGTCTGCTGTCAATGAGCCGATACAGCCGATCAAGGCTGTTACGCCAGAGAATCCTGAACTGGTTGAGTTAGGCGAGATGCTGTTTTTTGATCCGCGACTGTCTAAGTCTGGCTGGATATCCTGTAACTCATGTCATAACTTGAGCATGGGGGGAACGGATAATATTCCAACATCGATAGGCCATGCCTGGCAACAGGGGCCAGTTAATGCGCCGACAGTTCTGAACGCAAGTATGAATTTAGCGCAATTTTGGGATGGACGCGCAAAAGATCTGAAAGAACAGGCGGGCGGGCCTGTTGCTAACCCTGGTGAGATGGCTTCAACGCATGAATTGGCTGTCAGTATTTTAAATTCAATACCGCAGTATCGAGCAAAATTTGAGAAAGCATTCGGTTCCGATAAAGTGGACATAGATCGCGTGACGACTGCAATTGCTGCATTTGAAGAGACACTGGTTACACCTGGATCCCGTTTTGACAAGTGGCTGGAAGGGGATAAGAGCGCGCTTAATAAGCAGGAACTTGAAGGCTACAAGTTGTTTAAAAGCAGTGGTTGTACAGGATGCCATAATGGTCCGGGCGTAGGAGGAGCACTCTACCAAAAATTTGGCGTTCATCATTCATACAAAACCGATAGCAAAATTGAGGGCCGTAAGGCTGTAACAGGCAAGGATACAGATTTGCATGTCTTCAAAGTACCGATATTGCGCAATATCGAATTGACTTACCCTTACTTTCATGACGGTGCAGTTTGGACGCTTGAAGAAGCTGTCAGAATTATGGGTAAATTACAGCTTGACCGTGATTTCAATAAAAAAGAGATCGATAGTATTGTCGCTTTCCTGAGAACCCTCACGGGAGAACAGCCCGATATTCAATTGCCCATTCTTCCTCCGTCTAATAACGATACACCAAGACCACAACCTTTTTAGGAGTTAAATGGCTTGGTTTGTCTCAAAAAAGGAAGTAAACTATTTTATCAGTATGTTAACACCCCCTAGCACTCTATCCATATGATATTGCCGGGTACAGCGCTACCGTGGTGTTATGCAACAAGGCGCAGCACGCTGGAAAGGGTTGTTCCCTTTCCAGTACTGTAACGCAGTTGCATAACACCACGGTAGCGCCCTGTGGGTGAGCTTGCCAGCGTCCATGGTCTGCGTTGCGCCTTTTGACAATAGAACGGCTATTGCCTGCAAGGCACGCCTTGCCATGGTCACTGACAAGCTCGCTGTACCCGGCAATATCATATGGATAGAGTGCTAGTGGCATTGCCCGGGCCGCACAGTCGGTCTGGGTAAAATTTCGGGATTGGTTACAATTGCCATATTTAACCGATTTGAAAATTGTTTTTAATTGAACATTTTTAATTATTTTGAGGTGCATGATTTGCTAAGGAAGGTTGGTATCCTAAAAAATTTAAGGGATACTGGATTTGCATATCAAAATCAAGTAGAGTCATTATTCCTATAATTGATAATTAAAACAGGGAGCCACGCATGGGTACCAAGGGGCAGTTACTGCAGGATCCGTTTCTCAATATATTGCGCAAAGAACATATTCCTGTATCAATTTATTTGGTGAACGGAATAAAGTTGCAAGGGCATATTGACTCTTTTGACCAATATGTTGTGCTGTTAAAAAATTCTGTGACGCAAATGGTATATAAACATGCGATATCTACTGTCGTTCCTGCAAGGGCAGTTGCCATACCCATTGAAGTACCTGAAACGAGAGATACTTAATGCCTGAGAGTTCGGGTATTCAAAGCGCCCGGGACATGAATGCCGCGATCTTGGTCAATCTTGACTTTGGTGATGGCATGCATTGTGATCGCTTGCAAGAATTACAGCAACTTGCTGTCAGTGACCAGATCAGCGTGCAATTCGTGGTTGAAGGAAAACGCGCTTGTCCTGATCCGAAAACTTACATAGGCAGTGGAAAAGTTACGGAAATTCAACGGTTGCTTGCAAATTCCGAGGCAAATATGGTGATTTTTAATCACGATCTTAGTCCGGCTCAGCAACGAAACCTGATGTTGCAGCTGGATTGCCCCGTAGTAGATCGGACCAGTCTGATCTTGGACATTTTTGCGCAACGGGCTAAAAGCCATGAAGGCAAGCTACAGGTAGAGCTTGCGCAGCTGGAGCATCTGGCAACGCGGCTGGTTCGTGGTTGGACGCATCTGGAGCGCCAAAAAGGTGGCATTGGCTTGCGAGGACCAGGTGAAACGCAGTTAGAGACTGATCGTAGATTATTAAAAAAACGGGTTAAGCTGTTAAAGGAGAAATTAGTACATCTGGAACGTCAACGCAAGGTGCAGCGTCGTTCTAGAAGGCGTTCAAAAGTTTTGTCAGTTTCAATTGTAGGTTATACCAATGCGGGTAAATCAACGTTGTTTAATCGATTGACCCGGTCACAGACCTATGCGGCGGATCAGCTGTTTGCGACACTGGATACGACGACGAGAAAATTATTTATTTCCGAGTGCGGCCCGGTTGTTATTTCTGATACAGTTGGGTTTATACGAGAATTGCCTCATACACTGGTTGCGGCATTTCGGGCTACGCTAGAAGAGACTGTAGAGGCGGATATATTACTGCATGTAGTAGACACTTGCAGTCCAAATAAAGATGAGCAGATTGCAGAAGTTAACAAATTGCTGGCCGAGATAGGTGCAGACAAGATTCCTCAAATTCTGGTGTTCAACAAGACTGATCTGTGTGATTCGCCAACAAAGGGCGTAGGTTTTATGCGGGATGAATATGATAGAATATCCCGCATCCGTCTTAGTGCAAAAACGGGAGAGGGTTTGGAATTTATTAGACAAGCTTTGTCTGAGGTTTTTTCGGAAAAAGTTGAATCAATGAGTGGAAAACAAGCGGAGTATAATAAAATTAAGCGCAGAAGTGCAGTGGTTTAAGTTAATTTTAAACAAATAAAACAGGAAGAATTATGGGTTTAAATGATCCTCAATGGGGAAAAAACAAAGGTGACTCCGGGCCGCCGGATCTGGACGAGGTCTTACGTAACGTCAATAAAAAAATCAATAATATTTTTGGTTCAAAAGAAGAAAAAGGCGGCGGGGGTTCTCGTGGTAAAGGTCCAAGGCAGCACAACCGCGGCAGTATCATTCTGATCTTGGGCTTGTTGCTTGTTGTGTGGATTGCCAGTGGATTCTATATTGTTAATGAAGGTCACCGGGGCGTAGTATTACGTTTTGGCGCGTATGTAGATACCACGCCAGCAGGTTTGCGTTGGCACTTGCCTTATCCGATTGAGCAGGTGGAACTCGTGAATGTCAGCCAGGTTCGTACGGTTGAGATAGGTTATCGTAACAATGTCAGAAGTAAAGTGTTACGGGAATCATTGATGCTGACGGATGACGAGAATATTATTGATATCCAGTTTGCAGTGCAGTATATCCTGAATGATCCGGAAAAGTTTCTGTTCAATAACAGGAATCCGGATGGTGCCGTGTTACAGGCCGCAGAAACCGCGATCAGAGAGATCATCGGCAAAAGTAAAATGGACTACGTACTTTATGAAGGCAGGGAACAAGTTGCGTCGGCTGCCACAGTTTTAATGCAGGAAATTCTTGACCGCTACCAGATCGGTATCGCAATCAGCCGGGTGACCATGCAGAATGCGCAGCCGCCTGAACAGGTGCAGGCCGCATTTGATGATGCCGTTAAAGCAGGTCAGGATAGAGAACGTCAGAAAAATGAGGGTCAGGCGTACGCGAATGACGTAATACCGAGAGCGCGTGGTAATGCGGCGCGCTTATTAGAAGAATCACAAGGTTACAAGGCGCGTGTGGTTGCGAGTGCGCAAGGTGATGCAAGCCGTTTTGAGCAAATTTTTCAGGAATATAGCAAGGCGCCGGGTGTGACACGTGAACGTCTTTATCTGGATATGATGCAGCAGGTTTTATCCAGTACCAGTAAAATCATGATCGACCAGCAAAGTGGCAGTAATCTGCTGTACCTGCCTCTGGATAAGTTGATCGGTATGGGTGGTTCAACGTCTGCGTCGTCACCTGCAAAGAACACGCAACCATCTATGGCGCCTGAGACGATGCCAGATAACAGCATACGGTCGCGGGAATCGTTTCGTGGGCGGGAAAGGGAGATGAGATAAATGAAAAAGTTTACGTCAGTTTTAATGGGTATTGTAGTGGCGGTTGTTTTGCTGGCCACCTCCGCGGTTTATATTGTCGATGAACGTCAACAGGCTATTTTGTTTCAATTGGGTGAGGTTGTGGATGTGAAAACCGAACCGGGTCTGTATTTCAAAATTCCCATCGCGCAAAACGTTCGTTTTTTTGAAAAACGCATTTTAACGATGGATGCGGAAGAACCGGAGCGTTTTATTACGTCGGAGAAAAAGAACGTTCTTGTGGATTTGTTTGTGAAATGGCGTATTGTGGATGTTAAGCAATACTTTATCAGTGTCCGGGGTGATGAGAGTCTGGCGCAGATTCGTTTGGCGCAAACAATTAACGCAAGCTTGCGTGACGAATTTGGTAATCGTACGGTTCACGACGTGGTATCCGGTGAACGGGATATCATTATGGAAATTATGCGTCAGAAAGCAGACGTGGATGCGCGGACGATTGGTGTCGAGGTGATTGACGTACGCCTTAAGCGTGTAGATTTACCGCAGGAAGTGAGCGAATCTGTCTATCGCAGAATGGAAGCCGAGCGTAAGCGTGTGGCGAATGAACTGCGTTCTACCGGTGCGGCTGAGTCAGAAAAGATTCGTGCGGACGCGGACCGGCAACGCGAGGTCATATTAGCTGAAGCTTATCGCGAAGCTCAGACGACAATGGGTGAGGGAGACCAGGAAGCTGCGGCAATCTATGCCGGCGCGTTTAAGGAAGATCCTGAGTTCTATGCGTTCTGGCGTAGTATGGATGCCTACAAGAATTCCTTTAAAGATAAAAAAGATATGCTGGTGTTAGAACCGAACTCGGACTTCTTCAAGTATCTTAAGGATCCAGCCATGACGGCGCAATAACTGTTGGGAGACGATTTTAGCAAATCCTTAATTATTCGATAACGTAACAATATTGTTGTTCAGATGGTATTACTTGTTACCGTATCAAAATAGCGAAACTGATTATTTGTTTAATTTGTTTGCCTCATATCAGTTTATCCATAAAACAATAGGCGCTCGCTAGAGAAGGTATTATAGCTTCCAGATGCGGCGCTTTTGTTTTTATGCCGGTATTAATCAAAATAAATTTCAAGTACAGAATTTGGCGAGGAGAAGTGTTATATGTTTGAGACTTTTCTAATGGCATTTGCACTCATGTTGATTTTGGAAGGCTTGTTACCATTCATATCACCGCGTGTTTGGCGTGAAACATTTAAGAAGTTGACTGAGATTCATGATGGCCAGATTCGTTTTGTTGGTTTGACATCGATGCTGATTGGGCTGGCACTGTTTCTGATAGTGAGTTGATTGTTACTTGCTATTTGATCCATTTCTATCGTTTTAACCATGCGTAATTGGTTATTGCCTGAATACATTGAAGATATCTTGCCTGCTGAAGCGTTGCGCATTGAAATAATGCGGCGGCGCATTATTGATCTCCTTATGGTACATGGTTATCAGCAGGTTTTTCCGCCTTTACTCGAGTATGAAGAATCGTTGTTGACCGGCAGTGGAAGAGATATGAGCCTGCAGATGTTTAAGGTTATAGACCAGCTCAGCGGCAGAATGATGGGGCTGCGCGCTGATATGACACCGCAGGTGGCGCGGATTGATGCGCATTTGCTGAACTGCGACGGTATCACGCGGCTTTGTTATGCGAACAGCGTACTGCATACTGTACCTGCTAGTCTAACGCAAACGCGGGAACCGTTACAGATCGGCGCGGAGCTTTACGGCCATGCGGGTATGGAGAGCGATATCGAAATTCAGCGGTTGATGCTGGCATGCCTTGCAATGGCTGGCTTGAATCAAGTGCATTTGGATCTTGGGCATGTGGCCGTTTTCAGAGGGATCATCAATAATGCCAATATTTCACTAGAAATGGAGGCGGAGTTGTTTGCCGTACTGCAAGCGAAAGATATCTCTACTTTAAAGGAAATTTGCAGTGGGCTTCAGCAAAATATCCGGAGTGCATTGCTTTTGTTACCCGAGCTATATGGAGGTAAGGAAGTTTTAAAGGTGGCAAAGAAACGATTGCCGGTTCAAAAACAAATTGCTTCGGCTCTTGATCAACTCGAGTGGATCAGCGATGAGTTGCAACCAATAGTTGAAACTATTGCATTTGATTTGGCTGATTTACGTGGTTATCACTATCATACTGGAATGGTGTTTGCGGCATACGCGCGCGATTGCTCGAATGCCATTGCACTGGGTGGGCGATATGATGAGATTGGCAAGGCATTCGGAAGATCCAGGCCTGCTACGGGCTTCAGCATGGATTTGCGTGAATTGTCCAGGTTGGTTGAACAGGCGCCTTATCCAAAGGGAATAAGCGCACCGTATGATAAAAAAAACAAAGAACTGGATTCAATAATGGCGCGGTTACGCCAACAAGGGCATATTGTTATTATGGAATTACCAGGGCAGCCAGAAGTTACATTGAACTGCGACAGGCGGCTTGTAATGCGTAACGGTGAGTGGAAAGTTGAACAGATTTGATTCGTGGACGGTTAAAAGATGTATCTAGAAGATTCTGTATGGTGACTAAGAATGTTGTCGTAATCGGCACGCAGTGGGGAGATGAAGGTAAGGGAAAAGTTGTTGACTGGTTGACAGACCACGCACAAGGTGTTGTACGTTTTCAAGGTGGCCATAATGCAGGTCATACGCTGGTGATTGGTGATAACAAAACCGTTTTACATCTGATACCATCCGGAATTTTACGCAATAATGTTATTTGCTACATCGGAAATGGCGTAGTCGTCTCTCCTGAAGCGCTACTGAAAGAAATTGACATGCTCGAGCAGATGGATGTGGGTGTCAATGAACGTTTGCGAATCAGTGAGGCTTGTCCGCTTATACTTCCTTGTCATACCGCACTTGATCATGCGCGTGAACGCGCCAGAGGTGTCGGTAAAATTGGAACGACCGGGCGTGGCATCGGTCCGGCCTATGAGGATAAAGTAGCGCGCCGCGCTATACGGTTGCAGGATTTGTTTCATAGAGACCGCCTGGCTTCGAAGCTAGGTGAAATACTGGATTATCATAATTTCGTTTTGAAAAATTACTTCAATGCGCCAATCATCGATTTTCAGAAAACACTCGATGATGCGGTTATGCAATCAGAACGTATCAGGTCATGGGTTGCAGACATACCTCGATTATTATTTGATGCACATAAAGCGGGTGACAATCTGTTATTTGAAGGTGCGCAAGGCACACTGCTGGATATTGATCATGGGACATACCCCTATGTAACTTCGAGTAACTGTATAGCAGGAGCGGCTGCTTCCGGAAGTGGGGTTGGGCCACAGATGTTGCACTATGTGCTGGGTATTACCAAAGCGTATACAACTCGTGTGGGTTCCGGTCCGTTTCCAACGGAGCTGACCGATGAGACCGGTCATCATTTGGCAGAACGGGGTCATGAGTTTGGTTCGACAACAGGGCGTCCACGGCGTTGCGGCTGGTTTGATGCCGTTGCAATGAAACGTTCAATCCAGATTAACGGGGTGACAGGGTTGTGTATAACAAAACTCGACGTGCTGGATGGCGTCGAAGCACTGAATATTTGTGTCGGTTACCGGTTGAGTAATGGCGAGCGTTCTGATGTGTTACCAGCGGGTGCGGATGACTTGATTGATTGCAAGCCGATCTATGAAGAGATCCCGGGATGGTCGGATTGTACGGTTGGTATTCAGAATTTTGAACAACTGCCCAAAACCGCCCAGAATTATTTAAAAAAAATTGAAGAGATTTGCGAGACTCCAATAGACATGATTTCTACCGGTCCAGACCGCGAAGATACAATAGTTTTGCGTCATCCGTTTAAATAACGAGATTTTGTGAGGTAGCACAACCATGGTCACTTATGGTTGTTATTTGTGCAGCATTCTGATGGATTTACGTATATCTTTAGATAGGATATGTGGTGGCGTGGTAAATTATCTGAAATATGACAGTACAATCTTTATCCAGCTTATTATAAGGAGTCGTCCATAAATAAGTGTTACAGTTATTTATGAACGGCTCCTAAGTATACAGTTTGTAGACAGAGTGCAATTAATTCATGGATTGCATGTATCGGCATTGCTCACGGGTTCGATAGGTATCGTACAACCCGTTTACGTATGAATTAAAACAAATTCAGGCAAGATTTTTATCAAAATCCAATATTGAAGGGCGAGCATGCATGAATAATTTATATCTTACTGATGTGGCTATAGATACCTGGGTGCAGGGTGGTCCGGCTAAGATGGAAGATTTGCTGGGTTCTGTAGTGCTTATTGAAGTTTTTCAGGTAAATTGTCCTGGTTGTTTTTTGTACGCGTTACCGAATGCAATTCAGCTTCATGAAAAATATCGAGATCGTGGTCTTGTGATCATAGGTTTGGCAACTGCATTTGAGGATTATGATAAAAATACGCTGGAAAATCTTCAATTGCTTATCAAGAGCGGGGAAGTGATCGGAGAAACATTCAAAGCACTCAATCAACGCGGATTGTTGGTTGACCAGTCCAGATTGCCATGGACGTTCCCTTTTGCAGTTGGAATGGACCGAATAGCGCCGGATAATGAGCCGGTGACAGAGGATCGGGTGCTGGCTTATGCGCGTCAGCTGCTGGCACAGTTTGACCAGTTTCGTGAGGATCAGCAACAAACGATTAAGAACCAGATTCGGGCTTTTTTTGAACAAAAAATCATGAAAGCCGAAACATTCGAGCGTTTTTCCTTACAAGGAACACCGTCGGCTATTTTGTTCGATCGCAAAGGCGTGCTGCAAGATGTTTCTTTTGGTCAGGCGGCACATAAACAGTCTGCCATTGAACAGTTATTGGTACAGACTTAAATCTGACGAATTAAAGGGTGTCGTCATGTGTTATGTGCAATTCTGTTTGTTTTTCGGATAAAAGGATCAAATTTTTGTGCCGCAGGACATGCCAAAGCATATTCAAGGCGTGAGAATGACGATAATTTTGTTGTGTTGATAAAGTCGATAGTGCTATAAAAAATATTCCCTTACATATCAAGCATATCATCCATGACCTGATTGAACGGTTTGTGATGAAAAAAGTTATGAATATTTTGCGCAATCTGGTTGAGCAGGCGTTGTCGGGATTCTTTGCTGGCCCAGGCAACATGCGGTGTGATGATCAGATTCGGTTGCCGGTATTGCAGCAATAGATTGTCATGCATGGGCGGTTCTTTCCATAAAACATCAAGACCAGCCCCGGCAATACGGCCGTTAGTCAACGCATCGAGCAAATCGGCTTCATTCACGATGGCGCCGCGTGCCGTGTTAATAAGAAAAGCCGTCGGTTTCATCAGGTTCAGCTCACGCTGGCCGATCAGATCGCGCGTATCGTTCAGAAGGGGACAGTGCAGAGTTATAAAGTCAGCCTGTTGAAGCGCAGCGTCGAATGGCATTCTGCCGGGGCGTAAAGGCTGTCCTTTATGTTCGGCGACAAGCACCTGCATCCCGAAAGCGGCCGCAACCATAGAAACCGCTCGTCCTAATTCGCCGTATCCGATAATGCCGAGCACTTTGCCGGACAGTTCCTCGATATTGAAATCAAGCGGGCAGAAATGCCTGCTGGTCTGCCAGCGTCCGTCTTTTACCAGTTGCCGGTACGATTCAAAATTACATGATAGATTCAACATCAGCATGAAAACATGCTGTACTACGGACGGCGTAGCATAGCCTCTCACATTGCAGACCGGGACGTTGCGTTCGGCTGCTGTCGCCAGGTCAATATTGTTATAACCGGTCGCTGCAATACAGATTAACTTAAGCCGGTTTGCGTAAGTGATGATATCGCGAGTCATCGAAAATTTATTACAAACCACGACTTCCGCATCTTTGATGCGTTCAGCAACCTGATCGGGATCGGTTTCATCGTAAAACTGCCAGGGTGATATGGCCTGCTCCAGCGCAGTGCAATCCATGTCGCCTCGAGTCACAGAACCGAAATCGAGAAAAACTGCGGCCATCAAACAATCCTTTGCAAATTTAGTAGTTAAAAATGATTATTTCAGGTGTTTCAAAAACCAGTCGGCTGCATGTTGCGCCGCTTGTTCGAGCGTGCCGGGTTCTTCAAACAAATGTGTTGCGCCAGGAATCAGTGTTAATTCTTTTTCCCATTGCAGTGAAGCGAAGGCCTGCTGATTCAACTCAATGACACCGTAATCCGCCCCGCCAACGATCAGCAGCGTTGGTGCCGCGACGCTGTTTAAGGCGGCCTCGCTGGCCAGATCCGGGCGGCCGCCACGCGAGACCACTGCGAAGATCTGTGTACCCATATCGGCCGCGGCCTGTAACGCAGCGGCAGCGCCGGTGCTTGCACCGAAGTATCCCGGCGGCAGTGCCTTTGTGTCTTGATGGGTCTGCAACCACTTCGTAGCGACGAGCAAGCGCCGCGTTAAAAGTTCGATATCGAAACGCATTGAATATTGCTGATCTTCATCGTGCGTCAGCAAGTCGAACAACAGCGTGCCGATACCATGTTGTTGCAGTATCTGCGCAACGAACCGGTTACGCGGACTCAATCGGCTGCTGCCGCTGCCGTGCGCAAATAACACAACGCTTCTGGCGGCGTGCGGTAACACCAATTCGCCATTCAGTTCGACCGAGTCGTTTACAGAAATTTTGACTGCGCTCATTTTACACTCCTCTTTTGCGATAGAGATGGCATGTCAGTGATCGATATGACCCGGTATTCAAGATCTGGATCAGATCGGTTTTTATGTGAATCGGTTGTAATGGTGTCCGGCTATCAGTCAACAATCTGTCACAACGTGCAAGATTAACAGATTGCCGCCATTGCGTCTTCGCGAATGGGTGAATGGCCGAGTGAGTTCGGCGTGTAAAAGACACAGGATATCCTGTAGATAATGCTTGACGGAAACGGACAGGATGGGTTTTACTTGGAGTTTTAATAAAAAAATGTTTTAAGCAAACGTCGAGGGGAGAAAACATTATGAAAAAATTAGTAATTATTGCGTTGTGTATTTTTATTCCGGGTTACATTTACTTGATGATCAAATACTTCTAATGATAGTCAGGTAAAACTGTTGCACTAGTCCGGAAGGAGCCGCACGCCGCTGCCGGAACGTTGGTTGAGTTGAGTCGATTAATATCCATGATCGTAAATGGCGTGCTGACTAGCCAACCAGTCAGGTTGGTTCTTATTCCGGTACGGTCAGCGGTTCTGCCAGATTAATCGCCACAATACGCGGTAACCTGGATTTCGATTTTCATTCTGGGGTCGGACAAACCCGCTGTCAGCATCATTGCCGAAGGCCGGACATCACCAAAATATTTGCGCGTAACTGGAAAGCATTTGGGAAAGTCCTCGACATTCGGTAACACATAAGTTACGCGCACGACATCCTTTATACTGCTCCCGGCCTCGCGCAAAGCGGCATCGATATTTTGGAAGCACTGCTCGGTTTGCTCCAGCAAGTCGCCGGATATGGTCATTGTGCTGTAGTCAAACCCTGTGGTGCCGGATACCATGACCCAGTCGCCGGCCCGCACGGCCCGGGAGTAACCGATTTCCTGTTCGAACGTGGAGCCGGAACTGATGCGTTGACGCGCCATAATAAGCTTCTCCTTTAATACGTTTTGGAAAGTGTCACTATAATGTGATTGGCGCAGGATTTCAAAACAGTTTCGATGAGTAACAAACGGAAAGACCTGTCAATGACGACAACGCTGTACTGGCATGATTACGAGACATTCGGTGCAAATCCCAGAGCTGATCGGCCTGCTCAGTTTGCCGGCGTGCGCACCGATGAAGCGCTCAATGAAATAGGTAAACCGCTGGTGATTTATTGCAAGCCGCCACGCGATATTCTGCCGCAGCCCGCCGCCTGTCTGATTACCGGTATTACACCGCAGCTGACTGATACGCAGGGCCTGCCCGAGTCCGAATTCATTGATAAAATTCACACCGAACTGGTGCGGCCCGGTACCTGCGGTAGCGGATACAATACCTTGCGTTTCGACGATGAAGTTACGCGGCATACGCTCTACCGGAACTTTTTCGATCCGTACGCGCGTGAATGGCAGAATGGCAATACGCGCTGGGACATTATCGACCTGGTGCGCATGACATATGCGCTGCGTCCGTCAGGAATAGAGTGGCCGCAACGCGAAGCGCAACAGGAAAAACAGACTGAACATGATGTAGTGAACCTGGTGCCGAGTTTTCGGCTTGAAGATCTGACAGCGGCAAATGGCATTATGCATGGCGCCGCACATGACGCCTTATCCGATGTGCGCGCCACAATCGGTCTGGCCAGATTGCTGCATAACCGTCAGCCGCGTCTGTATCACTGGCTTTTCCAGTTGCGCTACAAACGCCGTGCAGTTGAATTGCTCGATGTGGCGCGGCATACGCCGGTGGTTCACAGTTCACGCATGTATCCGGCAAAAACCGGCTGCACTACGCTGGTTATGCCGCTCGCCGTTGAAACGGACAATCAGAACAGCTTTCTGGTTTACGATTTACGCCACGATCCTGAAGAATTTCTGGATCTCGATATTGCAGCATTGAGCCAGCTGCTGTTTACACGCACGGGAGATCTTCCCGATGGTGCCAGGCGCCTACCGGTCAAGTCGGTAAAAGTCAATAAATGTCCAGCGCTGGCACCGCGCAATACGCTGAATGCACAGGCGGCTGAACATATTGAAATCGATCTCGGCAGCTGTCAGCGGCATTGGCAAAAACTTGCCGGCCACTGTGCGCAAACCGATTTTGCGCAGCGGATCGCGCTTGCCTATGGCAGCAAAACATATGAATTAACTGGTGATGTCGATTTGGCGCTGTATGACGGATTCATCGATCAGGCCGACGTGCCGCTGCTTGCACAAATCCGGCGTTCCTCGCCGCAGGAGCTGGCCCAGGCGCGGTTCGATTTTCATGACCGGCGGTTGCCGGAATTGCTGTTTCGTTACCGTGCCCGCAACTGGCCCGCTACATTGTCACTCGAAGATACGCAACGGTGGCAACGACTACGCCGCCAGCGATTGCTGCAGACGCCGGGCAATGATTTGACGCTGGATGCGTACCGCGCGCAGATAGCCAGTTTACGTCATGACAATGCTGATAATGTGAAAGCGCTGGAAATACTCGATGCATTGTCGCGCTGGGGTAACGACCTGATGAATTTTTGATCATGCCGTGTCATGCTAAAATCTGTAACTTAAAATTTACGCGTTGTTAAAATAAATAAACCTGATTCCTTGCGATTGTTCCAGGCGGTTATGAAAAAAAATTATCTAGAAAGCATTCTGACAGCACAAGTGTATGATGTAGCGAATGAAACGCCGTTGGAAAATATTCCCAATCTGTCTGGGCGCATTCACAATCAGGTGCTGCTCAAGCGCGAAGACCTGCAGCAGGTGTTTTCATTCAAACTGCGTGGCGCTTACAACAAAATGCTCAAATTATCACCGGAAGTGCGTAACCGCGGCGTAGTGGCGGCTTCCGCGGGCAATCATGCGCAAGGTGTAGCGTTGGCGGCGAAAAAACTCGGTTGCAGCGCAACCATTGTGATGCCGGTGACGACGCCGCAGATAAAAGTGCAGGCCGTAATGATGCGCGGCGCCACAGTGGTGCTGTATGGCGATTCTTACAACGATGCCTATGATCATGCAGTAAAATTGACTGAATCGCAACAGGCGACGTTTATTCATCCGTACGACGATCCGGATGTGATCGCCGGCCAAGGCACTATCGGCATGGAAATCCTGCGCCAGCATACCGGAAGAATTCATGCGATTTTTGTACCGGTGGGCGGCGGCGGATTGATAGCAGGTATTGCAGCCTATGCCAAAAGGCTGTATCCGGAAACCAAAATCATCGGTGTGGAGCCGGTCGATGCCAATGCGTTGTATCGTTCCTTGCAAAGTGGGCGCCGCGTCAGGCTCACACAGGTCGGATTGTTTGCCGACGGTGTTGCTGTCAAACAGATTGGCAAAGAAACGTTCCGTTTGTGCCGTGAATTTGTCGACGAGGTGATACTGGTCGATACCGATGCAATCTGTGCAGCGATCAAGGATGTGTTCGAGGATACGCGCAGTATTCTCGAGCCGTCCGGTGCGTTGTCGATCGCCGGTTTGAAGGCGTATGTCGAACGCGAAAATATTTTGCATGAAACTCTGATTGGCATTGCAACGGGTGCCAATATGAATTTCGACCGCTTGCGCCACATATCCGAGCGTGCGGAAATCGGTGAGCATCGCGAAGCCGTGATGGCGGTCACCATTCCGGAAAAGCCGGGAAGTTTTAAGAAATTTTGCAATTTACTGGGCGCAAAAAGCATTACCGAATTTAATTACCGTTACGCCGATGCCATTGAAGCGCATGTGTTTGTCGGCGTTTCGGTACGTAACCGCGAGGAAACCGAGAAATTGATTGCGGATTTGCAGAAAAGCGGGCTGAACACTGAAGATATGAGCAACAACGAAATGGCAAAGCTGCATATCCGCCATCTGGTTGGCGGTCATGCGCCTGAAATCGAAAATGAGATACTGTACCGGTTCGAGTTTCCGGACCGGCCCGGCGCGCTGATGGATTTTTTGGATGCCATGAGTCATAACTGGAACATCAGCCTGTTTCATTACCGTAATCACGGCGCCGATTACGGGCGTGTACTGATCGGCATCCAGGTGCCGCCAGAAGAAAAATCCGATTTCAAGGCATTTCTTGATCAACTTGGTTACCGTTACTGGGACGAGAGTAAAAACCCGGCGTATAAGCTGTTTCTGGGCTAAAAATTACATATCATGAATTAGATGGGAGAGTCATACAATGAATGAATATATTGCGGAGTTACCGGATTTGTTTTCCGTAGGTGCGCTGGTTGAAAGAAGCTGGCTGGAAATTGCGCTAATTGTGACGCCGACGATTCTCCTGATTTTTGTATTGTTCGGCTATATTTCTTTTGTCAAAACCAAGTTTTTACAATGGACGATCTATACAGCCTGCCTGGTGCTTGCCGTGATTTACATGCCTTATGAGTTAATGCGGCAGTCGACGGAAATGTCCAGGGCGCAGGCGAATGTGGATGAAATGCATAGCACGCTGCAGGAATTTCTCGACACGGCCAATCTGGGCTATATGAGCAGTCTGAACAACGAGGCGGTGGCCGCCGAGGTGCTCGATGAACTGGTCGACGGCCTGGGTGCGCGTGAAAAGAAAGAATTAATCGTGATTTCCTGGCTCATGGCGGAAAACGAGAAACAGGCGCTCGGCCAGATTGATGACAAACAGAGACTGCTGGCCGATGCAATTAAAACGAGTGTGAGCACAGCGAAAAGCGAGATTATCGATTCCAGAGCGCCCGTGGAGAAGATTTCCAGTGACGTTGTCAAGCGGCTTGAAACGGATGTCAATCATTTACTGGAAGAAAAAATGAATGGATTCAAGCAGGAAATTGATAACACACTAGACAGTTTCGAGAGCGGCATCAATACCTTTATCCACACCGAATTGGAAACCTATAAAGAAAAGCTTGCCGAAATTACTCAACAGAACGTCGAGGAACTCAGGGATTATTCCAGCAAGGCCAGTCAGTCAATCGCCCGTCATGTCAAACGGATCAACCAGGAATCCCTGCAAAGGCTGGATGAAACCCAGGTCAGCCTTGACGGTATTGGCGCAGCGATCGGTAATATCGATCTGCAGGCTGTGATCAATCAGATTGTACAGCTTTCCGCCAAGCTGGAAACTGCGCAGAAAAAAAATGATATTCTGTTCGAATATAGCGAGTGCATGCGGTCGACGGGCATGCTAGATCTCGGCGGCAAGAAAGGCGAATGCAAGGCAGCGCTGGAAAGCGCGCTGGCTGGTTTGTAGGCTTGCCCGGCTGTACAGCGTGACAACCGGCTTTTGTTCGGGTATGGCAACATTCTGCCAGTGCAGCGTGTCCTGAATGGCCGTTGCTAATGAGGTTGCGTTGCCTGGTTCACCATGCACCACGAATGTTCGGGCTGGTGTTTTTAAAATGGCCTAGCCAGTCCAGCAGCGCTTTCTGGTCAGCGTGCGCGGACAATCCGCCGATGGTGTAGATTTCTGCCCTGACGACGATGTCCCGGCCAAAAATTTTGACAACCCGGGCGCCGTCAACGAGCCTTCGGCCGAGTGTTCTGGCGGCCTGGAATCCGGTAATGATGATGCTGCATTCCGGCCGGTTAAAATTATATTTGAGATGATGCTTGATGCGGCTGGCATCGCACATGCCGCTTGCGGAGATGATAATCGCACCTGCTGGATCGTGTTCAGCCGCATCGATTCCTCGGCATCCTGAATAAACCGGATACGCGGTATTGTAATTGACGCTGCGCAATTGTTTGAGAAAATTCTCAGTTTGCGCCACGGTGTACAACGGTGCGTATTCCTGCAACGCGCTGTTCGAGCGATTCCGGCTGCGCCGGGTTTTGTTGCGCTATTCGGTTTCCTTCTCCTGAATATGGGCGCTGCCCTTGAGTATTGCATGCAGTAAATCGATGGTCGCCGAGGTGGTGTAAACAGGCCCACTGAATCCCCAAGCGCTCAATCGCGGCAGTAGACCGGAGTGATCGATGTGCGCGTGCGCGAGCAATACGCAATCAATAGTTTCCGGGTCAAAATTAAACGCTGTGCGGATTTTTTGTCCGCTTCGCGTCCGTCCTGAAACATGCCGCAATCGACGAGTATGCGCCAATCTTCGTTTCCAACAGGTAGCAGGAGCCGGTAACTTTTCCCGCAGCGCCAAGAAATGTCAATTGCATACGGTATCCAGTATCTTTAGCGTACCGGTGACGAGCAGGTCGATTTCATCTTCGGTGATAATATACGGCGGCATGAAATACACCGTATTGCCCAGCGGGCGCAACAGCAGGCGCTGCTTCAGGCCGGCCTGGAAAAACTGCTGTGAAAACTGCAAGTCATCTGTTTCCACTTCAAACGCCCAGATCATGCCGCAATTGCGGAAATTGCTGACTTTTGGATGCGAAGACAGTGTTGTGGCGGCATTGTTGAGATGGGTTGCCCTGGCTTTGTTGGCTGCAAGTATATTGTCCTGTTCAAAAATGTCGAGCACCGCCAACGCCGCGCGGCAGGCCAGCGCATTGCCGGTATGCGTGTGCGAGTGCAGGAACGCATGCGCAGGCGTGTCGCCGTAGAAGTTCTGGTAAATGGTGTCAGTCGTCAGCACCACGGAAATCGGCAGATAACCACTGCTGAGCCCTTTTGCCAGGCACAGAAAATCGGGTGTGATACCGGCCTGTTCGCACGCAAACATGGTGCCGGTACGGCCGAAACCGACCGCGATCTCATCGGCAATTAGATGCACCTGATATTTGTCGCAGATTTCCCGCGCGCGTTTGAGATAGACTGGGTGATACATGCCCATACCCATCGCACCCTGAATCAGCGGTTCGATAATCAGCGCAGCGGTTTTGGCATGGTGTTGCGCCAGATGCGCTTGGAGCGCGTCGGCGGCGCGCAGCGCGTAATCTTCGGCCGATTCGCCTTCATCGGCAAAACGCCAGTCCGGCGTCATCACGTGTGCGCACGGACGCAGCAATGGCGCATAGGTTTTTTTGAAAATCGCCACATCGGTGACCGACAGCGCGCCCAGCGTCTCGCCGTGATAATCGTTTTGCAGACTGACAAATTGCGTCTTGTCGGGTTTTCCGGCCAGCTGCCAATAGTGAAAGCTCATTTTCAACGCAATTTCGGTTGCCGAAGCGCCGTCGCTGGCGTAAAAACAGTGACCGAGATCGCCGGGCGTAATAGCTTTCAACCGTTCGGACAGCGCGATTACTGGTTCATGCGTGAACCCGGCGAGCATGACATGCTCGACTTTTTCCAGCTGGTCGTTAATCGCTGCGTTTATGCGCGGATTGGCGTGCCCGAACAGGTTCACCCACCAGGAGCCGATCGCGTCCAGGTAGCCGTTGCCGTCCGCATCGTACAGCCACACGCCGCTGCCGCGCACAATCGGCACTAATGGAAACGTTTCATGCGACTTCATCTGCGTACACGGATGCCAGACGGATTGCAGACTGCGCTGCTGGAAGGGAGAAACTGCTGAAGCAGTGGATTCGGGCGCGGGATTTGTGATGGACATAGGCGGATTTTTTGAGTGAATAAAGTTAAGATCAGTTGAATCAATCACGCGATAGTAAACTGAATCAGACGCAGTTTCCAGTTCGGTTGATTGCTGAACGGGCAATTCAGATAGCCTCTGGATCCAGGTTTGATAGATTTATGTGTATACTTGTGCAACAGAATGCACATGAAATGAGGCTTTTTCGAATGCGCACCAATATTGTTATTGACGATGAATTGATGAATGACGCCATGCGTTTGACGGCGCGAAAACCAAACGCGAGGCGGTCGAGCTTGCGCTCAAATCATTAATTCTGCTTGAAAGCCAAAAGAAGATTAAGCATTTCCGCGGGAAATTAAAGTGGGAAGGCAATCTGGAAGCGCTGAGGACTGATCATTGATTTTCGCCGGTTCCAGTGTCTGGATTGATTTTTTCAATGGGAAGGATACGCCGGAAACCAAAAAAACTGGATACACTCCCGGGTGCTTTTCCGATTTACGTTGGCGGCATCGTTTTGACGGAAGTATTGCAAGGTTTCAAAAACAGCCGGGACTTCAGTGCAACCAGAGGTTATTAACTGCTCTGGCTATTATAAATGTGCTTGGCACGTTCATAGCGATCAAAAGCGCAGAATACTTACGTACTTTGAGAAAAAAAGAATTACCGTCAGAAAGGCGGTAGATGTCATTATTGCGGCATTTTGCATTGAACGTCGTCTGCCGCTTCTTCATGCCAACAGGGATTTCGATT
Source organism: Nitrosomonas sp. Nm51 (assembly GCF_900111165.1). Lineage (GTDB taxonomy): Bacteria > Pseudomonadota > Gammaproteobacteria > Burkholderiales > Nitrosomonadaceae > Nitrosomonas. The sequence continues at coordinate 60,391 of NZ_FOGH01000002.1, forward strand.
CTGCCGTCTGGGCGATCCAGAGTAAATGTGTCATATGTTTTGAAGGAGCAAAAAATGAAACGAATCGTAATCTGTTTTGACGGCACCTGGAGCAAGCCTGCCGATGAAGGCTTTCCTGCTGAAGAACAGATTGAAACCAATGTAAGCAGGTTTTATAAATCCGTCAAAGAACTGGCATCTGATCATGTTAAGCAGGTCAAGTGGTATGACGAAGGTGTTGGTACGAACTGGTATGACAAATTCCTGGGGGGGCGCATTTGGAACCGGTCTTGAATTCAATATCTTTCAAGGTTATGAATTCCTTGCCAGGGAGTATCAAGATGGTGACGAAATTTATATCGCTGGTTTCAGCCGCGGTGCTTATACGGCGCGAAGCCTGGTTGGCCTGATTAGGAACTGTGGTTTGATTGATCCGAAATATCTTCCTGTCAATGCTGCAATTGCGTACGGTATTTATCGAACCAGAGGAGATAAACCCGATTCCCGCACTGCAGCGTTTTTTCGTTCAAAATTCTCACGTCAGATTAAAATAAAGTTTCTGGGTGTCTGGGATACTGTCGGCGCATTGGGTATTCCGCTTGATATTATCCAGGAATTTAACCTGGAATTTTATGAATTCCATGATACCAAGCTCAGCAGTATTGTCGAAAACGCCTATCACGCGGTGGCGCTCGACGAGCACCGGAAACATTATGACGTGTCATTGTGGAGCCCGGATAAAATGCCGCAGCAGAAGATTGAACAACGCTGGTTTGTTGGATCTCATAGTGATGTTGGCGGCGGTCACAAAGATCGTGCATTATCGGATTTATCGTTACGCTGGATGCAGGATAAGGCAGGCGCAGCCGGACTAGACCTTGATTATGCGCATGTTGGAAATGAGAACTACCTTGGTAGGCTAACGGATTCATACAAGGAATTTCTAGGGGGCATCTATTCGCACAAATATGCCCGGAATTATCGGGCGGTCAATACCACTCAGTATGGAAACGAAACAATCGACGAATCTGTTAACAAAAGGCGCAAACAAGATCGAAACTATGAGCCTAGAAACAGCGGTTTGTTAGATAGTGATTGAGCTGGACGAGTTTGTTGGCTGGAATGAGCGGCAGTCAGTCTGTTTTCCTGATTTCAGGATAATCGATCCGGATGCCGCTCTCGGGCGCGCTTTTATCAGAGTTAAATACAAGAAAATATGGTTTTCCCTGTTAATCAACCCGCATAGACTACGGTGATTTGAACGGTTGGGCAACCGCATGGCAGCGCTAAGACCCGTATTTTACTCAGGTTTTCAATATTGCCGGAGTTGAGGGCTTCGAGCCGAAAAAACACCATTGCCTTTCAAGGTGTTAGGCTGTTTTTCAGGGAACCGGATTGAACTGGCGGAGAGAGAGGGATTCGAACCCTCGATGAGGCTATAAACCCCATACTCCCTTAGCAGGGGAGCGCCTTCGACCACTCGGCCATCTCTCCAAATTAGAGCTGAAGCAGGATAACGGGTTGCGTTATTACGGTCAAATCTTGCTCAGTGGCTCTATTGTATAGAAATTACAGTACTTGTTCCAGGTCAAATGCTTTATGTAGTACGCGTACAGCAAGTTCCATATATTTTTCATCAACGACGACAGATACTTTGATCTCAGAAGTGGCGATCATCTGGATATTGATTCCTTCCTCAGCCAAAACACGAAACATTTTGCTGGCAATGCCTGCATGCGATCGCATGCCTACACCGACAACGGAAACTTTTGCAATCCTGTCGCCGCCGATGACATCGCGGGCACCGATATGCGGTTGAATTTTTTCACGAATGATATTCATTGTGTTGTTAAAGTCATTACGGTGAACAGTGAACGAGAAATCGGTTAAGTCATCATGACTGACGTTTTGAATAATCATGTCCACATCAATATTGGCATCCGCAACCGGCCCAAGTATCTGGTAGGCGATGCCAGGATGATCGGGAACACCTAAAACAGTGATTTTTGCTTCGTCCCGGTTAAATGCGATACCCGAAATTACCGGCTGTTCCATATGCTCATTTTCCTCAAAAGTTATCAGTGTGCCTGGCCCTTCTTCTTCAAAGCTGGATAAAACTCTCAACTTAACTTTATATTTACCCGCAAATTCAACCGCTCGTAACTGCAATACTTTTGAGCCAAGGCTGGCCATTTCCAGCATTTCTTCGAATGTAATACGATCAAGACGTCTTGCTTCAGGTACAACACGCGGGTCGGTAGTGTAGATGCCGTCTACATCCGTATAAATCTGGCATTCGTCCGCTTTCAATGCGGCAGCAAGCGCAACACCCGTGGTGTCAGATCCGCCGCGCCCTAATGTGGTTATATTTCCATGCTGATCAACACCCTGAAATCCGGCGACGATGACAACATGTCCATTGTCGAGATCAGTGCGGATTTTGTCCTGGTCTATGTTCAAAATGCGGGCTTTGGTGTGGGCGCAGTCTGTCAGTATTCTTACCTGTGCGCCGGTGTAGCTTTTAGCCTTGACTTTCAATGCCATTAAAGCCATTGAAAGTAACGCAATCGAAACCTGCTCTCCAGTCGATACCATGACATCCATTTCACGTGGATCCGGATTGTTCTGAACTTCCCGGGCCAAAGCGATCAACCTGTTTGTTTCGCCACTCATAGCCGAAACAACAACTATGATCCGGTGTCCCTGTGCATGGAATTTAGCCACCCTGCGGGCAACATTCCTGACGCGCTCGGTGCTTCCAACAGAAGTGCCACCATATTTTTGAACGTAAAATGCCACAGATTACTGATCCATTCTTTCGTAATGAATCCCCGATAAAAAACGCAAGATTTTACACTTTTCTTTGCCGAATTACTAATTTGTAATTGCCGACTCAGCCAGTCAAACTGCGCCTTGCTTTAGTTTTTCCTGAATGCTGTTTTTGTTCAGATGCGGCGCAAACATTTCAATAAAATCAAAAACAAAGCCTTGTAAATAACTGTTGCGGCTGATGCCAATCCGCGTTGTGCTGGATTCAAACAGGTGACTTGCATCAATTGCTTCAAGGTGCTTGTCGCGTAAGGGATCAAAAGCCATTTTGGCCAGGATGCCGATACCCAGACCCAGTTCCACATAAGTTTTAATGACATCTGAATCAATTGCGGTTAATACAACGTTTGGGGTCAGACCTTTGCTTTCGAATGCCTGATTGATTTTGGAGCGACCGGTAAATGCAAAATCATACGTGATTATGGGGTGCTGGCTGATTGCTTCGAGTGTCAGTTTTTTTTTCTGTAACAGGGAATGTCCGGGTGGTACGACGATGCAACGATTCCACTGATAGCATGGCAACATTATCAGTTCGTGAAAATGCTCAATGGCTTCAGTGGCGATGGCGATATCCGCTTCACCTGAGGTGACCAGCGCGGATATTTGAGTAGGACTGCCCTGGCGCAAAATAAGCCGAACTTTGGGGTGAATCGCGGTAAACCGCTTGATTACGGGAGGAAGAGCGTAACGTGCCTGTGTGTGGGTCGTTGCAATGGTTAATGTCCCCTTGTCTTCGTGTGTAAATTCCTGCGCGGCCTTTTTCAGATTTTCAGCTTCTTGCAGCACCTTGCGTGCAATGTGAAGAATGGTGAGGCCGGGTGGCGTGATTTGTACTATACGTTTGCCGTTACGGATAAAAATCTGTACTCCGAGCTCTTCCTCGAGCAGTTGTATTTGCTTGCTGATAGCCGGTTGCGACGTATGCAGTTTTTGTGCGGTTTTAGACAGGTTAAGTTGATGATTCGCCGCTTCGCACAGGTAGCGTAATTGCCGGAGTTTCATTTGAAGTTTAATTTTAGTAATAAAAAGTTATAATAATGTAACATAATATTATTTTGAATTATATAAAGAACTTGATACTATGCCGCCTTTTCCAAAAAAACCAAAAAATTAAAATAGGAAAATAAATGTAAATGGAAATGGGTTATACGTTATCCGGGCTGCTAGTCGGTTTTATTGTTGGCGTCACAGGCGTTGGCGGCGGTTCCCTGATGACGCCATTGCTGATAATGGTATTCGGTATTCAGCCGGCAATTGCCGTGGGTACTGATTTGCTTTATGCGGCATTAACAAAAGCAGGTGGCGCTTGGGTACATAGCCGACAAAAAACTGTGCATTGGAAGTTGGTTGGCCATCTGGCTATGGGGAGTGTGCCTGCGGCTGTTTGTACGGTGATTGTATTAAATGTAGTCAGCGTCGATCATGAATTTTTTTCTAAGCTGATTACGAGCACACTGGGACTGGCATTGATCCTGACCGCGATGGCGCTGTTATTCCGGCAGCAATTAACGCGACTGGGCAAGTCGCACTTCGGTTTTTTGGTAGAATGGCGTGATCGGCATATTGTATTGGCTACAGTAATGACAGGTGTGATCCTGGGCATACTTGTAACAATTTCATCTGTCGGCGCGGGTGCGCTGGGTATGGTCGTGTTGTTCATGCTATATCCGCGTCTGCCTGCTGTCACTCTGGTGGGTAGTGATATTGCCCATGCAGTGCCGCTGACATTGGTTGCTGGTTTGGGGCATGCTTATATGGGCTCAGTCGATTACAGCCTGCTGGTAAGTTTGCTGGTTGGCTCCTTGCCTGGAATATATCTTGGCAGTCACGTCAGCAAACGTATACCGGACCGTTTTTTGCGTCCGGTGTTAGCGACTATTCTGATTGTCATTGGTGTCAAACTGGTTGCATAGCTTCGGTTGGCGGCACGATACGGGAATTAATTGTTTTATAATCAAAGAAAAAATATACGGATGTAATAAGGGGCTGATTTCATATGAGTACAAATGTTGAAAATAAACCAAAACAGGTTACCTGGTTTAATGGATGCGGCGGGCGTATTGGTGTCGTTGTTGGCGAGAAGGGTGATTTTGCCTATATCGGTATGGCATTGAGGCATGATGAAGACGATGATGTTGATCATATTATGAAGTATGGCGCCAAATTTCCGCTGGACGCGGCAATGTTATTACCTGTTTCCAAAAATTACACCAAAGCCGAATCCTGAGGATCAAGCAGCTTAGTTTTGCCGATGTCTGCAAAATTCACAACAAATGAATTGTTAGTGCTGAGTCCGTCTAAACATAGACATCGAACGGACAAACGGAGGGATAGAAAATGTATTGTTACGATGAATATGATCAAATAATGATTGATGAGCGTGTCGCGCAGTTTCGTGACCAGGTGCGCCGGCGTTTGGCAAATGAGTTAACGGAAACTGAATTTTTGCCATTGAGACTGCAAAACGGTTTGTATATGCAGGTACACGGTTACATGCTGCGCATTGCCATACCTTATGGCCTGGTTTCTTCAAGGCAGGTGCGTGTGCTCGCACACATTGCGCGCAAATACGATCGTGGTTACGGTCATTTCACTACGCGTCAGAATATACAGTTCAACTGGCTAAAACTGGAAGATACGCCGGATGTGCTGGCTGATCTGGCGTCTGTTCAGATGCATGCTATTCAGACTTCCGGCAATTGTATTCGGAATATTACTTCAGACGAATTTGCGGGTGTGGCGCAAGATGAAATAGTTGACCCACGGCCTTATGCTGAAATTTTGCGCCAGTGGAGCACTTTTCATCCGGAATTTGCCTACTTGCCGCGTAAATTTAAAATTGCCGTGAGTGGTGCCGTACAGGACCGTGCTGCTGTTCAAGCGCATGATATCGGTCTGTCTATAATCAAAAACGCTAAAGGCGAGGTTGGTTTTCGCGTTTTTGTGGGCGGAGGTCTCGGACGTACGCCGATAGTCGGCAGCGAAATTTGTGAATTTGTACCGTGGCAACATATTCTGACATATGTCGAATCAATTCTGCGCATATACAACCAGTTTGGCCGCCGCGATAACAAGTTTAAAGCACGTATTAAAATCCTTGTAAAAGCACTTGGCATCGATGAATTCAGACGTTTGGTTGAAGAAGACTGGACGCATATCAAAGACGGATCAGGCACGTTGACGGCTGAGGAAGTTGAACGTGTTTCCGGTTTTTTCACCGGTCCTGACTATGAAACCTTGCCCGAACATGATTCCAAACTGAATGAATTCAAAGCTGATAACCGGCGATTTTCCAACTGGATGCTTAGCAATGTAAAACCGCATCGAATGCCGGGTTATGCCATTGTGGTCTTGTCTCTGAAAAAACCAGGTGAAGCACCTGGTGATGCAACTGACGCGCAAATGGATGCTATAGCCGATTTGGCGGATCGGTACTGTTTCGGTGAGATGCGTATTACGCATCAGCAGAATATCGTATTTGCGGATGTCAAACAATCGGACTTGATTGAACTGTGGCAGCAATTGACAAAACTGGAACTTGCATCACCCAATATTGGGTTATTGACGGATATGATCAGTTGCCCGGGAGCGGAATTCTGTACGTTGGCCAATGCCCGTTCGATACCGTTGGCCAAGTCGATCGCTGAGCGCTTCGAAAGTATAGATTTTCAGCATGACATCGGCGAAATTACGCTCAATATTTCCGGATGTATGAATGCTTGCGGACAAAATCATATCGGAAATATTGGTATAACCGGTGTTGAAAAGAAAAACCACGAGGAATGGTATCAGATAGCTATTGGCGGCGCGGAAGGCAATGATTGCTCAATGGGTAAAATTCTGGGCCCATCGTTTAAATTCCATCAGGTCCCGGAAGCAATTGACCGGATTCTACACGTTTATTTGCTTGAGCGTGTTGACGAAAATGAGCGTTTTATTGAAACAGTGCGGAGAATCGGCCATCAACCGTTTAAAGAACATGTTTATGCTGCAGAATTTGGCGATGAACCCGTATTGGATTCACCGGATGATAAGGCTGTGATTTCTGCGCAATATGACGTTCCCTTTTATTCTCCCAGGTTTTAACCGCTATGATTATCAAAAATAATATACTCGTGGAAGACGACTGGCAGGTATTACGTTTCAACGAGCAAGAAACGGCTGAAACGGTTACGGTGTCGGAAGGTAAAGTAATTGTGCCGCTAAAAGTCTGGCAAGCGCAGCGCGACCGGCTGCTGCCGCGACAACAGCGGGGTGAAATCGGCGTCTGGTTTGCCAGTGACGACCGCCCCAAAGATTTGAAGCAAGATGTGCAGAATTTTCCTGTAATAGCTGTTGATTTTCCGGTATTTTCCGATGGGCGCGGCTATTCTATTGCCTATAATCTGAGGGTGCGGTTAGGATTTTCCGGTGAACTGCGTGCAATTGGGGACGTGCTGCGTGACCAGCTATTCTATATGCGGCGTGTTGGTTTTGACGCGTTTGCGCCGCGACCGGATCGTGATATTCACGAAGCATTAAAAGGGCTTGAGGATTTTTCAGAGGTTTATCAATCATCATTTGATCAGAAGTTGCCTTTGTTCAAACGCGTTCATCGCAAAGGTAAATCCGCTAACGAAACGGTTAACGGTAGAAGCCATTAAAAATGACTGATTTGACGCAAAAAATTGAACAGGTTGTGACGGTTCTGGCGGATACTGTCCATGATTATGCGCCGGTTGCTTTTGCCAACAGCTTGGGTGCTGAAGACATGGTTTTAACCGACCTGATCGACCGTTACAAGTTGGACATTGAAATGTTCAGTCTGGACACCGGGCGACTGCCCGAGGAAACATATGATCTGATGCAGACTGTGCGTGATCGCTATCAAACACCGCTGCGAATTTATTTTCCGAATGTTAAGCAGGTCGAGGCGTATGTTGCTAAAAACGGTGTGAACGGGTTTTATCAGAGCATAGAATTACGCAAGGCGTGCTGTCATATGCGAAAAGTAGAGCCTTTGCGGCGTGCTTTGGTAGGAAAGCGCGCCTGGATTACCGGCATTCGTAGCGAACAGGCGACAACGCGTGTGGATTTGAAGGTCTCGGCTTATGATATCAGTACCCGTATGCAAAAAGTGAATCCGCTGCTTGAGTGGACGACTGATGACGTCTGGGCCTATATCAAACAATATGAAGTGCCCTATAACGCGTTGCATGACCAATTCTACCCAAGTATCGGTTGCGCACCCTGTACACGCGCAGTTACCCCGGGTGAAGACATCCGGTCGGGACGATGGTGGTGGGAAGCGCCGGAAAATAAGGAATGTGGATTACATACAAATAATGTGATTCCGCTTAAGTAACATAAATACACAATGATCATGTCAATATTGTCAACAGATCTGAATCTGTGCTGATGTTTTTAGTAAGTAGAGAGAAAATATATGAGTAATCGCCCTTTTACCCATCTTGATGCATTGGAGAGTGAGTCCATCCATATCATGCGAGAAGTGGCGGCCGAATGTGCCAATCCTGTGTTGCTGTTTTCGGGTGGCAAGGATTCCATTGTATTGCTTAGGCTGGCGGAAAAAGCTTTTCGGCCCTGCCGTTTTCCGTTTCCCCTGATGCACATCGATACGGAACATAACTTTCCTGAAGTGATTGAGTTTCGTGATCATCGCGCCAGAGAACTGGGCGAACGCCTGATTGTACGCAGTATGGAAGATTCAATTAAAAAGGGCAGAGTGGTATTGCGTTCAGAAACTCAAAGCCGCAATCCTTTTCAATCAGTTACACTGCTAGACGCAATCGCCGAATTCAGTTTTGACGCCTGTATCGGCGGCGCCCGCCGGGATGAAGAAAAAGCCCGTGCCAAGGAACGAATTTTTTCCTTTCGTGATGAATTCGGTCAATGGGATCCAAAAAATCAGCGTCCGGAGTTATGGGATTTATATAATACGCGAACCCATCCAGGCGAGAATATTCGTGTTTTTCCGATAAGTAACTGGACGGAACTGGATGTGTGGGAATACATTGCACGTGAAAAACTGGAGGTGCCATCGATTTATTTTGCGCATGAACGCGACGTGGTCCGGCGTGAAACCGGTTTGTTGCCGGTATCGCATCTGGTGCAACCTGGATCAAACGAGCGGGCGGAAAAAATGACCGTACGATTTCGTACAGTTGGTGACATGAGCTGTACCTGTCCTGTGGCTTCGAATGCTGCCACGGTTGAAGCAATTATTGCTGAAACCGCAATGACGCGTATTACGGAACGGGGTGCTACGCGCATGGATGATCAAACTTCCGAAGCATCTATGGAGTTGCGCAAGAAAGAAGGCTATTTTTAAAAATCCGGATGTACTTGGAATATAGTTTCGTTGACTGCGCAAACACCGCGGCGGGTCAATGTAAACTGTTCCAAAGTCAAACCAGACCCGGAAGTTATGTTTCAGTGCGGTGGAAAAATTCCAGAAAGGATATCGATGGCTGCAATTGAGAAAATTCTGCTTGATCAGACCGAATTATTACGTTTTATAACCGCTGGTAGTGTAGACGATGGCAAAAGCACTTTGATCGGCCGCCTGCTGCATGATTCCAAATCAATTTTTGAGGACCAGCTCAGTTCAATTACCAACACCACGCATCGTCGTGGCATGGAAGGTGTCGATTTGTCCCTGCTGACAGATGGACTGCAGGCTGAACGTGAGCAGGGGATAACTATCGATGTCGCCTATCGATATTTTGCCACGCCCAAACGCAAATTCATCATTGCTGATACACCCGGTCATGAACAGTATACCCGTAACATGGTGACTGGTGCTTCAACGGCCAATCTGGCTGTTATTTTGATTGATGCGCGCAAAGGAGTGCTGACGCAATCGCGCCGTCATGCCTACCTTGCCAGCCTGGTCGGTATTCCGCATCTGGTGGTAGCCGTGAACAAGATGGATCTCGTCGATTATTCGCAATCGGTATTTGACGAAATCTGCAGGGATTTCTCGGTATTCGCTGAAAGACTCAATTTGCAACATGTCGATTTTATTCCCATATCTGCATTACAGGGCGACATGGTGGTTGAGCGTGGTGACCGGCTGAACTGGTACAAGGGCATAACGTTAATGGATTTACTGGAAAACGTTTCCATCAGCCATGATATTAACCGTCAGGATTTTCGTTTTCCTGTGCAATGGGTGTGCCGGCCGCATACCGAAAAACTGCATGATTTCAGAGGTTATATGGGACGTATTGAATCAGGCGCTATACAGACCGGCGACGCCGTTACGGTGTTGCCGTCCGGGTTGAATTCCCGGATAAAGGAAATCGTGCTGTATGAAGGTCTTGTCAATGAAGCCGAAGCACCGCAATCGATTACATTAACGATTGAAGATCACCTTGATATTTCCCGCGGTGATGTTCTGGTCAAAACAGGCGACCTGCCTCAGGTTACCAAAGTTTTTGATGCGATGTTGTGCTGGCTTTCGGAGCAACCGCTTGATCCGGCCAGAAAGTATCTGATCAAGCATGCAACCCGTGTCGTCAAGGCTGTCGTTAGCCGCATCGATTATCGCGTTGATGTAAATACGATGGATCATCAAGCGTCGGACAATTTAACAATGAATGATATTGCGCACGTGAATATCAAAGTCCAGCAGCCACTGGTATGCGATGACTATCAGCGAAATCGTGCAACAGGTTGTTTTATCGTGATTGATGAAAGCAGTAATAACACTGTTGGCGCAGGCATGATATGTGCGGTAGTTTGAACATGATGGGATAAACATTTTGCGCATAATTGCGCCAGCTACGCAGCTGGCGCAATTTTCTTGAGCTTACAGTTTTGCCACTGTCAAATTACCTTGTTCGTAACACATTGCTTGTAATTAACTGAATTTTATTTTCGATATTGAGATTTTGAATTAAATTTATGAGAACTTCGGATTTAGCATCCCAGACGCGGGCAACGGCTTCAATGCCTAATTTTCAATTGGATATTACAATTGCGGACCTGTATTTGCGGGAAGGTTTACTCAAGATAGATCGCGCGTTTCAGGATTATTTGCATGAGGGCGATGCGGTGCTCTATGAGAAACTGTTGAGCGCCCGCCAGACGCCCGATTCACTCCAGCCAAAGGATGAGTCCGCGTTACTGATTGAAATTGCGCCTTGGGTTGAAGATTATATCGCGAAGTTATTCGGCATTGAGACCGAAGTTAAGTCGTTAGCTGAAGAACACCACGAACTGGCGCCACTTTATTTTTGCAAACGACAGTTTGTGCAACGCCGGGCGAAGGGTAAAGTCAGTGTCGAAGAGTTGGGCGGAATCGATGGTCCTGCATTAGAAAAAGCGCTCGAAACTGAATTTGGAGAATCATTCTCAGAATTGGTTTTTGCTAAGCATGTGGCGCTGTGGATGGAAGATGAGGCCGCTCATGCAGAACGCCTGAAAATGGCGTTGCACTATGCGGCCTGGGCATTACGAACACCGGAAGGACAGGCGCATACACATGCTGGCATTTTGTTTAAATCGCCGGCGAAGCTGGACTTCCAGAATTTGTTGTCTCTAAAGACTGACGATACACAGGGTTTCCCGCTGCATACGGTTGACCACCTAAGACACCGCAATGGTTTTGCGTTGACCGATGAAGGTACCGATTTGGCAGGGGCGCTGGATGAAGCCAATTATTGTATCTGGTGTCATGAACAGGGTAAAGATTCATGTTCCAAGGGACTGAAAGAAAAAGCCAAGACTCCGGAGGAAACGCCTGCATTTAAAAAAAGCGAGCTTGGCGCGTTACTGGCAGGGTGCCCGCTTGAAGAGCGTATTTCGGAATTTCACAAACTTAAAACGCAGGGTGTTGCCATCGGCAGCCTGGCCATGATTGCGCTGGATAATCCAATGTGCGCGGGCACCGGACATAGAATATGCAATGATTGTATGAAGTCCTGTATTTATCAGAAACAGGACCCGGTCGATATTCCTCAGGCAGAAACACGGACTCTGAAAGATGTGCTTGCGCTGCCGTGGGGTTATGAAATCTACAGTTTATTGACGCGCTGGAACCCGTTAAATCTGCGCCGGCCTGTTCCCAAGGCGCCAACAGGGAAAAAGGTCCTGGTCGTGGGCATGGGACCGGCCGGGTATACATTGGCGCATCACTTGATGAACGACGGACATACGGTTGTCGGCATTGATGGCCTGAAAATCGAACCGTTGCCGAAGCACATTTCTGGTGTCAACATGCACGGTGAACGTGTTCCGTTTGATGCCGTTTATGATGCCAGCGAGCTTGACGAGGATCTAAACGAACGCATACCGGTTGGATTTGGCGGCGTGGCGGAATATGGCATTACCGTACGCTGGAACAAGAATTTTCTTAAGCTGATTCGCCTGTTGCTTGAACGCAGGAATCAGTTTGCATTATTTGGCGGTGTCCGTTTTGGCGGCACGTTGACAACCGATGATGCTTTCGCTATGGGTTTTGACCATATTGCTCTGGCTGCGGGCGCTGGAAAACCGACAATATTGAATTTGCCGAATGGTTTGGCGCGCGGCGTGCGGGCAGCCTCGGATTTTTTGATGGCGCTGCAATTAAGCGGCGCATCTCAGAGCGATTCAATTGCCAATATGCAGCTGCGACTGCCTGTAATCGTGATTGGAGGTGGTTTGACTGCAATCGATACGGCAACGGAAGCGCTGGCCTATTATCCGGTTCAAGTGGAGAAATTTTTGCAACGCTTTGAAATTCTGTGTGCCGTTCAGGGAGAAGAAGTATTGCGCTCGGTCTGGGATGCTGAAGAAACTGAGATTGCAGATGAGTTTTTACGGCACGGACGCGCCATCCGTGCTGAACGTGAAATGGCAAAACGCGAGGGGCGTGAACCGGACGTTCTGTCTTTATTGCAGTCATGGGGCGGTGCAACCATCGCTTACCGTAAACGCTTGGTTGACAGTCCATCTTATACGCTGAATCACGAAGAAGTCGAAAAAGCGCTTGAAGAAGGGATCGCGTTCGCAGAGGGATTAACGCCGATACGCATCAATGTCAATCAATGGGAACATGTACAATCTGTACGGTTCTCCATACAAAAACGTGATGAGACCGGGCAGTGGCAGGCGGCTGGTGAAATAGAACTGCCCGCGCACGCATTACTGGTTGCTGCAGGCACGCAGCCTAATACGGTGCTGGCACGGGAGGATGCGGAAATCTATAAACTGGATGGCCGTTATTTTGCATCATGTGACGAGATGGGCAACACAGTTACGCCCGAATACGGCAATCCAAAATCTGGAGCTTCGGTCTTGCTGGGCCGTTATAAAGATTCTGCGGACGGGCGTTTCATCAGTTTTTTCGGCGACCTGCATCCATCTTATTCAGGTAATGTGGTTAAAGCAATGTCGAGTGCCAAGCAGGGCTATCCTGTCGTCAGCAAAGTGTTGAACCAAATTGCACCGTCTTCTGATAAAGCAACCGAACAGTTTTTCGCTGAATTTAACAATCAGCTACGCCCGGTTGTACACAAAGTTGAAAGGCTGACGCCGAATATTATCGAAGTTGTTGTGCATGCGCCGCTGGCTGTCAGCCGTTTCCGTCCGGGACAATTTTACCGCTTTCAGAATTATGCATCACTCGCACCGGTTGCTGGCGATACCCGGATGGCAATGGAGGGTATTGCGTTAACTGGTGCCTCGGTGGATGTTGATCGTGGTCTGGTCTCGTTGATTGCACTGGAAATGGGTGGTTCGGCGGATTTGTGTGCTTCATTGAAACCTGGTGAGCCGGTGATACTAATGGGACCTACAGGCACACCGACTGAAATTGAGCCGGGTGAAACGGTTGTACTTGTTGGCGGTGGATTAGGCAACGCAGTATTGTTTTCCATTGGTGCCGCGGCGCGTGCGGCGGGATCCAAGGTGCTTTACTTTGCTGGATATAAGAAGCTTGTTGACCGGTATAAAGTGGCTGAAATTGAAGCAGCTGCAGATACAGTGGTCTGGTGTTGTGATGAAACACCGGGGTTTGAAGCGACCAGACCGGGTGATAAACAATTCGTTGGTAATATTGTTGAAGCAATGGTTGCGTATGGCAGTGGCCAGCTGGGAGAACAACCTGTGCCGCTGATGGATGTCGATCGCATTATCGCGATTGGTTCCGATCGTATGATGGCTGCTGTAGGGGCGGCGCGATACAAACAGCTAAAACCATATTTGAAAGCTGATCATTTTGCAATCGGATCGATCAATTCGCCGATGCAGTGCATGATGAAAGAAATATGTGCGCAATGCCTGCAGCCGCATAAAGACCCTGAAACCGGCGAAATTACATATGTCTTTTCCTGTTTTAATCAGGACCAGCCACTTGATCAGGTGGATTTTGTCAGTCTGGCATCGCGCCTGCGGCAAAACAGTGTTCAGGAAAAACTAACCAGCCGTTGGATTGACCGCTGTCTTGGTAAACGATAATTGAATTTTCAATATAGGTACAGATTGACGGGGAATAAGCAATGCTCCGTCTCCGGGTCGACTAATAATCTAATAATCGTCGTTCTTTGTCAGTAGTGTATTTTTAACGGTACTGTCAACGATGGCGCCTACTTTCTCGAGCGCGCTCCTTCCAAGCAGCATAGGCGTTGAAAAGTGCGAGCGGTCAATCAAATTGACCATAATGCTGTGCGGTTGACCGTCGAAGTAAATTTTCATGCTGACGACGGGGCGTGAATGATGCGTTTGGGTTCTGCCGCCCTCGGATGCGCGCTTTTTTATCCGCGCATGCCGGACAATTGGCAGATCATAGCGAAGCGAATGCTCAAGGTCAGGATGGGAAACCGTAAATTTCACATATTCTTCACCTTCTCTTTTATATAGCTGAATATCTTGTGCTGATATGGATGCTGTTTCTGCGCCAGTATCCAGTTTAGCTGTCAGTGTGACATCGTCAGGTGATAATTGGACCGGTTCGAGATAACCATAAACGGATTTATTGGCCATAGCCGACGTTGCAATCAATAAAAGAACAGTTGCAATCAATATAACAGTACTGTAACGGAATTTGATAATTTGTGATTTCATAACAATTTAAGTAGTCTTGGGTTGTAAAATCAGTTGTTATTTAGACACAAAGTAAAAGTAGATTTTAAACTTTGAATAAGCAAACCAGAATAAACAGCACAGTCTGTCGAAGTTCAGATTGGGCTGTATGAATAGTGTATATTTCTATTTTCAATGAATGAGTGAATAAGAATACAAAGGATTTTTGCCCGTTTTTTAAAATACATGAAGAACAGCAGGGTTGCAATGATTGCGTAATACATTTTAAAGCACATGACGACACCCCCCCCTGGAAACAATTATGAAATTTTTTTGATGTAGAGCGATAGAAGCGCAGATTAATCACTGACTCATGCTGTAAACTACTTTATTGTGCAGATAATTTCGGTATACTTTTGTAAAGCTGTAGAAATACAAGGATTAAAAGTGGTTTTGCTGCTACGCAAATTTCATCAGTACTGGAAATCAACGTAAAAAGGAGCGCATGATGTCGGATCATATTTATAAACTCATGGAGTTAACCGGTTCATCTTCAACTAGTATGCAAGATGCAATTGAAAATGCAATTTCTCGGGCAGCAAAAACAGTCCGGGATATGCGCTGGTTTGAGGTTGTTGAAACACGTGGCCATATCGAACAAGGCGCTATCAAGCACTGGCAGGTGACAATAAAAGTTGGCTTTACATTAAATGAATGATATTTAGTTTGATCTCTGAGCGGTCACTGGCACTTAGGGCTGCTGTCAGTCCAGCTTTTTCGGTTATTGCTTTAGATAATTACTCCCAGTTATGCTCTGGATAAAGTCATTTCATATTATTTTTATGGTTACCTGGTTTGCCGGATTGTTTTATCTGCCGCGGCTGTTTGTGTACCATGCCATGTGTGAGGATACATCCGGTAAAGAGCGATTCAAAGTTATGGAACGTAAACTATATTACGGTATTATGACGCCAGGTGCTGTTTTGACAATAGTTTTTGGCGTTTGGTTATGGATCGGTTACGGCTTTACTGGTGACTGGCTTTATGCCAAGCTTGCGTTGGTTCTGATATTGGTTGTTTATCATTATTACTGCGGCTTGTATGTCAAAGCTTTTAAACAGGATAATAATACACACGGCCATGTTTTTTACCGCTGGTTTAATGAGTTTCCGGTATTAATTTTGTTCGCTGTTGTGATGTTGGTGGTTTTTAAACCGTCGCTATTTTAGCAGCCGGGTTATTCATTATGCGAATGGTTGCCCGTTGGGAAAGGTCAGCTGTTGCCTTATATTAAATTTCACTTGTTTAACTTTGGAGGTTAGTGCTTAATGATAACCCCATGATCAAACCAGGCAATATCATATTGATAGAGCACTAATTTGCTGCAATTGGTTTTTGAACAAAAATGCCTTAGGAATTGTTTATGGATATTCGCACTCAATTATGTTTCTCGCTCAGCAGAAAGCTGATGCGTCCGCCCGCTGAGCGAACGATTGATTACGGGGCTTATGGAGACTGGCGTAATGATTCCCTCTCTAAGAGTTGGGCCGCATTTTCTGATACAAATGTCACTGATAAAGATGTACTGGATTTTGGTTGTGGCGACGGTCATTTAAGTTTTTTTCTCGCGAAAGAGAAACGTCCTCGGCGAATCGTTGGCGTAGATATAAACGAAATGGCCATAGAGCGGGCCAATGAAACGCTTGCTCAGACCCCGTATGCAAATGATATGTCCATCGAATTTTTAGTAGGCAATACAGATAAATTACCTGTTCCTGACCAATCGTTTGATACGGTTCTGGCTTTTGATTGTATGGAGCATGTGATGTCACCTAAATCCATTCTGAATGACTGGTATCGAGTGCTTCGCCCCGGTGGGCGATGCCTTATCGAATGGTTTCCTTATAAAGGACCGTGGGGACCGCATATGGAAGCATTAATCCCAATTCCCTGGGCGCACATTGTTTTTGGTGAACGCGCAATGTTTCGTACCGCCGAAAAAATTTACGACCTTTCAGAGTTTACACCTCGGCATTGGGATCTCGATGAAAATGGAAAAAAGAAACCAAACAAATGGAGCGCATGGTCAACATTTGAGGAACAAGGGTATATAAACAAATTGGATATTCCAACGTTTCAAACGTTAGCACGCGGGGCGGGGTTCGCGCTTTCACGTAAAGAACAGCATAGTTTCGGTGGCTCTCACGTACGACGTGCGATAGGCCGCACACTGATGAACACACCTTTAATTGGAGAATACTTCGTATCTTATGTCATTATCGAGTTGCTGCGCCCAGAGCGCCTTTAAAGTAGCGTGATTTGTTTATAACCCTTAGAAAGAGTGTCTTGCGAAAGTATACCTTACATTGGATTGTTCAGTCTGAAGTCGATTTCGAAACCTTGCTTGCCAGGGCAAGGAAGCGGAGTTCGCTAAGGGGTTAATTGCATTTTACTAGCACCGGTTTCGGTATCATTAAGGTTTAAACCGAGAACGGTTGTGTTTACCTGGCCACATAAATATATAGTCAGATCCGTTGCTGTATTCAAAACTACTTAATAATGCTATAAGCTTTCTGAAAGATCAGGATAAACACAATTTACCCATCTGTTATGTTTTTTGAATGGTGTTGTTTGTCTTTGTAAGTTGCTTAAAATGTATACGAGGGAATATGTCGCGATCTATTCGTTTCCTGTCACAATCTGTACTTGTCTGTACTTGTCTGTACTTGGTGAGTTGTCACTGTCGACGCAAGACATAGTGGAAAGTATTGAACATTTGTACAAGGAAGAGATTGTTCGCAAGTCTGGAATGCTCCAAAACCGGTGGTAACAGCACCTGATGGCAGATATATGATGACGACACTTGCGGCCGCCGACAGTCCGCAAATTTTGGCCGTCAAAGCATTGTTGCTGAATCCGAAGAACTCATTATCGGAGGCTGCAAAGTATTTATGCTCTGTCTACATTGTTAGACAGTGATATCGGCGTGCCGCTGGCATGTTGGATGGCGGCTGGGTTACAGCGGCACGAACAGCCGGTTTAAGTGCGGTTGCGGCGAAGCGTCTCGCAAAAATTGATTCATCCGTTGCGGCATTTATCGGTTGCGGTGTTCAGGCGCGCAGTCATTTAAAAGTTTTTGCTGATTTGTTTCCACTGACTGAAATTCGCGCATTTGGTCGTGGTGCTGAGAATCGGGATAAACTTTGTCAGTGAGCAAAGGATTTTGGGTTGAAAGCGACTGCATACGCAACAGTTCAGGATGCGCTATCGGAAGCTGATATCATTGTTACATCGGTCACAATTTCGCCCGGGTTAAAGCCTTTTATTGGTGCGCAATGGCTAAAACCAGGTGCATTTGTTACCATGACAGATCTGGCAGTTTCAGCGCTGGCTTACCGGTGTGCATGCGACAGCTCATTAGGGCAGTTAGTTGAATTATAATTTTTTCCGGCTATCCGGAAGCTGTTGTAAATGTGAATCAATTTCATAATCTGTTCCAGTAGTCCGTTACGCGAAGCGTAAATTGATTTATAATTCGCCCGTCAGTTTTTAGAAGAAAAGAAGAATAATTTCATATTGTTTGAAAAGTTAAAAGAAAATTTTTGCAAGTTTGTTGGCAAAATAAGGGAGATAGGAGAGATCGGCAATGCATATAGGCATACCCGCAGAGACTCGCGGGGAAGAAACGCGTGTAGCTGCTACACCAGAAACTATTAAAAAATATACTGCAAAAGGAGTCCATGTCGTGTCTGTTCAATCAGGCGCGGGCGCAGGCGCCAGTATTCCTGATTCGGAGTTTGAAGCGGCTGGCGCAAAAATTGTTGCAGATGCTGCAACTTTGTACAGTCAGTCGGAAATTGTGCTAAAGGTCCGCGGTCCGGAAGCGGAAGAACTGGCTATGATGCGTAAGGATGCCGTGTTGATTGGATTGCTGGCGCCAAATAAAACTGAAGGCATAGAAGCTATGGCCCGGCATGGCATTACGGCATTTGCGATGGAAAAACTGCCGAGAATTACACGCGCCCAGAACATGGACGTACTGTCGTCCCAAGCAAATATTGCCGGTTATAAGGCGGTGATCATTGCTGCCAGCATTTATCAGCGTTTTTTTCCGATGTTGATGACTGCGGCGGGAACAGTCAAGGCTGCCCGCGTGTTGATTCTAGGGGCAGGCGTAGCAGGATTGCAGGCAATTGCTACTGCAAAAAGGCTTGGCGCAGTTGTTGAAGCGTTCGATGTAAGACCGGCAGCAAAGGAGCAGGTTGAAAGTCTGGGCGCTAAATTTGTAGAGGTGCCGCTCAGCGATGAAGAAAAAGCAAACGCCGAAACTTCAGGTGGTTATGCTGCAGAAATGTCAGAAGATTACAAACGCCGTCAGGGTGAACTGGTTCACGAGAGAGCTGTTGCCGCTGATATCGTGATTACTACCGCTTTGATTCCTGGTCGCCCGGCGCCTGTTTTAATTAAAGAAGAAACTGTAAAGGCGATGAAACCGGGCTCAGTGATAGTTGATATGGCCGTTGAGGCTGGCGGTAATTGTCCTTTGTCTGTATTGGATCAGACGGTTGTCAAACATGATGTACACCTTGTCGGTATCGCCAATATACCCGGTTTGGTTGCTGCAGATTCAAGCACATTGTATGCACGGAACCTGATGAATTTCCTGAATCTGATTGTTGACGCTGAAAGCGGTAAACTAACTATTGATCGAGAAGATGAAATCGTCGCCGGGACATTGGTTTGCAGTGGTGGCAATGTTATGAGCCAAGCATAATAAATAGCTAAAGCAATACAGTTAACGAATTTAAAAGGAGTGAATATGATCGGTGACATCGACCCGCTTATTATCAATCTAACAATTTTTGTGCTGGCAATATTTGTCGGCTACCATGTGGTATGGAATGTTACACCCGCCCTGCACACACCGTTGATGTCTGTAACTAATGCAATTTCAAGTATTATCATTGTTGGCGCTATGCTGGCGGCAGGACCTGCTGATACGGACTGGGGAGTATGGCTTGGCGCGGTCGCCGTAACGCTTGCAGCTATTAATGTATTTGGCGGATTTTTGGTCAGTCAGCGCATGCTTGAAATGTTCAAGAAAAAAGATAAAAAAGGAAGCGAATAAATGTCAGCAAATATGGTAGCACTCGCATATCTGATAGCTTCGGTATTTTTTATACTGGCGCTGAAGGGTCTAAGCTCGCCGGAATCTGCGCGTCGCGGTAATGTATTCGGTATGCTCGGCATGTTAATCGCCGTTGCAACGACGATGACACTCACCGAAAACTGGATGTTGATCATTGGTTGTATCGCCACCGGCGCCGTTATCGGCACCATAATCGCCAAACGGGTGCAAATGACAGCGATGCCAGAACTGGTTGCTTTTATGCACTCACTGGTAGGTTTGGCGGCTGTATTCATTGCGATTGCGGCGGTTAATAATCCCGTTTCTTTTGGTTTGCCGGCAGTATTGCCCGCAGGCAGTAAGCTGGAATTGTTTCTGGGTACATTTATCGGTGCGATGACTTGGTCTGGCTCGGTCATAGCATTCTTGAAGTTATCTGGCCGTATGGGTGGTACGCCTATTATCTTTAGCGGGCAGCATATGCTGAATCTGTTACTGGCAATCGTGATGGTAGGATTTGGACTTTGGTTTTTCTTCAGTGAAACAACCAATTGGACTGCGTTTATCATGATGACAGCAATTGCTTTCCTGCTGGGCTTCCTGATCATCATTCCAATTGGTGGTGCGGATATGCCCGTTGTTATTTCCATGCTCAATTCATATTCTGGCTGGGCGGCGGCAGGTATCGGCTTTTCACTTGGGAACCCGATGCTGATTATCGCCGGTTCGTTGGTAGGCAGTTCCGGCGCAATACTTTCATACATTATGTGTAAGGCGATGAACCGGCCGTTTTTGTCAGTAATATTAGGTGGCTTTGGAAGTGACGGTGGAGCGGCGGTTGTCGATGACGGAACTCAAAAAACCTATCGAAGCGGCAGTGCTGACGATGCAGCATTCCTGATGGGCAATGCTGATAGTGTGGTCATCATTCCGGGTTATGGATTGGCTGTTGCGAGGGCGCAGCATGCTGTTAAGGAATTGGCTGAAATACTGCACGAAAAGGGTGTAACTGTGCGCTTTGCCATTCATCCAGTTGCCGGACGTATGCCGGGACACATGAATGTACTGTTGGCAGAAGCGGAAATACCCTATGAACAGGTATTTGAAATGGAAGAAATCAATAGTGATTTTTCCAATACGGATGTGGTATTGGTGCTCGGTGCCAATGACGTGGTGAATCCGGCTGCCAATGTGCCAGGTAGTCCGATTTATGGCATGCCGATCCTTGAAGCACACAAGGCGCGTACTGTTATGGTTGTCAAACGGAGTATGGGTGTTGGTTATGCTGGATTGGATAATGATCTGTTTTATATGGATAAAACAATGATGATCTTTGGTGATGCGAAAAAAGTGGTAGAAAACATGGTCAAAACGATCTGATTCTCTTTCACACTTTTTCAAATGAACTGTTTGATGCGACAGTATTCATGGAAAATCCATGGTGACTGTCGCTTTTGGCTTTATTTGTCTGGTGAAACCGGCGATGTTGAAATCGAAGAAGCGTTAGCGGTTTTTTGCAGTACTGCCATCAAATTATTTAACGGATAAGGTTTTTCAACACCAAGCCCTTGCACATAATGGATTCCAATTTCACGTAATTTGGATATTGTTTCTTTATTTTCTACAAGCTCTGCAATTGTTTTTATGTTTAATTGACGCGCAATCTGGTTAATATTTTTTACCTTTGCGAGGTCGTCGTGCTCGTAAATCATATTGCAGACAATGATGCCGTCAATTTTCAAGAAATCTATTTTTATTTTTTTCAATAATTCTACCGACTGAGAATCTTGACTAAAACCGCATAAGGTAACCAGGCATCCTAATTCGCGAATTTTTTCTGTAAAGAACATTGTTTCGATCAAATTAGACTTCGCGTCTAACTCTTCAATTTCAAAACACAACTGATTTGGCGGAATTTTTGATTTTTGTATTTTATCTTGAATGAACTCGATAAACGTTTTATCACATAAAGTATCCTTGGCTACATTCAAGCTAAATACTGTTCTGCATTTTTGTGCATTCTCTGACAGCGTTTTGACGATATAACTTGCAACCCATCGATCAAGTTGCGGCATCATTTTAAGTTGATCGACGAGCGGCAGGAATGAACCCGGTGGCATTAGATTGTTTTCCTCTTCTGCCATGCGGATCAAAATTTCATATTGGGTCGGAGACAAGGAATTTGCATCGAGAGGAATAATCTTCTGGCAGTAAAGATAGAATTCTCCGCCTTTTATCGCCTGAATAATCCGATCCGGAGAAATCCCTGATTGTGCATGCTTTTTTGTTCCCAGCTGTATTTTATCCTTACTGCTGTTTTCTGCCGCTGGCTTACCGGGCTGACCATTCTTCTTGAAAGATAAACGATTTTTGTCCTGTGCGCAGGGCGTGTGTAGCGTGTAAAAACCAATCGTTCTGCCTTTACTGTCTATATGAGGAACGTATTGTTCAGTAAAAATATAAGGAAACCCTTTTGTCGATTTCAAAATGCGCTCTTCATGAACCGTTTTTCCGGAAAGAATGTCTTTGAAATGTTTTTTGATACAGGATGTAAACGCATCATCTGCAAATTCTTCCAGTAGCTTGCCGTCAATTTGATCCGCCTTTAAACCGAACCATTTGCGAAAAATCCGATTATGGTATTTGCAGCGTTGGTCTGAGTTGAAATATGCCAGTAGAACAGGGATATTTTCATCGATTATTTGCGATTTTGTTTTAGCTTCTGTTGTTGATTTTTCTGCCCATAAGCGATGTTTGATTTCATTGGTCAGTCTTTCTTTGTTAGCTGTTAACTGATGAGAATAGCTATGGATTTCTTTTTCCGCATGTATGAATTGTCCAAGCATCATTAAAATAGCAGAAAATAAAAAAATCCATAATATAACAGTCCAGGTTATGGCGATATCATCGAAATAAAGGTCGATGGTAATCAGTAGTGTCGCCATAAATAACGCAATACCGGCGGATACAAATGGTTTGAAAAAATTTAGCATAGATTAGGTAGTTTTCGTGTTATATACAGATGTGATTAAACTCAGTACAAAATCATGTCTGATTAACGGCATAAAACGACAATGGTTTTGTAGTTGCCCAGAATTTCCACAGATTGTTGCGTGTGACTTCAAAATTGTGAGTAGTATTTTCATTTGTCGTTGAAATTTTAAGCGTATTGATCTGATTATTTTTCAGTGCTGTATATAACGGCGTAAACCAGGTTTTCTCCAGCTTTATTAAGTTTTCGCGCCATGCCAAAACATTATTGTATTTGTCATTATTTAATAAAGAGTCGAGAATAACAAGATGCTGATCTCTGTGACTACGTTCTTCTAGCCATTGTGTAGAATTGTCTGGCAGTCGCTCGTGCGGTGTATGGCTGAAATCGGCCAGGGCATGTGAAAAAGTTTCATTACTCCATATTTTTGAATAAGAAGAACGTATAAACTGTGGCAGATGA
Organism: Nitrosomonas sp. Nm51; assembly: GCF_900111165.1. Taxonomy (GTDB): domain Bacteria; phylum Pseudomonadota; class Gammaproteobacteria; order Burkholderiales; family Nitrosomonadaceae; genus Nitrosomonas. Next base: position 83,790 of record NZ_FOGH01000002.1, read on the forward strand.
CCGCCGCCCCAAAACCAAACGCTATTAATGACTATTTGATTACGTGCTGCACGTTTCTGATTAAGCGGATGATCATGTAATAACATTTGAATTTCATTAAATAGTTTGCGCCATTGAAGACTGTCTTTTCCGGTTGGCAAAAGATTGTTGATGTTTTGACATGTTACGGAACTGAGTGTGTGTGTGTGTAAATCGGGCCTTTTTTTTAACCGGATATACCATCGAAACGGGTGGTACGGAAAAAATGTAAACAATTCATCATTTAGGCATTGATTAATTGCGTTGGTATATCGCTCCGCCTCATCTTGGGAGAGTTCAAGGACATGGCTATCGGCCAGCATAATATGATTTTGCTCAACGCGTAAGTGAACCGGGTCGGCGCGCAACCAGTAATATTCGTTTAAGGTTGCAGTCTGACTATGGTTTTCAGCCTGTAGCATGATCGGCGCGACAGGCCAGTCAAGTTGTTTCTCAATATTGAATGACTGACACAGCCATGCGCTGAAGTCCGTTGCTTGCGCCGCACTGTTTTTGCTTTTTGCTAAAAGCTTTTCAAGTGATGGCAGATGAAGATCTTGATAAACTTCGGGAAGGGTTGTGTCCGACCAGAATAAGGATGGAATGTAAAGGTGTAAATTCATAGCGTATTCAAAATGAAATGAGAAAGAATGCGGGTACTATAATGCTTTATAATTGTTTAAAAGGAAATTGAATATCAATCCGGTTCTTGAACATTTATGAATGTATAGAATTAATTCAAAAATGATGAATGTAATATATGGTAAAAGGGTTTATCAGTGTACTGGTAATCTGGGTAATTATTTTTGCTGTCGCTTATATTTACTTTGATACTAGGCTTGAACATAGAGTTTCAGTTGCCAGAGAGTATCAGGAAAATGGGGCAGTGATTATTCCCAGATCATGGGACGGGCATTACTACGTACAGGGCTCTATAAATGGTTTTCCAATTAAATTCATGATTGATACCGGCGCAAGTGTTGTATCCGTGGGCAAACAATTTGCTCAGCTGGCAGATTTGCCAAAAGGAAGGCCTGCAAGTTTTGCTACAGCCGGTGGAGTTGTGCAGGGAGAAATGGTTTTTAATCAAATCATAGAGGCCGGCGGTATAGTGATAAATGGTTTGCAAGTCTCTGTTGGATTACACGGTGATGTAGCATTGCTTGGCCAAAATTTTCTACGCAGAATAGATGTAATCCAGTCCAACGACACAATGATACTGCGGGTCAGGACTGAATAATTTTTTGGTTTCAGGCCATATGTTTAAATGTATATGTAAATTATATAGATAGAGAGTTTTTGTTATGTAATTGATAAAAATTCCGTTGATGACAACTTGTTAAAATGATTGAATTATCAAAATGCGGTTACAATAAAATCGAATGAAGTAAGCGGTTGTATCTTAGCGCATATACATGAATTGTTTAATTTGAATATAAATGGCTATTTTGGAGATACGATGTATCAGCATATCAAAACGCCTGATGATGGCGAAAAAATACAAATAAATAAAGATGATCAGACGCTGCACGTGCCAGATAACCCCATTATCCCCTATATTGAAGGCGACGGAATTGGCATGGATATCACACCCGTGATGCAGAAAGTGGTCAATGCTGCCGTCGCGAAAGCCTACAATAACCAACGAAAAATAGCCTGGATGGAGATTTACGCCGGCGAGAAATCAACGCGGATATATGGCCAGGATGTCTGGTTGCCGGATGAAACACTGGCTGCTGCAAAAGAATATGTGGTTTCGATCAAGGGGCCATTGACAACACCGGTGGGAGGCGGTATCCGTTCCATTAATGTCGCGTTACGCCAGGAACTGGATCTTTATGTCTGTCTGAGGCCCGTCAGATATTTTAAAGGTGTTCCAAGTCCGCTTAAAAATCCCGAAAAAACAGATATGATAATTTTCAGGGAGAATTCAGAGGATATTTATGCCGGCGTCGAGTGGGAGGCTGAGTCCGCTGAGGCCAAAAAAGTCATCAATTTTCTGACCCAGGAAATGGAGGTTAAGAAAATTCGTTTTCCAAATACATCGGCTATCGGTATTAAACCGATATCGAAAGAAGGTACGGAGCGTTTTGTAAGAAAAGCAATTCAATATGCCATCGACAATCAAAGAAAATCTGTAACCTTCGTGCACAAAGGCAATATTATGAAATTTACCGAAGGTGCATTTAAAAGCTGGGGTTATGCGCTGGCTGAGCAAGAATTTGGTGCGGCGCCATTAGATGGCGGTCCCTGGATGCAATTGCCTCAGGAAAGAGGCAATGTCATCATCAAGGATGTTATTGCCGATGCTTTTTTGCAGCAGATTCTGCTGCGTCCAGAAGAATATGATGTCGTAACGACGATGAACCTGAATGGCGATTATATTTCGGATGCGCTGGCAGCGCAGGTTGGCGGCATTGGTATTGCGCCCGGGGCGAATTTAAGCGATTCAGTGGCCATTTTCGAAGCAACACATGGTACTGCTCCAAAATATGCGGGTAAGGATCAGGTTAATCCAGGATCCATTATTTTGTCGGCAGAAATGATGTTAAGACATCTGGGATGGGCTGAAGCGGCTGATATGATTATTCGTGCAATGGAAGGTGCCGTCAAAGACAAAATTGTGACCTATGATTTTGCCAGGTCAATGCCCGATGCGCAAAAAGTGTCTTGCTCAAGATTTGGCGAAGCGTTGATAGAACGATTGTGCTAGTCTCTCTATCCATATGATACTGCCGGATGCAGTAAGCTGTCAGTCAGAATGTTTGGCAAGGCGTGCTTGCAGGAAGTCGCCGTTCTTATTGTCAAAAGGCGTAGCGCTAACGCAGACTATGGGCGCTGACAAGTTCACCACAGCAGTGGGCTACCATGGTGTCCTGCAACTTGCGTTACAGTATTTAAAAGGGCATTACCCTTTCCTGCAGATGAAAAGATTAGATATAGTGATCGGGAGCATTAAAAATAATGCATCAAAAAACCCCTTGCTGAATGAATCAGTCAAGGGGAGATGCATTTATCATTAATTAATTTTGTATCTGATCTTATTGTGGCCTGGCTTGCGACGCGGTGCCAATAATTTATACAAATGAACAGTTTATAGTTTATGTTGATTGAATATTTGCTGCTTGTTTTCCTTTAGGCCCCTGAGTAACGTCAAAACTTACTTTCTGGCCTTCTTTGAGCGTTTTAAATCCAGACATGTTAATGGCCGAGAAGTGGGCAAACAAATCCTCACTGCCATCGTCAGGAGTAATAAAGCCAAAACCTTTAGAATCATTAAACCATTTTACTGTACCTGTTGCCATTTCTACTTCCTATAATACGTTTAAGAAAAACTGGGCCGGAAACCCTAATACTATTTGAATTTCAAGGCCGCAAACGGCTAACTGGGGTACCGCCGAGAACTTGAAGCCAAACACGAGATAGAGTTTTACGCAAAACGGAGGCTTAAGTCAAGCGGTTACAGCATTTTTATAAATTTACGCAAGATTATTTATCTAAGCCACTTGAAAAAAATGTCGTAATCGTCAACTATTATGAAGTGAGGGGAAAGAGGATATTGGCTGTTTAACGATTACTGATTAAAATTGTCAGGAAATTGTTAGGGAGCTTGTCATGACGGAAAAGGATCTGGAAACCGTTATAAATACTAAGGGAGAGAATGAAATCAAAGTTCCTCCGATGTATAAGATTTTGTTGTTAAATGATGACTTTACACCAATGGATTTTGTAGTTGAGGTATTAAGATTGTTTTTTTCGATGGATCTGGAACAGGCTACTCAAGTTATGCTAGAGATTCATACCGAGGGTGCGGCTGTTTGCGGTGTGTATCCAAGCGATATTGCCAGCACTAAGGTTAATCAGGTTATTGAATTTGCACGTAGTAATCAACATCCGCTAAGATGTGTGATGGAGGAAAATTAAGATGATTGCTCCGGATTTAGAAGTGAGCTTACACATGGCTTTTGTTGAATCCAGACAAAAGCGACATGAATTTATTACAGTGGAGCATTTGTTACTGGCAATGCTGGACAACGCCAGTGCAGCAGAGGTATTGAATGCCTGTTTGGTTGATCTGGAAGATTTGCGTGCAATATTAATCGATCATATTTCGCGGCATACTCCCATTATCAGCAGTGATTCTGAAGTAGATACACAACCTACCTTGGGATTTCAGCGCGTAATTCAAAGGGCTATTTTACATGTTCAGTCTTCCGGCAAAAAAGAAGTAACGGGTGCGAATGTTCTTGTTGCAATTTTTGGCGAAAAAGACTCACATGCTGTTTATTATCTGCAACAACGTGGCGTTACCCGGCTCGATGTGGTGAATTATATTTCTCACAATATTCGAAAAACACCGCTGGAGAGCGAAAACAAAACTGCGGTAGAGAATGAACAGGAGCAAGGTCAGCAGGATCAGGGACCAGCTGGTAATAATAACATGCTGGAAAATTATACGGTGAACCTGAATGTACTTGCACTGACGAATAAAATCGATCCTTTGATTGGCCGTGATCAGGAAATTGAACGCGTTATTCAGACATTATGCCGCAGACGTAAAAATAACCCGCTGCTGGTTGGTGAAGCGGGCGTCGGTAAGACAGCCATAGCAGAAGGGCTGGCCAAGCGAATAGTCGAGGGTGATGTACCCGGTCTGCTGGCTAACCACCAAATCTACGCACTTGATATGGGTTCATTACTTGCTGGCACTAAATATCGCGGTGATTTCGAGCAACGGTTGAAAGCAGTGCTCAAGCAGTTGACAGACAATAACGATACGATACTTTTTGTCGATGAAATTCATACTTTAATTGGTGCTGGTGCCGCTTCCGGAGGTGTTCTGGATGCATCAAATCTGCTGAAACCGGTACTGAGTTCAGGGCAACTGCGTTGCATCGGAGCAACAACATATACAGAGTTTCGCGGTATCTTTGAGAAAGATCACGCACTGTCGCGGCGTTTTCAGCCGATTGACGTTAATGAGCCCAGTGTAAATGAAACGGTAGCAATTCTGCGCGGCTTAAAGTCGCGTTATGAATTGCATCATGACGTCAAATATACCAACAGTGCGCTTAGTTTGGCGGCGGAATTGTCTGAACGCTATATTAACGACAGACATTTGCCGGATAAAGCAATTGATGTAATAGATGAGGCTGGCGCCGTTCAGCGGATCATGCCGAAATCGAAAAAACGCAAGGTCATCGGCAAGACCGAGATTGAAAACGTTGTGGCCAAAATTGCACGTATTCCGCCTCAGAATATTTCGGCAAATGATCGCAACCGGCTGAAGACGCTGGAGCGCGATATGAAAGCAGTCGTGTTCGGTCAGGATAAGGCGATCAGTTCGTTGTGCGCTGCAATTAAAATGTCCAGAAGCGGTTTAGGCAATCCGCGCAAACCGGTAGGTTCGTTTCTGTTTTCAGGCCCGACCGGTGTCGGTAAAACAGAAGTTGCACGGCAGCTTGCTTATACGTTGGGTATTCAATTGCATCGTTTCGACATGTCAGAATATATGGAGCGGCATGCCGTGTCCCGCTTGATCGGCGCGCCGCCAGGCTATGTCGGCTTTGATCAGGGCGGGTTATTAACCGAAACGGTGGTCAAGCATCCGTATTCCGTGTTGCTGCTCGACGAAATTGAAAAAGCGCATACGGACATATTCAATATTCTGTTGCAAGTTCTGGATTATGGCACGCTGACGGATAACAATGGCCGTAAAGCGGATTTCCGCAATGTCATCATTATCATGACAACAAATGCCGGTGCCGAGTCACTGACGAAAACAACGATTGGTTTTACCAAACCGGCACATGCCGGCGATGAAATGGCAGAAATCAAACGCCTGTTCACACCGGAATTCAGAAATCGTATTGACGCCATCATTTCATTCTTGGCGTTGAATGAAGATGTCATCTTGCAGGTTACCGATAAATTCCTGATGCAGCTGGAAGCACAGTTACAAGAGAAAAAGGTGGAAACAACATTCACTGAACGTTTGTGTAAATTTCTTGCAAAAAACGGTTTTGACCCGCTTATGGGTGCCCGGCCAATGGAACGCCTTATTCAGGATACCATACGCAGGGCGCTGGCGGATGAACTACTGTTTGGCCGTCTGATAAATGGCGGCAAGGTGACCGTAGACATTGATCATAGCGATAAGATTCAACTTGTTTTTGAGGAAGAAGCTGTAGAAGCATAGAATGGCACGTTCAACATATCCGTGACAATCTGTGTTGTGGCTTGCTTTTGCCACTTTTTTTGCTCTTTGTGCCGGTCTCGACAATGTTCTTGAGCGGCATTTTGACGCCACGAAGGGCAATGTGCTGTTTCCTGATTCCTTTTTCAATTCCTTCTAATGTGAACCCGATAATTTCCCATTCAACTGTCCAGCATTCCGAAGTCGTGCATTCGGCGTTGTTTACCGGGTTTTTAGTTGTGTTATGGCTGGGAGTCAGTCTGCAGTCTGCTCAGGCGCAGTCAGCAACTTATCAATGGCGCCTGGCCATGTCCTGGCCGGCAGGAACGCCAATGCTGCATAATGCGGCTGCGCGCTTTGCCAAAAATGTTGAGACAATGTCCGGTGGACGTTTCAGTATTATTGTTGATGCGCCCGGCAGACACAAGGCACCGCTGGATATCTTGGGTATGGTTCGCTCCGGTGCATACGAAATGGGTCATAGTGCATCGTATTACTATAAAGGTAAGGATCCTGCCACAACTTTTTTTACCACCACACCTTTCGGCATGACACCGACGGAAATGAATGCCTGGTATTACTATGGTGGTGGACTTGAGTTGTTAAAAAAGGTGTATGCGCGTCATAACGTTGTTGCTTTCCCGGCCGGTAACACGCATATCCAGATGGGCGGCTGGTTCAGAAAAGAAATCAAATCGGTGCAGGACTTGAAAGGTTTGAAAATCCGCATGCCGGGCCATGCAGGGGAAGTGGTCGGCAGAGCGGGTATGAAGCCGGTCAGCATTCCGCCCGGCGAACTTTATACAGCATTGGAACGCGGCACAATTGACGCAGTCGAATGGGCGGGACCGGCCAACGATATCAAAATGGGTTTTCATAAAATCGCGCCTTTTTATTATACGGGCTGGCATGAACCGGGTGCAGAATTACATGTATTCATCAACAAACAGGAATTCGATGCGCTGCCAGACGATCTGAAAGCAATCATTGCCGTAGCGGCTAAAGAAGTATCGTTCGATATACTGTCGGAATCGTTTTATCGTAATGCGCTGGCCTGGGAAGAAATGAAACAGCGCAGTAACATAATGGTCCGAACACTGCCGGATGATGTGCTGGAGTTGTTCAAACAGGCGAATGCCGACTTGCTCGATGAGGTGGCGGAGAAATCACAACTGGCCGGCGAGGTCATTAACAGTCAGCGCGAATTTCTTAACAAAGCGAGAAGCTGGACGACTATTACCGATGCCGATTATTTGCGTTTAAGATAAATCATTTCAGCCAATTTGTTCAATTTTCCTTTCCTTAAATTCATTAATAGCGACCAATACCGTCAACACAGTTGCAACCTTAAATCTTATATTCTGCGCGCATCATTAATAGTGGTAATATATACGGTTTAACGGTTATTCTAATTTAGAAGGTCTGACGACACCATGTTTTCGCAGAATCAAACGATAGAGCGCAAGGATCCGGATTTATGGCAAGCCATGCAAGGCGAGGTAAAACGGCAAGAAGAATATATTGAATTAATTGCATCTGAAAACTATGCCAGTCCTGCGGTTATGCAGGCACAAGGATCCGTGCTGACTAATAAATACGCCGAAGGCTATCCCGGTAAGCGTTATTATGGTGGTTGTAGTTATGTAGATGTTGTAGAACAATTGGCGATAGATCGGCTAAAAGCACTGTTTGGCGCCGAGTATGTCAATGTGCAGCCGCATTCTGGTTCTCAGGCCAATGCGGCGGTGTACCTGTCTGCGCTTAAACCGGGCGATACGCTGCTGGGGATGTCGCTGGCGCATGGTGGACATCTGACGCATGGCGCGACCGTCAATATGAGCGGTAAAATTTTTCATTCAGTTTCCTATGGATTGCACCCTGAGACTGAAGAACTGGATTACGATCAGGTTGAAGAACTGGCCCATGAACATAAGCCCAAAATGATCGTGGCCGGAGCATCAGCATATGCACGGGTTATTGACTGGAAACGGTTTCGCAAAATTGCGGATTCCATAGACGCATATTTGTTCGTCGATATGGCGCACTATGCCGGTTTGATCGCCGCCGGCTTTTATCCGAATCCGGTTGGCATTGCAGATTTTGTGACCAGTACCACACACAAAACCCTGCGTGGTCCGCGCGGCGGGATTATTATGGCCAGACCCGAGCATGAAAAAGCGCTCAATTCGGCAATCTTCCCGCAAACACAAGGCGGCCCGCTGATGCACGTGATCGCGGCCAAGGCAGTTGCTTTCAAAGAAGCAGCGGGCAAAGAGTTTAAAAAATATCAGGAACAGGTGATTGAAAATGCGCGCGTCATGGCAAAAGTACTGAAACAACGCGGTTTGCGCATTGTATCGGGCAATACGGATTGCCATATGTTTCTGGTAGATTTGCAGACGATTCAGCTTACCGGTAAAGAAGCGGAAGCTGCACTCGAGCATGCGCATATCACAGTGAACAAAAATGCGATTCCCAATGATCCGCAAAAACCGTTTGTCACCAGCGGTATCCGTATCGGCACACCCGCAATGACCACACGCGGGTTCACGGAAATTGAGTCGGAACAACTTGCGAACATGATAGCCAGTGTGCTCGAGGCACCGGATGATTCAACGGTTATATCACGCATCGCTAAGGAAGCAAAAGCACTCTGCGCCAAATTTCCGGTTTACGGTAAATAAGAGCAAAAGCATTTTCTGACCCCCTAAGTGATTTGAAATCGAAGAAATTGGGTGAGACGAGCAGTCGCTTATGAAATGTCCGTTCTGTAACGCGGAGGACACTAATGTCATCGATTCGCGGGTGAGCGAAGAAGGCAACCGTATTCGCCGCAGACGGCGCTGTCCTGCCTGCGGCAAGCGTTTTACCACATACGAAACAGTCGAATTGCGTTTGCCCCAAGTAGTCAAACATGATGGTACACGGGCAGAGTTCGACCGCAATAAATTACTTACAGGGTTTAAACGTGCGCTGCACAAGCGTCCGGTGCCAACTGATTATGTAGATGCGGCGATTGACCGCATCGTACAGAAGTTTCTGAGCCTGGGAGAGCGTGAAATATCTTCCCGTAGCATTGGCGAAAGCGTCATGCACGAACTCTATAAACTGGATAAAGTCGCTTACATCCGATTTGCATCGGTCTACAAAAGTTTTCAGGATGTTGACGATTTCCGCGATGCAATCCGTGAGGTAAACAAAGTCAATTCAGCCAAGGCAAATACCAATGGCAACAAGCCAGAATAAAACCAACAGCAGTCTTTTTATGACGAATAGCGACAAACGTTATACGGAACGCGGTTGAACCGGGAAGCCGTCATGTTTTCCTCCAAAGATTATATGTTCATGGCGCATGCCGTGCGGCTTGCGGAAAAAGGGTTGTATACGGCGACGCCGAACCCGCGCGTCGGGTGCGTAATAACCCGGAATGATCAGATTGTCGGCAGCGGTTGGCATGAAAAGGCCGGACAGGCGCATGCGGAAATCAATGCATTGGCGATGGCCGGTGATAAGGCGCGTGGTGCAACCGCCTATGTAACTTTAGAGCCATGCACTCATCACGGACGCACGCCACCCTGTGTCGAAGCGTTAATCAGGGCTGCAGTCGCCCGTGTGGTCATTGCCATGGAAGACCCCAACCCACTGGTATCCGGCAGCGGTATTGAAACGCTGAAACAGGTCGGCATTGCAGTCCAGTCAGGGTTGTTGCAAGAGCAGGCGCTGGCGCTCAATCCCGGTTTCGTAAAACGCATGCAGCGTGGCAGGCCTTGGGTACGGTTGAAAACTGCTGTAAGCCTCGATGGCAAAACCGCATTGCGTAACGGACAGAGCCAGTGGATCAGCTCTGAAGCGGCGCGTATAGACGGCCACCGCTGGCGTGCGCGTTCCTGCGCAGTCATGACCGGTATCGGCACCATACTCGCCGATAACGCGCAATTGACCGTGCGCCATATCCCTGTGTCACGGCAGCCCAAAAAGGTCATTATCGATAACCGTCTGGCGATACCAGTTGATGCCCGGGTATTGCAAGGTGAAGATGTTTTCATCTTTACGGGCTCTATTGAAGAAACCTCCAAGACCGACACACTGGAAAAAATGGGCACAGCCCAAATCATTGTTTTCGAAGGCTCCGGTCACCGGACAAATCTGAACCGGATGATGGAAACACTGGCAAAACTGGCGCTAAACGAAGTCCTGGTCGAGGCCGGCTCTGGGCTCAGCGGCGCATTGATCCAGGCCGGACTCGTCGATGAACTGATTATCTACATGGCGCCCAGTCTGTTGGGGGATGCGGCAAAAAGCATGTTTCAATTATCCGAGATGGTCAATCTGGGTCAAAAAATTGCTTTAAGCATAGAAGATGTACGGATGATCGGGCGGGATATCCGGGTAATAGCAAGACTTTAAGACGGCTCTTGACTTTTACGTATAAATCCGATCATGCATAATACGGGCTGATAAGAAAAAAGCCTGTCATGAGTTGGAAAAAACAATTAATCGATGTCGTGTTTTTCAGTGGGCTGGGCAGTGTGCTGGCCAAAGCGCTACCTGAACACTGGCAGCGCCGTGTAAACGAACGGCTGGGCGATTTTAATCCTTACAACGTTATCGCAGGCAATCAGGATTTGGTGCGCGCGGCGCGGCTGGCGTGGATCAAAGCTGCGCTGGAAGTGCTGGATGCAGCCAAAGAGAGCGCACAGTCCAGCGGCAGAGAGGAATTTGATCAAAAGAATGATATTCTGCGTTTTGAGTCGGTAGCACGCCAAAGCTTGATCAAAATTCGATCCGATGCATTTGACCGGCGCACCCATCCCGGTGCTACGCCGATTGATGCGCATCTGAAAACAATCATCGAGGGAACATCGGAATTCATCGCGCCGGATGAAAATCCTGCGCTGGATCAGTCGCCAGCCCTGGACTTCGACAATACGCTCGCGGCGGTTACCGGCAGGTCGGCGAATGAAATACCTGCCATGTTCAGACAGATTGCGCGAGACGGTCTTCCTACGGTAAATCAAGGTGAGAAGCGGCCATTTGGCGAACTAGTTTTTGCCGCATTTGCGGAAATACTGAAAAGCCCGGATCAGTACCCGGAAGCCTATCCGGCGTTTACTATCGCTACGCTGGATGCCGCGCGTAAGCTTTCAGAGGAAATACTGACAGCTGTCCGGGGCATTGACGGCAAAGTGGATCAACTGATTGTGCAGACCGATGCGCTGGCTGTCTTTCAAACCGGTGCAAAAACATACCTCGAACTGTTGCCACGGCTTCTGGAAGGACAGGAGCGGCTTGAAGCACTGGCACTGACTACTCTGAACGGTGTTCAGGCGGTCAAAACAGATACGGAAGAAATCAAGGATGTTCTACATCGTATTGAACAATCCGCAAAATCGAACCCTGCCGCCAGCGAGGAAGAAGTGCTGGCCGAATATTCAAAACTGCTCGCTCAGCTTGACCGGCGTGAATTCAGGCAAATACTCAATGCGGTTCCTGAAAGCCTGAACACTTTCCGCGCACAGTGCATTGCCCGCTGGTCGCAACCCCTGTATGCCATTGACAAGCAGTTCACGCCATTGACATTGCTGCTTGATCAGGGCGATGAACATGAGGGTGAACGTTACCGGAGAAGCCGACCATACCATGATCTGCGCGATATTTTAACCGCGGTGGACGCTGCAACAGAACCCGTTATTGCCGTGACCGGCGGGCCGGGCAGCGGTAAAAGTACGTTGCTGCGCCGTTTGGAGCTAGACCTTGCCAGCAGCGCTTTGCGTTCTGAGGATGTGGATGCGCCACTGACAATGTTCTTGCCGCTGAATGACTTTGGCGATAAAAACAGCTTCCCTAAACCGGCTGACTGGATTAAGGAAAGTTGGGATCAAAATAAAAAATTGTGGTTGTCTTCTCAAGACTTGCTTCGCCAGCCACTTATCCTGTTGCTCGATGGTTTGAACGAAATGCCGCGCGTGGACCGCGCGGATTATGATGCACGGCTGGCGGCCTGGAAAAATTTTTTAAACGATCTGGCGTTGAATCATCCGAGTGTGCGCGTCATTTTCAGTTGCCGCACGCTGGATTACGGCACTAAATTAACCACCAAAGACCTGCCGCGTGTGCCGCAGGTGGAGGTCACGTTACTGGATGATGCGCAGGTAGAGAAATTTCTGCATGTGTACAGCCCGGACACTGCGGTGCATTTGTGGGATCAACTCAAGGATTCTGAACAGCTTGAATTGTACCGGTCGCCGTATTATCTCAAGTTGCTGATCGATCAGACCAGCGACGGCCGGATACCCGAAGGCCGCGCGGCATTGTTTACCGGTTTTGTGCGCGCCATGCTCGCGCGTGAAATGGACAACACTCGTTTGTGCAATGCGGATTGGCTGTTGACGGAACGTGATCTGAAACGGATCGGGCATTGGCGCGATGCTTATGAGCTGCCAAACCGTGGCGTTTTGTTTAATGCGCTGGCCGATTTTGCGTTTCAATTGCAAACCCAGCGCAACGATGGCGATACCGATAACGCCGGTAACACAATGCAAGTACGTATCGATATTGACGATGCCCTCAAGTGTTTATCGGCGCAGATACCGGATGCGCCGCAACAGGAACGCTTGCTCGGTGCCGCGGTTGATCTGCAGATTCTGGATATGCCGGGTGACGATGTGCTGTTTGTGCATCAGTTGTTGCAGGAGTATTTTGCCGCGCGGCATCTGGCTGAACAGTTTAATAATGCCGGAAATGCCGGGGAACAGACCGCAAGCCTCGATTGGGTCCAAACAGCCTGGCTTGAGGGCGATATTTCGCCGACTGTGCGGGAGGTGCTTGCAACCTTGCCGCGCTCGGGCACTTTGCCCGCTCTGCCGACAACCGGCTGGGAGGAAACATTCATGCTTGCGGCGGCGATGACTAATGCGCCCGACGATTTTCTGCATATGCTGGCGCAAGTAAACCTGCCGCTCGCAGGACGCTGCGCGGCGCAGCCGGATGTAAAAATTTCAGATGCGTTGCGCCGCGATTTACAGCAACGGCTGGTTGCGCGCAGCCGCGATTCCGGGGTTGATTTGCGCGCACGCATCCATGCCGGTGACGCGCTCGGCCGGTTGGGCGACCCGCGTTTTGAACCGCGTCAGGGTAAATATGGCCGTTATTTGTTGCCGCCGATGGTTGAAGTCGAAGGTGGAATCTACAGCATTGGCAGCGATGAAGGCATCGAAGACGATGAATCACCGCGGCATGACGTCGAGCTAACGCCGTTTGCGCTGGGCCAGTTTCCGGTCACCAACGCGGAATTCAAATGTTTTATCGATGCCGGTGGTTACGACGATGAATGCTGGTGGGACACGCCGCAGGCGCAGCGCTGGCAACGCGGCGAAAGTACAGGTGAAGCAGGCCGGGTAAACTGGCGTTACTTCCGTAACCAGTTTAAAAGCGATGCGGCATATTTTAAGCAACTCGCCGATGAACAAGCCTGGACTGAAGAAAGCATCCAGCAATGGAAAGGGTACATTGGCATGACCGATGAAGCCTTTGAAGCGTTGTTGGAAGATCAATGGCCCCACCAGCGTTTTATGTTGCCACAGCTTTGGAACGATCCCAAATATAATGCGCCTGCGCAACCGGTTGTCGGGATTTGCTGGTTCGAAGCGCGTGCGTATTGCGACTGGCTCAGTGCGCAAACAGGACAAAATTACCGCTTACCGGCCGAGGCGGAATGGGAAGCCGCAGCAGGCGGCAAAGCGGGCAGACGCTATCCGTGGGGCGATACATTCGATGCAACAATGTGCAATACGATCGAAACCCGGTTGCGGCGCGTAACCCCGGTTGGTATTTTTCCAGCCGGCGATACACCGGCGCCGGCATCAGAGGCCGGTATTGCGGATTTGCCGGGCAACGTCTGGGAATGGACCGACAGTCACTATCAGGCTTATCCGTACCGTGCCGATGACGGCCGGGAAGCGGTCGATAGCGGCGCGGGGCGTGTTATCCGCGGTGGTTCCTGGAACTACGACGGCTGGCTCGTTCGTTCTGCTCTCCGCGGCAGGTACGGCCCTGACGGGCGTGGCAACGGTCTTGGTTTCCGTCTTGCCCTAGGTCATTGAGCTCAAGACAGGCAAGTCAGACAGGGTTTGCCGTCAGCCGCCACTTGGCAACCGTGCGTCGGAGCGCGCGGAAGGACAAATGGCGGATGGCGGCAATGCGTCGGAACAGCATTGATGCGGTTCTAATGCCGTAATATCAATGATGTTACGGGTCAAGCCTGCCGGATGAACATCGTGTAGGATGTGCTGACGCAGGAAGCGCATCAACTGATGTGCCGACAAAGAAAGCGCATCAACCGATGTGCAATAAAGAGAGCGTATTCATTGATGCTGATTGAGAAGCCCTATGATGACGGAGAAATAAACCCATGACCGCATACCGGCGTATTCATGCACCCGGTGCTTCCTGGTTTTTTACCGTCAATCTTGCTGCGCGAAAAAACAACCGGCTGCTGGTCGACAACATTGATTTATTGCGCGAAGCGTTTGATACTGTCAAACAGCGCCGCGCGTTTCGTATCGACGCCGTGGTGATTTTGCCGGATCATCTGCATTGCATCTGGACATTGCCGCCATCGGATGCAGATTTTTCCACCCGGTGGAATATGATCAAAGGATATTTCTCACGTCATATCGAAACAGGCGAGTCTATCTCTGCGAGCCGCCAATCCCGGCGCGAAAGAGGCATATGGCAGCGCCGCTTCTGGGAGCATTTGCTGCGTGATCAGAACGACTTTAACCGGCATGCGGATTATATTCATTGGAATCCCGTTAAGCATGGGTGGGTCGAAAAGGTGCGTGATTGGCCGTATTCCAGTTTTCACCGGCACGTGAAACAAGGTGTTTATCCGGAAGACTGGGGAACTGTTGCGCATGGCGAGATAGACGTTATTGAATAACGGGGTGGTGTGTCTCATGTGCCGGCACATCGGTTGATGCGCTTCCTGTATCGGTGCATCAGTTGATGCGCTTCCTGCGTCAGCGCATCCTACGGGATTTGAGAAGGGTTTGTCGGGTATGAAGTTTTGATGTGTTCATCGATGAATTGACCGTCTATTATGCCGCGGTTTGTTTTCTCTCATATACAAACTTGCCTTCGCCCTTGACGATGTTGCGCACGAACGATTCGAACATCAGCAGCGTCCACAGCGATGCGCTGTAGTCGCGCCTGCCGGACTGGTGATGGTCGACCAGTTCTTCAAGATAAGCGCGGTTGAAGATACCGGTTTCCGCCAGCACCGGGCCTAAAACGGCGTCGCGCACGCGCTGGCGCAAGGGGCCGCGGAACCAGTCGGCAAGCGGCACCGAAAATCCCATTTTGTTGCGGTAAAGAATATTGCCGGACAGATACGGCTCGAGCGATTTTTTAAAGATATATTTGCCTTCGCCATCTTTAAGTTTGATGGAAGCGGGCAGGGTGGAAACCCATTCGACCAGTTCATGGTCGAGCAGCGGCACCCTGACTTCGAGTGCGTGCGCCATGCTGGCGCGGTCGACCTTGGTCAGGATATCGCCGACCAGATAGGTTTTCATATCGAGATATTGCACGCGCGACAGCGCGTCGTCTGTAGGGCACTGGTCGGCGTAGGATCGCAGCACATCAGCCGCCTGATACGCCTGCAGATCGCTTCTGAACGCAGGTGCAAACAGACGCCGGCGCATGGCGTCGCTCATGATCGAGACGCTGTGAAAATAACCTTCGACGGCGTCGCGCGCGAGCGCTTCGAATGTGGCCTTGGCGCGGAACATGCGCGGCGCCCAGTCGGCCTTGGGGTAAATATGGCCGAGCAGGCCGAATAACGGTTTGCGAATGGCCAGCGGTAACCTGTTGCGCATTCTTTCTTCAATCATATGCCAGCGGTAGCGCCGGTAGCCGGCAAAGTTTTCATCGCCGCCGTCGCCGGACAGCACCACGGTGACGCGTTCGCGCGCCAGTTCACAGACGCGGTAGGTGGGCAGCGCGGAGCTGTCGGCATACGGCTCGTCGTACAACAGCGCCAGTTTGTCGATGAGATCGAAATCGTCGTGCTCGACCTGTTTGACATGGTGGCGGGTATGGTAACGGTCGGCGACTTCCTGCGCGTAACGCGATTCATTGAACGCCGGATCGCCGAACGATATCGAGCAGGTGTTGACGGGCCCGTTCATGATACCGCTCATCATTGCCACTACCGCACTTGAATCGACGCCGCCGGATAGAAACGCGCCGAGCGGTACTTCCGTCATCAGGTGGATGTCGACCGATTCGCGCAGTTTGGCGATCAGCGCTTCCTGGGCTTCGGATTCATCGATTACGTCCTGCCGGTTAAATGGCACGTCCCAGTATTGCCGCGGTTGCAGGTCGGCTTGCCCCCGTTGCACTTTTAGCGTGAACCCCGGCGACAGTTTTCGAGCCTGCTTGAAGATGGTTTTCGGTTCCGGAATATAGCCATAGGCAAAATAGTCTTCAACCGCGCAGGGATCCATTTCCCGGCTTAATGCTGGGTGCGCGACCAGTGCCTTGAGTTCGGAAGAAAAAACAAACTGGCCGTTATCCAGCAGCGCGTAGTACAGCGGTTTGATGCCGAGGCGGTCGCGCGCCAGAAACAGTGTTTCCTGATTCCGGTCCCACAGGCCGAACGCGAACATGCCGCGGAAGTGGTTAACGCACTGTTCGCCCCACTCCTCCCAGGCGTGCACGATTACTTCAGTGTCGCAATGCGTTTTGAATTGATGCCCGGCTTCGGTCAACTGACTGGCAAGTTTCCGGAAGTTGTAGATTTCGCCGTTGAACACGACCACCACGCTGCCGTCCTCATTGAACAGCGGCTGCTGCCCGCTGGCGACATCCATGATAGACAGGCGGCGATGACCCAGCCCGAGACCTGGCTCGATGTACACTTCGCCTTCGTCCGGGCCACGGTGCACCTGGGTCTGGTTCATTGCTACCAGTTGTTGCCGGTCGATTTCATTGCTGCCGCGCGTATCAAACAGACCTACTATTCCACACATCGTCGTGTTCTCGCTTCAATACAGTTATCGTAAAAAGTTTGATGGCTGGTTTTGAAAATCCTGCATCAATCCAGGAAGGTTGCCAGCCGCGTATTCTACGCAAGAATCAGGCCAGCCTCCAGGCAATTTTCTGATTGTTTGCAGCTGGAATGATAGCCTTTAAGCGTGAATTTCATGAATCAAATACTCATGGATTGTTTGTTTAAATCGCCGTTTCGAGTGTCTGCTGCAGCTTGATTTAGTGGATTATCATCAGATTTCTGCGACTACGCACAACAACGAGATAGAACCCGCTCCAATAAAGTACCTGCTGGCTTACTCGCCAAGGTGCTGACACGAATAGAATAAAAAACAATGACGATAATAATTATGATTTTTAATCAATAGGTTATTTTGTCATTGTGACCGATGACGATTATAATACAGTTGTTGTTCGCTATTTAAACCTGCGTCTAGTCATTTGCCGGCGCCGTTTTTGCGCTATAAACATGAAGTGTAGAACAAAGAAAAACAGGTTGATATCGTGCCGCCTGACGGGTGCGCTGATCAAAAATGACGGGAACAAAAACGGCTGCATGTATATTTTCTTAAGGAGAGTCAATATGAAAGGGAACGTTAAAATCATCGATACATTGAATAAACTGCTGGCGGCTGAATTGACCTCTATGGATCAGTATTTTACACATTCGCGCATGTATGAGGACTGGGGATTCAGTAAGCTTTTTGAGCGTATCGATCATGAAATGAATGATGAAAAACAACATGCGGACCTGTTGATTAAACGCATTCTTTTTTTGGAAGGCGCGCCTGCCGTGGGCAACCGCAGTCCGCTCAAAATTGGCCAAGCTGTACCAGCTATGTTAAAGAACGATCTGGAGCGCGAACGTGAAGTCATTGATGCGCTGCGCACTGCGATTGCGGCTTGTGAACAGGAGCAGGATTACCAGACCCGGGAAATCCTTGAAGCGTTGCTGGCCGATACCGAAGAAGATCACGCATACTGGCTGGAAAAACAGCTTGGTTTGATTGAAAAAGTCGGGCTGCAGAATTATTTACAGTCGCAAATGTGAGTGCACTGAATACCCGGCGTGCCAATGTTATTGAAGTAAGGCGCACTTACTTTGATTGATATTGATAAATACGTCTCTGGAATCGCCGGCACGCTGCTGTTTTTTTGCTTGAGTGCGTTCCTTTGTGTGTCGACATGGCGAGGTCGCGCATGGCCATGCCATGTTGGACATTATTAGCTGGCATGTCCGCACTGTCCTTTTTTCACAGAAATCATGAGGCTTGCTTTCAAATCCCGGGAGGATGACATAACGGAAAGACAGCCGGTCTCATTGCTCGGTCTGGCGCATAAAAAACAGTATGGGGATTAAGCCGGCCAGCACCAGCGTTAACGCGGGCAGAGCAGCCTGTTCCCATTCCCCCTCTGAGGTCATTTCAAAAATGCGCACTGCAAGCGTATCCCATCCGAAAGGACGGGTCATCAAAGTGATGGGCATTTCTTTCATTACATCAACGAATACCAGTGCCGCGCCGGTGAAAATGCCTGATTTGAGCATAGGCAGATGAATCTTACGGATCATGGTCCAGCCGTGCAGACCCATGCACATAGCCGCTTCTTCTATACTGGGGGTAATCCGTTGCATGGCACCGTTAATCGGGTAGTGACTGACGGCCATAAAGCGTATCAAATATGCCAGCAGCATAATGATGAGCGTGCCCTGGATTAAAAGGCCTGTTTCAACTTCAAATAATGTAAAAACCAGTTCACCGAGCCGGGAATCAAGCCAGCTTAGCGGTATAAAAATGCCGATAGCAAGTACTGCGCCGGGTAATGCATAACCGATGGTGGCGGTACGTACAGCAAACTGCATGGCGCGACCTGGAAAACGGCGTGCAGCATAGACGATCATGATGACAATAAGGCAGGTAATCATGGCTGCCATGCCGGAAAGCGATACCGAATGCCAAAGAAATTCAAGGTAGCGGTGCACATCAAATTCTGATGTGACAGATTCGATTGTCCAGAGTATCAGCTGCGTGACCGGTAACAGGAATGCAAAAGACCAGACAGCCGCAATAAAACCGGTAATGCTCCACCGGTAACGTGCGGTCAAATAAATCCGGTTAGCGCGCTGGCTTTTTCTGGTTTCAGCATAGCGCATGCGCGAGCGGAACTGCTGTTCAAGCACGATAATAACGAAAACGATTAATATAAGCAGTGATGCCAGCTGTGAAGCTGCTGTTAGCGAAAACAGACTGAACCATGCTTTATAAATTGCTGTGGTGAACGTGTCGTAATTGAACACCGCGACCGTACCGAAATCAGCCAGTGTTTCCATTAAAACCAGCATCAGACCACCGGCAATCCATGGACGCGCCATCGGCAGCGCGACTTTATAAAAACCTGCGCGGCGTGTAAAGCCCAGTGACTGCGCAACTTCCAGCGAACGCTTTCCCTGGCTCACGAAAGCATTGCGTGCGAGCAGGTATACATAAGGATAAAAGGCAAGCGACATGACAACGATGACCCCCGTGCGGCTGCGGATATCCGGAAACCAGCGCAGTTCGGAATCCAGCCAGGCGCGCAGGAAAGTTTGAACGGGTCCGGTAAAATCAAACAGTCCCAGTGCGACAAAGGCGGTGACATAGGCGGGAATCGCGAGTGGCAAAAGCAGTGCCCAGGTAAAAAAACCGCGTCCGGGAAATTCGTATACTGCGGTAATCCAGGCTAGGCTGACACCCAGCAGGCCCGTTCCGAACAAAACACCCAGCGTCAGCCAGAAGGTGTTCGTTAACAGCAGCGGCAAGGTATTCTCTACCAGATGTTCCCAGATGTCGCCGGCCGGTGCGAGCAATGACGACATGACTGCACCGACTGGTATCATGACCAGTATTGCGGCTAAAAAGGGAATCAGTCGCCAGCCAGCAATCACATGTCCCTTGGTTTTTTAAAAAATCAGAAATGCAGTTTTGGGGTTTATCGATAGCCTGCACGATCCATAAGCTTGACTGCTGCTGCCTGCAGCTCTCCGGCTTTAGCCAGGTTAAGGCTGCTTTGCTTAAAGCGTCCCCAGGAGGAAACAATGGGGTCGGGTACAATATTCGGGTTGACCGGATATTCCATGTTGACATCCGTGAACAGCTTTTGCGCCTGAATGGATGACAGAAATTCCAGCAGCTGCTCCGCAGCTTGCGGATGTTTACCATAACGAGTCAGGCCGGCTCCGGATATGTTGACATGGACGCCGCCGATATGTTCGCTTTTCTGATTTGGCCAGAAAATCCCCAGCGGCAGGTCCGGATTCTTCTGCATTAGACGCCCGTAATAATAACTGTTGACGATTGTCACGTCACAGCGGCCGGCTGCCACGAATTCCATCGCGCGCGTATCGTCGGATAGCGGGTCAGTTGCCAGATTGGATACCCAGCCTTTAACAATATTTTCCGTTTCGGCTTCGCCATGCTCGGCAATCATCATTGCGACCAGTGACTGGTTGTAGATCTTTTTTGACGTGCGCAGACATAACCGGTTTTTCCATTTGGGGTCGGCAAGATCTTCGTAAGTGGACAAATCGTCCGGGTCGACTTTGTCAGTATTGTAAACAATCGTGCGTGCCCGAATGGATAACCCGAACCATTCATTATCGGGATCGCGTAAATGTTCGGGTATATTGGATTTGAGCACTTGCGAATCATAAGGCCTGAATAATCCGGCTTGCGCGGCGGCCCATAAATTACCGGCGTCTGTTGTAATCAGCAAGTCAGCCGGCGTATTTTTGCCTTCCGCTTGCAACCGGGCAAGCAAAGCGCCTTCTTTATCCGTGGTGAATTTGACCTGAATACCCGTTTTTTCAGTAAATAAATCAAACATGGGTTTGATAAGCTGTTCAATTCTGGCTGAGTAAACAACGACCTGTTCTGCGTGAACCGGATTAGCCATAAAGAAAGAGAGCGCGGCGAATAAAGATAATGTAACGTAACCTGATTTAAAGCTTGAAATTTGCATATGATTGCCAATAAATGAAATTGGGTAGCTGATTATTAATGGGTATAACTATATTACGGATAGGAACAATTATCAATCAATCAGCCTTTTTTACATACCGGAGTTTAACCCAATGGATATTGCATCAGTTGCTGGAATTTAAACGCTGAACTGTTTTGAATTGAGCGTGTCCGCGATCGCAGGCGTAGTTATTTTGCTGCATGGGGCGCATGTGCGTTCAATTCAAGACAGGGCAAGTTAAAAACCGGCAAGTGAGTCTGCGGGTACAAACCGTACTTCCGTTAGAGTCCACGAAAACCAACAGGCATCATAATTACAGACCAAAATCCAGTGTACTGGTGTGATACCGGGGTTAGTCCGTTTCAGGTCTATGGTGTTAAATCGTAAGGACATCGTAAGGACAGATACTGAATGGCAATGCCGGCAATATTGCAATATTAATTTTAATATCGCCGGGCTTGTATGAAATGATTCTAAACAGTCCAGCCTTCGCTGAACGCGTATTAAAATTTGTATTAAACTGTGTCTTCCTCTGGTTTTCTTTTTCTAAGTGCGATCATTCTGACAAATAATGGTGCACAAACCAGACCAAACAATAACCCAACGAATGAGATGCCCGCAATAGGGACATTATCGTTGAAAAAATCGGTGACTTGTTTTGTCAATGAATCTTTTTCTTTGCCATTGTCCGTATCGGGGACTTGAGGCAGATCTTCAGCTTCGTATTTGTCGTTGATTACATAAGGCGTCAAACCGGGAATGCTTGGAATATCCTCTCCACCGTTACCGACGACAAGTTGCGCCTTCATGCCATTTTCCATATGTTGGGAGATATCGCAGTGTACCAGATACGTTTCATCCGCTGCAGGTACAATCATTGTGCCTGAAACTTTTCTCGGGCCGGTATTTTCGAGATGAAACATCCCGAGGTTGTATAAATAGCGTGGCAGTCCGTGCATCATGAACTGGTGACGGATATTGTCTTCATTGATAAAATGCCAGGTAATCCTGGAACAGGGCTTGACGCGCCATTCCTGCTGGTCAAAAGCAAATGTAACTCCCGGAAATTTTTTGGCATATTTGGTGCCACCTCGAACGGTAATCTCAATTTCTTCTGAAATGCTGGTACAACTGCTCGGCAGCTTGTCAAAATTCTGTCCCATAATATGGGTGCCTTCATGATCCATGAGATGGCCGTCATGATGGTGATGGTGGTCGCCGTGATGATGTGCGTGTGCGTCATCTTCACCATGCAACATTGAATGGTCGCCGGGTGCATCCATCATATGGCCGTCGCCATGGGTCATGCCGCTATGATCATGGTCGCTGTGATCCATTTCATGCTTGCTATGATCATGCGCGCTGTGATCCATGTCATGTTCGCTGTGATCATGTGCGCTATGGTCAGTATGATCATCGTGATCTGTATCATGGTCATGATCGTCGTGTTCATGTGCATCATCGTCGTGTTCATGTGCGTCATGCTGCATCGTTTCATGCTGACTGTGATCGGCACTATCCTGCGCAAACGCATGAGAGCCGAATGCAGTCATGCAAATTAATATGGTAAAGAGCTGCTTAATCATTGGCTTTACTCCCTTTTGAGCCTCTAAGCTTGGTGAGCGCACCTGTCATGGCTCCTCTGACTTGCTGTTTTTTGGCAATGATTAAATAAATCAAAAGACCAAAAACGAACCCGATTAACAGGTTGGTAACGGTTTCCTGCGTTTCTGGATCAATGCCTGAACGCACACCTGGCGCGCCCAGACTGCCGCTTTCATCCAGATCCTGCCAGATAGGCAGTTTTCGTGCGTGGAATTCTTGGGTGAAATATTTGCTGACATCAACACCCATTCCTTTGGGCAGACCAATTTCATTCAAATATTTCTTGTACACGATAGCGCTTACATTACCGCCAGGATTCATGCCGTCAGTGGTGATTCCTTTTTCCCTATGGTCATGAAAAAGCCAGATGCCCTCTCCATAACTATGGAGACCGTCATTTGTCGTGTTTAACGTCAGATCAAGCCGCTGCGCAGGAGCCAGAGCATAAACATCACGTGTAATTTGTGCCGCCGGGTTATGTTCTACGCCATCATAATGCGTTATGGTTGCTTTATGTCCGTGGGTATGCAACGCGAGCATTTCACTTGCCGAATTGGCTACACGTAGTTTGATTTTTTGATCCGGTTCAGCAAAAATTATAGATTCCCTTAGAGTATATGGAAACGACATACCATTCAGGATGAAATAATCTTCCGTTGAATCGGTGATGTCATATAAACGATTCATGTCCCTTGCAATCAATCGAGGATCATTATATTTTTGGATAATTTCATGCAGTTCTTTATCCATCGCATGGAAATGCAAGTCAAATTCCTCGTCGAATTCTTCCTGTATTGCCACAGATGGATAGCGTACATGCCCACCGCCAACATTCAATGTTTGTAACCAGTTATTAGGGCGGTTTTCTTCAATGATAATCATGCCAACCAACCCCATGGCAAGGTGAGTATGCGTTTGCACATGACAGTGATAAAGCATGGTGCCGGTCTGGCGCGGTTGAAATTCATAAACGCGGCTTTCTCCTGGCATTAAAAACATCTCGCTGGTTTGCGGTACGCCGTCGCCACCGGCTACATGTCCATCAGCATGTGTAAAAGGATGGTCCACACCATGCAGATGGATGGTGTGTGGCAGGTAATGTGTGTTTTCCAAAACGATTTGTACAATGTCGCCGACTTCGACGCGTATCACGGGCGATGGCAGCCGCAACAATGAATTGGCTCTGATACTTTCAAAATTTTCTGTCGACATGCCGCTTGTCTTGGGCGCGAACACCCACGCGCCGGGTTGAATGCCTGGTGCAATATCAAATGTCGGTATCAGGCCTTCGAAGTCAGGGGTGCGGCCATTCAACTCAATGACTTCCAGTTTAATTGTGATACGGTCCGGATCGCCATCGCCGTCGATGTCGTCGGTTTTGATAATCGTATCAGGCGATAAATCTGTTTCCATCAGCGTTGCCATGGAAATATTATTGGTCCCTTTCACGGCAGCGGCAATCAAAGCCGGATTATCAGGATCGCAAACTTTTGACTCGCGAATTTTAACACCTTCGATGACTTGTGCTTTCCGCCATGATGGGGAAATTTTAGGATCGCAAATGGGTTCCGAGTTTAATGCTGCAGGGTTCACTTTTACAGTTTCAGGCAATTTCAATGAAGCCTGCGCATTCAATGGTAAAGCAATGCTGCAAGCTGCCAGAATGGCCATTAAATAACAACGGGTCGGCATTTTTTTACGCACCTTTTGAGTTGATTTTATCTAACAATGGTTATAATTATTTAATCGATACAATTCTGGATTCAATAGTACCTTTTTACCAGAAAGTGTCGATTGTTAAAAATTTCTTGGAACTCTCTCTTGACTCTTACTCTTAATCCAATCCTTGGATTCCCTATTTATTAAAAGGTTTTAAAAATTATGATTAATTTGTATCATTTTGTTGCGGAAATTTGATATTGTGTGCACCCGTACATGCAAAGGTCAGCGTGTATTGCCGATACAAATTTTTTTATTATACATAACCCATTCGGCCATGTAAGCTTTTCTTGAGCGTCATCAGTCACCGGTGTATTTTTTGCCAAATAGTTAGAGTGTCCGGGCGCAATAGATAGATCTATGTTGTGTATGTTGCACAAAGAAATAAATCAAATAACGAATCATTGATAATGAGAATAATTACCGTTTCAATATCGGTGTTTGCTGTTTCACTGTTATTATTTGCCTGCAGCAGCGAAACTGCTGAGCGCAAAATGTCCTCTGAAGTTTTGCGCGTTGGCGTGTTGCAAATAGAGCCGGTCAATGTGCGCCTGAGCGCGGAAACAATCGCCCAGACTGAAGGTGCCAAAGAAATTGAAATTCGTCCCAGAGTAGGGGGCATTGTGCTCAAACGCCACTATCATGAAGGAATGGCAGTCAAAGCCGGTGAACCGATGTATTTGATTGATCCGGCGCCATTCCGGAAAGTTCTGGCTGAAGTTCAGGCAGAATTCCTTGAACAGAGCATACAGGCAAAAAAAGCCAAAACCGAAAAGGAGCGGCAGGAAAAACTGGTTGCTGAAAATTTTGTCAGTCAACGGTCGTACGATAACGCGGTTGCAGATCTGATGATCGCCGAAGCCGCATTGCATGCGTTAAAAGCACGTGTGCAACAGGCTGAACTGGATTTGTCCTATGCCACGGTCAGAGCGCCAATTGACGGCATCGCAGGGCGTTCACAGATTTCTGAAGGAACGTTGGTGGCTGCAAACAGCAGTGTATTAACCACGATGGCGCAAATATCACCAATCTGGGTGCGTTTTAGTTTTTCCGATAACGAACTTGTCCGTTTTAACGGCCGGCTAAACGAAGGTAATGTAGAAGAGGTTATTCTGATTTTGCCTGACGGTACTGAATATTCCGTCAGCGGTGCAATCAATTTTGCCGCAAGTGAAATTGATCCGCTGATCGGCACACAGCAGCTCAGGGCAACATTCGATAATCCGGACCGCAGGTTGTTGCCGGGACAGTTTGTGCGTGTCCGTGTGATTTCAGGTGAAACTGACGACGTATTTCTGTTGCCGCAAGTGGCTGTGATGACGTCCGACCTGGGCCGGTATGTCTATGTGGTCGATAATAACAATGTCACCACCACACGCCAGATTACTGTTGGCGAATGGGTCGGCAAAGACTGGATTATTCTGGAAGGCCTGCAGGCAGGTGATCGGGTCGTTGTCAATAATCTGATCCGGTTGAGTTCCGGAATGACTGTCAATCCCGAATTACTCGATGCTTCGGAAGTTTTGTCTTCCGGACGCAAATGAGTATAGTCATTGTGCGCCGGCATAAACGATCTTAGGGAGTGTCGTCATGCTGTTATGTGCGATTCTGTTTGTTTTTCGAACAAAATTCTCGTCGTTTTTGCGCCTTGAATATACTCTGCACGTTTTTCCAAACATTCATCAAAATCCGCACGCGCATAAGTGCACATAACACATGACGACACCCCTTAAGACAGTATGACCAAGTTTTTTATTACACGCCCTATCTTTGCGTCGGTACTGTCAATTATTATCGTACTCGCCGGTATCGCTGCGGCGTTTCAGTTGCCGATAGCGCAGTATCCTCAAATCACACCGCCCGTTGTTCAGGTAACAGCACGGTTTCCCGGTGCCAGCGCAGAGACGCTGATTAAAACGGTAGCTGCGCCGATTGAGGAACAGTTGAGCGGCGTGGATGATTTGCTGTATTTCAATTCAAGCGCCGATTCAAGCGGTCAGCTGACCATTACCGTTACATTCGAAATCGGTACGGATATCGACCTTGCGACGTTCAATATCAGCAACCGGGTCAATATCGCTCTGCCGCGTCTGCCCGACGAGGTCAGACGATCCGGCATAACCATACAAAAACGTGCCAATGATTTGCTGCTCGTGTTCGCAGTCACGTCAACGAATGAGGCGCATACGCCGTTATTCCTGGGTAATTATATTACCAATCATTTTCTTGACGAGCTCAAACGAACCGGCGGCGTTGGAGAAGCACGCATTTTTGGAACGCAGGACTATTCCATGCGTATCTGGCTGCAGCCGGACAAAATGGCGCAACTGGATATTACGACCAGTGATATTGCCGATGCGATCCGTGCGCAAAACGCGCAGTATGCTGCCGGAAAAATCGGCCAGGAACCGGCTCTGGCTGATCAGCAACTGGTTTATACCGTCACCGCAAAAGGCAGGCTGGCTGAAACAGAGGATTTCGGCAATATTATTTTGCGCGCCGATGGTCAGCGCGGCGTGTTGTATCTCAAAGACGTTGCGCGCATCGAACTGGGCGCGCAGGAATATAATATTCAAAACCTTCTGAACGGTGAACCAGGCGTCGGTATTGGAATTTTTTTACAGACCGGGGCGAATGCGCTGGATACGGCGGCCGCGATCAAATCCAAAATGGCTGCGCTGCAGCCAACGTTTCCGGACGGCATGCAGTATGTTTTGCCGTATGACACCAGCGAATTTGTCAAGGCGTCGATATGGGAGGTTGTCAAGACGCTGCTGGAGGCAATGGTGCTGGTTGTGCTGGTTGTCTATGTTTTTCTGCAAAGCTGGCGCGCAACGATTATTCCGATTATAGCCGTGCCGATTTCTCTCATCGGTACGTTTGCAGGGCTGTGGCTGTTGGGTTATTCAATCAACACCATGACGCTGTTTGCCATGGTGCTGTCAATTGGTATTGTCGTGGATGATGCCATTGTCGTACTGGAAAATATCGAACGGCTGATCTCCGAAGAAAAACTGGCGCCGGTTAACGCAGCAATCAAGGCCATGCAGCAGGTTTCCAGCGCCGTGGTTGCGATGACGCTCGTGTTGGTGGCGGTTTTTGTGCCGGTTGCATTTCTTGGCGGCATGGCTGGTGAACTGTACCGCCAGTTTGCCGTCAGCGTCGCTGTGGCAGGTGTGATTTCCGGGATTGTCGCGCTGACACTGACGCCGACTTTGTGCGCCATGCTGCTGCACTCTACTCAGCGGCATGCTGCATTTTTTGACTGGTTCAATCGCGCATTCAGCCGATTACGAAATTTTTATGTCAGCATGGTTGATGCTGCGATACGCCATGTTCTCATCAGTGTGCTGGTGTTTCTTGCCTTTATAGGGGGCGTGAGCTTTTTGTTAAAAATCATACCGGGCAGTCTTGTGCCTTCGGAAGACCAGGGTTATGTGATTACGGCGGTTATTTTGCCGGACAGCGCCGCGCTGCCGCGCACCATCGCCACGAGTGATGCGATCCGTGTCGAAATTGCAAAAAACCCGGATGTTGCTTTTCAGTTCGCTGTAAACGGGCTGGATTTTATCGGTGGCGGCAATAAAACAAATGTGGCGACTGTTTTTACACGAATGACAGATTGGTCTGAGCGGGAAACGACCGCCGATGATCTGGTCAATGAATTATTTGCCGTGGGCGCGCAGCAAACCGACGGTATGGCCGTTGCATTCAATCCGCCTGCAATCCGTGGACTTGGCAGCACCGGGGGCTTCGAGCTTTACGTACAAAGCCGAACAAACACGGATCCGCAGCAGCTTGCCAGGGTTGTAGATGATTTTATGCGGGCACTGAAGCAGGAACCCAAACTGGCAACGGCCAATACGTTTTACCGTTCCAAAGTGCCGCAGTTTTATGTGTCGGTCGATGAGGCCAAAGCGGTTTCTCAAGGTGTTGCCATTGCGCATATCTACGAGACACTGCAAAGTACGATGGGGTCGCTTTATGTGAACGATTTTAACCGTTCTGGGCGTACCTACCGCGTGCAACTGCAGGCTGAAGCCGCTTACCGTATGAAGCCGGAAGACATCGGTAAGGTATATGTACGTTCGAGTACGGGATTGATGGTGCCGTTGTCTGCGCTGGTACGGATCAAACATATTGTCGGCGCAGAACAATTGGAACGCTTCAACGGTTTACTGTCGGCCAAAGTTATTGGCAGCGGGGTGCCGGGACTGAGTTCGGGCGAGGCGATTACGCTGATTGAGCAGGTAGCTGATCAGGTTTTGCCGGACGGTTATCAAGTCGCCTGGACGGGCAAGGATTTTCAGGAAAAAAGAACCGGTGCGGCAGCAGTGTTTGCGTTCAGCCTGGCGATTATCATGGTGTTTTTAATTCTGGCCGCTCAATTTGAAACCTGGGCTTTGCCGCTGGCGGTGATCATGGCAGTGCCATTTGCCATGGCCGGCGCATTGATCGCTGTACTGTTGCGGGATATGCCCAATGATATTTATTTTCAGATTGGTATGGTGACGTTAATCGGATTGGCGGCTAAAAATGCGATATTATTAGTTGAATTTGCCAACCAGAAAATGAAGGCGGGTATGGACGCCAAGCGCGCGGCGGTAGAATCTGCGTATCTGCGTTTTCGCCCCATTGTAATGACATCAATGGCGTTTATCCTGGGTGTGGTGCCATTGGTGATTGCTACCGGCGCGGGTTCGGCCGCACGGCAATCCATGGGGACAGGCGTTTTTGGCGGCATGATTCTGGCTGCATTTGTCGCCACTGTATTTGTTCCATTGTTTTTCTCGTGGTTCGTATCGAAACATAAACCGCTGCATTCAGCGTTGCGCTGGCGAAAACATGCGCAGAAAAAAACAGATGGCTTACACTATAAACCTGTCCAAAAGGCGGTGCAAACTGCAAAGACTGACTGACCTGAAGTTTTTTGGTATGACATCAATGAGCAAGTCCTGTGCAGTTACCTGTAACGGGTTTGTTATAATCCGGTTATGAACAGAAGTAAAAAAATTGCTGTTTCCGATACAAAAAGCGTACATTTTTTGGGCGACAGCAATATTATACTGGTTGGTATGATGGGCGCGGGTAAAACGACAATCGGCAAGGCGCTGGCCAGTTATACGGGTAAGCAGTTTTTTGATTGCGATCATGAAATTCAAAAATGCACCGGCGTAAAAATTCCGGTTATTTTTGAAATTGAAGGGGAAGAAGGGTTCCGCAGACGCGAAACGCAGACGTTAAAAAAACTTGTAAGCAAAAACAATATTGTCCTGGCAACCGGTGGTGGCGCAGTACTCAGTCATGAAAACCGCACTGTGCTGAAACAAAGCGGGATTGTTGTCTATTTAAGGGCATCGGTTAATGATTTGTACCGCCGAACGCGTCATGATAAAAACCGGCCATTGCTGAAGACGGATAATCCGCGTGAAAAACTGACACAATTGTACCAGCAGCGGGACAAATTTTATCAGCAAACAGCGCACATCATCGTGAATACAACCCGGCAGAATATCCGTCTTCTGGTCAGGGAACTGGTCAAGCGACTGGCGGCGATTAAACAAACGCAATCAACAACACATATTTACAAACATATGCAAACCATTACGGTTGAATTCTCATCATCTGCCGAAACACGGAGTTATCCCATTCATATCGGCAACGGCATTTTAGACCAGACTGAACGCATTACCGCGTGTCTCAAGCAAAAACGCGTAGCCATTGTCAGCAATACGACAGTTGCGCCGCTGTACCTGGAGAAACTGCGCACCGCGCTGGAAAAGAACGGCGTGCAGTCGATACCGATTATTCTGCCGGATGGCGAAGTTTATAAGAACTGGGAAACACTGAATCAGATCTTTGATGCACTGCTGAAAAATCATTGCGAACGCACTACAACCGTACTGGCGCTGGGCGGGGGCGTGATCGGCGATCTGACCGGATTTGCGGCCGCCACATATTTACGGGGCGTCCCGTTTATTCAGATACCGACCACATTACTGGCGCAGGTGGATTCTTCTGTCGGCGGTAAAACCGGTATCAATCATGCGTTAGGAAAGAATATGATTGGTGCGTTTTATCAACCGCGAATGGTGATCGCCGACAGCGCAACGCTGGATTCTTTACCGGACAGAGAATTGCGCGCCGGTATTGCGGAAATTATAAAATATGGTTTAATCCGCGACCCCGCGTTTTTTGAATGGCTGGAAAAAAATATGCAACGGTTGCTGTCGCGCGATCCGGCAATACTTAACGATGCGATTCAACGCAGCTGCGAAAATAAGGCGGAAATAGTCGCTGCTGACGAAAAAGAGAGTGGCGTGCGTGCCTTGTTGAATCTGGGGCATACCTTTGGCCATGCCATCGAAAACGGTATGGGATACGGTATCTGGTTGCATGGTGAGGCTGTGGCTGCCGGTACGGTGCTGGCAGCCGACTTATCCAGGCGGATGAAATTAATTAACGATACCGACGTTGCGCGTATTCATGCGATTTTTCAGCAGGCCGGTTTGCCGGTCAGTGCTCCCAGGCTCGAGCCGGAAAAATATCTTGAACTGATGGCGCTGGACAAAAAAGTTTCCGCCGGAAAGACACGTTTTATTGTGTTGAATCGTATCGGCGAGGCCGTCATGCGCGCGGATATCCCGCCTGAGCTTATCACCGAGACACTGAACGCCTGTATGACGCATGAATGAGCTGGCGTCCTACGCGGTATCTGAAAAAAATTCCCGCGGTCGCATATTTAAAGAACCGCCGCCGACGGGCCGTGGAGAGTTTCAGCGTGATCGTGACCGCATTATCCATTCAAAAGCATTCCGCCGCCTGGAATATAAAACCCAGGTATTCGTGAACCATGAAGGAGACCTGTTCCGCACGCGCCTGACACACAGCCTGGAGGTCGCGCAAATCGGTCGTTCGATCGCGCGCAATCTTTGCCTGAATGAGGATCTGGTGGAAGCGATCACGCTCGCGCACGATCTCGGTCATACACCGTTCGGTCACGCCGGACAGGATGCATTGAACGCGTGCATGAAGGAATACGGTGGTTTCGAACATAATCTGCAGTCACTGCGGGTAATTGATATCCTGGAAGAGCGCTATGCAGCATTTGACGGGTTGAATCTGTGTTTTGAAACCCGTGCCGGCATCCTGAAACGCGCATCAAAAAATAACGCCCGCAAGCTGGGCGCGGTGGGAGAACGTTTTATTCTAAACAAAAGACCGTCGCTTGAAGCGCAGCTGGCGAATTTTGCCGATGAAATCGCCTACAACAATCATGATGTTGATGATGGTTTGCGCTCTGGACTGATATCGCTCGAACAGCTGCGAGAGGTCAGTATCTTTTCCCGGCATTTGGAAGCAGTCATGGCGACGTATCCCGACCTGACCGAACGGCGGTTGATTTACGAAACCGTGCGCTGCATGATCAATACCCTGGCGACCGATCTGACCGCGCAAAGCAGACGAAACATCGCTCAGGCGCAATTAGCCAGCTTGGACGATGTGTATCAGGCGCAACCGTTGATCGGTTTCAGTGATCCCATCAAACAAGAGCAGCAACAGTTGAAGAAATTCCTGTATGACAACTTATACCTGCATTTTCGCGTCATGCGGATGAGCAGCAAGGCGTCACATACCATCAAACGCCTGTTCGAGGCGTTCAGCTCCAACGTGCGTCTGCTTCCCGTCAAATATCAGCAAAAATTCGAGCACGAAGGTCATCAGGCGATTGCCGATTATATCGCGGGCATGACAGACCGTTACGCCATCCGTGAATATCAGCGGCTGTTTGCGATAACACAGGATTAACAGGAAATTGGGTCTTGACTGTTCCGGTTGCATGGCGTTCTGGCAACCAATTCGCTAAAATACGTTCCTAATGAAAAGCGATTGCGTTTTTTGATTTTTGATAAACACATTCAGTCGTTTTATGAGGTAAGCAAGATGCGATGTACAGAACCTGAAGCCATAAAACATGGATGGGGTGTCGTGATCACCTGTCTATTGTTCTTCATTTCCGCAACCACCGTTCTGGCCTCGGAAAAAGTGATTCATGAGATAGACTTTACCGGACAGGACGAGGGCAGCGCGTTGTCCTGGTTAAAACAACAGGGTTTTGAATTTGAGCTGAACGCAAAGGCCCTCAATCCACGGTTTGAAAATGACGCCCTGGTGATCAGTACGCAGAACGAGGCGGTCGGGCTGTTTGGTCTGCAGTTGGCGCAACAGGATTTTATTCACAATGTCAAACGTGTGGAAATCGTCTGGGGCGTTAACCGGTATCCCGAAGGGGCGGACTGGAATAATGGCATTAACAGTGTGCCCATTGCGGTCATGCTGTCGTTCGGTACGAAAAAACTGCCGAGCGGGCTGCCACTTGGCATCAAATCCGCGCCATATTTTTTGAGCCCTTTTATCGGCAAACAGGAAGAAAAAGACAAAATGTATACCGGCAAGCTCTGGCGTGAGGGTGGAAGGTATTTTTGTGTGGCCTCGGGCGACCAATCGGGCAAAATCATCACAACAGATTTCGAAGTGGACGAGCGCTTCAGGACTGTCTTCAATCAGGAGAAAACGCCGCCGATTACTGCGCTCGCTTTCCAGAAGAATACCAGCAATACGCAAGGTGCGTCGGAAGCGTTTATCAGAAAGATCAAGTTCTTATCGGAATAGCCGCCGGGCAATGTAAATTCAAGCGCAAATCAAATTATGGTGCGGCATTGAAAAAAATAAGCTTTTATGTGACCGGAAACGTACAGAACGTCATGTTCAGGCAGACATTTATCCGGGGTGCGCAACAGCGCGAACTTGCAGGCGGCGCCTCGAACGATGCTAAAGACCCGAATCGCGTGCATTGCTCGCTGGCAGGCAACGCCGCCGCAATCGATGAAATGATCGAGAAACTGCAGGCGGGCAAACCCGTCAACTCGTGGCAGGCGCGTGTGGAAGCGTTGCATGTCTACGGCCATTATATTGAATTATCCGAACATCAGGTGACTACCGACAATGTAAACCGGTTTCGCTGGTCACCTGATGTTGAATTTTATCTATAATCTATTGATTGCTTATGGCAGCACGACCAGTGAATCAAACCAGGCGTTGCCGCTGAGCAGCGCCGGA
This sequence comes from Nitrosomonas sp. Nm51, assembly GCF_900111165.1. Classification (GTDB taxonomy): domain Bacteria; phylum Pseudomonadota; class Gammaproteobacteria; order Burkholderiales; family Nitrosomonadaceae; genus Nitrosomonas. The sequence goes on from NZ_FOGH01000002.1 coordinate 117,496, forward strand.
ATTGCGCAGTCTGAATGACCGCCGGAGAACAGTGTTTCAAGCCTGACATCGGCGCCTGCGGCAGTGAAGTAGTCCATTGCTACCGTGGAATTTTCATACGGCACGCGATCGTCGTCCAAACAATGATACAGGCGCGTGGGTGAAGTCGGCGTCCAGCGGTATACATCATTGTGCGCAAGCGCCGCTCTCAATGGGTGGTAGCCGCCGTTTTCCAGCGCTGCCAGCAGGACGGGTGAAAATAAATCGTTGCCAGTTGCCGGCAGCGCTGCATCGATCGTATCGCCATCGTTCGATCCGTCAAACAGTTCTGGCACAGTAGCGGCGATGTTCTCGTTAAACAGGTTTGCGAGGTTGTCATCAAAGCCGTAAATCTGGTTGTATGCGAGCAGTATGTAGGAAAAGTACATCGGCCTGGGTAACGGATCGTCTGATAACGCCTGCTGCAGCATGGTGCCGGACAAATCGTATGCGCCCGCCATTGGCGCCGAGGCTGTTATCATGAATTCGTCAGCGTGGTGAGTTTCGATTTCACGCTGTGCGGCCATGGTGGCGTAACCGCCTTCGGAATAACCGGCCAGAAACAACTGTCCGTTGAGCGGAAAGCCGCTGTTTGCAGCCAGCGAGCGAACAGCACGGATCAGATCGATCACCGGCCATGCCAGCGACTTGGCGTGCATAAACGGATGCAGACCGGCGTTCTCGCCGAATCCCAAATAATCCGGTGCCGTTACCAGATAGCCGCGCGCGCCCATCAGATACAGCGCCAGATCAACGCCCGTTTCTTCAGGATTGATGCTTGGCGCATGGTCGTTGCGGGTAATGGTGCCATGCTGAAAACTCAGCAGCGGCGCGCCCGTCGGTATGCCCGCTGGCACGGCGGCAACGCCGGATGCTGAAACAGGATTGCCGAGCGCATCCTGCGTCCGGTAGCCGACCCGGTATACGGCAACATCAAAGCGCAGTTCAAATCCAGCGATGGCGGCAATCGGATATTTTTCCGCAATCTGGTTGACTGTTCTGGTTTCTATCAATGTGACTGAAAGCGGCGTGCCCCTGCCTTCGGTGGCAGAGACCGGCTCGGCATGTGCGATCTGAAACATGTTTCCGCTGTCATAGGTCAGCGTTGCGTGGTACAGTTCGCCACGGTAGCCGACCAACGGCATGACAATGGTTAGATCTTCGCCGGCCTTCGCAAGCGCTGTTCCAGGCGCAGCGTTTTTGCGTGCTATTGCTGTATCCAGCCGGAATTCCTGTGCGTCTCCGGTTGCCGCACCCATGAGCACAGAATAGGTTTGTCCACGGTATTCTGTCCAGGGCAAATAAAGTTCAAGTTCATCAGACAGCAGCGCGACGGCATGAACTGGCGGCGATATATGCGCGGCTGCCAAAACCCATACAGTTAACAAATAGAACAGGCAGCTCTGCAGCCAGCGCGGTCGCGGTATGCGAAATGTGAAAGATAAGCGAATAATTCGGTACATGCCGGTTTTTGTTACAAATTTATTGGCTTGCAGTCATGGTATGCAATTATGAAGTGAATGCAAACACACAAATAAACAAACACACATTAACACAAAAACCGGCATGGGTCTGTTTATGGCCTGGAACGTTAAATTGTGCATGGCAGCAGACAGTGTTTGCGTCAGCGCTTGCCGGAGCCTGAATGACGGCACGCTGATGCTGAAACAACAGCGTCAACGGTGTTAAACTATATCAACAGTTTTAGGGGGCGTCATGTGTAATGTGAATTCTGTTTGTTTTCCGGACAGAAGGATCAAGTTTTTGTGCCGCGGGATATGTCAAGGCATATTCAAGGCGCTTGAACATAGCTGCGGCTGTGCTCTGCGTGCTTTTCACGAACATTCATCAAAAATCTGCACGCGCATAAATGTACATAACACATAACACATAACACATAACACATAACACATGACAGCACCTCTGACAGCATTTAATTGCAAATAAAAACAAGTGGCTAGTTGTTCATGGAGCTAATTATGTATGTTCAATTAAAAACCCGGAGGCTGATTCCGGTCGCTGGATTGGCCTTGCTGTTGACCGGCCTGCCAGTGCTGGCTGAAAAGCCTGCGCCCAAAACAGACGAACCGATCCTGCTGATGCTCGGCAAGGAGCAGGATCTGACAGGCTGTAAAATGCTCGGTAAGGTTTCAGGTACCTCAGAGGACAACGACGCAACCTATCCGGAGCGAATGATTATCGCACGCGACAAATTGCGCGCGGAAACTGCCAGGCTTGGCGGTAACGCCGTCCATGTGTTGCAGACCTACAATACGGCCCGCTATGCGATCCCCGGCATCGAGCAAAAGATTATGTTTTCCGGTAATGCCTATTTTTGTGAATAACAATGACGCTGACTGACGATGTTGCCGGAATTTTGATTTTTGTGGCATACCGGATATTCCGCAAACGATGGATTTATTAACACAGGGTTTGCTTGGCGCGGGCATGGCGCAGTCCGGGGCCAAACACAATGAAACGCGGATTGCTGCAGGCATTGGTTTTTTTGCCGGGCTGGTTGCGGATGCGGATATTCTGATCCGGTCAGAAAACGATCCGCTGCTCAATATCGAGTTTCACCGGCACTTTACGCATTCCATTTTTTTTGTGCCGTTTGGCGCATTGATTGCGGCCTTATTGCTGTGGCCCTTTTTGCGCAGACGCCTGCCGTTTGCGCGTATTTACTTGTTTGCGTTTCTGGGGTATTGCCTAAGCGGCGTCCTGGACGCGTTTACCAGTTATGGCACGCATCTGTTGTGGCCGTTCAGTGATGCACGCGTGGCGTTCAACATCATTTCGGTTATTGATCCGGTCTTTACGTTAATTCTGCTGATCGCAGTTGTGATTGCGTGCAAGAAGTACACCGTGACCGTGGCGCGTGCCGGATTGCTGCTGGCGGCACTTTATCTGTCGTTTGGCTGGATGCAGCTACAGCGTGCAGAGAATGTTGCCGGAACACTGGCGGCTGAACGAGGACATACCATTGAGCGGCTGCTGGTCAAGCCGACACTGGCTAATCTGGTACTCTGGCGCTCGATCTACCAGTCTGAGGGAAAACTGCATGTCGATGCTGTGCGGACAGGTCTGTTTTCAGGTGTGCGCGTTTATCCGGGAGGCTCAATTGAATTGTTCGATATTTCACGCGATATGCACGGTCTGCCGGTTTCATCCGTTTTGGCTGATGACATCGAGCGCTTTACGCATTTTTCCGATGGTCTGGTCGCGCTCTGGAGCGAGCAGCCCGGACAGGCCGAAGTGCTGATTGACGTGCGTTACTCCAATCTTCCCATGACACTGGCGCCGCTCTGGGGTATTGAGATTGATACGGCACAACCTGAGAAGCATGCCAGATTTACGCTGTACCGGGATGCTTCCAGCGAAACACGAAAAAAATTTATGTCGCTGCTGATGGGGCTGGATCTGGATTAATATTCAACTGCATCTGTCCGGATTCTATTTTAAAGCAGTGATCCATTTTGCATATACATGATCGGCAATGGTATTAAGTTTTGCTATGCGTTCAGACAGATTCTTTTCCATCTCGGGGGGAGACTGCACAGCCGGTCCATCCATTTGAATAATTTCCTGGAAATTGACATCACTCCAGTCCCTGACCATACGTTCTGTCATTTCAACATGACATTGCATACCCAGGTGGATACCGACGGCAAAGGCCTGATTTGTACAATGCGGGCTGGACAGAATACAGGCGGCGCCTTCCGGCAGGCTAAAGGTTTCGCCATGCCAGTGGAAGGTTTCAAATTCTGACAAATCATCAAACCAAGTACGTGCTATCGTATTTTGCGCCACTTGTACCGTCCCCCAGCCCATTTCCCTGCATGCGTTTTGTGTGATTACGCCGCCGAGTGCTTTAGCCATTAACTGACCGCCCAGACAATGTCCCAGAACAGGTATTTCCCGCGCGATCGCCTGCCGGATCAGGTCCAGCGTTGGCTCAATCCAGGGCAAATCATCATTCACACTCATCGGGCCGCCCATAAAAACCAGTCCGCTGTACGGTTCGACATCAGCTGGTGTTTCAGTGCCTGCATCGATTTTGATCAATTCCCACGGAATATGATTGTTATCGAGAAATGTGGCAAAATAGCCTGGCCCTTCGATGGGCAGATATCTGAAAATAGCAACGGGTTTCATGAAGTGTCCTGCTAACAATAAGTCAAAAAAATTAGTCCGTAAGTGCAAAAGGTACCGTCATCATATTTTCTCCTGACAATGTATGTCAATTTTGTGCCGGTTTGCTGATTCCCGGCAGCTGTATGATCGCTATAATTTATAGTTAATCGATAACCATAACCGGTTTTTATTTGTTGTTACTTTTGTTATTCAATGTCTGTCAAAAAAAATTCATTCGCCGAACTGGTGCGCGTTGAGCAGATACGCGTTATCGAATCAGTAAAATCTGAAGAACTGTCATATGACGGCGCGGCAGAAATGGAAAGCCAGTCGATGGCGGATTTTAAATATACCGATTTTACGCAACGGTTGACTGCACGCGCCAACATGCTGATTCGGGATAACAGGCTGGAAGATGCTATTGTAAAACCACGTCAACAGTTCATGCGCGCGGGTTGGGTCTGTTTGATCGCAGCAGTCATTCTTGGTTGTCTCGCGGCGGGTAATGCGGTGAGTGCACTGCATACTTTAAATATTTACTGGCTGCTTTCGGTACTGCTGGGTTTTCATGTGTTATCGCTGATACTGTGGTTTATCGGTATTGCATTGAATGTACAGGGTCTGAGCAGTGGTGTTGCCGCACAACTGGCAGGGTGGTGGCCCTTTCGCAAAAAAGAAAAGGACACGGCCGAATCACTGGCAAGACTTGCCTGGTGGGAAAGCTGCCTGACCGGTACCGTTGGCAAATGGCGTATTAGTGTGCTCACGCATCAATTCTGGTTGAGCTATCTGGCAGCAGGTCTATTGCTGCTGATTTTGCTCATGCTGGCCAAACAATATAACTTTATCTGGGGAACCACGTTGTTGCCCGAACATAGCCTGCCCAGACTGACCGAATCACTGGGCCAGCCTTTGACTCTGGTTGGCCTTGAAATCCCCGACAGCCAGCAGATTGCTGCAAGCAGAATGGGTGTTATAAAGCAGGATGCGCAAACACGCAGCGCCTGGGCACAGTTTCTGATTGGCGTGTTATTGATTTACGGCCTGTTGCCGCGGCTGTTGTTGCTTGCCTTCTCAGCATTGATGTTAAAGTGGTCAGAACGCCGGTTCAAGCTTGATTTGTACCTGCCTTATTATATTGATTTGCGCCAGCGTCTAATGGGACGCAAAGATAATTCTAGAATTATTGATGCGGATCCGTTAGCGGATGAAGAGCCGGTAAAGGTATTCTGTACGCCTGTTAACAACGCGATACCGGAAAATGCCCATGCAGTGGGCATTGAACTCGACGATAGCGTTATCTGGCCTGGTTCTGTAACCTGCCGTTTGAATATTATTGACCAACAAACCCATGCAGATGCGGTTAAGCTGGTTAGCTCACTGAGCGGACCTTTGCTGATCGGCGTTGCCGCTTACCGTTTGCCTGATCGCGGTATTCAACGTATCGTCAAAGATTTGCTTGCCGCAAGCAGATGCAATCCCTGGCTGGTGCTGCTGAATAAAAATCCTGTCGTGTCCGTTGCCGACAACCGGGAGCAGGCCTGGTTTCGCTTGGCACAGGCATGCAAGATTCCTGCCGAACAGATAATTACCCAATAATGATCATGGCGCAACCTTCACATCGTCTGCTGAATATCGCTGTTGTCGGGCATACCAATACAGGTAAAACATCGTTAATTCGCACCATGCTGCGCAGTACTGAATTCGGTGAAATAGAAGATGCAGCCGGCACCACGCGCCATGTGGAACAAGCAACGATTAACGCGGGCGATTTGCCCGCCTTGAATCTGCATGATACGCCCGGACTGGAAGATACGCATGCACTGTACGCGCATTTGAAAAAAATAAGCGAAAAATCCAGAGCGGTAGCGCCTGTAAAAATTCTTGAGGAATTCGTCACGAATATTTCCATGCATGACCCGCTGGAGCAGGAAGCAAAAGTCATTCGTCAGGTTTTACGTAGTGATATTTTGCTCTATGTAATTGATGTGCGCGAACCTTTTCTGGAAAAATATCGCGTTGAACTGGAAATTCTCACACGGTCATCAAAGCCGGTGATACCGGTTTTCAATTTCATTGCCGGACATAAACTGGAACTAAACCATTGGCGTGAACAACTGGCAGCTTACAATATCCATGCGACACTTGAATTTGATACGGTTGCGTTTACGTTTGAAGCCGAGAAACGTTTGTATCAGAAAATTCAGACACTGCTCGAAGCACATTACGACCATCTGCAGAAGTTGATTGATTATCGTGCCAAGGTCTGGAAGCAGCTTTGCCTATCAGGAGCAAAACGTATTGTGGAATTGATTGTGAGTGTGGCCTGCTATCGCGAAAGCATAAACGCAAAGTATCGTCATATCGCTGAATCGTTGAATGAAGACCGGTTGCACGACTATGTACGGAAAGCGGAACAAAACTGTCTCAAGGACTTGTTAGCGATTTTCAATTTTTCGAAGAAAGATATCGCAATTCAGAAAATTCCGGTCAGTAACGGCCAATGGCAGTTGGATATTTTTGCGCCGGGTATTCTGAAAGCATACGGACTGGATGTCGGCAGCGCTGCGGCAAAGGGTGCAGCAGCCGGTGCAGGCATTGATTTGATGGTGGGCGGGTTGAGCCTGGGTGCAGCAAGCGCGCTGGGCGCACTGGCGGGTGCCGGATGGTCTACTTTCAAGCGTTACGGTGATGAAATCAAGGCGTCCGTCCGCGGTACGCAATGGCTATGCGTCGATGACGCTACATTGCAGGTTTTGTATCTGCGTCAGAAACAGCTGTTGGAAAAACTGATGCATCGTGGCCATGCCGCTCATGATACGATGCAAGTCGATGCGCCGGAAAAAATCAAACTGCCGGATGGCTGGCCCGGATTTATCAGTACGTTGCGCCAGAATCCGCTTTGGCGCGAATCATCAACGTCCCGCAATAACAACAAGCAGTTTCTGGAAATAGAATCCAAATTGATCGCCGCCATTTTATACAATGAAACGGCCGCGAAGCAGTAACGCCTAATCATCCTGAATTCGCATTATTCTGTTGAACAAGCTGCTCTTCTGTTTTCTGCGATCACGTTGCATGGCATGCTGCTTGTGGCTAAGTTATCACGGTATCGTGCCGTATATACTGCCATCTATTACAACGAAAATAATCAGTTATCCATGCCTGATTAAATCGCATTCCTAATATCAAGGAGTAATTATGGGCGCTGTAACAGCACGTACAGATAAAAAAGTTAAAGAAATCAATTTTTCCTGGGAAGGTAAGGACAAAACCGGAAAGCAGATCAAAGGCGAAATGCGCGCGGCCGGTTCTGTTGTCGTTACATCGGCGTTGCGCCGCCAAGGGATTAAAGTTACAAAAATCAAGAAAGTCAATCAGTCGGGAGGAAAAATAACGAACAAAGATATTACTTTGTTTACCCGTCAGCTTGCGACTATGATGAAATCCGGCGTGCCGTTGCTGCAGGCTTTCGATATCGTTGGCAAGGGACATAACAATCCTGCAATGAGAAAACTGCTGCTGGATATTAAAACCGATGTGGAAACCGGTAACAATTTGGCCGATGCATTTCGTAAATATCCGCTGTATTTTGATAATCTGTTTTGCAATCTCGTGGGGGCGGGTGAAGCCGCCGGTATTCTCGATACGTTGCTGGATCGTTTGGCTACATACAAAGAAAAAATTCAGGCCATTAAAGGAAAAATCAAGTCTGCACTGTTTTATCCTATATCGATTATTGTCGTGGCATTTATCATCACTGCGATCATGATGATTTTTGTGATTCCGTCATTCAAAGATTTATTCGATAATTTCGGCGCGGATTTACCTGGACCTACGCTGTTTGTCATGACGCTCTCGGATTTTTTTGTGGAATACTGGTGGGCTATATTCGGATCGCTTGGCGGCAGTATTTATGCTTTTTTTTATATTTGGAAACGTTCGCCAGCCATGCAACGGGTTATCGACCGCCTAATGCTCAGATTGCCCATTTTTGGTGACGTTATTCGCAAAGCAACGATTGCCCGCTGGTCACGGACACTATCAACCATGTTTGCTGCCGGAGTACCGCTTGTCGAGTCGCTCGATTCGGTTGCAGGTGCGGCAGGCAATTATGTTTATTACGAAGCGACTAAAAAGATTCAGATTGAAGTCAGTACAGGCAACTCCCTGACGTCATCTATGACCGGTACTGAGCTCTTTCCGCATATGGTGCTTCAAATGGTTGCCATCGGCGAGGAAGCAGGCTCTCTGGATTCCATGCTCAGTAAAGTAGCCGATTTTTTTGAGGCAGAAGTGGATGATGCCGTAGAGGCGTTATCCAGCCTGATGGAGCCCATGATTATGGTGGTGTTGGGCACTTTGATTGGTGGTATGGTGGTAGCAATGTACTTGCCGATCTTTAAAATGGGTATGGCAGTTGGCTAAACATTCAGCCTGCGACTATAAAAATTTTCCTAGTTGTTGATTGGCGTTAGAGTCCTGTCAGCAGGTAATATACAGGGTACAATCATTCCCAGGGGATGTTAACAATTAATGAACAGAAACAATTCACTAATTGTTAACATCCCCTAGGCTGCCAGACACTTAATCTTGATACCTATGATCGCACAATTACAGGAATCCACCTCATTATTGATTACGCTGACTGTCATCATTGGTCTGATGATCGGCAGTTTTCTCAATGTGGTTATTTACCGCATGCCCAAGATGATTGAAAAAAGCTGGCAACGGCAATGCGCGGAGTTTCAGGGTAAACCCGTTGAAGCATCCCCGGTTTTCAATCTTGCTGTTCCCCGCTCGATTTGTCCGCATTGCCGGCACAAGATTGCATTCTGGGAAAATATACCTATTTTAAGCTATCTTTTTTTGCGGGGACGCTGCGCCGAATGTCATGCGCCTATATCTGTGCGTTATCCGATTATCGAAGCTGTTACCGGCATAATCAGCGGTTTTGTTGCCTGGCATTTTGGGTGGGGCTGGTTGATGATTGCTGCTTTGCTATTTGTATGGGCGCTTATCGCATTGGCAGCTATTGATATTGATACGCACCTGCTGCCGGATGATATTACTTTACCGCTGATGTGGCTGGGCATACTTGTCAATATGCAGACCGGCTTTACGAATTTGCAATCTGCTGTTATCGGTGCAGTTGCGGGGTATTTGTCACTTTGGGGGGTTTACTGGATTTTTAAACTGATCACTGGCAAAGAAGGTATGGGATACGGCGACTTCAAGCTGCTGGCGGCTATCGGCGCCTGGCTAGGCTGGAGCATTCTGCCGCTGGTTATTCTGCTTTCATCGCTGGTTGGTGCGATTGTCGGTGTTGGTCTTATCATCGCTGCCAAGCTTCACAAAGACATTATGATGCCTTTTGGACCATATCTGGCAGGCGGTGCGCTCATAGCTTTATTCTGGGGGCAGGAAATCAACCACGCTTACTTCGGATTATTCTGATCCGTCATGTTTGTCGTGGGTTTGACAGGTGGCATTGGTTGCGGTAAGAGCGCGGCTGGTGATATCTTTACGGAATTGGGTATTGATGTTATCGATACCGATTATATCGCTCATCAATTGACGCAAGCCGATGGCGCCGCAATACCGGCAATCCGCGATTTGTTTGGTGAAGCCTTTATTACCCGCGACGGCGCACTTGACCGGGAAACAATGCGCAAGCTGGTTTTTTCTGACAACGCTAGCAGGCAAAAACTCGAGAAGCTGTTGCATCCGCTTATTCTCACTGAAGTATCTCATCGTATCCAGCAATCCTATTCGTCCTATGTGATTGTAATCATTCCATTATTATTAGAAACAGGCGATTATGATCATTTGATTCAGCGCATTCTTGTCATCGACTGCGATGAGCAGTTACAGTTGGTCCGGACCATGGCGCGCAGCCAGTTGAGTGCTGCGGATGTCAAAACTATCATGGCAGCGCAGGTTGGCCGCCAGTGCCGCCTGAAAAAAGCAGACGACATTATCGTTAATAATGAGGATGTTGGTCATTTAAAAACACAGATTATCCGTCTTCATCATTATTATCTTGCCTTGACTGCTTAAATTCATTCCTGAATCTACTTGATCTTCGAGTAAAACTTGTAGTAAAAGTACGTATAGAGTACGTATAGCTACAGATACGAACAGACCTGCATACAAGTTATTCAGTAGCCGCGACTTCATGTGAATACACATTCTCCGGAGCAGAAAACGGTTAATATACTTTATGTACAACGAGTATGATTCAAAAATGATGAACACAATTCAAAAGCGGGATATTTCACCACTGGTTTGGCGTTTAAAAGGAAAAAATAGTCAAAATATTGCTTTGGCTATCTTGTCGGCCTTAATTGTCTTTCTCTTTCTTTTTGCCGGCTGTACGTCGCCAATAAAACCACCCGTGCCGAGAACGGCGGTTACAGTGCAGCCGCCACAGCCATCGAACGCATCCTATAATCGGTCTTACACAGTGAGAGGGAAAACGTATTATCCAATGCGTTCTGCAACGGGTTACAGTGAACATGGAATCGCTTCTTGGTACGGCTCGGAATCCGGCAGCCGAACCGCGATGGGTACACGATTTAATCCGCATGGATTAACGGCCGCACATAAAACCTTACCGTTGCCGACCAAAGTGCGGGTAACCAATTTGCGTAACGGGCGTTCGGTGGATGTCGTGGTCAATGATCGCGGCCCATTTAAGAAAAACCGATTAATTGACCTGTCTCATGGCGCCGCAAAAAAAATAGGGCTGGATAAACAAGGACTCGGTAAAGTTAAGGTTGAATATCTGGAATCCTTGGCGGTCAATCCTTAGTCGCTATTTTAAGAGTTCATTGCAGAAGGTGTGCTGCAGGAGAACCGCGACCTTGCACAGATAACAATCATGGAAAAGACCACGCCCAACCTCATGAACATGCTGCATCAGCTTATCGCCATACCTTCGATGAGCAGTGTTAATCCGTCATTTGACACCAGCAATCGCGCGGTAATCGATTTGTTGGCCGGCTGGTTCGAGGCGCTTGGCTTTACGGTGCAGGTCATGCCGTTGCCTCGGCAACCGCATAAAGCCAATCTGATTGCGACTATTGGGCCTGTACAGGAGCATGGAAAAAACCAAGGATTAATGTTGGCGGGGCATACCGATACGGTGCCGTGCGAAGAGAAATTCTGGCGCTTTAACCCTTTTCGGTTAACCGAACGGGAAAATCGTTTGTATGGGCTCGGAACGGCCGACATGAAAAGTTTCTTCGCGCTGATCATTGAGGCATTTAAACGATTTGATGCATCCCGATTCAAACGACCGCTGGTTGTACTGGCGACAGCCGATGAAGAAAGTTCAATGGAGGGTGCCGCCATGTTGGTTGAAAAAACCCGCCCGCCTGTACGTTATGCGGTCATTGGTGAACCGACCGGGCTCAAGCCGGCCAATGCGCATAAGGGCATGGTTATGGACGGCATACGGTTGATTGGACGGGGCGGACATTCCAGTAATCCAACATTGGGCCTGAATGCGATGGAATCCATGCATCAGGTGCTGGGAGAATTAATGCGCTGGCGAAATGATTTGCAGCGCCGCTATCAGGATAATCGATTTGCCGTACCAGTGCCTACTCTGAATCTCGGTCATATCCATGGCGGCGACAATCCCAACCGTATCTGCGATCAGTGTGAAGTTCATTTCGATTTGCGTCTGTTGCCAGGCATGGATGTTCAATCTGTGCATGACGAACTGCATGCGCGTTTGACAGCGCTGTTTGCTGGCACGGAAATAAAATGGGAATGTTTTCCATTAAAACCGGGCACGCCCCCCATGTTGACACCTCAAGATTCTCGCATCGTCAGAAACTGCGAGCTGTATAGTCAGGCTGACGCACATGCGGTTGCATTTTGCACCGAAGGTCCTTACCTGACACAACTCGGCATTGAGACAGTCATCTTAGGCCCTGGAAATATCGCCCAAGCGCATCAGCCTGATGAATATCTTGCATTGTCAAACGTTCAGCCCTATGTGGATATTCTGGCCGAACTGATTGCTGAACATTGCCTGTAGCTGATAATTGGCAGGAAAGATTTCAATTTTTTAACCGCCACACTTGTTGCAGAAAGGCAAGAAGTGGACCCCAATATTTGAGCTGCACCATAAGCGCTTGGTAGACACGCTCTCTTTTCATGCATTTTGCCATCTATGCTGATAGTATCTATATCTTTCAACACTTGGCGGAAGCTTCATTGGTGTGCGTAGCCTTGCTGTCCGTGTCTAATATATCCGCTATCCGTTTGTTCCATAATGGTAAATTTCTTTCTCGAGTGCGACGGCATAGAAGCTGACATCCGGATAATGATCATTATCATCAGAAAGTAATTTTTTGGATTTGGCTGACCATTCATTGTTGTAAAAAACATGATTAACATTTTTTTTACAAAAAATTAACAGTTTCTTGATACGCCTGCCGGTAAACTAACTAGCGTGGTAGCGTGGCATTATAAAACAATAAGATGATGAATGTGTTGGTCATGAAAAATACTCAAGATGTCGCTGCAAGTATTGATAAGTATCTAAAAAACGTGGGAAGCTACCATGGATCGGACGCACGGCACTGATACTTATGTGAATTTTTCAAGACATGCACTGAAAGCGCAACTGCGCTCAACAATTTTAGAATCGGAGAGGTGAAAACAGATGATAAACAGGTTTGACTGTAGTTTTATTACCCATTTGACCAGACAGTTATTGGTGTTTTTTGACGCGAGATCGAGAATGCCGCTTTTAAACCAGCAATATATACTTTCAACGATAAAAAATAACATTTCATGGGTTGGCAGTTCAAAACGCCGGTTTGAGGAAAGCGGGTTCTGGAAAAACAGCCGGCCGACTTTACAAAGGCACGCAGTTTCTGCGGTGACGCCGGTTACAGTTTTATCATCTTGCAGTAATGCTGGCAGTCAAGCTAAATGCAAATCATCCAGGCCGAAAGGTACGTTGATAACCGGTCTGATAGTATGCTTTTTGGCGTTTATTTGCTCGAATGCTAATACCGCAATTGCTGAAGAAAAAAAACAGTTCACTGCGAATATGGAGCAGTTAAAAGAATCTGCAATACAAGCCAATAATGCAATTGTTACAGCACAAGGAGCCTCTAAAGCCGTAAATGAAGATGTTGTAATAGGTGATACAGGGCATTTCCTGGGCGATTTCGATAACTTGACAAGACTGATGCGACATCATGAAACGCCGCTTACCGCATATACACCCGACTGGCTGGATCTGGCGATAGAACATCGTACACGGTATGAGGCTTTTGATCATGGTTTTACACAGGCAATTCCTACAGGCAGCGATAACCAGCAAATTCACCAACGGACAAGGTTTTTGATCGGTATTAACCGGAACGAACCACTGGGGCTTACATTTGAATTGACTGATATCCGCGCACCGCTTGCTGAATATGGGCAGGCAGGCTCAGCGGTTTTTGCAAATCATTTTGATTTCACCCAGCTTCATGTCGATATGAAGACTGATAATTTCTTCAGAACAGGACTGCCTGGAAAACTTGAAGTTGGCCGAATGGTGCTGGACTTCGGTGAAGGACGATTGGTAGCCGGTCATCGTTTTGGTACTTTGACGCCGACATTTGACGGTGTGCAATTGACCGTGGGTGAAGGTGATAAAGGCTGGGGATTAAGAATGTTCGGCACATCGCCTGTCAACCGGAAAGCGACCGAACTGGATGATTTTTCGCCAGTTACCTTTTTCTCAGGCGCGCAGATTACCAACCGAGATTACGCCTGGGCCAACTTTGATGTGTATTGGTTTCAGTTAAACGAAGGGAACAAAGTTAGGCAGCGTAATATTTCCACTCCTGGTTTTCGGCTTTTTGCTAAACCTACAACTAATCGCCTGGACTATGAAATCGAATCGACATATCAATTTGGTGAAGTTAATGAAGTAAACTATTTTGCGCATCGGCATCATGGGGAAATCGGATATAGTTTTGATTTAGCAAAAATGCCGTTCAGGATTCTGTATCAATTTGACTATATATCGGGAGATCCTGATCCAAACAAACAGTTCGATTTTCTGTTTGCAAAACGCCGTGTCGAGTACGGGCCTACCGGTATTTTAGGTGTCTTCTTTCCGTCAAATATTTTCTCGCCTGCCGGTTTCCGTGCAACACTTCAGCCTACACCTACTGTCAGATTGATGATGTCCCACCGCGCATTCTGGCTCGCCGACAAACGCGGTACTTTTGTCGGCACCGGCCTGCAGGATGTAACCGGTAATTCAGGCAGCTTTCTGGGTAACTTGTTCGATCTCAATCTGAGATGGGATCCGAAGTTCAGCTATTTGAAACGTATGAGTTTTGACTTCGGATACACACATTTGTTTAAAGGCGACTACTTCGATAAAGCGAATAATGGTGTAGCGGGTGGTTCAGATACTAACTATGGCTATACGCAGGTTACTTTTAAATTCTAGATGCTGTCTGTCTTCTTGAAATGGTATTACCTTAATAGCTGTCCGAAATACTTAAACTTTCTCAACAATTCTTTTTAAGAAAAGAATGCATCGGGGTATCTGTGGCTGTGTCCTTGCCGGATTAGCCACCAGATAGCCTGAGCTATCCTCTATAATGCCCATTATAGACAATGCCTTCCGGCAAATGGTTGATGAAGACTCCGTCCATTCCATTGTGATTGATATGATATTGCCGGGTTCCGCGAGTTTGTCAGTGTACATGGTAAGGCGTGCCTTGCAGGCAATAGTCATTCTAATTGCCTGCCAAAAGACGCAACGCAGCCGATGGATGCTGACAAGCCCACCCACGGGACGTTACCGTGTTACTCTGCAACTGCGTTACAGTATTTGAAAAGGGAGTGCCCCTTTTCTACGTGCTGTGTCTTGTTGCATAACACCACAGTAACGCCGTACTTGGCAGTATCATATTGATAGAGTACTAGAATGTCGTTGGCGCGAGTGAAGAAATCGAATGAACGGGTTCGCAGGCCAGTTGTAATTGAATAAACGCCCATTATCCAAGGCGACATCGATGTGTCTCCAAGCAGTGGGATAATAACTACCAAACAAAAGGGGCGTTCAATACGAAGGCTACAACGACTGGCATTGGTCTAGCAAAGAAGTACTCCAAGTATACGGTGTAGATGAGCGCGGCAAGATTGTATCGCGTAAATGATCTGCGCAGCGATTGGCAGGTTCCAGTATGTAATTTGAGACAATCAGGAATACAGTGCAGCGTGCTTGGCAAGTTCCGGTAGGCGTCAATTTACTTTTCGTCATGAATCATGGCCAGGCAAACCCTTTTGCTCGCATTCTGGAAACATGCACCAGAAATAATGTGTTATTTGCCGAGCGGTTAAACGATTAAATTTCCCCTAATTGCATGGACAATCATGACATGATGGTGAGGCTGGTCAGATTGTGAGAGGCTATACCTGAACAGCACATACATGCACAGGGCGCGTTGACGTTTAAGGGGGCTACCCAGTGGATTCCATTATGGGCAGAAGTAATGCGCCTCATGTAAATCCGGATGTATGGCTGTAATCTCTATCTTCATCCTTTAAGGATACAGGCCAAAATAACTTGAACAATATGGCCTAAGTACTCCCTCGTAAAATGCCCGATACAGGATAAAGTGTTCAAGTTATTTTGGCCTTGCTCCTAAAATCATTGCCTGAAAGTTTGACATATCATGGGCGATGTACGTATCGACACCGGACAACACAGGCCATTCAGTCAACAGGTTTTTGCCAGCATATTGTTCACTGTTCCGTTCTTTTACCATAGAATAACCAAATTTGCATTTTCGTATTTGAAAATAATCTGTCTACAATGAAAAAAAATTTTTTTACAGTTTTGCTGATCGGTTTATTTGGTTTTTGCGCACCAGTATTTGCGGAATGGAAGTTAGTCCATGAAGACCCCGACAGACATGCGAAACATTTTTTTGATCCGGCCACAGTGCGGCAAAGTGGCAACCATTACAAAAAAGTGTGGGTTTTGTCCAGCTATGATGAAAAACAAAAGGGTGGCTATCAATCATTAAAGACTTTTTACGAGTTTGACTGTAAGGCTGACCGTACGCGTTCCTATACCATGCTGCTTTATCCGGAAGTAATGGCGAAAGGCAGCACCATCGGTGCGCACCATGATGAATTGAAGGAATGGTTTGAGTATCCCGAATCTTCTTTTTTTAAACAGATTGCCGAAACGGTTTGTAAGCCATAAACTAAATTGAGTCCTGCGCTGTAGAATTGATCATGCGTTTGAGTTTGTTTGCGAGCCAGGCAGCGCCGGATTAGGTGCGGATACTATTTAATATTGTGTATGAGTTACCGGGGGTGAATTGTGAAACGAAAACAATTTCATACTGTAGTGGCATTAATTGTTTTGCTGCCGCTATTGTCAGGTTGCTGGATGGCTGCGGCGGCGGGAGCGGGTGCGTACGGTGGCTATAAAATGAAGGAAAAAGGTTATACGGTGCAGAGTCCGATCACTAAAGAAGATAAAAAATCTAACAAAAATAGTAAGTAACCGCTAAAGCTTTTCAGCTTTTTCCTTGCCGCCGGTTTTATTGTCGGCTTCTTTTTGTGCGTTTTCTTTATTGTAAAAGCTGTCAATAACGAGCAGGGCCGCACCGACGAAAATTGCCGAATCTGCAATGTTGAATGCCGGCCAGTGATAATCGCCGATGTAGAAATCCAGGAAGTCGACGACATGTCCAAGCGTGATGCGGTCCCACAGATTACCGATAGCTCCGCCTAGAATCAAACTGAGCGATAAGCAAAACAGTCGCTCGTTTTTATATTTGTGCAGAAGATACATAATGACAATGGATGCGCCAGCAGCGATCGCGCTCAAGAACCAGCGTTGCCAGCCGGATGCTTCGCTCAGGATGCTGAATGCTGCACCGGTATTGTAAGTGAGTACCAGATTAAAAAAATCTGTTACTGCAATTCGCTGTCCGTAGACCAGTGCCGATTCCACCCAGTACTTGGTTGCCAGATCCAGTATTAAAACAATCAGGGCGATGCTAAGTGAATAATGTAGTTTCATGTTCGTGTATGTCCGTTTGCCGTTTTTTTTCAGCGTTTCATACCACTGTAAAAATTGCAACCTTGATCATTGATCATGCGTGTTGTCTGTATTCTCCTGTGCCATCGAGATTGGATACACAGCGTCCGCATAATGTGGGATGTCCCGGGTTCTGACCGACGTCGCTGCGATAATGCCAGCAGCGTTCGCATTTCGGATGCATACTTGGTGTAACTGTAACCACAATTTCCTGTGAGTTATCAGCCGCTTCCAAACTGGATTCCGAAGTGATCAGAACAAACCGTAAGTCATTTCCAAGAGATTGCAGCAACGCCAAATCACCGCCGCCTGCACGGATATTGACCGTTGCGGCCAAAGATGATCCGATCTTGCCTTGCGCTCTGGCGTCTTCGAGCTTTTTCAGTACCTGGGCGCGTAATGTTCGAATTCTACTCCAGCGTTCGCATAATTGCTGTGTGTCAGACTGCTCAGGAAAACGATGCCAAGTATGCAGCAACACGCTGTCTTCAGGTTGACCGGCCAGGTGTTCCCAGGTTTCTTCGGAGGTAAAGCTCAGGATGGGCGCAAACAGGCGTACCAGGCTGTGTGAGATATGATAGAGCGCGCTTTGCGCGGCGCGGCGCGGCTGGCTGCCGGCTGCAGCGGTATATAATCGGTCTTTAAGAATGTCCAGATAAAAGCCTCCCAGATCTTCAGAGCAGAAATTGTGCAGTTTATGTACAATCTGATGGAACTCATAGCGGTCATAAATCTGTACGAGCTCGTTCTGGAAATCGCTGCTGTATGCCAGCATATAACGATCGATTTCCAGCCAGTCCGCAATCGTCAGCATATCTTTCCGTGGATCGAAATCGGCCAGATTGGCCAGCAGAAAGCGCAGTGTGTTACGGATGCGGCGGTAGCTTTCAACGACTCGCTTGAGAATTTCTTCTGAAATCGAAAGTTCTCCGGAATAATCGGTAGATGCAACCCACAGGCGTAAAATGTCGGCGCCATAGGTGTCCATGACTTTCTGCGGCGCGATTACATTACCTTTGGACTTGCTCATCTTATGGCCGCTGCCATCAACGACAAAGCCATGTGTGAGCAGCGACCGGTACGGGGCATGGCCGTCAATGGCGCAGCCGGTCAGCAACGAGGATTGGAACCAGCCGCGATGCTGGTCCGAGCCTTCCAGGTATAAATCGGCCGGGTACTCGAGCTGTAGGCTGGGTTTAATTACGGTGTCATGCGTTGTGCCCGAATCGAACCAGACGTCGAGTGTGTCGGTAAGTTTTGTATAGTTCTGGGCGTCTTCACCGAGTAACTCGGTTTCATCAAGCGAGAACCAGGCTTCAATGCCCTGCTTTTCGACTTTTTGTGCAACCTGTTCAAGCAGCGCATGTGCGCGCGGGTGTGGCTTGTGGGTTATTTTATGCACAAATAATGCCATCGGCACGCCCCAATTGCGTTGCCGGGAAACGCACCAGTCCGGACGGTTCTTAATCATGGCTTCCAGCCGCGCTCTTCCCCAGGCCGGATAAAAACGGGTGCTGTCAACAGCCTGCATGGCAAGGCTTCGCAATGGTTTTTTCAGACCGGCAGCATCAGCGTTTGTGTCAGGATTTTTCTCCAGATTCATGCCGATGAACCATTGCGGTGTTGAGCGGAAAATAATCGGCGTTTTATGCCGCCAGCAATGCGGATAGCTATGTTCTATTTTTTTCAAACAGAGCAGGGAATGGCCGGCCTGTAACGCGTCGATGACGATGTCGTTCGCTTTCCAAACGAATAAACCGCCGACCAGAGGCTTGTCTGCCATAAATTTGCCATCGCCGTCGACCGGACTCTCGTTAGGCAAGCCGTACTGTTGACCGGCAAAATAGTCATCCAGGCCATGGGCGGGGGCGGTATGCACCAGTCCGGTGCCGGCTTCCAGCGTGACATGCCTGCCGCAGATGATTTTGACGCCACGGTTTTCGAACGGGTGCTGCAGGGGCAGATATTCAAGCGCCTGTCCCTTGCATTGACCCAGCGTTTTCCCTTTTAGGCCGTAACGCTCCAGACAGACCTGTTTCAATTCGGCCGCCAGCAGGAGCAAGCCCCGTTCTGTTTGAATCAGTTCATAATCAAAATCGGGGTGTATGCAGACTGCCTGGTTGGCCGGCAGCGTCCAGGGCGTGGTTGTCCAAATGACTGCCATGATTTTGTTGCCGGACAGGGTGCCGGTGCTAAGTTTGAAGGCAGTTTGCAACTGCATTCCGGCGTCATCGGTATTTGTCTGAATGATGTCAAAACCAACGTCGATTGCCGAAGAAGTTTTATCTTCGTATTCGACTTCCGCTTCTGCCAAGGCAGAACCGCAATCAATACACCAGTTAACCGGTTTTTGTCCCTGATACAGATAGCCATTCTGATAAATTTTTCCCAGTGCGCGAATAATATCCGCTTCAGTCTGGAAATTCATGGTGAGATAGGCCTGATCCCAGTCGCCCAAAACACCCAAGCGAATAAAATCGGTTTTTTGGCGCGTAATTTGTTCCGCTGCAAATGTGCGGCAGAGTTCACGCACTTTACCGGCAGGCAGCTGCTTGCCGTATTTTTTTTCTATTTGATGTTCGATCGGCAGGCCGTGGCAGTCCCATCCCGGAATATAGGGCGCATCGAAACCAGCCAGCGTTTTACTTTTTATAATAATGTCCTTGAGAATTTTATTGACGGCATGTCCGATATGAATGTCGCCGTTTGCATACGGCGGCCCGTCGTGCAGTGTAAATTTGGGGCGCCCCTTACTTGCAGCACGGATTTTCTGATACAGTTTTTTTTGCTGCCAGGAGTCGAGCATTGCGGGTTCCCGTTTAGCGAGATTGCCGCGCATTGGAAAAGGTGTGTCGAGCAGGTTAAGCGTTTTTTTATAATCAGTCATGAAAAATGTTTAAAATCGTTCCGGGTCGATGCAGCTAGCAAATAATTGCGCTGCACAATCTTATATGAATCAGCATTGAGTGTTGCTGTTTTATGACATCATGTTGTATTTAAGCGAATTATACGTGATTACAATTTTTTACACGATTCAATTGCAAAATCGTTTTTATCAATTGCCTGATTAAAAAATTGTTTTGCCTGTGTAATGTCTCTTTTAATTTGTTGAGTAAGCGTTCTTAAATCAGGATATTTTTCTTCATCACGCAGTTTATGCAGAAAATCGACCTGCAAATGATGACCGTAAATCGACTGATCAAAATTAAATAAATGGACTTCCAGCGCCGGTTTGCCGTTTTTATGAACCGTTGGCCTGACGCCAAGACTGGCAACGCCCGGCAGTACAACGGATGGGTCCGACTGAACGGTGCCGAACACGTTAACCGCAAAAATGCCAGATACCGGCGGGCGGTTGTGTTTGATCTGAATATTGGCAGTTGGAAAACCCAGTTTTTTCCCCAGTTTTTCGCCGTCTATGACACGGCCACTGATACTAAACGGTCTGCCTAAAAAACGGCGCGCTGTGAGCAGGTCACCGGTCTCCAATAATTTTCTGATATGGCTGCTTGACACACGCTGTTTTTCGATTAAAAAGCTCGGCATTTTTTCCACTTCGAAACCGTTTTGTGCTGATAATGCTTTCAACAGGGCAAAATTCCCGGCTCGGCGCGCTCCAAAACGAAAGTCGTCTCCAACCAGCAGCCAGCGCACAGAAAGCTCATGATTCAGTATCCTCTCAATAAACGTTTCAGGACTTATCTTTGCGAAATCATAGTTGAAGCGGTATACTCGTACATAATCAACTTTCAATCTGGCCAGTTGCTGCATTTTTTTCCTGAAGCTGGTGAGACGAGTAGGTGCTTGATCTGGCGCGAAAAATTCGCGTGGATGCGGTTCAAAAGTCATGACACAAGCAGCTATTCCTAGTTTGTCTGCAGTTTCCTTCAAACGGGATAGTATGGCTTGGTGGCCTAAATGTACGCCGTCAAAGTTGCCGATTGTCAGCGCAAGCGGTGTCTTATAATTTGGTGAAGGCTTGCTTCGCCAGATTTGCATGTAAAGTAACCTGAAAATAATAATTTTAGCTCGATTTTGCCAGACTGGTCCAGGTTTGCGCTAGATTGTGACCGATAGACAACGATTGACTCTGGAATTTTTCCGGTGTTTTGTGTCGCTGTTTTGGTAATTACTGCTACAGCAGTTTTTTACACTTCATGGAGAACGAAATGAATACTACATCGATTAAAACAAAACAGGATTATGGTTCCGATCCGGTATCGGTTCGCGAAACGGACCAATACCGTGCAGAATATGTGCATGCATTCGTACAAAAATGGGATTCACTGATTGATTGGAATGCGCGGATTGAATCGGAAGGCTCTTTTTTTATCGATAAGCTTAAAGAAAGAGGCTGCAAACAGGTGCTTGATGTGGCGACGGGAACCGGATTTCACTCGGTTAGATTGCTGGAAGCCGGGTTCGAAGTGGTCAGTGCGGATGGCAGCGCGGAAATGCTGTCCAAGGCATTCGCCAATGCCAGGTCACGTGGGCATATTTTGCGTACTGTACAGGCTGACTGGCGTTGGCTGAATCGTGACGTGCATCAGAAATTTGATGCGATTATCTGTCTGGGTAATTCATTTACACACTTGTTCGATGAGAATGACCGGCGTAAAGCACTTGCCGAGTTTTATGCCGCGTTGCGTCATGACGGCGTGTTAATTCTGGATCAGCGTAATTACGATGCGCTAATGGATTTCGGATTTACCTGTACGCATACCTATTATTACTGTGGTACGAATGTTTCGGTAAAACCGGTGCATGTCGACAAGGGATTGGCGCGGTTTGAGTACTGTTTTCCCGATGGCGATAAATATTTTTTGAATATGTTTCCACTCAGAAAGGATTACACAAAACGGCTGATGCAAGAAGTTGGTTTTCAGCATACTGAAACGTTTGGAGATTTTCAGGAGACGTACCGGGAAAGCGAACCAGATTTTTTTATTCATATCGCCGAAAAAGCCTATCAATCAACCGATGAATAATATGAATTCAAGTAAAACACAGTCCGCCGCTGTTGAAACCGCGCGTGATTACTATAACAGCGACGATGCTGATCATTTTTACAGTACGATATGGGGTGGAGAAGACATTCATATCGGCTTATATGAAGACCTTGATGAACCGATTAATGTGGCGAGTCATCGAACTGTGCAGACCATGGCAGACTGCCTGTCAGAGTTGAAAGCTGACCAAGTTGTTCTTGACTTGGGATCCGGTTACTGTGGTGCCGCCCGTTATCTTGCGAAAACTTATGGTGTGCAGGTAAAGGCGGTAAATTTAAGTGAAATTGAGAACCAGCGCGCGCGCGAACTGAATTTGGCTGCGCATCTGTCTGAAAAAATTCAGGTGATTGACGGTAGCTTTGAATCACTGCCGTTCGAAAGCGCCGAGGGTACAACTGGTTTTGATGTTATCTGGTCACAGGATGCAATTTTGCACAGTGCACAACGTGAGCAGGTATTGGCAGAGGCCTTTCGAGTGCTAAAACCGGGCGGGTACTTTGTTTTTACCGATCCGATGCAGGCCGATGACTGCCCGCCTGGTGTTTTGCAACCGATACTTGACCGCATTCATCTGCCCTCATTAGGCTCGCCAGGCTTTTATCGCCAGGTTGCAGAACGGTTGGGTTTTGATGTGGTCAAGTTTGATAATCTTACTCAGCAGTTGATCAACCATTATCAACGTGTTCTTGATGAAACCGAGCGGCATACCAGTGAATTAATTGGAAAGATCGATCCGGCTTATATTGAACGTATGAAAGCCGGCTTGAACCATTGGATAGACGGCGGTAAGCATGGCTATCTGGCCTGGGGAATTTTTCTGCTGCAAAAACCAGAGTGAAAGATTTAAAGAGATAAGATCAAGTATGGTCTGTATTAACAAAATGTTTGTCTAAAAACAAGTAGCTGCTAAGAATCCATGTTTGGTGTGTATCTGACCAAAACATGAAATAAAAAGCCGTCAGGGTTGTTATCAATGCAGAACAAGAAACTTTCAGTTGAGTTGACATAACTCACAGAAAGGATCCTTCTTGAGTTTGATTGTACGCCAGTTCATGGTGAGACCGTCTAATAACAGAAGTCTGCCATTTAACGTTTTGCCGATATTCAACAATATTTTGAGCGTCTCCGCGGCCTGAATACTGCCGATAATCCCAACCAGTGGAGAGAAGATACCCATGATTGCACATGGCATATCCTCTGATTCTCCGTGCAGTGGATAGAGACAATGATAACAAGGACTGTGTTGCAGACGTAAATCAAAAACCGATACTTGCGCTTCGAACCGAACCGCCGCCCCCGAGATTAAAGGCTTTTGGAGTGCAACACAGGCCTTATTGATGCTGTGACGTGTTGCAAAATTATCACTTGCATCTATGACTGCGTCTGATACCGCAACAAGTTGTTGCAAATCAGCTTCTTTTACATGGTTTGGATAGGAAATAACGTTTATTTCCGGATTGAGTCTGGACAATGTGTGTTGCGCCGATTCCGTTTTGGACAAACCTATTGCGCTTGAAGGATGTACGATTTGGCGCTGGAGATTGGTAAGATCTACGGTGTCGCCGTCACAGATTGTCAGTTTTCCAATACCGCTGGCGGCAAGATAAAGCGCAGCCGGCGATCCCAGACCGCCGGCTCCTATAATCAGTACATGTGTCTTAAGCAGTTTTTCCTGACCCGAAATGTCAATTTCGGGAAGCAAAATATGGCGACTGTACCGGAGCAACTGGCGATTATTCAAGTGTGGGTTGCTTCGGAGAAATGCTAGCCGCCTGCGCTGTCAACCTTCTTTTCAGGCGATGCGGTGATGCCTTTAAAGTAATTCATGGCTTGAATAAGCAACAGATCATCCTCGGATCCAAACTCAATCGGGCCGCGATCATCGTCTTTTTTAGGCTTGTTGGCCGGTTCTTCGGCAGTTTTTTCAACTGCGGTCTTCTTTTCGCTTTTTTGACCGTTGCTTATATGGCGACTTAAATCCGCTTCGCGCAAACGTTGGTCGTCGTCTGTTGATTCATCCAATATATCCGGCGTAATACCGGTTGCCTGGATGGAATGTCCGTTAGGCGTATAATAGAGCGCTGTGGTCAGTTTAATAGCGGTGTCGTTGCCCAATGGCAACACGGTTTGCACAGAACCCTTGCCGAATGTTTGTGAACCCATAACGATGGAACGTTTGTGATCCTGCAGCGCGCCAGCCACAATTTCAGAGGCTGATGCTGATCCTCCGTTGACTAAGGTGATCATGGGTACAGTCTTAACTTCAGATGGTAAATCTCGCAGATAATCTCTGCCATGGCCGCGAAGATAATACTCGGGATTGGCGTGTAATCGCATTTTTGCATCCGCAGTACGACCTTCAGTATAAACGACCAGTGCATTTTCCGGTAGAAAAGCAGACGATACGGCAACTGCACCATTCAATAATCCGCCCGGATCATTGCGTAAATCAAGAATTAGTCCTTGCATGGGCGTGGTGCTTTCAGAAAAAAGCGTTTTAATGGCTTTGGCCAGATTCTCACCGGTATGTTCCTGAAATTGAGTAATGCGGATATAAGCATAGCCCGGTTCCAGGAGCTTTGATTTAACACTTTGAATTTTAATAATATCGCGAACCAGATTAAATACCAGTGGTTCTTTTTCGCCTTCCCGGATTACAGTTATCTTGATAGCGGTTTTGGGCTTGCCGCGCATCAGTTTGATCGCCTCTGTGAGGGTCATGCCTTTGACTGCGGTATCATCCAGCTTGACAATCAAATCGCCGGTTTGGATGCCGGCACGGAAAGCGGGGGTGTCTTCAATTGGTGAAATTACCTTGACCAATCCGTCTTCCATGGTGACTTGAATTCCTAATCCGCCGAACTCACCATGCGTGCCAATTTGTAGTTCCTTATATTCATCCTTGTCTAGATAAGAAGAGTGGGGGTCCAAACCAACCAGCATGCCGTTGATGGCTTCAGTGATCAGCCGCTTGTCTTCCACGGATTCGACGTAATCACTCTTTATGCGCCCAAATACCTGCGCGAAAGTGCGAAGTTCTTCGATCGGCAGCGGATGCATGATTTCTGTTGAATCTCTTTTGGCGATAGCGGAAAAATTCAAGCTGAGCATCACGCCTGTGATTGCGCCAACAAAAATCAGACCTGCTTTTTTTACTATGTTACTCATGATGCTGTCTCCGCACTTACGAACTTTAAGTGATTAAAATTATAATAGGTTAAACAATTGAATTATAGATTTATACTGTTTTTTTTCAGTTGATCATACATTAAAAACAAACCTAAATGCTGGTTATATGGCGATTTGGTCTGTTTAAAGACGTGTTTTTAAAAAATTTTGGGCCAACTGTCCGTATACATCACTCATTCTATTTTGATCCATGTCAACGGATCAAATGCTTTGCCTTTGTGACGCAACTCAAAATACAGACCAGCTTCAGGATTGCCGCCACTATTGCCTACTGTTGCGATGGTATCGCCACTTTTAACTATTTCACCAACTTGCTTTAGAAGCATTTCATTGTTGCCGTACAGGCTCATATAATCCTGTGAATGGTCAATAATGATAAGATTGCCAAATCCGCGCAGCCAATCAGCGAAAACTACTTGTCCAGTTGCGATAACCTTGACGTCGCTGCCTGCAGCTGAACGGATAAACAAACCTTTCCACTTTACATGCCTACCTGAACGTTGACCACCAAAACGGTGCACAAGTTTCCCGCGAACCGGCAAATTCAATTTACCTTTAAGTGTTTTGAATGCGCTATCTTGGTGTTTGGAATTCGGGAGGCGCGTATTATTTAGTGTGTTACGTTGATTTTCCTGCTTAAATATCCTGGTTATCTCATTAACTAATTTTGTAATGCGCTGTTCATCCCGAATAAGTTTACCAATTTCATTGTGTTGTTGTTCGATTTCTTTGGAAATGCGTGCAAGCGTAGTTTTATGTTTTAACTGTTCTTGTTTGAGTTGTTGGCTTTGATGCGCATATTCAGTTTCAATAGAAAAGAACTGTGCTCTTTTCTCACGAACCGATTGTGCGAGTGTCTGTAATTGATTCAAGCCGTTATGAAGATTGTCGATATGCGTTGCGCGCGCGTCGAAGAGTTGCTGATAGTAATATATGTCGCGTGCAATCTGGTTGGGGTCCTGTAGATTTAATAGCGTGCGCAAATAGTTTCTTTCGTTTCCCAGATATTGTTGAAAAAGTAATTCGCTCAATTGATCTTGTTCCGCTTCCATAATTAGTTTGAGCTGTCTGTGCTGAGTCGATACCCTTTTCAGGGCATCTTCGATTTTTTGTTTGTCTTTTTTTAACTGGAATTGCTTGCGCTTAATGTCGCTGATAGCATGTTCAGTGTCGCGCAACGCATCAACAGCATCCTGTTTGTTTATTTCCTGAGCTGCCAATTCGGTGTGCAGTACTTTGATACGGCTGCGCAATTTTTCCAACTGCTGTTGCTTTTCTGAAGCGTTTGCGGGAGAGTGGCACAGCAACAGGATACAGCTTAAGACGAGAAAGACTGATGAAGAAGAAATTGTGAATTGTGCTGGTTTCACGTCCGGTTATGTATTCTCGAGTGATCGAAAAGTCGCTTTGTTGGCATGCATCAGCGGCCTGGCTGAAAAATGCGCCTTATTTACTGCCGGTTATCCTGCTGATCTTCCTTGATTAGCCACTTTTTGCATGGCATCTTGAATCAGCGTCTGGTCACCCAGGTAATAACTGCGTAACGGGGCGAGCTGGTCGTCCAATTCATAAATTAACGGGATGCCAGTCGGAATGTTGCAATTGAGAATTTCCTGATCTGGAATATCGTCAAGATATTTTATTAGAGCCCGCAGGGAATTGCCATGGGCTGTAATGATAATTTTTTTTCCTGATTGGATCTGAGGTGCGATAAATTCTTTCCAGTAAGGCAGAAATCTGGCAACAGTATCCTTAAGGCATTCCGCTCGTGGTAATTCAGCATGGCTAAGATATTTATATCGTATATCCGCACCGGGATATCGTTCATCATCAAGACTCAGCTCTGGCGGTCTGGTGTCATAACTGCGCCGCCAGATTAACACCTGCTCATCACCGAATTTGGTGGCAGTTTCTGCTTTGTTTAGCCCTTGCAAAGCACCATAGTGCCGCTCATTAAGCCGCCAGGTATTGTGTATGGGCAACCACATCAAATCCATGACGTCAAGTGTGATCCATAATGTACGAATGGCGCGTTTGAGTACTGATGTATAAGCAATATCGAAGACAAAGCCGGCTTCATTCAGTAGCTTGCCGGCATTCCGGGCTTCTTCAATACCTTTGGGTGTTAAATCAACATCTGTCCAGCCCGTAAAACGGTTTTCTCTGTTCCAGATACTTTCTCCATGACGAAGAAGAACGATTTTTTTCATGTATTATTTGGGATTGTGAGTTGCGTTTTTTTCTTTGTGAATGTGCAGTGCAATATTTTACTCGATTTTGCTGTATTACACAGCATCTGTCTGATTTTTGTGGTGAATTAATTTTTTTTGGCCTAAAGTGTTTCATGTTTCATACAACAAATAATGTGTGAAATGCCGAAGGAAGCAGTTTTGAATTTGATATGGAAGTTATAAATAGCGGATTGCTGAGGTGAAAATTTATGCGCTTGGACAAACAACTGACATACGAGTTTAATTCGGGGGATAAGGGCGAAGCGATTTTTTCTGGTTTCTGATAAAATCAGCTGATTGACAGAAATACAATAAAACACAGGAATAAAACATTTTTATGGATGAGTCATCAATATTTCAGGATTACTTTTTACTTCGAAGCGAGAACATTTTTTTTGTGATTGCAGCGATTGTGAGTGCTGTATTGCTGATATGGCCTGCAATTACAAAGCGCGGCACAAAAGAAATTGATACGCGTAAGGCGATAGAATTGATTAATTATGAAGATGCAGTTGTACTTGACGTGAGGGATGACAGTGAATTTGTTACGGGCCATTTGCCCAATTCAAAACATATACCCACAGAAAAAATTGAAGATCGCTGGGTGGAATTGTCAAAATTCAAGGAAAAGCCTATTGTCGTCATTTATAAAAGTGGTATACGATCCGGTCATGCAAGTAATGTGTTGTTTAAAAATGGATTTAAAAAGGTGCATAACTTGATGGGTGGTATTGATGCCTGGAAGCGCGCCAGTCTTCCTGTCGTCAAGAGATAAACCAATGAGCAAGGTGACCATGTACACAACAGGGTTTTGCCCTTATTGCAAAATGGCAGAAAAATTGCTGCGCTCCAGGGGAGTGGAAAAAATTGAAGAGATTCGGATTGATCTTGATCCCGAACAGCGTAATGAAATGATGGGTAAAACAGGACGCAGAACGGTTCCCCAAATATACATTGGAGAAAAGCACATTGGCGGATACGATGATCTGGCACGATTGGATCACGAAGGAGAATTGGTACCCTTGCTGGTACCCTAGTACCTAGTACTCTGGCAATATCATATTGGTAGAGTACTAGTTTGAGAATGTATACGAATTAACACCGTAAGTAAGGCAAAATTATAAAATGAGCGAGCAACAGCAGCCAGCGTTTAATATTGAAAAAATTTATGTGAAAGATTTGTCGCTTGAAATCCCGAATGCACCGAGCATATTTCTAGAGCGTGAAGCCCCTCAGGTTAATCTGCAACTCAACACACAAAGTCATGTAATAAAAGAAGGGCTTTACGAGGTTTTAGTGATAGTAACGGTTACAGCTAAAGTCAAAGATCAAGTGATGTTTTTGGTCGAGGTGCAGCAGGCCGGTATTTTCAGGATAAGCAATGTGCCTGAAAAAGAGATTGCGCCGGTTCTCGGTATTGGGTGTCCTAATATTATATTTCCCTATTTGAGGGAAACGGTTTCAGACATCGTAACGCGTGCCGGGTTTCCGCCAGTGATTCTCAATCCGGTCAATTTTGAAGCGGTTTATAATCAAAATCAGCAGCGCGCCAATTCAGAAGATTCTGAAAAAAACAGTAATCATTAACTGGTCGGCTAGAATGAGTTATTTTCAGCATATCTCATATATTTTACAAGCAGGCAAGCAAGCGTGTTTGCATGGCGCCTGGGCAAATGTTCTTCTGGCAGGTGTGCTATGTGTGGCGCCCTCTCTTGTGAAAGCCGACATGGATTTTTTTTCAACTGCTGAGAATGTCACCATTATGTACGACGCACCGTCTGTAAAGTCAGGTAAATTATTTGTTGCCGGTGCAAACTTGCCTGTAGAAGTGGTTGTCAATGTCGAAGGCTGGGTCAAAGTACGTGACAGCAGTGGAAGTTTGGCCTGGATTGAGAAAAGAAATCTTAAAAAACAACGGTTTGTTATTGTGACGGTGCCTATGGCTGACATATACCATAAAACAGATGAAGGTGCTGAGCTGGTTTTCCAGGCACAGCAACATGTGGTTCTGGAGTGGCTCGACTCAAGCATCCCGGGTTGGGTTAGAGTGCGTCATCAGGATGGGCAAAGCGGTTTTGTTAAAGCCAGCCAGGTCTGGGGTTCATGAATCTTGCCATATTGGGTGCAGGGGCATGGGGAACAGCGCTTGCCATCAATCTGTCGGCACGTCATCAGGTAACACTCTGGACAAAGGAGGCGGGTCATCTGTCAGAATTGATGACCAACCGTGCCAATTTGAGTTTTTTCCCCGATTTTCCATTATCTGACGCTATATACCTGACGGCTTCACTTGCTGAGGCGCTTGAGAATACGGATCTGGTTTTAATTGTTGTTCCGGTAGCCGGTTTTGGCGATATTTTGCGTAGTATTGCTAAAATTAACGTGAAAGCGCCTGTTATCTGGGGATGTAAAGGATTCGAGCCAAAGGCAGCCAAGTTGCCGCACCAGGTTGTTGCAGATGTGTTTTCAGATAATGAACTGACCTGCGGCGTTATCTCCGGACCTAGTTTTGCTGAAGAGGTTGCGCGGGGCTTGCCGACTGCCTTGACCCTTGCGTCTGAAAATGATGATTTTTCCCGTGAAATGGCCAATCAGCTGCATAGCAAAAATTTACGCATTTACACGAGCCGGGATATGATTGGTGTAGAAACAGGCGGCGCTATTAAAAATGTTATTACCATTGCCGCTGGCATATCCGATGGTATGGGGTATGGTCACAATGCGCGCGCAGCACTCATTACACGCGGATTGATGGAGATTACACGTCTGGGGCTGGCGTTGGGTGGAAAAATGGAAACGTTCATGGGACTGGCTGGTGTTGGTGATCTGTTGTTGACTTGTACCGGTGATTTGTCAAGAAACCGGCGTGTCGGGCTGCTCCTGGCGGCAGGAAAGTCCATTGGCGATATTTTAAATGAATTGGGCCATGTTGCAGAGGGTGTACATACTGCACAGGCTGTATTGCAATTGAGTCGAAAACTCAACGTCAATATGCCCATTACGGAAGCGGTTTGCAGTATTTTGCACGATGGCATGCCAGCTAGGGCTGCTGTGGAAACATTATTGAACCGTGAACCCAAAACGGAAATTTGCTTGTGAGGTTTTTGATAACAGTTAAGTAAGTTTTATATGATTATGTTATCTATCTGCTTATTTGAAAACGTTGTTTAAACAAAACTTTTGTTACGGGTACGATGCTTTTGGGATTAGCGATTTATTTTTTTAAGGAGTGATGTAATCTCTTGACCTTGTGCGGATGGCTTGATATAAGTGCGTTTGTGCAGTAGTTGCTTGTGATTTAATGACCAACAAACCTAAAAGGGGAATTATATGAACAAATCCGAACTCGTAGAAGCAATAGCAAAATCTGCTGATATTCCAAAAGCTACGGCTGGTAGTGCATTGGATGGGGCGTTGTCTGCAATAACATCTGCACTTAAAAAAAATGACACGGTGACATTAGTCGGATTTGGGACTTTTAAGGTGGGTAAGCGATCAGCCCGTACCGGGCGTAATCCTCGTACTGGTGCAGCCATTAAAATTAAAGCTGCCAAGGTTCCTAAATTTAGTGCTGGTAAAGCACTTAAAGATGCAGTAAACTAGCGGCCTTTAACAGACGGGGTGCTTAGCTCAGCTGGTAGAGCGTCGCCCTTACAAGGCGAATGTCGGCGGTTCGATCCCGTCAGCACCCACCAGTAAAAAGTGTTCATTTGTTGGAGTGGTAGTTCAGTTGGTTAGAATACCGGCCTGTCACGCCGGGGGTCGCGGGTTCGAGTCCCGTCCACTCCGCCAGTGTTCTCTATCGTATTCAATAATATGATTAATGATTATGTTTTCATCGCCTCATTTCGCCATTGGTTTGAATGAGGCGTTTTAGTTTTAACATGTATCAATTGAAAGCTGCATCATCAGTAACTGCCTTGCAATTTTTATCTGGTTTTTCACATGTCGTGTAAATAACGGGTTTTTATAGCTGTGTTTAACTTTGTCAGTCGCAAAAAACGAATTGTTCAGATAGTGCTTTTATTGGCTGTATTGCCATTCATGTTCTGGGGCGTTCAGTCTTATCGCAGTGACAGCCAAGAAGGGTATGTCGCTATTGTTGAAGGAGAGGAAATTCAGCGTCGTGAATTTGAACAGGCGCTGCGCGATCATCAGGCACGGCTGCGCGCCATGTTTGGTGGCAATTTTGACAGTGCGATGCTTGATAGTTACGAGGTGAGAGATTCTGTGCTTGAACGACTGATTCAGCAGCGTTTATTGTTTCTCGAGGCGATCAGTAATGGCTTTGCCGTCATGGATTCACAAATCGTCACCGAGATCAGCCAAATTCCGGAATTTCATCTGGATAATAAATTTTCAAAAAAACAATATGAAAATTTTTTGCGTAACGAAGGTTTGAGCCCTGTTGCATTTGAGTCGCGGGTGCGCCAGGAACTGTTATTAAGACAATTACTCGATGGTTATAGTGAATATGGTTTTATTTCTGATACGGTTGCCGACAGGGTTATCTATTTGAGTGAGGTGCAACGTGAAATCAGTCAGGCTCAAATCAAGCCAGGAGATTATTTGTCGCAGATTGAACCCGCTGAGGATGAAATTGGAGTCTACTATGATGCGCATCAGTCTGAATTTTTTCTGCCGGAGCGCGTGCGTGTTGAGTATCTGGTATTGTCACTGGAGACGCTGGCAGAAAATGAACCTGTGAGTGATGAGGCAATTCAGGCTTATTACGAAGATCATCCCAATGAATTCGGCCAGCCGGAAGAGCGGCGCGCGAGCCATATATTAATTACTGCGGCGGCGACTGCTGAAGAAGATGAAAAAATGTTCGCGCGTGAGAAGGCAGAAGATATTCTGGAACAGGTGCTGCAAAATCCGCAACAGTTTTCTGAACTCGCGGCGGAGTACTCGGATGACCCAGGGTCATCCAGCCGTGGCGGCGATCTGGGTTTTTTTGGGCGCGGCGCCATGGTCAAAGAATTTGAAGACGAAATTTTTCAAATGGAGCCGGATGAGATTCGCGGCCTCGTCCAGACTGATTTTGGTTTTCATATAATTCAGTTGACTGAAATCAAAGAAGCAAAAATTGCGGACCTGGCAGATGTCAAAAAGCAAATTGAGGAAATACTAAAGTTACAGATGGCCAGTGATATGTTTGGTGAAGCCGCCGAGGATTTTAGCAATACTGTCTATGAACAAAGTGACAGTCTTTTGCCTGCAGCCGATAAATTTCAATTGAAAATACAAGAAACCGGCTGGATCAATCGAAATTCAGATGAGCCGTCAGTACTAGCAGATCCATCCATGATGAATGCGATTTTCTCTGATGAGGCAATAGTGGATAAACGCAACACCGAGGCGGTCGAAGTAATGCCGGACACGCTCGTATCTGCGCGCGTTTTGGAGCATCGCCAGGCAACAGCCCAGTCCTTATCGGTTGTTCGCGATGAAATTGTTGAACGGCTTAAACGGCTGTTTGCTGAAGAAAAGGCTGTTGAAGAAGGTCGCGAATTACTGGCAAGTTTGCAGAATGGTGCGGAAGATACAGTTGCCTGGAGCGAACCAAAACAGGTGTCTTATA
This sequence comes from Nitrosomonas sp. Nm51, assembly GCF_900111165.1. Lineage (GTDB taxonomy): Bacteria > Pseudomonadota > Gammaproteobacteria > Burkholderiales > Nitrosomonadaceae > Nitrosomonas. The sequence goes on from NZ_FOGH01000002.1 coordinate 150,754, forward strand.
TGCAGCCAGATGGTTTGAACCAAGAAGTGTTGCGTGCGATATTTAAAGCAGATACTGACAGTATGCCTGCGTACACAGGTGTTGAAAATATGCAGGGTGGGTATACTCTGATACGTATCAATCAAGTCATTAAGCCTGAAGCAATCGATGAAGAAAAACAAATAAACTTCAGCAAACAGTTACAGCAAATGAAAACCCAAGAGGAAATGTCTGCGTATCTGGATGGTATCAGGCAGCGATATGATGTTACGGTCAGGCGTGACAGCTATTAGTCATTTATTAGTATACTTTCGCAGCAGCTGTTGATTACAAGGCCTCGATTTTTCTTCAGGAGAAATCAATCATCGCTTTTTCTTGAGGTAAAGAATTAGTGATTTCGAGTAACGGCAAAACTGGCCAGTTGCATAAGGCATTCCTTGTATTCGGATTCGGGTAAGCCAATTATGGCTGTAGTGGCGGTTTCTATTTCGGACATTGCGCACTTTTTGGCATAATCCAGCGCGGCTGTTTTCCTGATGACTTCCATAACGTGTTCGAAGCCGCCCGTCCCGCCAGCTTCGATTGCGTTGCGAATCAGATTGGCCTGTTCGGTGGTGCCTGTCTGCATGGCGTAAATGAGTGGCAGTGTCGGTTTTCCTTCAGACAAATCGTCGCCCAGGTTCTTTCCGGTATCCTGGTTGTCGCCTGAATAATCCAGCACATCGTCAATGAGCTGAAATGCAGTACCCAGGTGCATGCCGTAAACGGCCATCGCTTCTTCCTGCTCTGGTGACGCATTACCCAGAATTGCACCCAGCCGGCTGGCTGCCTCAAACAGCTTTGCTGTTTTGAAGCGTATCACCTGTAGATAATTTTCTTCATTGACATTCGGGTCGCGGCAGTTCAGCAATTGTAAAACTTCGCCTTCGGCAATTGTATTGGTGGCATCGGCCAGTACCTGCATCACATCCATATTGTTGACTTCTACCATCATCTGAAAAGCGCGTGAATATAGAAAATCGCCAACCAATACGCTGGCAGCATTGCCAAACAGTGCATTGGCGGTTTCTTTGTTGCGGCGCATTTCGGATTCATCGACAACATCGTCGTGTAATAGCGTCGCTGTATGGATGAACTCTACAACCGCTGCCAGATTGTAATGAAATTTCCCTGTATAGCCAAAAGAACCTGCAGATAGAATGACTAAAGCAGGGCGCAGACGTTTGCCACCGCTGTTGATAATATATTCGCTGATCTGACGTATGAGGGCGACATGAGAGTGCAGTTTTTGCCGAATGACTTCATCTACTTTACCCATGTCTTGGGCAATTAAGCTCCTGATATGTTTTATTGACACGTTGTTACCTTGAAGAAAACGCTATGTTAGAAATGAGATACTTGTGTGTCAAGTTTAAAGACAAAACAATGTAAAATTACTCCACAAACGCGGACGGTTTGGGTATAATCACCGGTTCTGTGTAAAGTCATGTGTGGAGTTTAATATTATGTATGCGGTTATAAAGACCGGTGGCAAACAGTATCGTATCAAAATCGGAGAGAAGCTGAAAATTGAGCGGCTTGATGCCGAGGAAGGCAGTGAGTTTGTCATAGACCAAGTATTAATGATCGTTGACGGTGATAACGTTTCGATGGGAAAACCTTTTGTAGAAGGTGCTAAGGTAAGTGCGACAGTACTGGAACAGGGCAGGCATGACAAAATCCGCATTTTTAAAATGCGCCGCCGCAAACATTATCAGAAACATCAGGGACATCGACAAAATTATACCGAGATTCAGATTACTGGTATCTCTGGATAATTGTTTAGGAGTATTTAACAATGGCACATAAAAAAGCAGGCGGCAGTTCAAGAAACGGACGTGATTCAGAATCGAAACGTCTGGGCGTAAAACGATTCGGCGGTGAGTTGATTCAGGCCGGTTCTATTATTGTCAGGCAGCGTGGCACGAAGTTTCATCCGGGAGAGAATGTGGGCTTGGGCAGGGATCATACCTTATTCGCCAAAGCAACAGGAAAAGTCAGCTTTGGTGTCAGAGGCGCATTAAAACGCAAGGTTGTTGATATTATTCCAGCATAAAGACAATCAAAATTACAAGTATAAAGCTTAATTTTTCTTGTTAAAGCCCTGTCCATGTGATAGGGCTTTTTTATTTGTGGCTTTTCCAGTTCATCTTTTAGGTGGTGTCAAGTGGTTTTATGAAGTTTATTGACGAAGCAACAATACAAGTGCAAGCCGGCAAGGGCGGAGATGGCGTAGCCAGTTTCCGCCGGGAAAAGTTTATTCCCAAAGGTGGTCCCGACGGCGGGGACGGCGGTAGCGGCGGCAGTATTTACGCCATAGCGGACCGCAATCTCAATACATTGATTGATTACCGGTTTGCGCGGATATATCGGGCAAAAAACGGACAAAATGGGCGCGGTTCTGATTGCTATGGAAAAAGTGCGAAAGAGATCGAGTTGCGCATGCCGGTAGGCACCGTCGTCAAAAATATCAATACCGGCGAGGTGGTTGCTGATCTCACACGACATCAGCAAAAGGTATTGCTGGCCAAAGGTGGTGCGGGCGGTCTGGGTAATCTACATTTTAAGTCGAGCACAAATCGCACGCCGCGTCAGTTTACCTTTGGTGAAGCCGGGCAGGAATGCGAATTAAAGCTGGAACTTAAAGTGCTAGCTGATGTGGGATTGCTGGGCATGCCGAATGCCGGCAAGTCGACATTGATTCGCGCTGTGTCGGCGGCGCGACCCAAGGTGGCGGATTATCCTTTTACAACATTGAAACCTAATCTTGGCGTAGTGCGTATTGATCACAACCGCAGTTTTGTCATGGCCGATATCCCTGGCCTGATTGAAGGCGCTGCGGAAGGGGCGGGGCTGGGCCATCGTTTTTTGAGGCATTTGTCGCGTACCCGCCTGTTACTGCATTTGATCGATATGGCGCCATTCGATGAAACTGTGGATACGATGCATGAAGCAAAGGCACTGATTGATGAGCTGCGCAAATATGACGCCGCACTGCACGCTAAACCACGCTGGCTGATTCTGAATAAAGTCGATATGTTGTCCGAAAATCAGCGCAAATCTGTTTGCAGAGCGTTTGTTGAAAAACTGGGTTGGACAGACCGGTACTTCATCTTGTCTGCGTTGACCGGTGACGGATGCCAACAAATGACTTACGCCGTTATGGATTATCTGGAGCAGCATCAATCACAGACCAGCGATTAATCGGCATCATGATAAATCCGAGCAACATTTATCAGCCATGCTAAGAACAGCGCGCCGAATCGTCACCAAAGTCGGCAGCAGTCTTGTAACCAATCAGGGGCGGGGGCTTGATCATGCCGCATTACGCGGCTGGGCTGAACAAATCGCCCAGCTCAAACTTATGGGCAAGGAAGTCGTGCTGGTTTCGTCGGGCGCGATTGCCGAAGGTATGCAGCGCCTGAGTTGGAATGAGCGGCCAACTGCATTATATGAGTTACAGGCTGCCGCAGCTGTTGGCCAAATGGGACTGGCGCAGGCGTATGCGGCCTGTTTTGATCATTACAAATTAAAAACAGCGCAGATTCTGCTCACCCATGGCGATTTGTCCAATCGTGAACGTTATTTGAATGCCCGCTCTACACTGACGGCATTACTGAAACTCGATATTATTCCCGTCATCAATGAAAACGATACCATAGTCACCGATGAAATCCGTTTTGGCGACAACGATACACTGGCGGCGCTGGTAACCAATTTGATTGAAGCGGATGCGCTTGTGATACTAACTGACCAAGCCGGATTGTATACCAGCGATCCGCGAAAAAATCATGACGCAGCTTTTCTGCCCGAGGCGAGCATAGCTGATCCGGCGCTGTTGAAAATGGCCGGCGGCGTTGGCAGTAATATAGGCAGCGGCGGTATGTTCACCAAGGTTATGGCGGCCAAACGTGCAGCGCGCAGCGGGGCGCATACGATTATTGCTTCCGGCCGTGAAAAGGATGTACTGGTGCGTATGGCGCATGGTGAGGCTATCGGTACCCGCCTGTTGGCGACGATACCGGTTCTGGCTGCAAGAAAGCAATGGCTGGCCGATTATTTGCAGGTACGGGGTACGGTTACATTGGACCCGGGCGCGGTGAATGCGCTCGTAATCGATGGTAAAAGCTTATTGCCAATCGGCGTAACCGATGTTGTCGGCGATTTTGAGCGCGGTGAGGCTGTTGCGTGTGTAACCCCGGAAGGCAGGGAGATTGCGCGGGGTCTGATCAATTATAATGCCGTGGAAACACGAAAAATTATAGGCAAGGCCAGTACGCATATCGCAGCCATACTGGGGTATGTGGACGAAGCGGAGTTGATTCATCGCAATAACCTGGCATTGCTTTAACCTAGAACCTCTATAAGGATTCTAGGTTAAAATACCTTTTGATGTAGAGAACAGAGCACGTAGTATAGTGTCGGCACACAACCTGGACCACCTTGTCATAAAACGATTTATGGGAGTATCGCTCGCTATGAGTATGAAAAAATGGACAGATGAAGAATTGATTTCAACACGTGACAAGCTTGAAGAATGGCGTGAGCGCTATCAAAAAGCGGGAAATAAAATGTGGCATTTTACCGCGTTTCTCGGTGCTTTTGCTGTTTCGACCGGTGTTGTTTTTATTTTTTTTGATGGGGTTGATGTACTCAATGTACTATTAATCATTATGGGGTCGTTGACCTGTCTTGCCTGGTACAAGAGTGAGAGGCGCCGTCAGGATAACTTGAATTTTCTCAATGAGATCAATAGAGAACTGAAACAACGCGCCAAAAAAGCAGCCAAGCCCAAAACAAAACAAGATAACATCGAGAAAAGTAACACGCAAAGTGAAACGGACCAAACCGTTCAGCACGAAACACAAAAAGCAGATATTAATTCCAGCAATACAGACGACAGCAGCTCCGGAGCTGACAAGGAAACAAAAAATCAAACTTGAAAACAATGAAGAAATGGCTGAAAAACTTGTCCAGATTGTTTTCAAACCAACATACGCCGCACTGCAAAAACAAATCACAGTTACAAAGGAAACCCAACGGGGATGCTCAGCTGCAACCCTGCACTGAATTGAGCGAAGACAATAAAAAGTTGTTTACAGCATTGCATCAGTTCATCTGGATACAGGGTGATCCGCTGCCGCTCATTTTTGATGTGAATGCAAGCGTCTATACCGATCAGGGGATAACCGCGCATGCGCTCGGACAGCTTGCAACATGCGGATTAATCAACTTCAATCCCTGTGGGTACGTTAAAAAAAAACTTGGCAAGCATACCCGGCTGTTTTACTGTGGAAGGCCAACCAAAATTGGTTTTCAACGTGACATGAATAATCAACTCGATCTGGGCTGTGTAATTTTGACTGAATATGGGAAAGCGCTGGTGTCAGCTCGGAATATCTCGAGAAACAAGGTCTTCTACGAATATGTGATCCGCCGTTGGTATCAATCCGGCTATCTGCTATCTTCGATACAGGTGGATCAAAAAAAACTTGCCAGGCCAGGAGGTGCTGACAATTAATAAATTATTTGTATTGCCCCCTGAAATGGCGCCATTTCAGGGCAATCCGTAATTAATTCATACTATCAGCATTACCCGGTAATCATTGACGTTAGTATAGGTAGGGCCTGTTATTACCAGATCGCCCAACCGTTCAAAAAAACAGTACGCATCATTATTGGCCAGCAATTGCCCGGCCTGGATTCCTTTATTTCGTGCTCTCGTTAGAGTATCTGGTATTATTAAGGCACCGGCATTGTTTTCAGAGCCATCCACACCGTCCGTATCGCATGCCAGCGCATAAACGCCATCCAGCCCATCAAGTTCTATCAACAGTGACAGTAAAAACTCCGTATTACGACCGCCGCATCCGCCGCCTTTAACCGTAACGGTTGTTTCACCACCCGACAGCAATGCTATGGGCGGTTTCAATAAATCGGGATATCGATGGATTTCTTTGATAAAAGCCGCATAGACTTTTGCAACTTCGCGCGCTTCACCGGTCACCGCATCTCCGAGAATCAATGTAGTAAAATGTTGCTCCTGCAAATATTTCGTAGCCGCTGTCAGCGACTGATGAGCGCTGGCGATTACAATATTTTCGACATGTTTGAAGAACGCGGAACCGGGCTTGGGGGTCTCGTCCACTAGTTGCCGGTCTCCGGCAATCAATCGATGCCTGATACTGGGTGGCGCGTCAAGTTGATAGCGTTCCAGTACAGACAAGGCATCGGAAAAATGCGTTGGATCCGGTGCGCAGGGTCCGGAAGCGATATGCGTTGGATCATCTCCGGTCACATCCGAAATCATTAGTGCCCGCACCGGTGCACGAGAAGCGGCTGCGAGCCATCCGCCCTGTATACAGGATAGATGTTTACGTACCGCATTGATTTCCTGAATATTTGCGCCGCATCGCAGTAACTGTTGAGTAAGTTTCTGAAGATCTGCCAACGTAATATGTTCCGCGGGCAAGGGCAGCAAACTGGAGCCGCCGCCACTGAATAAACACAACAACAAGTCATCTTCAGTCAGCAGTCCAACCTGGTTCAGCATGGTTTGTGCGGCCTGCATCCCATTTTTATCCGGCACAGGATGGCCGGCCTCAACGAGTCTGATTCGGTGCATCGGCAATCCATGCCCATACCGTGTTACCGCTATTCCTTCAAGCGCTTTATTTTCAGGCCAGTTTTTTTCGACCGCCAAAGCCATGGCTGCCGAAGCTTTACCTGCGCCGACAACAAAAACACGTCCGGACACATGCGCCGGATCGGGCAAATAGCGCGGTACAATGCACGCTGGGTTGGCCGCCTCGACTGCTGCTCGAAAACTATCCAGCAGACAGGTACGCAGATTCATGGTTTCAATATTCTCTGCAAATAGCGTCCGGTATAACTGCTCTGTTGCATGGCGATTTCTTCGGGCGTTCCCTCGGCAACAATACATCCGCCTCCGTCACCGCCTTCGGGGCCCAGATCAATTATCCAGTCCGCCGTTTTAATGACATCGAGATTATGTTCGATGACAACTACCGTGTTGCCGTGATCACGTAGTCTGTGCAACACTTTGAGTAACAAATCAATATCCTGGAAATGCAAACCGGTCGTCGGCTCATCCAGTATATACAGGGTACGGCCGGTATCGCGTTTGGATAATTCCAATGATAATTTCACGCGTTGCGCTTCTCCGCCTGAGAGCGTTGTAGCAGACTGCCCCAGGGTAATGTAACCCAATCCGACATCCAGCAACGTTTGCAGCTTGCGCGCAACAACCGGTACCGGATTGAAAAAATCAAACGCATTTTCTACAGTCATTTGTAGAATTTCACTGATATTCTTGTCTTTGTAGTGCACTTCCAGGGTTTCACGGTTATACCGTTTGCCATGGCAAACGTCACAGGTTACATAAATATCTGGCAAAAAATGCATTTCAACCTTGATTACGCCATCACCCTGACAGGCCTCACAGCGCCCGCCCTTTACATTAAATGAAAAGCGGCCTGGCGCATAGCCGCGTTCTCGCGCCTGCGGCACGCCGGCAAACAGCTCGCGGATCGGCGTGAACAGACCGGTATAAGTAGCAGGATTTGACCGCGGCGTACGTCCGATTGGACTTTGATCCATATTGATGACCTTGTCGAAAAACTCCAGGCCCTCAATATGCTCAAAAGGCGCCGGCTCGGCAGTACTTGCATAGAGATGCTGCGACACGGCGCGATACAGTGTTTCATTGATCAGCGTTGACTTTCCAGAGCCGGAAACACCCGTTACACAGACCAGTAAGCCAATAGGCAGTTTTAAGTGCAGGTTCTTCAAATTGTTGCCGGAAGCGCCATTGATGTATAACACTCTGTCCTTGCAGGGCTCTGTGCGGCAGGCCGGAATTTTAATCGATAATCTGCCGGCGAGGTAAGCGCCTGTCAGAGATTCGTTGTGTGTCTGGATGGCTTTCGGTTCACCATGTGCCACCACCTTGCCGCCGTGCTCTCCCGCACCCGGCCCCATATCGACGACATAATCGGCTAGTTGGATGGCATCTTCGTCGTGTTCCACGACGATGACGCTATTGCCCAGATCGCGCAAATGTTTGAGCGTATTGAGCAGGCGGTCGTTGTCACGTTGATGCAACCCGATAGAAGGCTCGTCGAGAACATACATCACGCCAGTAAGACCCGAGCCAATCTGGCTGGCCAACCGGATACGCTGCGATTCACCACCGGATAATGTATCAGCGGAACGGTCCAGCGATAAATAATCCAAACCCACGTTATTCAGAAATTGCAGACGGCTGGAAATTTCCTTAATAATTCTTTCGGCAATCGATTGTTTGTATCCGGGCATAATCAGTTGGTCAAAAAACGTTTTGGTTTGCTTGAGGGGCAGCGCACTGATTTCATAAATGGCTTTGTCATCGACCAGTACATGACGTGCCGCTGTGCATAGCCGGGTACCCAGACAATCCGGGCACGTTTGAGCGTTCAGATATTTACCGAGTTCTTCGCGCACCGTTTGTGATTCGGTTTCGCGGTAACGCCTGGCCAAGTTGGGGACGATACCCTCGAATACGTGTTTTTGCCGGTTTTTTTTGCCATTCTCATTAAGATATGTGAACTGTATCTTCTCCTGTCCGGAACCGTGCAGAATAATCTCCTGAACCGCCGCATCCAGATTTTCAAAAGGTACCTCTATATCAAAGCCATAATGTTCGGCAAGATTGGTTAACAGCTGAAAATAAAACTGGTTGCGCCTGTCCCAGTTTTTAACCGCGCCCGATGCCAATGACAAATGTGGAAATGCCACAACGCGCGCTGGATCGAAAAAAGTAATCTGGCCAAGGCCATCGCACCGCTGGCAGGCACCCAACGGATTGTTGAACGAGAATAACCTGGGCTCGAGCTCTGAAAGTGAATAACTGCAGACGGGACAGCTAAATTTTGCAGAAAAAAGGTGGGTCTGACCGCTGTCCATTTCTACCGCCAATGCGCGCCCATCAGCATGACGCAGGGCTACTTCGAATGATTCTGCCAGTCGTTGCTTTGCATCCGGTGAAACTTTCAGGCGATCAATGACTATTTCCACGGTATGCTTTTTGTTTTTTTGCAGTTTGGGCAAATCATCGATATCGTGTATTTCACCGTCGATACGCAAACGGATAAATCCTTGCGCGCATAACTCGTCAAATAAATCGGCTTGCTCCCCCTTGCGTTCCACAATCAGCGGCGAGAGTATCATCAGGCGAGTTCCGGCAGGTAACTCAAGCACATGATCGACCATTTGAGAAACGCTTTGCGCGGTCAACGTGATATGATGTGCCGGGCACTGCGGGTTGCCTACGCGCGCATAAAGCAAACGTAAATAATCATGAATCTCCGTTACCGTCCCCACAGTGGAGCGCGGATTATGTGATGTAGCTTTTTGTTCGATAGCAATTGCAGGCGAGAGGCCCTCAATCGAGTCGACATCGGGTTTTTCCATCAGTTGCAGAAACTGCCTTGCATAAGCCGAAAGCGATTCCACATAGCGCCGTTGCCCCTCTGCATAAAGTGTATCGAATGCAAGCGAAGATTTTCCAGATCCGGAAAGTCCGGTTATCACGATAAGCTTGTTACGCGGCAGATCGAGATTGACATTCTTCAGATTATGGGTGCGCGCACCGCGGATTCTAATCAATTCCATTGGCTATCTATGTACGAGTCAACCTGATAATATACCCAACTTTTTAGAAAATACATAACCTGATTTATGCCCGCTTCAATATCAACAGAAAAAATGTCGCAAACGGAATTGCGCGCTACAGCCGGTCTGGCTAGTGTTTACGGTTTGCGTATGTTTGGATTGTTTATTATTCTGCCGGTTTTTACGTTCTATGCAGAACATTTGCCCGACGGGAACAACTATTTGTTGATTGGTATTGCTCTGGGGGCCTATGGTTTGACTCAGGCGATTCTGCAGATTCCGATGGGCTGGCTGTCCGATCGTATCGGACGCAAACCGGTCATTTATTTAGGCCTGATACTCTTTGCTATTGGCAGTTTTATTGCCGCTGCGGCAGACGATATTTACTGGGTGATTTTAGGACGCATTATTCAGGGTGCGGGTGCAATTTCAGCTGCAATTATGGCGTTGGCAGCAGATCTGACTCGGGAAGAACATCGCACTAAAGCCATGGCAATCATCGGCATGACCATAGGAACAGTTTTCGCCCTATCGCTGATTGTTGCGCCCATATTGAATCAATGGATCGGTGTGCCGGGTATTTTTGCGATGACAGGTTTGCTGGCACTGGCTGCTATGTTTGTCGTGAAGAAGCTGATTCCTGATCCTCAAATCAGCCGTTTTCATTCGGATACGGAAGCGTCGGCAGACAGCTTGGGCAGCGTGTTAAGCAATACTCAGCTTTTGCGTCTAAATTATGGGATTTTTGCACTGCATGCAACCTTGATGGCGCTCTGGCTGCAAGTGCCGCTAACTTTGCGTGAAGCGGGTATGGCAACAGAAAGTCACTGGCAGGTTTACTTGCCAGTTCTGTTTTTTTCCATGCTACTTATTATTCCGGTTATCATCTATGGTGAAAAAAAAGCCAAATTAAAGCACGTATTTGTCGCGGCTATTGCGCTGCTGCTATGCGGCCAGATCGCCCTGGCAGTAACTGCCGAAACAATCCTGGGCACAGTATTTGCCTTGCTCGTTTTTTTTGCTGCTTTTAATTTACTCGAAGCCAGTCTGCCTTCGCTGATCTCAAAAATCGCACCTGTTGGCGCCAAAGGTACGGCAATTGGTGTATACAGCAGCACACAGTTTCTTGGTGCGTTTACCGGTGCAGCGGTAGGTGGTTACTTAATGGAACATCATGGCAACCTTGTTCTCTATGTGTTTTGCAGCGTGCTTTTGGCAATATGGCTAATACTGGCTTACACTATGAAGGCGCCTGCGGCAGTACGTTCGAAAATGTATCATGTACATGAAATGGGTACAAACAAATCTCAGCAGTTGTCTCAACAACTTGCCGAATTGTCCGGTGTACGGGAAGCGTTGGTGCTGGGTCAAGAGAGAGTCGCCTATTTGAAAGTCGACATGACAGGTTTTGATGAGGAAAGCGTGAATCAATTGCTGGAAAATAAGGAGGAAGAAATAAATGGCATCAGTCAATAAAGTCATATTGATCGGTAACCTGGGTAGAGATCCCGAAACACGTTACATGTCGAGCGGGGATGCAGTGACCAATATTTCTCTGGCGACGACTGAAGTATGGAAAGACAAGAATGGTGAGAAACAAGAAAAAACGGAGTGGCATCGCGTTACTTTTTACCGAAAACTAGCTGAAATTGCCGGTGAATATCTAAAAAAGGGACGCTCGGTTTATGTGGAAGGCAGGCTGGAAACCAGAAAGTGGACCGATAAAAACGGTATGGAACGTTATACGACAGAAATAATTGCAACCGACATGAAAATGCTGGGCAGCCGGGCAGGTAGCGACAGTTTCGACTCATCGGACAGCGAGGCCAATGAACCGACTTCCGGACGATCGACATACAATAGAAATAATAATGGATTCGACGATATGGAGGATGATATACCGTTTTAGCGTTAACGCCGGTTATCGGAAAACTCAGACATTAACATTGCCAACCTGCTGTCATGTTCATTATGTATTGTTCAGAATTGTAGCTTGCTTTATTTTACTCAGGCAAAAGAAACGGCTCTTTTAATTCAGTGTTACGAAGACTTGCATGCTGGTCTCCCAAGGAAAATTCTATATTTTCTATTTTTCCTCCAATATTTTCCGCCAGATCACGAAAATCCGTTGCAAGCATTGTCTTAGGCACAATAAATGTTTGTCGCTGGCCGGATTTAAAATTAACGCTTATTCTCATAGTGTCGCACTCAACATTTTGGGTTAGAAAATTCTGTCTACGACTTAATCAATTGAAACTTTAACTCACCAAAATACATTGCCATCTCTAGCCGATTTACGGCTTACTAATACTCTATCAGTATGATATTGCCGGGTTCAGTGAACTTGTCAGTATACATGGCAGGACGTGCCTTGCAGGCAATATCATATTGATAGAGTACTGGGCTTGTTTGCTGTAGATTACCCTCATAGGCTATGCAAAAATATTAAGCGATTGGCATGCGATGCGAAAGCGTTGTCATGTTGTATCAATGTCACTTTTTGGTGTGCCGTGTTCATCGGATATTGAAACCAGCTTGCAGCCGTTTAAAATTTGTTTTTGGTGATTTTGTTATCGTTTTTTGTCCTGCGCAGACTGATCGAATACGTTATCAGTACATTGTTAATAAATGAAATTTATCAATGAAGAAGAAAAAGAAAGCAGTAGGAAGAACTGCTGCAGCAACTAAAGCAAGCTTTACTGGGTTTCTCAAGCGCTGGCTCTGGCGTTTGCTTTTATTGGTGATTTATACGTTATTTTTGTATCAGCTTTGGTTATTCAGTCACGTACTTTACTGGAAACACAACAACCCGCCGAGTAGCGCTTTTATGCAATCTCAGCTAAAAATTCTGCGTGAAGATAACCCAGCGGCGACTTTACGCCATACATGGGTGCCGTACAGAAAAATTTCTTATGACATGAAACGGGCGATTATTGTTGCGGAAGACAGCAAGTTCCTCCAGCATGACGGTTTTGACTATGAATCGATTCGAAACGCGTTTAAGAAAAATTTATCGCAGGGTCAAATTACAGTTGGCGGATCGACTGTCAGTCAGCAACTGGCTAAAAATCTTTTTCTTTCTGAACAAAGATCACTATGGCGCAAACTGCAAGAGGCCATTATAACGGTAATGCTGGAAACGGTGATGTCCAAGCAGCGCATTCTGGAAATTTATCTGAATATGATCGAATGGGGTAACGGTGTTTTTGGCGTAGAGGCGGCAGCGCAACATTATTTCGGTCAATCAGCAGCGTCCTTAACAAAGTACCAGGCGACATACTTAGCGGCTATGGTGACCAATCCGCGTTTTTATGATAAAAATCGAAACTCTCAGCATCTGATGAAAAAGCGGAATGTATTGCTCGGCCGGATGCATTCAGCAAAAATACCCTGAATCCCATAATGAATTAAATCCAACTGCATAACCACTATTTTATCTGTTTATGCTGGGATATGGCCCATAAATAGTGAAATGTTTGTAGTTATTTTTTCTGTAAAACCGTTTTGCTTCTTCCCTGTGATGACTGTAATAACAATGGGTTAATTTGCCATGACTGATGAAACTAATAATGAAGAAAATGAAAAGCTGCATACTCAGTTTCAGCGGATTGTTACGTTATTGAACAAATACAGGCTGCTGCAGGGTTTTGTCAATCTGCAGAACGAGACAAGCGGTGTACTGAAAGAATCAGCCATCCAAAAAGAAAATCTGCAAGAATTGCAACGGCTGGTAGACAAGCTGCATCCGGCAGATATCGCGAATCTCCTGGAGTCCCTGCCGTTGGAGGACAGGTTGTTGATCTGGGGACTGGTCAGGCCGGAGTACGATGGGGATGTATTGCTGGAAGCATCTGATGCAGTACGGGAAACGCTGATTACGGATATGGGTGCGCACGAGCTGGTAGCAGCCGCCGAGCAGTTGGATGCCGATGAAATCGCCGATTTAGCGCCTGATTTGCCTCAGGATGTCATGGAAGATGTGTTCCGCTCACTCCCGATTGCAGAACGTGAACAGCTGCGTGCCGCCATGTCATATCCGGAAGACGCCGTAGGTGCATTGATGGACTTTGATGTGATTACGGTGCGCGAGGATGTGCGTCTGGAAGTTGTATTACGTTATTTGCGCCGTCTTGACGAGCTGCCTGATCATACGGATCAGTTGTTTGTAGTCGACAGAGATGAGCATTTAAAAGGTGTGCTGCTGATTAACCGGATACTTGTCAGCGATCCCGAAATGCTGGTTGCCGAGGCCATGACCAAGGAAATGATTACGCTTCGTCCGGACGATAAGGCACAGGACGCTGCGCACGCGTTTGAGCGCTATGATCTGGTTTCTGCTTCAATCATTGATTATGATAAAAAACTGCTTGGCCGTGTTACCGTAAATTCAGTGATTGATTTTATTCGCGACAAGGCGGAAAACGAGGCGCTGAATCTTGCCGGTTTGCGCGAAGAGGAAGATCTTTTTGCGCCGGTGTTGAGAAGCGTGAGAAACCGTTGGATATGGCTTGCTATTAACCTGGTTACCGCATTCGTTGCTTCGCGCGTGATTGGATTGTTTGAGGATTCGATAGAAAAGCTGGTTGCGTTAGCAGCACTCATGCCCATTATTGCTGGTATAGGAGGAAACTCCGGCAACCAGACGATTACCATGATCGTGCGTGCGCTTGCATTGGAACAAATTAAACCCGGCAGCACCTTAAAACTGATCGGTAAGGAGATTGGTGTCAGCATCGTAAATGGCCTCATATGGGGTGCTGTAGTCGGTCTGTTTACATATGCTATTTATCAAAACGTTGAGCTGGGCCTTGTAATGATGCTGGCAATGCTGTTGAATCTGTTGCTTGCTGCGCTGCTAGGCGTATTAATACCGCTTACCTTAAAAAAGCTTGACCGTGATCCCGCTTTGGGTTCAAGCGTCATGATTACTGCGGTGACTGATAGCGGTGGTTTTTTTATTTTTCTAAGCCTGGCTACGTTGTTTTTGCTATAAGTGTGTCAATGCTGATTGAATCAAATTACTTACGAAAACGCGATAGTATTCGAAGCAGTTTAATAAAACCCGCTCACTTGGGTTTTGTGTGATACCACTTTGAATTCGTTTGTTACTTGACGAGTATAGCGTGCCTGTCTAACAAATAGCTCAAAAACGGATTTGTAGTTGATTACATCGTCATCTGCCGGGTACAAAACCTGTCGATCTATGTGTGTGTTTTTTGGGTTGCTTCAATGTGCGGTGGAAAAGCCTGTTGCAAAAGACCATCAATCCACTTACGTAAAGACGCTCGTTTACTGTCATACCCACATATTTCTTTTCCACCGCTTCAACCGACGGTTTGGATGATGAAAAAATCTGTTACATTTACGTTTTGCGGATCAATTATAAGCAAGTAGCCTGGATAAGTTTACGCCATCCAGGAACCACAGTACCGATCGAAGGCTGGGAATTGGTAAAATGACAAGGCCGTTAAGAATAGAATTGGTCGACGAGGTATAACACGTGACTTTCCGCGGAGACCGCAGGGAGGGCATTTATCAGGGCGATGCGAATCGAATCAATTGGCTGGCGTTGTTCGTCTAGCTGCAAACGATTCAATTGGGAGTGTCATACGTATTGTTGTTTGATGGACCAGTATTGGGGGCAACCTGCGCGGGCAGATTTATCTTGGTCGAGGCGAATTTATCCAAAAGATGCAGCAACCTATGCGAACCGACAACGATACCGGTGAATTTTCCCGGGCGCAGAGAAAGGCAACGGCCAAACCGCTTTCCGGTTTTCATCGTTTAATAACAGAAACGAGGGAGTAACAGCAGTCTATCAAACGGGCGACTATACGATGAAAGCCATTGCGGGAGAATTTGGCGTGCATTGAGCGATGGTTGGCTGGATAGTCAAAAAAGTGGAGTTGAGTTGTTGCTTTGCAAGACCTGACACTTGCGATTGGTAGTATTCGATGATCTGCTCGACGGTGAGATCAAGATCAGTGGTAAAGAATGCAACCATTGTAATTTTCGGCAGGCCCAGACGACCCGCACGGCACATTTGAGTTTTTCAACATACAGATATGATCGTAAGCTTAGGGAGAATTCAAGGTAGCCTGTTTTGTCTTATTGCAATTGCTGGCTGCAGGATCCGGTAATACCAAACGTTCCATCAGATAGCACAGGCAATCCTGATGAATTACCTGAATGTTGCGTGTCAGCATCGAGGGCATCACCGGCCGGCTGATTCTGAGCGCATTACCATCCAGATGAAAATATCGATCGGATACTTCATGGTCTTGTTCGTCTGCAGTTCTCAGAACAAGTTCGCGTTGATCCTTCTGCCAGCCAATCAGTGTATTAAACGGCAATTCCCGGAAGTTCAGATGATCAATATTGTCGATCAGGCGCAAATCCAGTTCGTCTTCCTGAAATCCTACGGTCATGCCGGGTGCGATGCGTACTATGGCAACCGTATGAAATAATTCAATATCATTTTTGGCAACTTCGTGGGCAGGTATCTCAGACAGATTCAGACAAGCCGTCAGATACTCAATGGCGTGCGCCTCGCCCCGCGGGTTGTTTGGCTGCCCGCACTCGAGCGTTACTGAAGGGGCGAGTCTGGAGAATGCAAGCGACAAAACACCTTGCGGACGCGTGAAATAAATAACTATCCGGCCAAACAGCATTGCCAAGTGTAAGAAAGGTGTTTCCAGCTTGTTGACACAGGCATAATGCGGATTCAGGCCCGTGTTATTGTGTACATCCACGCAGGCAAACAAGCCGGCTCCTGCCATTGTTTCGAAGACCTGTTGAGCCATGCGGTATTCCGGCGTACTGTCGGCATCTTTCACTGAATTGCCGGTGTCGAACTGCCAGATGCGATTGAAATCCGGTTGATGTTCCAGATGTCTTTGATGAAATTGTGCCGCCTCGATATTGCCTACAAACAATGATAGTGACCGGGGCAGTTCTTTGTTCTGATAACGATACAGGATATCGCGAATTGCGTTCCAGCCGACGGGTTCGTTGCCGTGCAATAATACTGAAATGAAAAGCGGCGGCGTATGCCGTCCGGGCAGCCGGAATAAAGTGGGGCCGTTCAGTTGTTTGTACAGTTCATGGGCCTGCAGGTTTAGCAAACCCTCGGGTATATCCTGCCGTATCGTCAACATTGTGTTCCTTCTCTGGTGACACTCCCTAATGAAGATTTGATTGGTTTTTCAATATTACAGTCAAATTATTTTCCGCGATAAGGGTTTATATTTTCTTGTTGGGAATCCAGAAAGGCCAGCGATGCTGAATTAATTTTAAAAGCAGCTAAACCGGCCACTCATGCACCGGCATGCCACTTTGCTGCAGCTTTGCATACCTTGCTGTCAACGTCTGCATATCGTAATGATGGCTGGCGGCATAACGCTGCTGCCAATTGGTGCCAGTCTGGCCGCTTTTGACGCGCTGCGCAATAATGCCAAGATAGTATTGAATATCCTGACTGTTGATTTCAAGTTGTTCAAGGCCGGAACGCGCCAGCGGAATAAGTTGCTCCAATAAAAGCGCTTGTGCATTAATATGCTTGTCGCCGAGCCAGTGCAAGTCTGCTGTCAATCCAAGGCGCGCTGCCCGATAAAAATTATGCCGCGCATGATTGAAAATTAATTCAAGTTCGGGTGGCTGCTGCCGCTCAATTAGGCTTTTTACAGCGCCAGTAAACAGCACCGCATTTGCCACAATATCGACAACACTGGGGCCGGCAGAGATTACCCTGTGTTCAATTCGTAAATGCGGTTCACCTTGCTCATCAAAGCCAATCAGCGGGCGGTTCCAACGCCATATAGTGCCGTTATGCAATCGCAGGTGTGCCATTTTTTCCGGCGGATCATCAAATAAAACGGGAAGAATTGCCGGAAAATGTTCATAATTTTCCTGAAAACATTCCATTAACGAATCTCTGGCATATCCGGTGCCAAAAAATACACGTTTCAAATCACCTTCGACATCGATTCGCTGCCCATGCCCGCCAATGGAAACTGCCTGCTCAAATAATGGAATCCGGGTTTCCTCCCACAAGCGTTTGCCGAATAGAAACGGCGCATTCCCGGTTGCTGCAACCATGGGACCGGATAAAATAATTGCCGCGTTGTAGTAACGTGTTGCCAGGTTCAGCGGAACCTGCAAGTGCAACTGAAAAGAAGTCGCTGCCGCTTCAAGCATTACATCATCATGCTGCATGCGCAGAAGTTCGTCGCCTTTAATATTAATATGCAAAGGCTTGCCTTGTCTTAATCGCAGTACTTGTTCGTTCAATGCCCGATAACGCGGCGAATTGGACATGTTCTGCAGTGACAGGTCCGTCTCCCTGACCGTCGGTAAAATACCGATAGTCAGCATATCTGAGCCAAGCAACTGTGCCTGCCGGCGGCAAAGGTCACAAATCTGATTTAGATTGTGTTGCATATCACTGAACACATTTCCACTCAAATGTTGCGGCAGGCTGTTTAATTCAATGTTAAAGCTGGCGAGCTCCGGAACTACCAATGGATGATTCAGCATTTTTAGAAACTGCTCATTTACCGGCGAAGGCAGACTGTTTTTGTCAATCAGCCATGCCTCGAGCTCATATCCAAACATTCTCTGTTCATGCGCGAATCTTTCTTGCGAGAACCATTGGTGCATGATGTCCGTCTCATGTTCGAGCCGCGCATCAAATTGTTTCAGGTCTTCAAGATTGAAATGATCCGACGGTATTTCGTTACCCATAATTATTATTGCAAGTTTTTTAGGCAGTTGCCTGTTGCTTATTGCCGGGGCAAGGCCTGTTTCCAGTTCGAGCAATTTAATCCGTTGCTCTTATCCTTTGCGGTGACCGGCCAAATAGAACATATTAGAACAACTGCAAGCGCTTCATTCCATGCATTTATCATTAAATTAAACATAGTGGAGGATGTCTGTTCATCATCATACAACTTTTGGCGCAAATTTGTCGAAATCATAAAAACAAGAGTTTTAGGTCGCTTGAGGCCGTTCTCCACAATTCTCATCAACGTAATTGAAGGGCAGGGTGCTTTAAAAACCGGCAAGTGGTAGATCCGTGGGTGCAAACTGTACGTTCGTCAGAATCCATGAAAACCAACAGGCATCATCATTACAGGCCAAAATCCAATGTACTGGCGCACTATTGGGTTAAAGACTTATGCACCTGCTTTTTCGGAAAGATGCCGGGCGATGTCTATAAACCTGCTGTATCTGAAGATGTTTTCCGCCGCAATGGGAAAATCCAGTATATATTTTGCATGCCTGTAAGCCTCTTGTTTTTTTCCCAGATCAAACAACAGCTCAGCATAAAAAGCCCGCGCGATTATGTCATTCGGAAATAACCGGAGTGCGCTTTTCAGATGGAATAATGCTTTTCTCGTGCTTCCAAAACTGATTGGAAACCGTGGCAGTTTATGGTAAATGCGGCCCAAAGCTTTGTGAGCGCCTGCTTGATCGTATTGTTCATCCAGCTCGATAACGCGTAAGAACAGCTTTTCCATCGGACGCATTAAGTGCAGCGCATTCAATACGCCGCTTTCTTCGCTCAATTTGCCGATCGCGACGGCTTTCCAATACAGGGCGGCGATTTCATTTGAGCGAATTGTGAGTGCGCGATCAGCGGTTGCTACACAGTCTTTGTAAAGCTCAATTTGTTTATCGCGCTTAGTTTCGACCTCAGCATTGGCGCATTGCAGCCGGGCAAGCTCGGCAATGACTTCTGGCGATTGCGTAGTCTCGGCCAACTGTTTTATCCATGTAATCGTTGCCAGGAGTGCGGGTCTATCTATAGCGTTACGTTGAACCGCCCGATCGATTTTTTGTTGATACGTATCGGGTAGATATTCACTTGCCGCCTGCGTTAAACCGCCATGGCTCATGCCGCCTATAACCATCAGAAATGAATAGTTAGAAAAAAGAATTTGCCAGCGCCACATATTCGTTACCAAAAAAAGTGCAGCATCAACCCATGTGGTTCAAATCCGGAAAATGTGTTGTGTTCGTATCTGAGCCGTTCGTTTTTTTTTTTTTTTTTTGCGGATTATTCGGTTAAACTCGCGCAACGTCAAGCTAAAAATCCAGGCATTTTTAATGCTTAATTCCAATTTCAGATATTGACTTTATATGGAAAGAAATATGTATATGCATTAAATAGTTAGATAGCGCCAGCAAGCTTAGTCGGCGCAACAGATTATTGTATTCATTACAGCACAATAAGGTTGCCGGATATACTATTATCTGGAAAAATTCGAAGACCGGCACACGCAGCGCAAGGTCATCGATATCGTTGTCGACAAATCTTACACTTAATAACAATTTATTATGTGAGTGCCCGGTAATTATCTGACGGATAATATTTTTTATTGCTGGTACAAATCTTGCTTATAATTAATTTAAGACTTACGCAATAAATTTAAGAATTTTCAGGAACATAATTTAATAACCAGCGCAGCGCAGGGCCGTTGAATAACGAATAAAAATCACAGTGCCTGTTAAATGTTGCATTTTTCGTTGTTCCTGATTCTAACTGCGGCGATACGGCCGTTATCTTCTACCCGGCCGAAAAATGGGTTGATATGCCGCAGTTTTCTTTGTAAAAAGGCAAACATCGAAGATATGCATTTACACAAATTGACATTACCACTACTATTGATGATTACTTGCAGTTTATGGGATGCTGCGAACGCAAGCAACGTATCCAATGTATCTTTAGTTCTAAAAAAACACCTGTCAAAGGAGCCGATAAATAAGGCCAAGATACTGGTTTCCATGGCAAAGCAGCATGAACATGCTGAAGGTGTGCCCCGGGACTATGGCCGCGCGCAGGAGCTTTATTGCAAAGCTGCCGGGCAGGGCTATGACGAAGCCTTGTATGCACTGGGCTGGATGTATGCAAACGGACGCGGCGTGCGACGGAATGACAATATTGCGGTACAATTGTTTGTTATGGCTGCCGAGCATGGCCATTCGCATGCCAGTAAGATGATCGACTATCTGGATACGTCTCATGATCCGGAACTGCCTGAATGCCTGCAGTCGATGGCGGACAACAACGCGACTGATTATTCCGACAAACCTTTTTTTGATCTTGTTCAGAAATTGGCGCCCGAGTACAATCTCGATCCCAATCTGGTGATGGCCGTTATCGCCGTAGAGTCAGCGTATAATGTACAGGCGGTATCGCATAAAAATGCGCAGGGTCTGATGCAATTGATTCCGGCAACGGCGGAGCGTTTCGAAGTAAAAAATATTTTTGACGCCGAGGAAAATATCAGAGGCGGCATGGCCTATTTGCGCTGGTTGCTTGCTTTCTTCAAAGGCGATGTTACGCTGGCCGTTGCGGCCTATAATGCCGGTGAAGGCGCGGTTGAAAGACATCAGGGTATTCCGCCATATACCGAGACGCAAAACTATGTCAAAAAAATACTGGCTCAGTATTCAAAATTGACACATCCCTACGAACCCGATATTGTCCATAGACATGCTGTCATTGCCTTATCCGAATACGAATAACGCACGGAAAGTTTCCCTGTTTGTTACCGGCTCGCTCAGTGTGCAAACACGTAACAACAGTCTCAAGGATTGGACGTTTTAGAATTTGTACGATAGTTACGAGTCTCTGTGAAGCTTCTTGTTGTCTCGCGCAGTCAATACACCGCATGTCGATCGGCATCTCGAGCGTTCCAATTATCCCCGGCGGCATGACATATGCGTTTTCAGTTTGACAAACGATGGTTGCTTGCCGCAATTGTAACCGGCCTGGTATGTATTACTGTCGTCTCTTACGATGTCCGGGGCAACTGGCGGGCGGCTAGCCGCGCCTCGACAGGTATTGCACCCGATCCGGCATCAACCCGGGAAGCAGTGATACAGGTTTATGGCGCACGTGCTTACAGTTGGCGCGGTTATTTCGGCATCCATACCTGGATCGCCGTCAAGCCTTCCAACGCCGAATCGTTTACAATCTACGAAGTACTGGGCTGGCGCCAGCGCAGGCAGCTGCCGGTTCTGGCGATATATGATCAGCTGCCGGATCGGCGCTGGTTTGGCAACATGCCCGAAATTCTTGCAGACAAGCGCGGCGATGGTGTGGACGCTCTGATCAAGCGCATTGCACTGGCTGTCGAGAATTATCCTTATACCCGGCAATACACCTTATGGCCAGGACCGAATTCCAACACGTTTACCGCCTGGATTGCGCGTACGGTACCTGAATTGGAACTGAGTTTGCCTGCAACAGCTATCGGAAAAGATTATTTGGGCTATCGTCTATTTGCCACGCCACCTAGCGGCAGTGGCTTTCAGTTTTCATTTTTCGGCCTGTTGGGGTTTGTGGTCAGCAACATAGAAGGCCTTGAACTCAATTTTCTGGGATTGACTTTCGGTATTCGTCCCGATCCGCTGGTGATTAAATTGCCCATAGTCGGAGATATTCAGCTGGTAACATAGTACTAGTACATCGTCCACCTTAAAACATCTTTATCCGTCATTTTAAGGTGGACGATGTACTAGTATAGGGCAAAATCAAATTGAAAGAGCGCTGGTGAGGTACAGTAGCTTTTCAACCGGGTAATAACGTTTGCACGGTAAATTTGTTCTCCCCTTGAAATCAAAGCAGTCGAGTACGAGTTGAATTAGAAGTCATGCGAAGATAGTCGAAGACCAAGCGGGTATTGCGATTCAACTGCTGCATTTTCTGAGAGATGCTGGATTTTACCTTTGAGATGAACTGAATGACGCCGCATGCAAAGCGCCGCAGTCGAGTGATGTTCTCTGGGCCGTGGCCTATTCGGATGCGGCTGCGCGATCCTCATCGAAATTCCAATCAATCACATAGTGACAGCGATTCTCGATCATCCAGTGACCGCGATTCACTTTGAGAATACGCTCTGGACATGCTTGTTCCGGCGAGCGATTGGTTACCCCCAAAACGACTTCATGGGTGACTTTTCTGGTTTTTTTGTAAAAAGACTCTCGCTCGCTCAAGAACACTTGCCCGACATGCGGGAAATCGAGGTGTTCATTCGGCGCCGTACTGCACCAGATGCGGCGGGTTTCAATCCGGCCGTGGTCAGGCGGTGCGATCTCGACGAAATCCGGTTCTTTTTTTGGAGAGGTGGCAACAGTGCTGTAGCCATCGCGGGTGCGGCTATATCCCCGTGTCAGCCCAAGGCAAGTCCAATTCGCTGCGCGGTAGACTGTACCGTGGAAACGCGACGGATCATCAAAGGTTTCCAGCAAGAGCAGGGACTGGCCAAAATGTGTTCGCCAATCACCGGCAATTCTTTGGCGGCACAAGGACAACGCTTTAGAGCCCAGATTGGGATAGTGCCACTCAGGCAAGATCAGAAAGCGACTGTTGTTGGCGATTAATTTCAAGCGATCATATTGGTGACGGAAATCCCATCCGATCCAACGGTCACGTACACCGCACTTCCAGGCAGCAGCTGAAAAACTCAGCAATGCCGCCCATTCATCGCCATGGGTGGTAACATACCAGAGTGTATGACCGATCTTGGCTAAATCGCCAGGATAGTGGTATTGCTGTATCAACTCCAGGTAGCGAGGCTCTTCAACTTTGCGCACCGGGCGAATACTTAATTGCCCAAGATTGATTTTAATTAGTGAACAGATTCACCCTGTAACGTTTGGTACACACTACGAAAATAATGTTTTTCATTTTATAATCTGTGTTTCGTGTCTTCATTTTGAAAG
Source organism: Nitrosomonas sp. Nm51 (assembly GCF_900111165.1). Classification (GTDB taxonomy): domain Bacteria; phylum Pseudomonadota; class Gammaproteobacteria; order Burkholderiales; family Nitrosomonadaceae; genus Nitrosomonas. The sequence goes on from NZ_FOGH01000002.1 coordinate 174,175, forward strand.
TCAGCTCCGGCGTTCTAGTCGTTGGTGCAATCCGGTCTGGTTAAACAGAGTCAGCCCGATAGAACAACCATATTTTGCGATTATTGACTGGGATCATTTTGATTAATTAATACAGCCAGGCTTCCGATTTGAAAAACTTCCAAACAGCACCGGCTTCAGATATCGAAAGCATTTTCGGCAAAAAAACCTATATACGCGGTAAACATTATTTTCTGCATAACAGAGTCATTGATCTGGGTGTGACAGCTGAAACCGCAAACACGGTGATGCTTAATTCATGCGTTGTAGGCAGCGGTAATCAGCGTTATAACCAGGTCATTGCCGTCAACAAAACCGGTCGATTTCTGCAGATTAACGGTCGATGCAGTTGTCCTGTCGGTTATAACTGCAAGCATGTCGCAGCCGCATGCCTGGCCCACAGACAAACAAAGCCACAACAAAGAAACAGCGCGGACAAAGCGTATATCAACTGGTTAACCAGTTTAGATGAAAACTTAGAAGAACCTGATGCGTCACAAGAATTTATAGTTTGTGTATTGCGCAAACATGACGCCAACGCGGAGTTTTCATTATCGCTACTGACGACACGCGAAAAAAAACAAGGCGGGCTGTCGGTTGGAAGACAATTCACGCATGCCAATATACGCTATGGGTATTTCTCCAGCCGGCAATACACGCTGGAAGAACAGGAGCTTTTCCGGCTCGTTGCAAGTTTGGACAGCAATTATCAGGACAATGCACTGATTACGGGGGCTTTAGGTCATCTCGTGTTAAGTAAAGCACTGCAAAACGGCCGCCTGTTCTGGAATTCGCATCAGCATGCGCCGCCAATGCGCAGTGGCGGACCCAGGCCGTTGCAATTATCATGGCATGCTCACAAGGATAATACCTATATTCTCGATATCACTGTGGCCAACCGGGCAGTTCTGTTGCCGACGGAGCCGCCGTTATATCTGGACGAAGAAAATTTGACCATGGGAACTGTGGATTGCGCGAACCTGACGTATCGGCAATATCGAAAGATGCTGTCTGCTCCGCCGGTACCGGTTGAACATGCAGAGGATTTCACTCTACGATTGTTGACAGAGCATCCGGAGCTTCCTGTGCCGCCACCCAGGCCGGTTGAACTGATCGAGTTGAGCGGTCTGTCGCCGCGTCCACGGCTGAATCTGCTGGGTCAACAGCTCGATAACAAGCAGTATATCCATCTGCTCAAGCTGCGGTTTGATTATGGCGACCATACGATCTCAGCATTTCACGACAGACTGGTGAGCGTTGTTAAGACAAACCGGGGTTTCTTCAGAATTAGCCGGGATCAAGCTTTGGAAAACGCTGCCGTCCAAACATTACTTGAATTTGGCTTTCGCCGCTTTGAGCTTCATACAGAGCAGGACTTGTTTTTTTACAGTCCGGCAGAAAATGCCGTCATGGACAGCGCCGCTCGCTGGTCGCACTTTATCGATCATCAACTGCCGTTATTGACGGAACAGGGATGGTTAATCGAAACCGATGACAGCTTTCGGCTGCAGTTCCAGCAACCGCAAAACTGGGATGCTGAAATTGAACAAAGCGGCAATGACTGGTTCAGAATGCATTTCAACATCACTCTCGGCAATCAGTCACTGCCGCTGCTGCCGTTGATCACGCCGGTACTGGAAAGCTACGATCGCGATCACTTACCAGAATTGCTTAGCATTCCAATAGGAGAGCATCAATACGTCAACATTGCCGCAGAGCAGTTAAGGCCCTTCCTGGACATCCTGTATGAATTGTATGACAGTGCGCATTTCGACGGCGATGGTGCCCGTATTTCCCGCTACAATGCGGCCATGCTGGCAGATATGGAGCGTCAGAGTTATGGTTTGTTCAGTTTAACAGGCGGCAGGGAGCTGATTGAAACAGGCAAGAAATTAAGAAATTTTAAAGGAATAGCCAATGTATCGCCACCCGCTACCTTGCGCACCCGGTTACGTGAATATCAACAAAAAGGATTAAACTGGCTGCAGTTTCTACGTGAATACCGCTTTGGCGGCATTCTGGCTGACGACATGGGCCTCGGAAAAACCGTGCAAACCCTGGCGCATCTGCTGCTGGAAAAAGAGTCCGGCCGCATGGACAAGCCTTGCCTGATCGTGGCACCCACCAGTTTAATGAGCAACTGGCGCCGCGAAGCAGAACGCTTCACGCCCGATCTGACCGTGCTGATATTGCAGGGTAGCGACCGCAAGCAGCATTTTGACAAAATTTTGCAGTTCGACCTGGTGCTGACCACGTATCCATTGCTGTACAGAGACGAGCAGCATCTGTTGGCCAATGCATACTACTACCTGATTCTGGACGAAGCGCAGGTTATTAAAAATCCGAAAGCCCGGGCGGCGCATGTGGCCCGCCGTATCGATGCGCAACATCGCTTATGCCTGACCGGAACGCCGATGGAAAATCATCTGGGGGAACTCTGGGCGCAGTATGATTTTTTGATGCCGGATTTTCTGGGCGATCAGGCCCGTTTTAAAAAAACTTACCGCACGCCGATCGAGATGCACGGCGATATCGAAACGAAAGAGCGTCTTTCCAGACGCCTAGAGCCCTTCATGTTGCGCCGCACCAAACACGATGTTGCAGATGAATTGCCGGAGAAAACAGAAATTATCCGTTCGGTACCGCTCTTAGAAAAACAGGCCGCGTTATACGAAAGCATTCGGGTCAGCATGGAAAAGCGCGTGCGCGACGCTATTGCCGAAAAAGGTCTGGCGCGCAGTCATATAACCATTCTTGACGCATTGCTGAAGCTGCGGCAAACCTGTTGTGACCCTAGAACGCTGCGCTTGAAAGAAGCGCAGAAATTCAAACACTCCGCCAAGCTCGATTTGTTGATGGAGATGTTGCCGGAATTACTGGAGGAGGGACGGCGCATTCTGGTGTTCTCGCAGTTTACCCGTATGCTGGGATTGATCGAAACCGAATTAAACCGGCGGGAAATTGGATACAGCAAACTTACCGGGCAAACACGCCGCCGCGACGAAGCGATTGAGCTATTCAAGAGCGGTCAAGCCGATGTGTTTCTGATCAGCTTGAAAGCAGGCGGCGTCGGCCTGAATCTTACTGAGGCTGACACCGTCATCATTTACGATCCCTGGTGGAATCCGGCGGTTGAAAGCCAGGCCGCGGACCGTGCACACCGCATCGGCCAGAATAAAGCGGTGTTTGTATACAAGCTGATCACGGAAAACACCGTTGAGGAAAAAATTCTGGAAATGCAAAAAAGAAAGCGCGCGCTGTCCGAAAGCGTCTACCGAGGCGGCAAAAAAGAGGAAGCTCTGCAGTTATCAGCCAAAGACTTGACAGAGTTATTCAAGCCACTGGCAGATTAATGGAACAACAAGGAAATTCCAGAAGCAACACTGTTATTGCTTAAAAAAATCAAGCATGGCATTTTAACGGATGCCATGTTGCTCAATCAACAAACAACCGCTTGTTCTTGCTTGCGCTAATCCCAAAAAACTGAAATTTGTCGAAAAACTTTACACCGTTATAAATACTGAATGGACAAGTAGATTGCGCTCCCTCCGGCGACAGTACTGGCAGCCAGTATTATGCTGTTATTATTTTGCTGTTCGACTGGCGTTTGAAAATATGCCGGCTTACTGGTTTAAAAACAGTGCTGCGCTCAAGATAATGATAGTGCTCGACTTGAATATTAGTGGCTGAAAGCGTCACCAGATTAAAAGAGTTTTTTTCGCGCTCCAGACCGCGGCCACGGCATGATGTTGTCGTGCCGCATTGGACGATAATGATACCGTGATTCCGGTTTTCACCTGCATAGACGTCGAGAGAGTGGCCAACATAGGCACGGTGTAAATGCCCCGCCAGAACAACATCAACACGCATGCGTGTAAATGCTTCCAGCGTGCGCTTTGCTTGTGGCATCGGTCTTGTTCGCTCGAATGTTGGCGCGGGCACTAAGTGGTGATGCATAACGACCATTTTGAATGCGTCCTCTGGCGCATCTGCAAAGGCATCCTCGCAGAATTGAAGTTGCTTTCGGCTGAGCCGACCATTCTTAATAGCGCTGTATGGTGCGGTTGAATCCAGACCGACGATAATTCCATTATCGATGTTCAGTTTTGAATCCAGAGTACCGGCGATATAGTGTTGGTACAGGGCATGTGGACTCAGCATGCGTTCCCAGACGCGGTAAAGGGGTACGTCATGGTTTCCGGGAACGACAACCTGGGGCTTGGGCGGCAAACGCTGCATAAATTTTAGTGCCGCTTCAAATTCCCCGGGTTTGGCGCGATGCGTAAAATCGCCGCTTATCACTATAATATCGGGCGACAGTGAATCAACCTGCGCCAGAACGGCTTCACCTGCTTCGGGCAAAAAATGCTTTCCAAAATGTAAATCAGATAAATGAAGGATTTTTGTCATTGATCTTCAACAATATGTACTGCTTTCCAAATTCAAAGATTATTCAGCAAATTATATGATCCCAGCGGAACGCCGCTGTGCCATTGCCTCTGTCGAAGAAGGCCCGGCAATATCATATTGATAGAGCACTAGCATCTTGCGAATTGACTACGCGCAAAGCCGCTTTTTTCATATGCAATTTAATTGGCACATCCAATCTGGTCAGTTCGCCGTCAATAACAGCATGGGTTGTGTCCGAATCAATGTTGATGACAATATCCTTTACTGCACGGACGTCAAGGCGGCGCGCATACTCAATACGATCCGTCCAGGCATACAATATTGCTTCCAACAGGGTAGATAGTTTGGTATCGGCAGGTGCTATAATCATCAAATGCCCTTCGTCAAGCCGTTTGCGATGTACCAGTGAGGTCATGTCAAATTTATAGTAATTGTTTGCAACCAGAAACATGGGAGATTTAATATCGTCACCTTTATTGGTGCACCATGTAAATGCTCGTCTGGATTGATGGCGCAGCAACACTTTTATCAATGCATAGGCCGTTGCAATCAGTTTGGGGAACCGCTGAGAAAATCGTACAACACTCCTGTACCGCACCACGCGGGGATACATTCCCAGGGAAACATTATTCAAAAAAAACTGATTATTTACACACCCCACATCAACGCGGCGGCTTAAATGGCTATTCAATAAAGGTAAAAAATTATCGAGATCGGCCGGAAGATTCAGGTCCTTGACAAAATGATTCATAGTGCCCAAGGGAAGGGGAAACAGCACAATATTTGTATCGACCAGATGCTGGATTGTGCGGCTTATCGTTCCATCCCCGCCTCCGACAGCAAGTTCGTTAATATTACCGTCATTAACCAGCTTTTGTATACATAACGACAGTTCTGAGGGGTGAAGCCATTGCAGTTGAATGGGTCTGTTGACAACCTTTAACGACTCAAGCAAATGCGTATGCCCCATTTTTCTCGCTGTGCCTGCTTTGCGATTCACAAGAATAACCAACTGTTCTGCAGTCATCGTAATTTATCTGGCGGGTTGTTTCTGGTTGCTGTGATATCGATCAATAAGCTTGGTCTGAGAGAAGATATGGTTTTGCATTGTTTCTTCAAGCCTTGTTCTGGTCGGAAAATTCAAATCCGGCAGCACCATATCCAGCGCATGCAATTTATGAAAGGCTCTGGGTCTCCTCGGGTATTGCTGTCCTGGTACTCTATCCATATGCTATTGCCAGGCACGGCGTTGCCATAGTCACTGACAAGCGCACCGAACCCGACAATATCATATGGGCTGAGTACCAGGCAACGTCTTGAACCAATGCTGCGGCAATATGCTTTTCTTTTTCTCGCTGGCCTGGCAGTGACGTTTTCAACGTAAATAGTCAAAGTTTCTGAAACCATTTGCGACCGGTTTCGAATCATCAGCTTTGGAGCACCTGGCATATCGCCTGCCGGCAATATCAAGTTGAAAGAGCACTAGGCGGGCGCGATTTAAAGATTTGATTCGCTTTATCACGCCTTGTTATGTTTTTTTGCATCCTGTATTCCCGCTGTAATCGTCGAGTACCGTAATGTGACATGCAATTCCTTTTTCATGCGCGAATTGCTTATCTGTCTCGATTCGTTCATAAACGACAGCATGCCGGGTGAAATACGGCCTGCTGCCTGTGTTTTCGGAATGCGTGGTGGCCGGGGAAGATCAAAATGGTCGGCAACGGTGTCGAAATAGTCGCCCATTTTCATTTGCGTGTCGTCGGTGGCGTTGTAGGCTCTGCCAGGTTTTCCGTGGCGTATGGCCGCGCAGATAATATACGCAAGATCGTCGGCATGGATATGATTGGAATAGCCGTCATCGGCCGCAACAAAGGCCGGCAGATTTTCCCGGATACGTTTCAATGGCAGGCGGTTTTCAGCGTATATGCCGGGTACACGCAGTATCGAAACCGGCACATGATTGCGCACACTCCATCTGCGGATTTGATTTTCAGCATCTGCCCTACGTTTTGCACGATCACTCATGGGGTTCAAAGGTCTGGTTTCGTCAATCATGGCGCCGTGGCAATCGCCATATACACCGCTGGTGCTGATATAGATAAACCGTTGTGGTAGAATTCTAGGTTTAGTTTTCGACTGCTTTGACAGTGTTGAAAGTAAGTGAGCGGTACGCGTATCCCGGATACCGCGATTGGGTGGCGGCGCCAGATGAATCACTATTTGCGCGATGCCGGCGAGTCGTTTAAGGCTGGCCGGACGGTCCAGGTCACCCTGAACGGGAATGACACCGGGTAAGCGAAAAGGCGCTGCATTATCCGGATTACGAAATAAGCCGAAAAGCCGGTAGTTTGCTTGCAGAAGCCGCACGGTACGTAACGCAATATCACCGCAACCTACAATGAGTGCTGTTTTTTTTACATGCATGTTTTCATCCTGTTTATTTTTTAATTCCTCAGCAACCTATGTCGCGACAAATCATTATAAAACCCAGTGAGCATGTTATGCATGTTTCACCCGGTGAAACTATTCTGCAATCCGCCTTGCGTGAAGGATTTTCATTGCCGTATGGATGCCGTAACGGATCTTGCGGTATCTGTAAAGGAAAAGTGTTGAGCGGTACTGTCGATTACGGGCGTTATGATGAAGATACGCTGACAGAAGAAGAAAAACTGGCTGGCATGGCACTGTTCTGCTGTGCTTCGCCGCTATCCGATCTGGTTATCGAATGTCAGGAGATCGGCGCAGTCAAGGACATTGAAATAAAAACACTGCCTGCCCGTGTTGAGAAACTCGAGCGTGTCGCACCTGACGTGATGATTATTTCCTTAAAATTGCCCGCTAACCAGCGCTTGCAATTTCTTGCCGGACAGTATATCGATATTTTGCTTAAAGACGGTAAGCGGCGCAGTTTTTCACTTGCGAATGCGCCACATGACGATGATGTACTGCAGTTGCATGCGCGCAATTATCCAGGTGGCGTATTTGCAGCGCATGTATTTACCAAAATGAAGATAAAGGATATTCTGCGTTTTGAGGGGCCGCTTGGTTCATTCTTTCTGCGTGATTCAGCGGAGGATGCGCCGATTATTTTTCTGGCCGGTGGTACGGGCTTTGCACCGATTAAAAGCATACTTGAACATGTGTTTTATCAGGAAGCCGGCAAGGAGCACAAGCGCGCTATGAGACTTTACTGGGGCGTGCGCACCAGAGCCGAACTTTATTTTGCAGAATTGGCCGAGCAATGGCAACAGCAGCATGGTCACTTTACGTTTATTCCCGTACTGTCCGATGCGCTGCCTGAAGATAGGTGGGATGGCAGAACGGGCCTTGTGCATGAAGCTGTCATGCAGGACTTTTCTTCACTTGAGCATCACCAGGTATACGCCTGCGGCTCCCCGGTGATGGTTAAAGCCGCCTATCACGATTTTACTGCCTTGCGCAAACTTTCCAGAGACGGCTTTTTTTCAGATGTATTTACACCTTCAACCAGCCATTCTTAGCGTATACGTGCTCCCGTCGAATTTGAGCAAGGCAGATTTCGCCATAAGCGCGTCTTTATCTGCTTGAGTCATTCTGTTTTATGGTTAATCCAAGCGCTTTATTATAGTGATCCATAGCGAGTTCATGTTTGCCCAGTTTTTCATTCAACTGCGCCAAAGCAAAATGTGCGGTCGGCGTTGGTTCAACAGATAGGCTGGCTTCAAGATAATTCTGTGCTTTGCCCCACAGTTCACAGTGCGTGCATAACTTGCCTAGCGTTAACAGCAGGCCCGCATTGTCCGGCTGTGCTTTCAGCCATACTTCGGCGCATTCAATCTGCCTGCTGACATGATAGTTTAGACATTCTGAATACAAAGCAATGAGTACCGGATCCCAGTCTGTTTGTACATTCTGTTCAATGATTTTATGTGCTGTGGCGCAATCACCCGAAGCAATATAAGCACGTGCTGCGGCGACTGCCACGCGACTGCTTTTTTGCTCTGTTTCTGACAGGCTGTGCCAGTATTTGTTTAAAGCATCGATATCAGCGGTTTTGATCTTGAAATTTTCCAAATGGGCCTGATGCTGTATGATTTCGTAATACTTTTTGTTCAGCGGATGACGGCGGATAAGAATACGGCTGATTTCAAGAGCAGCGTCCCAATTGCCGGCCTGCCGGTGTGCTTCCATCTCCAGTTCCAGAACGGCGGTCGGCTGCAATCCGCCGGTGGAATACAAGTCCTGCAGCGTGTTCAGCGCTTCCTGATAATTGCCGTCATTGAGCAGCATTTCGGCTTTGGTCACCAGCCGCAGTGTTCTTTCATCCTGTAACGTTTGTTCTGTTTTTTTAAGCAGTTTATTTCGCGTCGAAATGTCTGCTGTCTGCTGTGCCGCGCGTATTGCGATTACTGAATTAATGGCTTTGATAAGTGGTGTTTTTGCCAATTTAAAGCCTTTTGCAGCGCATTTCTTGGCATAGTCGTAATCACCCTCAAAAAAAGCTTTTATACCGGTTTGCATCAAAGATTCCGCTTTGATGTCCCGGCGGTTCAGTAAACTGCTCAGAATCCGAACCAGAATATAAAAAACAATAAAAGCTGCGAGAAGCCCGGCAATAGCATAATCGAGCGACAACTCAATTTGCTCATACTGCGGGATTTCCACGACGAGATGACCTGTCCCATATTCTTCGATTGCCAGCGCAACGGCAACTGCTGCACCAAACAGTACTAACACCCAAAGTATCAGTCTCATATCCTCTCCTTGTTATTTCTGACGCCCGAAATCAGTCTGTGCTCATTTTGCCTGGATTTGACTGGCCATGTCTAACACCGTTGTCCTGTTATCCACCAATGCAATCTCAATTTTCTAAGCAACTCAATTTAAGGCCCAGGTTTCATTACACTATCAGTCCATCAACAACGTTTGACGCTCCCCTTCCCCTGTTAGAACATATAAACCCTTTTAGATTTACTTCATGTAAACAACATTATTTTATAAAAACAATTGATTATTTTTATTTCTGTAAAAATAATCCTGCATGCCCTGCAGTAAACCTTGATCTCCGCTGTCCGCCGTTTGTACGACTGTTTCAAGTCCGGCTTTCCGGGCATTAGCGGCAATGCGGCCGTGCGCAGTAAATACAGGTGTTATTTTCAGCAATTGTTGGCCATGGAAGCCAATTATGTCAAACAAATTTTGTAATCCCTCTGAACTTGTGATAACAACAGCATTAATTCTACCCTGGGACCAGTCTGATATAAGCGCACCGGGATTGATATCGGGTTTGCTGCGCTGGTAGCATTCTGCATATTCCAACAAAGCGCCACGTTGTATCAATGTGTCGCCGAGCAATGGCCGGCCACCGTTGCCACGAAAAATAACCACGCGCTTTCCTGTTACATGCTGTAATGCATTCTGTTCAAGCAATGCTTCACTGTCGAACCGATTTTCCGGCGAAATGACTTCATTTACACCATGTTTTTTTAATGTATGTGCAGTGCCTTTGCCGACAGCGGCAATTTTCATGTGTGCGAGCAACGGATCAAGAGATTCATGGTGCGACTGAATCAGAGGCATGGCTTTGTCAACGGCGTTGGGACTGACGAAAATCGCCAGATCAAATGTATCCAGCCGCTGAATAAGCGCCAGCAACGGTTTTTTATTTTTAATGTCAGAGATTTTCAAGACCGGAAAAATAACCGGATTACCACCCAGCTTGCGGATACTTTCAGCCAGAAAAACGCATTGACGTTCAGGCCTGGTTACCAGTACATTGATTCCTTGCAAGGGGCAGTGCGCCTGATTCATTATTACCAGCCACTTTGGGTTTCGATTGCAGCAAGAATTTTGTCCGCACCCTGCGCGATCAGGTCGTGCGCCATTTTCTCACCCATATCTTCTCCGTTTTCCAGGTTTCCGCTTGATGCGTCACGTACAAATTGTGAACCGTCAGGACTGGCAACAAAGCCACGCAATTTCAGCTGATTGTTCTCGATTTCAGCAAATGCGCCCAGCGGTATCTGGCAGCTGCCGCCCAACACACGGCTCATGGCGCGTTCTGCTGTAACACAACAGGCTGTTCTCTGATGGTGCAGCGGTTGCAGTAAAGCGATAAGATCTGATCGATCATGACGGCATTCAATGCCTAGTGCACCTTGCCCAACTGCGGGCAAGCTTTGTTCGGGATTTAGCAGTGCGGTGATGCGGTCTGACAAATCCAGTCGCTTCAGTCCGGCGGCAGCCAGAATAATAGCAGCATATTGACCTTCGTCCAGTTTGCGCAGGCGCGTTTGTACATTACCCCGCAGCGGCTTGACATTCAAATACGGAAATTGCGCGCGCAATTGGCTTTCACGCCGCAGGCTGGATGTGCCGACAATACTGCCGGCGGGTAGTGCATCAAGATTTTTGTATTGATTGGAAACAAACGCATCGCGCGGATCTTCGCGCTCGGTGATGGCTGCCAGGATAAATTCATCAGGTACATTCATTGGCATGTCTTTCATGGAATGTACGGCAATATCGGCGCGTCCGTCTTCCAAGGCCTGCTCCAATTCTTTGATAAAAAGACCTTTTCCACCAATTTTTGATAATGACTGATCGAGTATCTGATCCCCTTTGGTTGTCATGCCGAGTATGTTAACTTCGGTTTGCGGGTATAATTGGATTAACCGTTGCCGGATATGTTTAGCTTGCCACATAGCTAGCAGGCTTTCACGAGAAGCGATAATTATGCGTTTGGGAGTGTGAAATGAGCTGGACATTCAATAAAAATAATAAAAATGAAAGATTCTCTCTATTTTGATCAGGCGGCCATTCTAGCATGACCCGCGTCGGCTTGGACAAACACAAACTGTTCCAGACCTGAATTAAAGGCAATGTCAAAAAATTTTTAAACTAGAGGCGAAGTAACGCTATGCATATTGTAGGTATTGAAAATCATCCCGTAAAAGAATCCTCTGATGATAAGGATTTGCCGCTTCGAGAGGATATTCGCTTATTAGGTCGTATACTGGGAGAAATTCTGCGGGAACAGGAAGGAGACGCAGCTTTCGATCTGGTGGAAAAAATTCGGCAAACCGCCATTCGTTTTCATCGGGAGCAGGATCCACAAGCGCGCCAGGAGCTCGACCAGATACTTACAGAACTCAGCAACAGAGCAACCGTTGTGGTGGTGCGTGCTTTTAGTTATTTTTCACAGCTTTCAAATATTGCTGAAGATGTGCATCATAATCGCCGCCGTCGTGCGCATCTTTGTGCGGGTTCGTCTCCTCAGGCCGGGAGTGTAACGCGGGCGTTGGAGCGGGTTCTGGAAAAAGGCATCGACAGTGAAGCGCTGGCCAAATTTTTTGCCAAAGCGGTCGTTTCTCCAGTGTTGACAGCGCATCCGACTGAAGTTCAGCGCAGAAGCATTCTGGACTGTCAGTTGACAATAGAACGCTTATTAAGGGAGCGTGCGCTGACTCAGTTGACGCCGAATGAAGAGCGTCAGAATGAGGAAAATTTGCGCACTATGATTCAGATTTTGTGGTTGACGCGTATGTTACGGTCAGTTCGTTTATCTGTAAACGATGAAATCGATAACGGATTGGCATATTACAGCTATACCTTTTTGTCGCAAGTGCCTTATATTTATGCAAAGATAGAAAATCTGCTGGAACGTCATCTGGGTGACAAAGCGCCCCGGGTAAATTCATTTCTGCGCATTGGCAGCTGGATTGGCGGCGACAGAGACGGTAATCCGTATGTTACCCATCAGGTAATGTTGTATGCAGTGGAACAGCAATCGGCGCTGGCGCTTGATTATTACATCGAGGAAGTGGAAAGAATCGGTCATACCATGAGTCTTGCCGAACGGCTTATCAATATGACTGACGAACTGGAAAAATTGGCCGCTACATGCCCGGAGGTTCCGGCCTGCCGTATTGATGAGCCGTATCGTCGGGCATTCATCGGCATCGGTGCGCGTCTGACGGCTACCAGTCAGCAGTTGGGACATACCGTTCGGCAAAAAGAAGCGATTGATGGCGCCGCGCCCTATGCGGACAGCGCCGAATTCGTGCATGATCTCGACACGATTATCAAATCACTCAAACATCATCAGGCAAACTGGATAGCGCGCGGTGCACTGCGAAACTTGCGGCGGGCCGCGGATGTTTTTGGTTTTCATCTGGCCCCACTGGACATGCGTCAGCATAGTAAAGTGCACGAACAGGTTGTTGCCGAACTGTATGAGCAAACAACACATGGACAGAATTATTTAGAAATGTCAAAAGATGAACGCGTTCAATGGCTGCTCGATGAGATCAGCAGTCCGCGCCCGCTGCTTTCACCGTATCTGGAATATTCTGAATCCACGCAGAATGAATTGCGTATCCTTCAAATGGCGGCGGAAATTCATTGCCGTTTTGGGCATGCAGCCATTCCCAATTACATTATTTCCATGACAACCCATGTCGTAGATGTACTGGAAGTGGCATTGCTGCTAAAGGAAGTTGGTTTGCTTCAGGCCGGAGAAAATCCGCATCTCGGTTTAAATATCATTCCCTTGTTCGAAACCATAACAGATTTGCGCGGTTGCGGCGATATCATGGATCAATTGTTTTCCTTGCCTTATTACAAAAGGTTGCTTTTTTCGCGCGGTAGTGTACAGGAAGTTATGCTGGGATATTCTGACAGCAATAAAGATGGTGGATTTATCACTTCCAACTGGGAAATTTACAAAGCCGAAATTGAGCTGACCAGAATATTTGCCAAGCATCAAATCGAATTAAGGCTTTTTCATGGGCGTGGCGGTACTGTCGGCCGGGGTGGCGGTCCAAGTTATCAAGGTATAATGGCGCAGCCGCCGGGAAGCGTTAACGGCCAGATTCGTGTCACGGAACAAGGCGAAGTCATCAGCAGCAAATATGCCGAACCGGAAATCGGCCGGCGAAATCTTGAAACGCTGGTGGCTGCCACAATCGAATCGACACTGTTAGGAAATGATCCGATTGGAGACAATGCCGGACGTTATTATCAAGCCATGGAGAAGCTTGCTGTACACTCATTCAAGGCTTATCAGAATCTGGTGTTTGAGACGCCCGGTTTCAAACAGTTTTTTCAGGAATCTACGCCAATACGTGAAATATCCGGTCTGCATATCGGCAGCCGCCCTTCATCGCGTAAAGCATCGGACGAAATTGAGGATTTGCGCGCTATTCCCTGGGTATTCAGCTGGGGGCTGAACCGTGCAATGCTACCGGGATGGTATGGGTTCGGACAGGCGGTCGAGGCCTTCTTGCAAGAAGATCAAAGCGGAAACGGTCTGGCGTTACTGCAGGAAATGTATCAGACATGGCCATTTATGCAGACCCTGTTATCGAACATGGACATGGTGCTGGCCAAAACGGACATGGGTATTGCCTCCCGGTATGCGGAATTGGTAACCGATGCGGCTTTGCGCGATCAAATTTTTGGGCGTATCCGGCAAGAGTGGGAGCGCAGCATTAAGTGGCTTTTTGCCATAACCGGCAATACCGAGTTGCTGCAGGATAATCCGACGCTGGCACGTAGTATTGATAATCGCACACCCTATATTGATCCGCTCAACCATTTGCAGGTGGAATTGTTGCGACGGTATCGATCCGGTGAAAACAGCGATGAAGTAAAACGTTCGATTCATCTAACGATTAATGGTGTGACTTCCGGATTGCGAAACAGCGGCTGATCCATTTAATATGTATTCCACGGAATTCATTATGCACATAAAAAAATATATCTTTGTTTTACTGATCAGTATTTATTCACAAAGTGTATTTGCTTCGCCTGAAATTCAATTTTGGCGGACTTCAGACGGAGCGCGTGTTTACTTTGTGAAAAATAACGCTCTGCCTATTGTCGATATCAGTGTCGAGTTTGCTGCCGGCAGCAGCAAAAATCTTCCTGAGAAATCGGGTTTGGCAAATTTGACGCGCCGAATGTTAAAACTTGGCGCAGGCGGTTTGTCTGAAGATGAAATCGCTAACGCACTGGCCGATGTAGGTGCTCAGCTGGGTTCAAATTTTGATGCAGATCGCGCAGGTATTACGCTTCGAACGTTAAGCCACGCACGCGAACGCCGGGTGGCATTAGATATTTTTTCCCGCATTATTCAATACCCGGAATTTCCACAGGATATCCTGCAGCGTGAGAAAACCAGAATCATTGCCAGTATAAAAGAATCAAGCATCAAGCCGGATTACATTGCCAGGCGAACCCTTATGAAAATGCTTTATGGCGACCATCCCTACGGATTAAATGGATCAGGCGACATTGAAACCGTTGCTGCATTGCAGCAAGAAGATCTGCTCAGGTTTTATCAATCCCACTATGCGGCTGCCAATGCGGTGATTGCCATTATTGGCGATATCAGTAGGCAGGAAGCGGCCAGCATTGCTGAATCATTGACAAATGAACTGCCACGTAAAGCAATAGATGACAGCCCGGTACCACCTGTCAAAGACACACACGGGAAGATTGAACGAATTGCCCACCCTGCGACACAAAGTCATATTCTACTTGCCCATCCCGGCATGCGTAGAAATGATCCGGATTATTTTCCTCTGCTGGTCGGAAACTACATTTTGGGCGGTGGTGGTTTTGTATCGCGTCTGATGGAGGAAATTCGTCAGCAAAGAGGACTGGCTTACAGTGTATACAGTTTCTTTGCTCCGCTGCGTGAAAAAGGACCTTTCCAGATTGGCCTGCAGACGAAAAAGGAACAATCTGAAGAAGCGCTTGCAGTAACGCAGACGGTATTAAAGGATTTTATCGCCGAAGGACCGGGCGAACAGGAGCTGACCGCAGCCAAACAGAATTTGATAGGTGGTTTTCCACTCAGGCTTGACAGCAATTCAAAAATACTGGCCTATCTTGCCATGATAGGTTTTTATAACCTGCCATTGACGTATCTTGACGATTATTTAAAGGCGGTCGAAGCTGTAACCACGGTGCAAATCAAAGATGCGTTCTCCCGCCGTATTCATCCGGAAAGCATGGTGACAGTGATAGTTGGAGCGGTTGATGAATAAGCCGGATATCGGTTATGGCGTCGAATCAGAGTAGGGTGCGCATTATCGGTGGTAGCTGGCGCAGCCGCATGATCACCTTTCCCTTCCGGTCTGATCTGCGTCCAACGCCTGACAGGGTGCGTGAGACATTGTTTAACTGGCTGGGACAGAGTCTAAGTGGCATGCGCTGCCTCGATCTTTTTTCCGGGAGTGGCGTGCTGGGTTTTGAGGCGGCTTCGCGCGGTGCTGCACAAGTGGTAATGGTAGAATCAGACAGCGCCGTATTTCAATCGTTGCAGAAGAATAAAAAAGCATTAGAAGCCGATCGCGTTGACTTGGTACAAATGAATGCATTGACTTTCTTGATTGCCGACATGCGTCGGTTTGACCTTATTTTTCTTGATCCGCCCTACCGGCGGGAATTGTTGCCCGGCATCCTGCCTCAACTGCCGCAGCGACTTGCAAAGGGAGGGCAAGTATATATTGAAGGCGGTCAACACTGTACATTCGATGAACTGTGGCGCGTGCGGCGTAAAGGACAAGCTGGCAAGGTGAATTATCAGTTACTGGAATTGTCCTTAACAGTGGAGAGCAATGGATAGGGCTGTTTACCCCGGGACCTTCGATCCGGTGACGCGTGGACATGAAGGGCTTGTCAGGCGTGCTGCACGTCTTTTTGATCAGGTGATTGTGGCTGTTGCTGACAGCAGCGGAAAAAACCCGTTTTTTTCCCTGGAAGAGCGCGTTGATATGGCTACGCAGGTTTTATCCGGTTGTGATAATGTGACGATCATTCCTTTTTCAGGTTTGTTAATGGATTTTTTGCGGCAACATGATGCCAAAATTATTTTACGTGGTTTGCGCGCCGCTTCTGACTTTGAGTATGAGTTCCAAATGGCGGGTATGAACCGCAGCATGTATCCCGATGTTGAAACGTTATTCATGACACCGAGCGAACAGTACATGTTTGTTTCAGCAACAATTGTCCGGGAAATTGCGTTACTCGGCGGCAAGGCGGATAAATTTGTACATCCGATTGTGGCGCAAAGGTTGCACGATAAAATTGTACGAAAATAACGGTTTATATTTGAGGAAGCAATGGCATTAATCATAACGGACGAGTGTATCAATTGTGATGTTTGCGAGCCGGAATGTCCGAATGGCGCCATTTCACAGGGTGAAGAAATTTACATGATTGATCCCGAGAAATGTACCGAATGTGTGGGGCACTACGATGTGCCGCAATGTGTTGAGGTCTGTCCGGTTGATTGCATCGTTTCCAATCCGGATGTTGTTGAAAGCAAAGCGCAGTTGCGCGCAAAATATGAAGCGTTGATAGCAAAAAAATAAATCCGGGCACATAATGTCTTAGCTGGAATTATCGCTTTGTGTTAACGCCCCCCGGGGACAAGCTCCAGCGCGCTCGCACAGTAAAACTGCCTGCCGTAGCCTGACGGATTTTATCGTTTGTCTGTAATCGCATTGCACCGGCAAGCGCGATCATGGCGCCGTTATCGGTACAAAACTCCAGCTGTGGATAAAAAGCGGTCGCGCCGATGGAAGCGGTTTTGCGTGTCAAGTGCCGGCGCAGTCGCTGATTTGCGCCAACTCCTCCAGCAACGACCAGTTGATTTAAATTGGTATGCGATAACGCTGCGAGTGATTTTTCGGTGAGCACGGTAACTATGGCTTCCTGAAAGGCCAAGGCAATATCTGCACTTGTCTGAGGATTCATGTGCTGCTTGTTAATCAGAGTCAGCACTGCAGTTTTGAGTCCGCTGAAACTGAAATTGAGGTCGCCGCTATCGATCATTGGGCAAGGCAACTTGAATTTCCCGGGACGGCCTTGCCGGGCAAGTTCTGATAAGGCTGCACCGCCGGGATAACCGAGTCCTAGCAGTTTTGCTGTTTTATCAAAAGCCTCTCCGGCGGCGTCATCCAGGGTTTCGCCCAATAAACGGTATTGTCCTACGCCATTAACTTGCATGAGCTGCGTGTGACCCCCTGAGACCAGCAGTGCGATAAAGGGAAATTGTGGCGCTGGTGTTGACAATAGCGGGGAGAGCAGGTGTCCTTCAAGATGATGGATACCCAGTACAGGAATGTTTAGCGCGTAACCAAGTGCAGCGGCGACACTGGCGCCCACCAACAAGGCGCCTGCGAGGCCTGGTCCCTGCGTGCAGGCAATTGCATTGATATCGCCAAGCGCCAATTGCGCTTTGCTCAGTACCTGTTCAATGAGCGGGAGAATACGTCGAATATGATCCCGGGAAGCAAGCTCCGGTACAACGCCGCCATATTCACTGTGCATGTCGATTTGTGAATATAGTGCATGATTTAACAAACCGCTGTCTGTGTCGTAAAGTGCTATTCCTGTTTCGTCGCAAGAGGTTTCTATCCCTAAAATAATCATAGATACACGATTTTAAAAAATTATGGTATTATATAAGGCTTTTTGTGCGTATATAGGATAATATAGGAGGATTTTGAAGATTTATGACAACTGTTAAAGTTAAAGAAAATGAGCCGTTTGAAGTTGCAATGCGTCGTTTTAAACGTACAATTGAGAAAACCGGCTTGTTGACTGAATTGCGTGCACGTGAATTCTATGAAAAACCCACAGCGGAGCGCAAGCGTAAATTGGCAGCTGCTGTCAAGCGCAACTACAAACGTCTTCGTAGCCAGCTATTGCCGCCTAAACTTTATTAGTGGCAGCTTTTTCTAAAAGACCTGCACTATCGAAATTGAATTGGCGCTGAATGTGCTTCAGTATGGAAGATGAGTCTTAAACAAAAGATTACCGATGATATGAAAGCCGCGATGCGTGCGGGTGACGTCCGGCAGCGCGATACCATTCGGCTATTACAGGCAGCCATCAAACAAAAAGAAATCGACGGACATCGGGAGCTTGATGATACGGCGATTATTACGGTAATTGAAAAAATGCTAAAACAGCGCAGGGATTCAGTTCAGCAATATGAAGCTGCGCAGCGCCACGATCTGGCTACCGTAGAAAAAGAAGAAATGAATATTCTCAGCGTTTATATGCCCAGGGGTTTGTCGGAAGAAGAAATTGACAAACTGGTTATTGAGGCCATATCAATTGCTGATGCAAAAGGCATGCAGGATATGGGTAAAGTCATGACAATATTAAAGCCTAATATTAGCGGTCGTGCCGATATGGGCAAGGTATCGGCAATTGTGAAAACAAAAATAGCTGGTTAGAATAGGCAAAATCATTAGACTGATCTGTTTTCTCACTCTTCTTTTTTGCCGGGAGTTGATTGATTTTAAAACATGATACCGGAGTCATTCATTCATGATTTACTTGCCCGCGTCAATATAATAGATGCAGTCGACCGGCATGTTTCTCTTAAAAAAGCCGGCGCCAATTACGTCGCTTGCTGCCCTTTTCATACTGAAAAAACACCATCATTTACAGTAAGTGCTGTTAAACAGTTTTACCATTGTTTTGGTTGCGGCGCTCACGGCGACGCGATTAATTTTCTGATGGAATACCGTGGAATCGGATTTGTGGAAGCTGTTAAGGAACTGGCTTTTTCCGTCGGTTTACAAGTGCCTGAACCGCAGTCCGACGTAAGTACGGGCCGTTCAAATACGGCGCATAATGAGGATCGTGATACTGATTGTGTTTTACATGATCTGCTCGAGATCATACGCGCAGCAACCCAATTTTACCGGAAACAATTGAAACAGTCGGAAAAGGCAGTTGACTATCTCAAACAGCGAGGGGTTAGCGGGGAAACTGCAGCACGATTCGGGTTAGGCTATGCCCCCGATGACTGGCACAGCTTATCAGCTTTGTTTGCTGATTACAGAACTGAGAAAACAAGAAAAAAACTGGTGCATGCAGGTCTGGCTGTATCCGGTGAGGATGGCAAGCAATACGATCGGTTCAGAGACCGAATTATGTTTCCGATTCTGAATCAAAAAGGTCAAATTATTGCTTTTGGAGGGCGCATCGTGGGGCAGGGCGAGCCCAAATACCTTAATTCGCCCGAAACAGATTTATTTGTAAAAGGACAAGAGGTATATAACCTGTTCTTAGCGCGCAGGGCGATCCGGGATGCGGGTTATGTGATTGTCGTTGAGGGTTATATGGATGTTGTGGCTTTGTCACAGTATGACATCGATAATGCCGTCGCAACATTGGGTACGGCGATAACAAGTGTCCATATTCAAAAGTTGTTGCGCCAGTCCGATAAAATCGTTTTTTGTTTTGATGGCGACAACGCCGGTAAAAAAGCAGCATGGCGTGCGCTTGAAAACAGCCTCGATCAATTAACCGATAGCAAAACTATTCATTTTTTGTTTTTGCCCGAGGGCGAAGATCCGGACAGTTTTGTCAGAAAGAACGGAAAAGATGCATTTGAACAGCATGTTGCACAGGCAGTACCGTTATCTGAATTTCTGTTGCATACATTGTCTTGTGGACAAAGCCTGCAAACGAGCGAAAGTCGCGCCCGATTAATCCATGATGTCAAGCCAATGTTGCAGCGAATCAAAGCGCCAGCTTTGATGCTGATGCTGTTGAAACGGCTGTCGGAACTAAGTGCTTTGGATCAGAATGAATTGGCAACACTATTACAGATAAAACAGACCGCTTCAGTTCGTGTGCCTGCAAAAACAGCCCGGAAACAGCCCGCATCGCCCTGCCGCTGGCTGCTGCTACTGTTGTTGTACAATCCAAAATTTTTTCGTAATCTGGAAAATGAGACACTAGTGCTGGACAATGACACTAATGAAGAATTGGCTGCACTGAAATACCTCGTTGAATTTTTTAACGGCCACCCAGATATTGTGGATAACGCACAAGCAATGTCAATTCTGTCATTTTTGCAGGATAATCCTTATCGTGTATTGCTGGAGAAAATCGAAAGCGAAATACTGGAATGGGATGATGCAATGGATCTTGAAGCGGAATTTGCCGGTGCTGTAAAAAAACTGCAGGAAATGCAGCGGAAAAAACGGATGAAGGAACTACATAATAAACCTTTAAATTTGCTGACTGATGCGGAGAAGCGCGAACTCCAGCGCTTGGCTATGCACTAATGATTAAAACGATATGATCGATATGCAATCCTGAATTTAGGCGACTGGTGTTCACGGCCGGGCAGGACAATAATACCAGAGGATTAGTTGCATAGATATGTCGTCAGAATGCCAGCGAGTGAGATTTTTGATATAATCCGTCGCTTTCGGCTTTAATACTTTTAATTAATTTCATCCAATTTTGGAAATGTATATGTCAAAGACAAAACCGGATAAAGCAATTGGGACAACGGCGAAAAAGTCTGCCGCAGGAGCAGAAGATCGGAAAGAGATTTTACTACAAAAGGGTCAAGCGCAAAATACTACAGAGACAAAGAGACCAGCGGATACAGTGAAAAAAGCGCGAAAAAAAGCCAGTAGTGCAGCTGAAAATTCAGGCTCCAGCGATGTTACACAAGATTTCTTGTCCAAGACGTTGAAGAAAACAAAAACCAGGGCCAGTAAAAAATCAAAAGCTGCAGCAATTACAGAACAGCTCAATAGCCTTGAATCTGCTGCCGCTTCATCTGAAAATAATTTGCAGGCGCAGGATATTGAAGCGCGGCGTATGCGCCTCAAGAGACTGATTGTGCTGGGCAAAGAACGTGGTTATCTGACCTATGCGGAAATAAACGATCATTTGCCAGACGATATGCTCGATGCCGAGCAAATAGAAAGCATCATCAGCATGATTAATGATATGGGTATTTCCGTGCATGACGAAGCACCTGATGCTGAGACATTGTTGATGTCGGATGCTGCAACTACCGTTGCCGATGAAGATGTCGCAGAAGAAGCGGAAGCTGCACTGTCTTCAGTAGACTCGGAGTTTGGGCGTACGACCGATCCGGTGCGAATGTACATGCGGGAAATGGGCTCGGTCGGATTGTTAACCCGCGAGAGCGAAATCGAGATTGCCAAGCGTATTGAAGGCGGGTTACGTCATATGATTCAAGCCATCTCCGCGTGTCCGCCAATTATTGCGGAGATCATTAAACTTGCTTCAGAAGTGGAAAGTGACAAGCTGCGCATTGATGAAGTGGTCGATGGATTGGTTGACTCGGATGATCAAGATATTGTTAATGAAGAAATGATGGGCGAATCGCTGGGTGCGGACCTGGACGACATGGATGATGATTCAGATGATGAGTCCGATGACAGCGACACAATTGGCAGCGCAGACTTGATGAGGCTTAAAGCCGGTGCGTCAGAACATTTTGAAATTGTTCGTGCACGCTATTCGGACATGCAAGCCGTACTCAAGGAAGAAGGGCCTGGAAGCCGCAAGTACCGGGAGTTACAGGAAAAAATTTCCAACGAATTGATGTGTATTCGATTTTCTGCAAAAATGGTTGAAAAGCTTTGTGATACACAGCGCAGCCTAGTTCGGAATGTGCGCAGCTATGAACGCAAAATAATGGAGCTTTGTGTATCCAAGTCGAAAATGCCACGCAGCCATTTCCTAAAAACATTTCCTGGTCATGAAACAAACTTTGACTGGGTTGACAATGAAATCAATGCAGCCAAGACATATAGTCAGGCACTGGAACATTACAAGCCGGAAATTCTTGAGC
Source organism: Nitrosomonas sp. Nm51 (assembly GCF_900111165.1). Lineage (GTDB taxonomy): Bacteria > Pseudomonadota > Gammaproteobacteria > Burkholderiales > Nitrosomonadaceae > Nitrosomonas. The sequence goes on from NZ_FOGH01000002.1 coordinate 196,241, forward strand.
AGCAGCAAAAACTGCTGGCGCTTAAAGATACAATTGGTATTTCAATAAAGGATCTCAGAGAAATCAACCGGAAAATGTCAACCGGTGAGGCCAAAGCGCGTCGCGCAAAACGTGAAATGACCGAAGCCAATCTGCGCTTGGTTATATCAATTGCTAAAAAGTATACTAACCGTGGTTTGCAGTTTCTTGATTTAATACAGGAAGGTAATATAGGCTTGATGAAAGCGGTTGATAAATTTGAATACCGCCGTGGCTATAAATTCTCCACCTATGCAACCTGGTGGATACGCCAAGCCATCACACGTTCCATCGCGGACCAGGCTCGTACTATTCGTATTCCGGTTCATATGATCGAAACCATCAATAAAATGAATCGTATCTCGCGCCAGATTCTTCAGGAAACCGGACAAGAACCCGAACCTGCAGTGCTCGCTGAAAAAATGGAAATGCCGGAAGAGAAAATTCGCAAGATACTCAAAATTTCCAAGGAACCTATTTCCATGGAAACACCAATTGGTGATGACGAGGATTCTCATCTGGGCGATTTCATCGAGGATGCAGCCACAATGGCACCTTCCGACGCGGCAGTTTATGCTAGCTTGCGTGGTGTCACAAAGGATATACTTGATTCATTAACACCACGGGAGGCAAAAGTGTTGCGGATGCGTTTCGGTATCGAAATGAATACTGACCATACACTTGAAGAAGTAGGAAAACAATTTGATGTAACGCGTGAACGTATCCGCCAGATTGAGGCCAAAGCCTTGCGGAAATTACGCCATCCCGCACGTTCCGAAAGATTACGTAGTTTTCTGGATACCAGTAACTAATAAATTACAATATTCGGGTCTGTAGCTCAGTTGGTTAGAGCAGGGGACTCATAATCCCTTGGTCGTTGGTTCGAGTCCAACCAGACCCACCATAAAATCACTAGGTTAGTGATATTAATTTAGGTTATATTTTTATTTATTTCGTTGTGTAGCCATCATGTAGGAATTTTTTTTCGTTTTAAATACTTAAAACCAAATATGCAGTTGTTTTTGGAAAGAAATTAATTGTGTCGAATCCTTGGTTTATAAGAGTGTGAAAGTAAGTGATTTTTTGGGACTACTAAAATAGATGCTGGTGGCTGCTCCAGCCGTGAGTAAGTATATTCAAACTTATTTAGTCGATGCTTAAATACATTCAAGTGATTGATATTAATTATAAATATCAATAATTGTACTGTTCAGATCGACCAGAAAATGATAAAATGAGCACTTATTTCTGGTCGAAATGGTGATTTATCGATGCTCACACCCAGCAAAACTTTTCATCAACTCAGTTTGTTTGAAACAGACCTGTTGTTACAGCTTGATTCTTCTGATCCGCTGCTCAAACTATCAACCGTTATTCCCTGGCATGAGTTTGATAAAGCGTTTAGCGTTCATTACACCGAAGACACAGGTGCGCCCAGTAAACCGATTCGCCTGATGGTTGGGTTGTTGATCCTCAAGCAGTTGGAGAACTTGAGCGATGAAGCAGTGGTATTGCAGTGGAAACGTAATCCCTACTACCAGGCTTTTTGCGGCATGCAGGAATTTCAACGCAGGCTGCCTTGCCATAGCACGGAACTGGTTCATTTTCGCAAGCGCATAGGATTTGG